>CAJXNC010000003.1 GCA_913056125.1 uncultured Altererythrobacter sp.
GGGTGGAAGTCAAGCAGCGCGGGCAGTCGAGACAGCAGGAACAGGCACCGGGATGTCAGGAACAATTTTGTTCTTGACTTCAGGGACAAAATGAGAACAAAAAGGATACATAATATGTTTTGATTGGCGGCACAGAGGTTCGTTGCCCGAATCTCTGACAGTGTGAAATAAGGAGACGGCTTATGGCAAATTCACCACTTCGGGTCATCGACGGGGGTTCCATGGACAAGAACAAGGCGCTGGAAGCGGCGCTCGGCAGCGACCTGTTCCGCCGCTTGCCGCGCGGCTACGAACTGACGGAAGAGGGGGAGGCTCTGCTCGCCCGGGTCGTCGACCTGGAGGCGCAGATAAAGCCGCTCGGCCGGCCCGGCGGCGGCAAGAGACCCGCGATCGTCAAGGTTTCCGCTGGAAGCTGGATGACCTACGCGCTGTGCCGCCACATCCGGGCGATCCAGGACGGGGCCGGCGCGGCGCGCCTGCAGTTCATCTCGGCGGAGCATGTGCTCGACATCGCCCACCGGGAAGCCGTGATCGGTATCCGCAACCGCCGCCCGGAACAGCGCGGGCTGGCCTGCCGCAAGATCGGCCAGGTGCTCTTCGCCGGCTACGCGGTGGACAGGTCGGTGAAGCCCTGGGTGAAGGTCGCCGTGAAGACGCCCTCGGCGGCCTGGCTGGCGGCGCAGCCGCAGGGCGACACCGCCGTGGAGGTCACGTCGCCGCGCAATGCCCTGGACCTGGCCTGCGCCGGGGTGGCGCGGGCCGTGCTGCCGACCTTCGTGGGGGATGCGCAGGAAGGGCTGCAGCGCGTGACCGCGACGATCCCTGAACTGTCACACGACCAGTGGCTGGTCACCCACGACGAGGAACGCTTCCAGCCGGACGTCCGCCGCGTGATCGACCGGATCTACGACGTCGCCCGGTCCCTGCACCGCCGCGTTCAGTAGCTCGGGTCGAGCTTCAGGTAGTCGTAGCGGTCGCCGGAGGTGACGGTGACCTCGCGGTAGCCGGAGGCCCTGTCCAGGATGGTCAGCGGCACCTGCACGCCGGCGTCGCCCAGGGCCCAGATGGCCCGGTAGAACTCCGACAGCGTCGAGACGTCGCGCCCGCCCACCGCGGTGACGATGGCGTTGGGCCCGACCCCGGCCTGGTCCGCCGGGCCGCCCGGGGCGACCCGGTTGATCAGGACGTGGCCACTCAGTTCCTGGGTATAGAGGCCGAGCCAGGGCCGCGAGGGCTTGGTCGAGCGCCCGTCGCGCAGCAGGTCCTCCATGATCGGCGGCAGGGCCGAGATCGGCACGAACATGTTGCCGGGGAAGGTCTCGCCCGGTTCCGCGGCGTCGGCGACGATCAGCGAGCCGATGCCGAGCAGCCGCCCGTCGGCGCCGATCAGCGCGGCGCCGCCGAAGCTGCGGTAGGGCGGGGCGGTGAAGATGGCGTCGGGCAGCAGGTATTCCCAGTAGCCGGCGAACTCGCGGCGCGAGACCACCAGGGCCGGGCTGGGGCCGTCCGGCCCGGCGACCAGCACCTGGGTTTCCGCCGGCAGCTCGGTGGAGTCGCCCAGTTCGATGGGGGTGGCGCCCAGTCGGGTCAGCGGGCGCAGCAGGCCGAAGCCGGTCTCGTAGTCGTAGGCCACCACGTCGGCCGGGACGACAGAGCCGTCCTGCTCGACGATCTCGGTCTGCACCGCTTCCATGATCAGGTAGCCGATGGTGAGGACCAGGCCGTCCTCGCCGATTACCACGCCGCCGCCTTGGCGCTCGGCGCCCAGCGTCTGCGCCGTGCGGGCCGAGGGCGGCACCTTGGCGCGCACGCCGACCACCGCGTTCAGCGGGTTGGCGCGCGTGTCGCTCTGCGCCGCCGCCGGCTGGGGCAGGGAGAGCAAAGAGAGGAAACCGAAAACAAAAGCTACAAAGGCTACAGACGCTTTGCCCCTTTGCGGGGCGGAGTGTTCCTGCGACATGCCGCTCTCCTCGTTGTTGCGGCGTCTCCCCCTGGCTTTCCCGAAGGATACTACCAAAGCCCAACTGGCGCGCAGCACGAAGTTGTCCAGGGGGCGCGGGTTCACCAAGAGGTGATCGATGGACAGCCTCCTTCTACCGGTCCAAGATGGCCCCGCCGTGTCCGCCACCAGGATCGCGGTCTCCGTCCGTCCGTCGAACAGCGCAGAATCGCCAGGGGCCCAACCATGAATGCTTGCCGTGAAACCGCCGCGCCGCAGCGGCGCTCCCCGAACCACGCAGGGACGCCGACAGTTTTGGCGGCCCTGGCAGCGATCGTCCTGGCCGGGCTGTCGTCCGTGGCCGCCGTGTCCCCGGCTGAGGCGGGAGAGGGCTACAAGCTGCGGATCAACGGCGCCGAGCATCCCATCGGCCTCGACGCGCCCAAGGACATCGTCCTGCCCGACGGCACCAGGCTGGAGATCGTGCTGACGCAGGACGAGTACGCCGACTACACGACGGAGAACTTCGGCTTTTCCCACAAGAACGTCTACAAACCCTCGCGCAGTGACCTGGGCAGCGGCATCTCCCAGACCGCGATCCTGACCCCTTTGGGCACCGGGGTGATGGTGCAGGAGTACAACGGCCTCAATCCCACGCTTCTGGTCGGTCTCATGGTCAAGGAACTGACCAAGGAAGAGGTCGAGTACGGCTACGACTACAAGGAGCGCGAGGTCACCCGGCGGGTCGGCGACAAGGTTCTCGAGGGCCGGGAAGCCGTCACCAGCTATCAGGACGAGCACTGGACCCGCACGGTTTATGCCTACGGGGAGCGCGATTCCGGACTGCTGATCGTCACCTTCGTCGAGCAGGAATACGCCGAGACCGACGCGGCGCTGCTGGACGATTTCTGGCGCACGCTGGAGATCTACTAGAGCGGATCAGGGGCGCCCTTAGTCCTCCAGCAGGTAGGCGCCCTCGCGGTAGGCCAGCGGCTCCTTGCCCACCACCTTGGCCAGCACCATGCCCGGGCGCAGGTAGCGCTGGGCGCGCAGGGTCAGCAGGTCGGGCGAGCCCGGTCCTGCGCCTACGAGATAGATTGTGCCGACATTTGTCATGGCGGCTAGATGATCGTGCAGCGCACAAACCGCCAGCGAGAATGGATTTGGCAGGCGTTAGGTCAGCTTTATCGCCCCTTTCGGGCGGACTATTGCGCTCCCAGCGTCCTGTTCAAGGCAGCATCCCATGCATCGCTGTCGATTTGCTGCAAGAGAGCAACATTTACATCCTCGCGCAGGGGATTGCCTTGCGGGAGGGCAATACCATAGTCCTGCCTGCCGAAGGTCCCCGGCAACATGCGTAATTCGGAGCGATACTCCCGGTTCACGAGGTAGCGAAGCAGGGGCGCGTCATAAACGAAGGCCTCGATCTCGCCCTGCTGCAAGGCGGCAAGGCCGCTTTCGATATCGTCGTAACTGTCGAAAGCGATGCCTTCGCGCGAGAGCCAGTCATCGGTGGCGGAGCCCGAGATCGACCCGACCTTGACCGATGGCAGATCGTCAGGACCGGTCACGGTTCCGTAGATCCTGTCCGTCGTCAGCGAAGAAGCGATCATGCCGGTAAAGGTCGAGATAATCAGGATCGCGGTGAACATCCATATCAGGGCAACGATCTTGCCTGCGGGTGTGCGCGGCGCCTTGTCTCCATAGCCGACCGTGGTCATCGTCACCGCGGAGAACCAGAAGCCCGATCCGACGCCTTTTACGTCTTGGGGGAATTCCTCGGAATTGGTCCTGCGCTCGGCGAGCCAGAACAGCACGCCCACGACCAGAAGCAGGGCCGAAAGGGCAAGAACCGCCTTGAAGAAGTCCCAGGTGAAGAAATTGGTCACCAGCGTGAACCAGGCCTCGGGCGTTTCCGACACGGCAATACCGAAGCCGGTCGCATAGAAGGCATGGGTGAAATCGACCTGCTCTTCGCGCGCGGCGGTGATGGTGAGCGCGCCTACCGAGGCATCGAAACGTCCATCGGCCACGCCATCGATCATGCCGGTGAGATCGCTTTCCTCGAGCCGGTAGGAATAGCCGTTTTGCGCGGCAATATCGCGCCACAAGTCGATGGCGAGACCACGCCATTCGCCATCATCGCCGCGCATGGCGAAAGGTGGCGCATCGCGCGTGGCGATGACGAGCTCGGGACCGTCGGCTGAAGCCGTGTCCTGCGCCATGGCAGGCTGGCTTGTCAGCAAGGAAGAGAGGGCCAGCGCCAGGGCGGCGGCAAGCACACGGAACCGATCGAAAATCATGCTTCCTCCCGTTTTGCGGGTGGGGGCGCTACTCGCCCTTATTGTGCTCGACGCGCTGCGAAATCGCGGCGACGAGCTGCTGGAATTGTTCATTGTCGCGCAGGTTGAGATCCCGCTGCGGGAAGGGGATTTCGATATCGTGCTCGTGGAACAGGTCCCAGAGGTTCTTCAGTACGGCCGAGCGGACATTGCCGACACCCTCTTCCGGATCGGTGATCCAGCAATGCACGGTGAAGTTGACCGAGCTGTCGCCATATTCGGTCATCCAAACGGTGGGTGGCGGCGTGTCGAGCACGCGCGGAACCGCCTTGGCCGCCTGCAACATCAGTTCTTCCGCCAGCTTCATATCGCAACCATACGAGACACCGACCTGCACTTGCATGCGCACGCGCTTGGAGGAGTAGGACCAGTTTTCGACCTGGTTGATCATCAGGTTTTCATTTGGGATCAGATATTCGCGTTCATCGCGCGTGGTGATCGATACAGCCCTGATGCCGATCCGCTGGATCTGACCGAAGGTCTCGTTACCTGCCTGGTCGGCAATGTTGATGACATCGCCCGGCTTGATCGACTTGTCCATCAGCAGGATGATCCCGGCGATCAGATTGCCGAATGTCTTCTGCAGGCCGAAACCGATTGCAAGGCCGAATGCGCCGGAGAAGACTGCCAGGGCTGTGAGATCAATGTTCAGTATGTCGAGGCCGATCAATACTGCCGCGGCCCAGACGAAGATGGTTAGCAGCTTCTCCGAAAGCAGCCGCTGCGATGGGTCGAGCGATGTCATCCGGCCGAGCACGTAGTGGGCGAACTTGCTGAACAGCCGCGCGAAAATGACCACGCCGACCACGACCAGCACAACCACCAGTGCTGTCCAGAGCGAGAAGCGCGTATCTGCGACGGTGAAACCCCAGCTGTTGAGCCATTCGATGAAGCCGCCGATGGTCACGCTCTTTTCCGCAACGACGTCCTTCAGCGTATCGGCGCTGGCGACGATTTCCTCGACGCCGATACCGGCATCGGTTTCGACCGGGGCCGGCGTACTCGCCTCAACCGGGGGAAGAACATCCGCCTCTGCCGGCGGGGGTGTTTCGCTTGCCTGAGTCATTCCTCGCCCATCGCCTCGAACGCCTGCTTCAGATCCTGGATCAGGTCGCCCGCATCCTCCAGACCTATCGATAACCTGATACCCAACCTATCCTCCGGGTTCCAGCCTGCAGGGGGCCAGGGTCGTACACTGCGCATCCTGGCCGGGTCGAAGGGGACGGCAAGGCTCTCGAAACCGCCCCAGCTGAAGCCGATGCCGAAGAGGGTGAGTGCATCGATGAAACGCGCTCGATCCGATGGCTTGCCGCCTTTGAATACGAAGCTGAAGAGTCCGCAGCCGCCGGTGAAATCGCGTGCCCAAAGATCGTGGCCGGGCGTGCCGGGCAGCATGGGGCACAGAACATGCGCCACGTGCGGATGCATTTGCAGCCAAGTGGCGATTTCCAGCGCGCTTGTGGTCGATTGCCGGAGACGCACATCCATCGTCCTCAGGCCGCGCAGGGCCAGCGATGCGTCATCGGGAGAGACGACCTGGCCCATATAGTGCGCCACCTTGCGCAAGGCCGGATAATACTCCTCGCCCGCGCTCGCACTGCCCATCATCAGGTCGGAATGGCCGCCGACATGCTTGGTCAGGCTCATCACGGAAATATCGCATCCGTGTTCGAGAGCGCGAAAGCCGAGCGGCGATGCCCAGGTATTGTCGAGAATGCTCACGGCGCCGTTCTTACGCGCTACCTGCGCGAGGAAGGGAATGTCGGCGACTTCCATGGTCAGGCTGCCCGGGCTTTCCATCATCACAGCTTTGGTCCGGTCGCAGAATGCAGCCTCGAAGGCGGAATGGTCGAGAGGATCGAAAGGCTGTGCTTCGATGCCGTAATGCGCAAGCATGCCGAGTGCGATGCTACGCGTCGGCTCATAGGCATTGTCGGTCACCAACAATCTGTCGCCCGGCTTCAGCACCGCCAGCAGGGCATGGGCGATGGCAGCCACGCCGCTGGGATAGAGCATGGTGCCTTCCGCGCCAGGTTCCAGTTCGGTCAACGCTTCGGCCAGCGCCCATTGCGTTGGTGCGCCGCGGCGGCCGTAATAGAAATACCCGTCGGCATCGGGCCTGCCTTTCGCCAGATCCTTGCTGTCCTCATAGAGATGAGTGCTTGCGCGCCAGACTGGCGGATTGACGACGGCGCCGGTCCATTCCTTGCGGCGCCCGGCTTCCACCAGCTTCGTAGCCGGTTTCCTTTCCTTGCCTCCTGCTCCCTTGCTCACCTGGCCTGTCTTACCGGGCTTCGCCCAGTTCCTTGGGCAGGTCGGGATCGGTTCCCCATTCGCTCCAGCTGCCATCGTAGAGAGCGACATCGTCCTTGCCTGCCTGATGCAGGCCGAACAGCAGGACCGCTGCAGTTACCCCGCCGCCGCAGGTCGTGGCGACCGGCTGGTCCAGATCGACGCCAGCGGCGCGGAATTCCTGCAGGATTGCTTCGGGCTGCTTGTACGTGCCGTCTTCGTTGAAGAGTTTGTCGAAGGGGAGGTTACGGGCTCCTGGAATATGGCCATCGGCCACATTGGGCCGGAAATCCTTGTCTTCGCCGGTAAAGCGCTTGGCTCCGCGCGCATCGACCACGACTTCCGCCTTGCTGTCGATATTGGCAAGCATCTCCGACTTGGTGCGCACGGTTCCCAAGGCACCATTTGCAACGAATGGAGTCTCTTCGAAGGCCGGCGAGCCGCTTTCCACCGGGCGTCCTTCACGGTGCCATTTGCCGAGACCGCCATCGAGCACGGCCACGCGATGCATGCCCATCATGCGGCAGATGAACCATGCGCGGGCCGAGGTCTTTACGTAGGAGTCGTCATAGAAGACGACGCGGTCGGTTTCCCGTACACCGAGTTTGGCCATGTGCAGCACGAATTGCGTGCGCGATGGAATGGCGGAGGGAACCGGGCTTTCCTTGTCGAACAGGTTCGGCAAGTCGAAATAGCGCGCGCCGGGAATATGTGCGTCGAGAAATTCCGCCTCGGGATCGCGTCCGGCATCGGGAAGGTGGGCCGATGCGTCGAGGACCACAAGATCAGGTGAACCAAGCTCTTTGGCGAGCCAATCGGTGGAGACGAGGCTAGGCATGTTTTCCATGCACGTGGGTTAGAACATGGGAAGCCACAGGTAAATGCGCTGCTGCTCCCGCCTTGCCAGTAAGCGCGCAAGGAGGCATCAGGCGCGCATGAGCAAGGATGAAAACCAGCCGGCGCCGCTTCATCTGGGCCAAGCGAGCACGCTGCCCTCTTCCCCCGAAGAGGCGGTGCTTGATTACGTGCCCAATCCGCGAGCGGGATCGCTGTATCTCGTGCGTTTCGCCGCACCCGAATTCACCTCTTTGTGCCCGGTTACCGGCCAGCCCGATTTCGCCCATCTGGT
Source organism: uncultured Altererythrobacter sp. (assembly GCA_913056125.1). Taxonomy (GTDB): domain Bacteria; phylum Pseudomonadota; class Alphaproteobacteria; order Sphingomonadales; family Sphingomonadaceae; genus Alteraurantiacibacter. The sequence goes on from CAJXNC010000003.1 coordinate 7,703, forward strand.
GATCGATTACGCGCCGAAAGAGACCATCGTCGAATCCAAGAGCCTCAAGCTCTTCCTCGGCTCCTTCCGTAACCACAACGGCTTCCACGAGGATGTGACCGTCGGTATTGGCGAGCGGCTGTTTGCGGAAATGAAGCCCAATTGGCTGCGCATCGGCGGCTATTGGTACCCGCGCGGCGGCATTCCTATCGACGTGTTCTGGCAGAGCGGGGAACCCCCTGCAGGGCTCTGGCTGCCCGATCAGGGTGTTGCCCCGTACAGGGGGCGTGGCTAGCCGCTTGCTTCGTTCCCAAGGTGGCCATAGGGCAGCCATCGCATTGTCATATATGGGCGGCAAAGCGCCCGAATTCTGAGAGGTTGGGGGATTTTCATGCGCATCGTGATGATCGGTACGGGTTATGTGGGCCTGGTTTCCGGAGCCTGTTTTGCCGATTTCGGCCATCACGTTACCTGTGTCGACAAGGACGCATCGAAGATCGACGCACTGCTCGAAGGTCGAATCCCGATCTTCGAGCCGGGGCTCGATGCTCTGGTGGAAAGCAATGTCGCTGCAGGTCGGCTCGATTTCACGCTAGATCTCGAGAAAGTGCTGCCCGAAGCCGATGCGGTTTTCATCGCTGTGGGCACGCCGTCGCGCCGCGGCGACGGCCATGCCGACCTTACCTATGTCTATGCTGCCGCCCGGGAAATGGCTCCGCTGCTGCGCGAGGGTGCGGTGGTGGTCGACAAGTCGACCGTGCCCGTCGGAACGGGCGACGAGGTCGAGCGGATCATCCGCGAGGTTTGCCCGAATCTCACCTTCTCGGTTGCCTCCAATCCGGAGTTTCTGCGCGAAGGTGCCGCTATTGACGATTTCAAGCGTCCCGATCGCGTGGTCATCGGTGTGAATGACGACCATGCCGAAAAGGTGCTGCAGGAAGTGTATCGTCCGCTGACGCGCAATGAATCGCCGCTACTGGTGATGAGCCGTCGCGCCGCCGAACTGACCAAGTATGCCGCCAATGCCTTCCTTGCGACCAAGATCGCCTTCATCAACGAAATGGCCGACCTGTGCGAGAAGGTGGGCGCAGATGTGCGCGATGTTGCGCGCGGTATCGGAAGCGATACGCGCATCGGCAACCGCTTCCTGATGCCGGGGCCGGGTTATGGCGGCTCGTGCTTCCCCAAGGATACTCTGGCGTTGCTCAAGACCGGCCACGATTACGAAGCGCCCTTGCGCATCGTGGAATCGGTTGTGGCGGTGAACGACCAACGCAAGAGCGCCATGGGGCGCAAGGTTGTGCAGGCATTGAAGGACGCCGGCGGCGGTGCGGACGCCCATGGCAAGACCGTGGCGCTGCTTGGCCTCACCTTCAAGGCCAATACGGACGACATGCGCGACAGTCCGGCGATCTCGATCGTCCAGTCGCTGCAGGATGCCGGCGTCAATGTGCGCGCCTACGATCCCGAGGGCATGGAACAGGCCAAAAAGGTGATCCAGAACGTCACCTATTGCGCCAATTCCTACGAAGCCATGGATGGTGCCGATGCCGCCGTGATCGTAACCGAATGGGATGCTTTCCGCGCGCTCGACCTCGACAGGATGAAGGACTTGCTCAGCCAGCCGCTACTGGTCGATCTGCGCAACCTCTACAGCCGCACCGACATGGAAGAACACGGCTTCACCTATGTCGGCGTGGGGCGCTGAGCCTTAGACCGCTTCGTCTACATCTTCGGAGACGGACTGAAGGTCTTCACCCGCTCCTTCCACGGTATTGCATGCTGCTGCGACCAGTGCGAGCGAGGCGACTGCGGCGCCAGTGATGATCTTGCGAACCATTGTATTTCTCCTGTGGTTGGAGAATCAATGGCTTGGTCGTCCCACTGTTCCGAGAAAGAAATGGTGCCGGCTGCAGGAGTCGAACCCGCGACCTGATGATTACAAATCAACTGCTCTACCAACTGAGCTAAGCCGGCACACACTTCGTTGCCCTATTGCTTCGCTGCATGAGGGCATCTTATTCGTCCCACCGCTTTGCTGCTTGATGGCAGGAGCGGTGTGCGGGCGCCTTTGCGACAATCCGGAACAAAAATCCAGCACCTCCTTGGACAAAATCTTCTTTGCACGGGCAGACTTGCAGCAAGCTGCATTCGCATTACCTTCAAGTGAGGGAAGGAGGGTGTCGATGGACGACAATTTGCGGGCACAACTGGAATTCGAGGCGAGAAGGAAGAGCGTCGGGGCGTCCTACCTCCTGTGGTTCTTTCTCGGTTTCTTCGGTGCCCATCGCTTCTATCTCGGGCGCACCGGCTCCGGCATCGCCCAGCTGCTCCTGTGCCTGTCGGTCATTGGCCTGATCCCGCTGGCCTTCTGGTGGGTGATCGATGCTTTCCTGATTCCCGGTATGGCCGAGGAAGAGAACATGAAAGCGATCGAAGACCTTTCGGGAGGGCGCGACACTTCCTCGCTTGAAGGTCCGGCTCCGCGAATGGAAACGCGCAGCCGCGATCCGCGCCTCGACGATCCGATCTTCCAGAAGAACCGCAGGCGCGAGCCGCGCCGCTTCGACTGATCAGCACGTCCCGAAGGTCCAGCCTTCGGTGCGTGCGATTTCTGCAGTCAGACCAGCGGGATTCCACAACTCTTCACGAGAAACTGCGCGGCGCAGCCAGGCTGCGGTCATAAGAGCATCGGACTGGTGATCGCTGATTGGTCCCTGTCCTTTCACAGGCGGGGACGCGATGGCCGGATGGGTCAGGACTTCGTTGAGTTCCCCAAAGCTGCGCAGCTTGGTGTTTGCCGCTGAGCGGCCAGTCTCGAGCGCAGGGATCGCCGTATACATCTCCACGATAAGCGATCCGTATCCCGGATCATCGTCCACCGGCCAGACGGGAATCCTTCCTGCCAAAGCGTTGAGAACACGCATGCCGGTCAGGCTCGCCTTGCCGACCTGTCCGCTGCCGACGAGCTTGAGATTGCTGTGCGGACGGCAGCCCATTGCGCGTTGGCCATGTTCGGCCACTCGCAGGCGGCCATTGCGGTGCGTGGCACCGTCGCAGCGGTAATGCTTGCCCATGTGCTCGCCGTGATGGAAATATTCGCGCAGCTCCGGATGGGTGACCATGCTGGAGACGGAAAGGTGCTCGTCTTCGGTGCAGATTTCGTCGATCAGCGCCCAGAGCGATTTCGCATCGGCCGGGCTGTCCTTCCAGCCGGGGAAGAAGGCTCTGCAATCGGCAAAGGGGAGGGAAATGCCGAGGTCCATGCCGACCAGCGTGTCGGTCGGCAGGTCCTCGCGCAGCAGGGCGAGCACGTCCGCGCGGCTCCAACCTTTTTTGCGCTCGATCAGGACCGGCGGCCCGCCTTCCAGGTTGCTCATGGCAAGGGCGATACTGCGGTGGCGCTCACCCTTTGCGCCCGACCAGTCAATCGCGAGGAAGTGCCGGAAGCGGTCAGTCACCGCGTTCGCGGCGCAAGCGATTCCAGTAGTCGATGCGCTCCCTCACCTTGCGTTCGAAGCCGCGCTCGACCGGCTTGTAATAGGTCTGCTCCTGCATCCCTTCGGGCCAGTAATTGTCACCCGAAAAGCCGTCCTCCGCATCGTGGTCGTAAGTGTAGCCTTCGCCGTATCCGACATCCTTCATCAGCTTGGTCGGTGCGTTGACGATGTTCATGGGCGGCATCAGGCTGCCGGTGTCCCTAGCGCTCTTCCATGCTGCCTTCTGTGCCTTGTAGGCAGCGTTCGATTTGGGAGCGGTCGCCAGATAGAGGCAGGCCTGCACTAGCGCCAATTCGCCTTCGGGGCTGCCGAGGAACTGGTAGGCCTCTTTCGCGGCGAGGCATTGCGGCAGGGCTTGCGGATCGGCGAGGCCGATATCCTCCACCGCCATGCGTACCAGCCTCCGTGCGACGAAAAGCGGCTCCTCGCCCGCCACCAGCATGCGCGCCATGTAATAGAGCGCGGCCTGCGGGTCGCTGCCGCGCACCGCCTTGTGGAGCGCGGAAATGAGGTTGTAGTGGCCTTCACGATCCTTGTCGTAGACGGCAACGCGGCGCTGCAGGAACTGGCCCAGCTCCGCTGGGCCAAGCGGTCTCTCAATTTTGGCGGCGTAGAGCGTCTCGGCCTGGTTCAAGAGGAAGCGCCCGTCGCCATCGGCACTGGCAATCAGGGCATCGCGCGCTTCGGGAGTGAGGGGCAGGGGGCCTTCGAGTTCCTCCGCCCGGTCGAGCAGATTACCCAGCGCCTCGGCATCGAGCCGGTGCAGGATCAGCACCTGCGCGCGGCTGAGCAAGGCTGCATTGAGCTCGAAGCTGGGATTCTCGGTTGTAGCGCCGACCAAGGTCACTGTGCCGCGCTCGACAAAGGGCAGGAAGCCGTCCTGCTGCGCGCGGTTGAAGCGATGAATCTCGTCCACGAAGAGCAGCGTCTTCTGCCCTGCCTCGCGCGCCTTTTCTGCCGCCGCAAACGCCTTCTTCAAATCGGCAACGCCGGAAAAGACGGCGCTGACAGCCTCGTAGCGCATACCCACGCTATCGGCGAGCAGGCGGGCAATGCTGGTCTTGCCCGTGCCCGGCGGGCCCCAGAGAATCATGCTCGAAAGCCGCCCGGCAGCGACCATGCGTCCGATCGCACCTTCGGGTCCGGTCAGGTGTTCCTGCCCGATCACTTCGTCCAGCGCGCGCGGGCGCAGGCGGTCTGCCAGCGGGGCATCTTCTGCGGCGAGGTCGGGCGCTTGCTGCACGGGGTCTTCGGCAAAGAGATCAGCCATGAGTCCCAGATAGGCGGAAGCGCATATTCCTGCGACCCCTCTTGTACTCCGACTGTTTTGCGATATATCGTAAAACAGTCGGGACGCATTTGGAGTTTATCATGCAGGACAGGTTTGAACGTAAGATGCGCCGCACGGCGCGCAAGATGGCGGAAATCGCCGCGATGACGGGCGGTGCTTACGCCTTCGGCAAGCACGCCGGCGGATTCGACGGCCCAGGTGGGTTTGGTGGTCCTTTCGGCGGGCCTTTTCGTGGCGGCTTTGGCGGGGGCGGCTTCGGTGGCGGGCCGCGTGGTCGTGGCCGCGGAAGGCGTGGCAGGTTCGGCCGGATGGAATTGCGGCTGATGCTGCTCCACCTCATCTCCGAAGGGCCCAAGCATGGCTATGAGCTGATCAAGGCGATCGAAGAACTCTCGGGTGGACAGCACACACCGAGCCCGGGGGTCATTTACCCAGCTCTTTCCATGCTCGCCGATGAAGGTCTGATCGTGGAGCAGGCAAGCGAGGATCGCCGGCGCCGCTTCGAGATCACCGAAGATGGCAAGCAACTGCTCGAAGAGGAGAAGGAGCGTCTGGACGATTTGCTCCAACGTGTGGAGGACATCGCCTCCAAGGCTGAACGCAACCATTCGCCGCAGATCGAGCGGGCATCGGCCAACCTCTTCATGGCGGTGAAGCATCGCATGCAGCAGGGCGGCAAGGAGGACCTTGCGCAGGAGATTGCGGAGATCCTCGACGAGGCGGCTCAGAAGGTCGAACGCCTCTAGGCATTCGCCGCACATTCTCTCCCTCGTCCCGCCATGCTAGGTACGTGGCGGGACAAGCGGGGGATATACTCATGAGCGATACGGAAAACGATGTTCGCACGCCCTGGCACCTCTGGGTGGTCGGGGTGGTTTCACTGCTGTGGAATGGCGGCGGTGGTGGTTATGACTATGTGATGAGCAAGACGCTCGATCCCGGATATATCGATCTCATGTCCAGCACGATGGGCCTCGATCCGCAGGTCATCGTTGCTTATTTCGAGGCCTTTCCTCTCTGGATGAATATCTTCTGGGCGATCGGCGTCTGGGGCGCGGTGCTCGGTTCGATCCTGCTTCTTCTGCGGAGGCGGCTGGCAATTCATGCCTTCGTGGCATCGCTGGTCGGCATCGCCGTCAGCACCTATTACCAGTTCGCCAATCCCTTTCCGGGCGAGGTCGATACCGTGATCCCGGCGGTTATGGCGTTTGTGGTACCGGCCATCATCATCGCACTGATCTATTATGCGAAGCGGATGAGTGCCGCCGGAGTGTTACGCTGACAACTCCTGTTGCCGCTTGTTGACCAGGCGGAGATAGGCATCGGCCACGGCGCTGTTGATCGCATCCCAAGAATATTCGCGGCTGCGTACTTCACCCGCTGCGCCATGCCGCGCGCGCAGTTCCGGATCGGTTACGTAAGCTTCAAGCACATCGGCGAAGTCAGAAACGCGCCCTGGTTCGACAAGTCGCCCGGTCACGCCATCGCGCACCAGGCTGGTCGATCCGGTTGCGCGTGCCGCAACCACGGGCACGCCGCTGGCCATTGCCTCCAGCGTGACATTGCCGAAGGTCTCGGTGACACTTGGATTGAGCAGCAAGTCCATACAGGCGACTGCGCGGCCCAGGTCTGCACCCCGCTGGAAACCGGCAAAGACTGCATCGGGCACTTTCTCGGCAAAGAAATCATGCGCCGGGCCTTCGCCTACCACCAGCACCTTGTGCGCCACGCCGCGCTCTCTCAATTCGGTGACGGCATCGGCGAAGACGTCCAGCCCTTTTTCGAGCACGAGACGGCCAAGGAAGCCGATCGCCACGTCGTCATCGCCAATGCCGAGCTCGCGGCGCCAGTCGAGGTCACGGCGTGAGGGATCGAAGATCTCGCGATCGACGCCGCGCGCCCAGATCGAGATGTCATCACCCATGCCCTGTTCGCGCAGAACCGCGGCCATGCTTTCCGACGGTGCCACCAAAGCGTCGCAGCGATTGTAGAAACGGCGCAGGATCGCCTCGGCCAGCGGTTCGAGGAAAGCCATATTGTAGTAGCGCGGATAGGTTTCAAACCTCGTGTGAACAGAGGCAAGGATCGGCAGGTTGCGCTCGCGCGCCCATGTCACCGCACGGTGACCGGCGAAATCGGGGGAGGAGACATGCACCATATTTGGCGCAAACTGTTCGAGATCCCGTTTCACCTCTGCCGAGAGCGTGAGCGGCAGGCGGTATTCACCGCGTCCCGGAATGGGCAGGTTGGGAAGGCCGACCAGTTCCCCGGCACATTCGAACGCGGGTTCCTCGACTTTCGGAGAATAGACGCGCACTGAAGCGCCCTGCCTAAGCAAGTAATCGACAAGCCTATTCAGCGCCTGATTGGCGCCGTCGCGGACGTAATTGTAGTTCCCGCTGAATAGGGCAACGCGCAGGTCGGCAACTTCCATCGCGCCCACTTAGGGAAGGAAATGCCCGATTGCGAGTGCTTGCGAGAATCCGATTCAGCTTGCATCACATCAATTAGGAGATTAGCTAAATAGCTATGCACGATGTTTTCGATGCCTTGTCGCACCCGATCCGCCGCCAGGTGCTCGAATTGTTGAAGGGCGGGGGTAAGAGCGCCGGGGAGCTGGCGGAGCATTTCCCGGTCTCCAAGCCAACCATGTCCGGCCATTTCAACAAGCTGAAGGCGGCAGGCCTCATCCTGGGTGAAAACAGGGGCGGGACCATCATCTACACACTCAACATGTCCACGCTGGAAGAGGCGGTAATGGGCTTCATGGGCCGGATGGGCGTGGCACGGGACGAAGATGCCGAGGGAGAAGAGGCATGAAGACCAAGTGGCTTTTGACCGTTTCGCTGTTCGTCGTGGCAGCGATGGTGGCGTTCGCATTCTACACGGACAGTCTGTTGCCTGAAGGTGCGGAGCTGCCAATCAGGTTCGACAAGGAAGGCAATGTGCTGCGTACCACGGGTGCGCTGCGGGCCTTGCTGATCAGTCCGATTATCCTGCTTGTGACCTCGCTGCTCTTCGCCGTCATCCCGCATATCGAACCGCTGCAGGACCGGCTCCAGGGGTCGGCACCGCTTCTGACAGTGGGTTGGATCGGATTGGTGGCCCTGATGATCCTGTCCCAGCTCACCAGCGCTGCACCGGCCTACGGCTGGAACCTGCCGCCCTTCCTGATCTTTTCGGCGATAGGCGTGCTTTTCATTGCCTTGGGCAATTGGCTGCCCAAGAGCCGCCCCGGGTTCTTTGTCGGCATCCGTACGCCCTGGACGATCACCGATACCGATATCTGGGTCGCGACCCATCGCCTCGGTGGAAAGCTGTTCATGGTCGCTGGCGTAGTGATGCTGGTAGGGCCGTTCTTGCCCCTGCCGAACGGTCTCGGTGTGGTAGTGTCGGTCGGCGCAACAATGGTCGCGGCCATCATCCCGATAATCTACAGCTTCCTGCTCTGGCGGCGGAAGAAGAAGTCCGCCGCCGCCAGTGCCAATGGCAGCTAGGCCGCGTCCGCGAACTGATCAAAGGCACGAAGCGCATCGGCGGCGTACATGACAGAGGGACCGCCGCCCATATAGATGCTCATGGCCAGCGCATCAGTCAGTTCCTCGCGCGAAACGCCAAGGTCCACCAGCGCCTTGGCATGGAAGCCGATGCACCCGTCGCAGCGCAGCGCTACGCCGATTGACATGGCGATCAGTTCCTTGGTCCTTTTGTCGAGCGCGTCGTCTTCGGTGGCGCTTTTCGCCATTTGGTAGAAGCCGGTCATCGTACCCGGCTCGGCCTTGCGCAGATCCGCCGTATAGGCGGAGATATCGGCGATCATGGACTGGTAGTCTTTGGGCATTGTTCGATCCTTGCTGCCTGTTTGGGCAGGCTTCTAGACGAGCAATGCCCTCCCGCCTTGCGCGAGCGCAAAGCGAGGTGACAAATCTACTGAAAATCGATCAGGCAGCTTCGGCGGAGCGCTTGGCGCGTTTGCGCTCATGTGGGTCGAGATGGACCTTGCGCAGCCTGATGCTCTGCGGGGTCACTTCGACCTGCTCGTCATCATTGATGTAGGCGATGGCCTGCTCCAACGTCATGACGCGCGGCGGGGTCAGGCGGATGCCTTCGTCCTTGCCGCTGGCGCGGAAGTTGGTCAGCTGCTTGCTCTTGAGCGGGTTGACCTCCAGATCGTCGGTCTTGGCGTTCTCGCCGATGATCATGCCCTGGTAGAGCTTCTCACCCGGCTTGACGAACAAAGTACCGCGATCTTCCAACGCGTTGAGCGCATAGGCCACGGCCTCACCCTGTTCCATCGAGATAAGCACGCCATTCTGGCGGCCCTCGATCTTGCCCTTATAGGGGCCATACTTCTCGAACAGGCGGTTCATGATGCCCGTTCCGCGCGTATCGGACAGGAATTCGCCGTGATAGCCGATCAGGCCGCGGCTGGGAGCGGAGAAGGTCAGGCGGGTCTTGCCCACGCCAGAGGGGCGCATGTCGGTCATCTCCGCCTTGCGCTGGGCCATCTTCTCGACAACCGTGCCGGAGAATTCGTCGTCCACGTCGACCACGACGGTCTCATAAGGTTCGAGGCGCTGGCCGTTTTCTTCGCGGTAAAGCACGCGCGGACGGCTGATCGACAGTTCGAAGCCTTCGCGGCGCATATTCTCGATCAGCACGCCAAGCTGCAATTCGCCGCGACCGGCCACCTCATAGGCGTCCTTGCCCGCACTTTCGGTGACGCGAATGGCAACATTGGTTTCGGCCTCGCGCTCAAGGCGTTCCTTGATTACGCGGCTCTGCACCTTGTCGCCTTCGCGCCCGGCATAGGGGCTGTCATTGACGGCAAAGGTCATCGACAGCGTCGGCGGATCGATTTCCTGCGCATGGATCGGCACTGAAACGTTTGGATCGCACAGCGTGTTCGAAACGGTCGCCACGGTCAGGCCGGCAATGGCAACGACATCGCCTGCCTTGGCGCGCAGCACGGGTACGCGCTCCAGCCCGTCATAGGCAAAAACCTTGGTTGCGCGGCCGGCTTCCACCTGCTTGCCGTTCACATCGAGTGCCTTGATCGGCATCCCGACTTCGAGGCGGCCGCTTTCGATGCGGCCGGTCAGGATACGGCCAAGGAAGCTGTCGCGGTCAAGCAGCGTCGCCAGCATGGCAAAATCGCCATCGGGATCGAGATCGGGGGCAGGCACGTGGCTGACGATCGTTTCGAATAGCGGGAGGAGATCGCCATCGCGCACGTCCTCGCTATGACCGGCATAGCCCGCGCGACCCGAGGCATAGAGAACCGGGAAATCGAGCTGTTCGTCATTGGCGTCGAGATTGACGAACAGGTCGAACACCTCATCGAGCACTTCCTGCGGACGCCCGTCGGGACGGTCGATCTTGTTGACGACAACGATCGGCTTGAGGCCGAGGCCGAGCGCCTTGCCGGTGACGAACTTGGTTTGCGGCATCGGACCTTCGGCGGCATCGACGAGCAGGATCACGCCATCGACCATAGACAGGATGCGTTCCACCTCGGCGCCGAAATCGGCGTGGCCGGGCGTATCGATGATGTTGATGCGGATATCGTTCCACACGACCGAGGTCGGCTTGGCGAGGATGGTGATCCCGCGTTCCTTTTCGAGGTCGTTGGAATCCATTGCGCGTTCTTCCACGCGCTGGTTGTCGCGGAAGGTGCCCGACTGGCGGAAAAGCTGGTCGACCAGCGTGGTCTTGCCATGGTCGACATGGGCGATGATCGCCACGTTGCGTAGCTGTGTGGACATTAAAAAAGCCTTGGATCCGGGGGCAGGGCTGTTTTGCACCTGCGAACGCTGCGCGCCCTAGCTGACAGGAGGGCCTCCTGCAAGACGCAAGAGTACACCAAGCGAACCGCAAGAAGCGGCCTGTCTTGGCACAGCTATTGCTGGAAATGTGGCCCAATTACTACAGTCGCAGTTTCAACTGCAACCTATTCCACTGGAAGTGACGCGTTTCAGTTGCGTCATTTGGCGCCCGAAGACAAAGATTCAGCAACGTGACCGTGAAAAGTGTCCGAAAAAGGCCGTTCACGGGCTTCGTGGGAGATGGAGAAGCACATGAACATCCGAACTGCCGGTTCGTCCGGCTTTGCCCGCGCTCTTCTGTGCGGGGTAGCTGCCATGGCATTTGCGGCGCCTTTCGCTGCACAGGCCCAAGACAATTCTGATGGCGATCTGCCTGCAATTGACGGCAATGCGATCATCGTTACCGCCACCAAGCGCGAAACCACCCTTCAGGAAACCCCCGTTGCCGTGTCGGTCGCGACGCAGGAGACCATCCAGCGCGAGGAGATTCGTGACCTGAAGGACCTGCAGACTATCGTTCCGTCATTGCGCGTGACGCAGCTGCAGAGCTCTGCGAACACCAATTTCATCATTCGCGGCTTCGGCAATGGCGCCAACAATGCGGGTATCGAGCCCTCGGTCGGCGTTTTCGTCGACGGCGTCTATCGTTCGCGTACTGCCGCGCAGATCAGCGACTTGCCCGATATCAGCCGTATCGAGGTGCTGCGCGGTCCGCAGTCGACCCTGTTCGGCAAGAATGCTTCTGCCGGCGTCATCTCGCTGGTGACGGCTGAACCCTCTTTCAACCTGCAGGGCTCGGCCGAGGTTTCCTACGGCAATTACGATGCCATCGTGGCGCGTGGCTACATCACTGGCCCTATCGCGGATACGATTGCAGTCAGCCTGTCGGGCGGCATCAACAAGCGCGACGGCTACAATGTCGATACCGCTTCCAACACGCGCACCAATGAGCGCGATCGCTGGTTCGTGCGCGGCCAGCTGCTGTTCGACAATAGCGACAATCTGACCATTCGCATCATCGGCGACTACGATTCGATCGACGAAAATTGCTGCGGCGTCGTCAACGTTCAGAGTTCGCCGGCAACGGGGGCGATCCTCGCGCTGGGTGGACAGGTCAATGATCCGACGAATCCCTTCGGCAACCTCGTTTACAACAACTTCCCGTCTGTGAACGACATCACCAATTACGGTGGTTCGCTGCAGTTCGATTACGACACTGGCCCGCTCGTCTTGACCTCGATCACTGCCTATCGCGAGACCGATGGCCGCTACGAGCAGGATGTCGACTTCACTTCGCTCGACCTGTTGCAGCGCTACCAGACCCAGAAGCTGGAAACCTTCACCCAGGAAATCCGGGCGACCGGGGAATGGGGCATGGTTAGCTTCCTGGGTGGGCTGTTCTATTTCAGCGAGAACATCACCGAGACCCAGAACATCTACAAGGGATCGATGTTCCGCAGTTTCGCCGACCTCAGCGCGGGTGGCGATGGCACGGGTGCCACCGTGCAATTCATCGAAGGAACGATCGGCGCGCTCTATGGCGATGCGACGCAGTATCTGGGACAATTCGGCGATGCCGGCCTCGCAGAGACGGGGACATTCCGCCTGAACAACGAGGCGGTCTCTGTTTTCGGTCAGATCGATCTCGAGCTTGCGGAAGGCCTCGTGTTGACCCTCGGTGGCAACATTACGATGGACGACAAGAGTGCGGTGACCAACTACCAGTCACTCGATGTCTTTTCGCAGATCGATTTGTACGATGCGGGTAACCGGGCCATCGTGGCGCAGGGTACACCGGGTGCGATTGCACTGGGCGTATGCGTCCAGTTGCCGCTGGCCTGTGCCGGGGCGACGGCGACCGAAGCTGAAATCGCTGCAGTCTCTGGCGGAACCAGCGTCTATGGCGCACAGGGTGCGGCAGCCTATCCGCTGATCGTGGCCGGTGCAGTGGCGCAGGTACAGGCCTTTGCCGATGCAAATGATGCCGATCCGAACGTGAACCCGTTCCTTGTTGGCCTGCCGCTCCAGCTCTATCCGCAGTTCGTCAACATTCCGAATGTTGTCGAGAAGGGCGAGACGGACGACAACGACTTCTCCTACACCGTCAGGCTGGCATACGACGTCAATCCCGACCTCAACATCTATGCAAGCTTCGCAACCGGCTTCAAGGCGAGCTCTTTCAACCTTGGGCGCGACAGCCGCCCGCTGGCCTCGGACGCCGCGGCGCTGGGCGAAGCCGGATTGCTGACCGTCAACCAGACCTTCGGCAGCCGTTTCGCCGGACCGGAGGAATCGGAGGTCATCGAAATCGGCCTGAAGGGCAATTGGGATCGCTTCTCGGCTAACCTGACAGGCTTCCGCCAGGATATTAACGGTTTCCAGTCCAACATTTTCACCGGTACCGGCTTCCTGCTGTCCAATGCAGGCAAGCAGCGCACCTGGGGCGTCGAGCTGGAAAGCATGTTCAACCCGATCGATCCGCTCACCATCAATGCGGCGGTCACCTGGCTCGATCCGGAATATGTCAGCTTTCCGCTTTCCTCGGTCGGGGACCTCAGCGGTACCACCCCCTCAGGGATTCCTGAGTGGACGGTTGTCGTGGGCGGCCAGTGGGAACAGGAAATCGGAAATGGCGACTTGCTGGTCCTGCGTTCGACCTACCACTTCGAATCCGAAGTGCAGGTGATCGAGGGTCTTCCCGGCTTCCTCGATCCGACGCTTCCCGATGGCGGACAGGCGCAGGCCATTGCGGCTGCTGCACCCTTCACCCGCCAGGTGGATGAGCTTTCTGCTTCGATCACATACGTCTTCGACAATCCGGACCTGGAAATCTCGATCTGGGGCAGGAACCTGCTCAACGATCGTTATTTCCTGTCGTTGTTCGATTCCCCTGGCCAGCCAGGTTCGATCTCGAGCTATCCGAACCAGCCGCGCACCTATGGCGCTACGGCTCGTATCCGGTTCTGATCGCCGGTTGCATGAAAACGGAAGGGGGCCTGCGGGCCCCCTTTTTGTTTGCATACAGGCACTGTCTGTGTTCGCATGATCCCCGGAAGCGGGAATGGGCGGCGTTCATGGACTTTACAGTAGGCGGAATTCTGTCCGAGACATTCGCGGCAGTTCGCGACCGCATCGCACCGCTGATCGGCATGTGGCTCATCTACCTCGCCGTCACGATTGCGCTTTTTATCGTCCTCTCGATTGCGATCGGGTTCACAGCCGTGACGGGAATGGCGCTGGAAGACCCGACCGCCATGGGCGGGGGCATGATCCTTTCTCTACTGCTGTTTTATGTCGGCTACATCCTGATCTACATGGCCCAGACCGGTGCTCTGGTGGCTCTCGCTTCACCGGTCCGGGATCTGAGTTTCGGTGACGCCTTTTTCGCGGGAGTGAAGAGCTCGCCAACGCTTCTCGCCACCACGATCCTGTTGCTGGTCGCCTATTTCCTCGTTTCCATCCCTTTGGGCCTGCTGGTCGCTGCAATCGCAATGGGCAGTTCGGCGCTGTCGCAGGTTCTCGCGATCCTGATGATTCCCGTGATCGTCTATGTCGGTTCGCGCCTCACGCTTGTCGTGCCGCTGGCGGCAGTGACTGGGATTGGCAATCCCGTCCGGGTGATCACCGAGAGCTGGCGTCTGACGAGGGGTAAGGTGCTGACGATATTCCTTGCCCTGTTGCTGTTCGCAATCATCGCGGCCTTAGTGTTCGCCGCGGCCATTACCCCCGTCTTCGGGGTTGTCATGTCCGGCAACGTGGGAGATGCGGCCAGCATCGGCCTGGTCCTCTACATGTTCCTCGCCTTCGTCGGCCTGGGCGTATTGATGGCAATCTTTCAGGCCGCGCTGATGGCGGTGCTTCATGCCAAGATCGCCGGGTCGACCGAGATGGACCTGGGTGAGACCTTCGCCTGAACGACTAAAGGGTTCGCAGCGTCCGCGCGGGCTTGGCGCGCAATACGGGCAGCGAGGCACCAAAGGCGAAGACCAGCACCAGCAGCAAGCCCGCTCCCAGCGTTGCAAGGATGCGCGGCCAGTCAGGCAACCAGTCGAATTCAAAGAGCTGCACGATGATCAACCATGAAAGGCCGACACCGAGTAGCAGCGCGACACCTGCCAGCATCGCTGCGAGCAGGCCGAATTCGGCGAATTGCAGGCCGAGCAATTGCCCGCGGCTGGCGCCGAGCACGCGCAGGATCACAGTGTCGTAAGTGCGCGCGGCACGGGCGGCGGCAATCGCGCCCAGCAGCACTGCAACGCCCGCGAGCACGGCGACCGAAGCAGCGGCGAGGATGGCCAGCGCCACTTGATCGAGAATGGCGCGCGCCTCCTGGAGGATGGGACCAACCTCGATCACCGAACTGGAGGGGAAGGCGCGGACCAGCTCGACCAGCAGATTGCCGGGGTCTGCGCCGGTCGGGAAGGCGACCGTTGCCGCGACATTGTGGGGGGCGTCTTCCAGCGCATTGGGCGAGAAGATGAAGACGTAATTGAAGCCGAGGCTTTCCCAGTCGATACGGCGGAAATTGGCGATGCGTGCAGTCCGCTCCACGCCAAGCACGCCGACCGTGATGATATCTCCGATCTGCAGGCCGGCCGCCGTGGCGGTTTCCGCATCGACAGAGACCAGCGGCTCGCCGTCATAGTCGGCATCCCACCATTCGCCTTCGGTCAACGAATTGCCCTCGGGCAGTCTGTCCGAATAGGTCAGGCCGCGTTCGCCGCGCAGGCCCCATGCGCCCTCGGGAGTCTCCTCCAATTCGCTGACGATAGTCGGGTCGTCTTCGGGCCCATAAGCGAGGATTGCTCCGCGCAGTACCGCGGTGGCCTCGATCATCGAGCCGGGAACGCGCTCTTCGATCAGCTGTTCGAAATCCTCCACTCTGTCCTTTGGGAGGTCGAGCACGAAATAGTCGGGCGCAATGGCCGGGACGGAACGTTGGATATTGCCGTTAAGGCTGGTCTGGACCGAGGCCAGCAACACAAAGGCGGCAAGTCCGAAACCGAGCGCGGTTACGAGCGAGCCGGTTGCTGAACCGGGGCGATGAAGATTGGCGAGCGCCGCACGCACGATCGGGTTGGACGGGCGCGGCCAGTTGGCGGCGGCCTTCCGGATTGCCCAGCCGAGCAGGGCAAGCAGACCGAGCATGACGACCGCGCCACCAAGGAACAGTGCGCTGAGGCCGGGCGTGGGCGAACCGAGCAGGGCCAGGGCGGCAATGCCGACCAGGCCGATGCCGACCGGCAGCGCCGCTCCGCGCCAGCTATTGCCGAGGGGAGCTACGCGCGAACGCATCAACGCCATCGCCGGGAAATCCCGCGCGCGCATCAACGGCGGTGCGGAGAAGATCAACGCAACCAGCAGTCCGAAGGCAACCGCGCGCAAGAGGGAGGGAATGTCGATCACCAGCGCCTTGCTGACGGGCAGCAGGTCGCCCAGCGCGCTTGCCAACAGCGGTGTGACCATGACGCCCACCACCAGACCCGCGAGCGAGCCCAGAAGGGCCGCGGCACCGATCTGCAGCGCGAAGATGCGCATGATGTCGCCGCTCGTCGCGCCAAGGATCTTGAGCGTGGCAATGCTTGCGCGACGCTGTTCGAGATAGGAGCTGACGCCACCGCCAATGCCGATTCCGGCAATGATCAGCGCGGCAAGACCGACAAGAGTCAGGAACTCGCCCATGCGCGAGACGAAACGTTCCGCGCCCGGCGATGCACGGTCGCGCGTGCGAGTATCGAGACCGGATTCGGGGAAAGCCTCGAGAACGGCTTCCTCGACCGCCTGCGGATCGTATCCGCCATCGAAGCGCAGCCGCGTCTTGGTTTCATACAAGGCGCCGGGTGCGGTCATCCCGGCTTGTTCCGGCACTTCAAAGGGAACGATCACCGTGTTCCCGAGCGAGAAGCCCTCGCTTAGCCGATCGGGTTCTTCCTCGATGATTCCGGCGATCCGAAGCTGGGACGTGCCCAGTGTGAACGTGTCGCCCGGGCCGATGCCGAGCCGGTCCGCGACGTCGGGGGCGACCCAGGCCTGACCTGCAGGCGGCGCGCCCATGCGGCTGCCGCCATCGAGCGTCAGCGCGCCGTAAAGCGGCCAATTGGCATCTACGGCCTTGAGCTCGACGGGTGCGGTGGATTCCTCGGTCGAAACCATGGCCCGCATGCGCAGGCCCTGCGACAGAGTGCCATATTGTTCGAGGAAGGCGTTCTCCTCTTCGGACAGCGGGCGCTGGTAGACTTCGACTTCGAGATCGCCACCAAGGATTGTCTGGCCCTGCAGGTTGAGTTCGCCGCGGATGGCGGAGGTGAGCGAGCCGATCGCCGCCAATGCGCCAACGCCGAGGAACAGGCAGATGAGCAGCAGGCGAAGGCCGCGGAACTGGCGGTGCAGGTCGCGCTTCGCGATGCTCCAGGCCTTGGCCCAGGAACTCATGCCGTTACCAGGTCTGAAGCGATCTGCCCGTCGGCCAGAGTGACCACGCGGTCGCATTTCTGCGCCAGCGCCTTGTCATGGGTGATGATGACCAGTGTTGCCCCGGTTTCCGCGCGCCGTTTGAACAGAACATCGACGATGCTCGTGCCGGTCGTCGCATCGAGATTGCCGGTCGGCTCGTCAGCAAAGATCAGCGGCGGGCGCGGCGCGATGGCACGGGCAATGGCGACGCGCTGCTGTTCGCCACCGGAAAGTTGGGCCGGGTAATGCGTCAGGCGATGGCCTAGGCCGACGGCTTCAAGTTCTTCGGCCGCACGGTCCCAAGCGCCCTTGACCCCTGCCAGTTCGAGCGGAGTGGCGACGTTTTCCTGCGCGGTCATGGTCGGCAGCAGGTGGAAGGCCTGCAGCACGATGCCGATGCGACCGCGGCGGGCCATGGCCAGCGCGTCCTCGTCCATGTGCGAGAAGTCTGCACCTGCCACTTCGAGGCTGCCCGACGTGGCGCGTTCGAGGCCGGTCAGCACCGACATGAGCGAGCTCTTGCCCGAACCGGAGGGGCCAAGCAGGGCCAGCGTCTCGCCGGAGGGGACGGTCAGGTCGATGCCGCGCAGGATCTCGACCGCAGCCGGGCCTTCGCCCAGTGTCAGGCGCAAGTCGCGGGCGATAATCGCGTTTTCGGATGTCTGGGGGCTTGTCACTGAGGCTCGATGGCATAGCTATTGGTCAATTGGAAGATCACGGTGGTAACCAAATGTATCGACGCCTGACAGCTGGATTAATGGCCGTACTCGCTGGCGCTTTGCTTGCCGCTTGTGGCTCGGAAGCGCCGATTGCGGAAGAAACAGCGCTTGCCGCCCCGGTAGTGGTTGAAGAGGATATCGTGCTCGATGGTCCCGAGCGGCGCATCCTTGCCTTCGGGGATAGCCTGTTTGCCGGATACAACCTCGCCGAGAACCAAGGCTATCCCGAGCAATTGGAGCGTGCATTGCGCAGCGAGGGCGTCAATGTCCGCGTGATCGACGCCGCCGTCTCGGGCGATACCACGCAGGCTGGTTTGCAGCGGCTGAGCTTCGTACTCGACAATCTGAGCGAACCGATCGACCTCGCCATGGTCGAGCTGGGCGGCAATGATCTGCTGCGCGGCCTTTCGGCGGAGGCCGCTAAGGATAACCTCACCGCGATCATGGAGGAGTTCGCCGCGCGCGATATCCCCGTCCTTATCATGGGCATGCGGGCGCCGCCCAATGCGGGTCCGGAATACCAGGCAGAGTTCGATGGCATGTATCCGGCCCTGGCCGAGCAATATGGTGCCGCGCTGGTGCCCTTCTTCCTCGAGCCGGTGTTCGGCAATCCGGACCTGAACCTCCCCGACCGGATCCATCCGACCGCTGAGGGAATTTCCCTGATCGTGGAAGCGACGACGGATGATGTGGTCGAGGCGCTTCGCGAAGCGAGCCGCTAAATCCGCTCGACCTTCCCGCCTTCGACGCGCCAGGTCGCGGCTTGCGCCCCGATCTCGGTGAATGGGGCCTGCTCGGTTCCTGTCAGCCACACTTGTGCCGCCCCTTGGCCCAGCCTTTCGAACAGGGCAGCGCGGCGGATCGGATCGAGATGGGCGGCCACTTCGTCAAGCAGTAGCAGGCTCGGGCGCCCCTGCGCTGCCAGCTCCGCATGGGCGAGGGTGATGGCGATCAACATGGCCTTCTGCTCGCCGGTCGAGCACTGGGCGGCGGGCACTTGTTTGCCGCTCATCACCACGTCCAGCTCGTCGCGATGCGGCCCGGATAGCGTCCGTCCTGCTGCGCGGTCGCGGCGCCTTTGCTCGGCCAGTTCGGCAGCGAGCCCCTCCTGCGTAATGGGACCGCCCGGCTGGTAGGCCAGCTCAGGGCGGGCAAAGGGTTCGGCCGGGTGCCCGGCAAGCGCACCGGCAAGTTGTTCGACCAGTAAAGCACGCCCCTGGGCCAAGGCTGCACCGAGTTCGGCCATTTGTACCTCGATGGAATCAAGCCAGGCCGGATCGGGTTCGCGCTCGTCCGAAAGCAGGCGATTGCGTTCGCGCAGCGCGGCTTCGTAGCGAGAAGCCACGCGCGCATGGCCGGGATCCACTGCCACTGCGAGGCGGTCCATATAGCGCCGCCTCGCGCCAGCGCTGTCGCTGAAAAGGCGGTCCATTGCCGGGGTGAGCCAGCCGATCGCGAGCCATTCGCCAAGGCCGATGGCCGTTCCTTCCGCGCCATTGACCTGTACGATCCGCCTGCCCGGCCTGTCCGGCGCGGTTCCGGTCCCCAGCATCACCGCTTCGCTGCCATCGCCCGGATCGAGCGCGGCGCTGACGGCAAAACCGCCCGCACCGTCCTTACCGGCCATTTCCGCAAGCGGAGCGCGGCGCAGGCCACGGCCGGGCGCGAATAGCGACAGCGCCTCGAGGATGTTGGTCTTGCCCGCGCCGTTCTCGCCCACCAGCAGGTTGAACTTCGCGCATCCGTCGAGCCGCGTTTCGGCATGGTTGCGGAAGGTGGAAAGGGTGATCCGGTCGAGCGCCATGATGGTCATGGCTGGTTAGGATAGGAGCCGGATCAAGGCCATGAAAATCACCATTTCCAAATATTGGTGAAAAATCCCAATTATAGGTTTTGTTTCTAGTGCAACCTTGCTCTGTGCTGAACAAGAATGGCAGAATTCCGCTATTTTTTGAAACTGGCACACCCCCTGCAAAGTGTTGTGCGTCAGGCGATGGTCGCCGTGACAAACAAGATAGGGGATAGAAATTGACAATGCAGAACTCGATCTTTCACCGCGCTGCCGCAGCTTTCAGCGCACTCGCTTTCAGCCTGACGCTCATGGTCGGCTATTTCGCTTCCGCGGAAGTGCAGGCTGCTTCGGCGATCCTGGCATGAGCCAGGTCGACCAGAGGCCGGTAGGTGGACCGCCGAAGAAATTCCACCTCGACCACAGCAATGGCAAGATTGCCGGCGTCTGTGCAGGGATCGCCCGCTACTTCGGGATGGATCCTCTCGTAATCAGGCTGGTCTTCGGGGTTGGCGCCATCGCCGGCTTCGGTAGCTTCATCCTGATCTACCTCGCGATCTGGGCCCTGGCGGACTGATCCGTCGGGCCCAGTCGCCCAGAACATTTGCCCATCAACTCCGGCGCGAGCCGGAGAAGGGCGAAAAATCGGTTTCGCTGTCATAGACGTCCACGCCTTCGCGGCGCTTGAGGAATCCGATCACACCATAGGTCACCGGAGTCAGCACGATCTCCCAGCTTGTCTTGAAGAACCACTGCGACAGCACGACCTGCCACAACTGCTCGATCGGCCAGCCCGCCAGACCGTAAAACGCGAGCGGATAGAAGATGAGGCTGTCGAGGCCCTGACCGACAATCGTCGAGCCGATCGTGCGCGACCACAGCGCCTTGCCCTTGGTCCAGACCTTCATCTTCGCCAGCACGAAGCTATTGGCAAACTCGCCCACCCAGAAAGCGGTCATCGAGGCGAGCACGATGCGCCAGCTGTTCCCGAACACGAATTCGTAGGATTCCTGCCCCGGCCAGTCCGCTGCAGGCGGCAGGCTCACGACCACCCAGGCCATGAAGGCCATGAAGATCAGCGCGGCAAAGCCCGTCCAGATCACCCGCCGTGCACGGGCATAGCCATAGACCTCGGTCAGCACGTCCCCGATGATGTAGCTGACCGGAAAGAACAGCACGCCCGCGCCAAAGGACCACTCGGTTCCTCCCGGCAGAGTGATGTAACTCGGCTTTGACGCACCGATGATATTGGACAGCAGAAGGATGGTAACGAAAGCCGCCATCACCAGGTCGAAATAGCGGAATCGCCTGCCTGCGACCTCGGTTCCTTCTATGGCCCGTACCGGTTCGTTCATGGTGGCTGTGCTATCGTGAATTGCGCTTGGCGGATAGGACGTTATTGAACGCCCCGACGCGCCCGTAGTTCAACTGGATAGAGCACGAGCCTTCTAAGCTTGGAGTTGCAGGTTCGAGTCCTGCCGGGCGCGCCACCTTGTCGGACATTTTTACACTGCCGCACGACATTAAGGTTTCGCCAACCATCGTCTCCCGCGGAAAACCTCGCTTGGGGAAAACTGGCACGGCTCCTGCAATCCGTTTTGCGTACCTTACGAGGTCTTCGAACGAGGTGGGATCGACCCTGGATCCCCAAAGTCTCCCGGTCCCACCTCCCCGAAGACCTTTCCCTGAAAAACCGAGAGAAGCTCAGCGCCGTTGGCCCCAAGGTCTATCGGTGCGTCTGATCGTCATGTCGCCGGGGTAGGGGCGGCACAGTTCATAGGCCAGGCGTGCATCCTCACCCAGATAGAGCGGCCACTCCTCAGGAGACAGGATTACGGGCATGCGCGTATGCACGCCCTCCAGGTGCTTGTTCGCATCGGTCATCACCATCGTATAGGCCGGGCCCCATTCCTCGGTCTGGCGCCAGAAGCCGGCGACTGCGAACAGCTCGGTCCCCGGCAGCGCGAACCAGGTTCGCGTCTTGGCGCCCTTCGGTCCCTCCGCTTCGGCGAATTCACTCATGGGGATGAGGCAACGCCGATCGCGAAAGCTGGCCGACCAGAAGGGCGTTCGCAGTTTGTCGGTACGGGCATTGTTAACGGGCTTTGGCTTGAGCATCTGGCCCTTCACGCCCCTGAGGGAGAGCGGGAAGCCCCAGTTCATTTGCTGGATCGCATTGTCCGCGAGCACCACCCCGGGATAGCCGGGATACACTTCCTCGGGAGCATTGCCGGGAATGATCTTCAATTCCTGCGCAATGCTATCGAAGAAATGCGCGACCTCGTCGCGGCTCTTGGTCATGCGATAAAGGTTGCACATTTGCCCGTCTTAGCCTCAGGCGCCGGCGTGGGCCATCGGGTCCACTAGGCTATCCTCGCTTCCGTCCGGCATAGCCGGACTCGCTGCGGGCGCGCGGTCGCGGTCGCTTTTGCGACCGTGCTCCGCCTTGTGGCAATTGCTGGCTGGAAGAACTGCACCAATGGTGCCGCATGGGCGACTGTCCGTCCGCAGGTGCCCACAGAGAAGCGTAGCGAAACGGAGGGACCGCACCGAGGATGCGCGCCCGGATGGGCGCGCGCAAAACTAGGAAGCCTTCGCGACCTGTTTTTCGTCAAGCAGGCTCTGCAGCTCGCCGGCCTCGTACATTTCCATCATGATGTCGCTGCCGCCCACGAATTCGCCCTTCACGTAGAGCTGCGGGATGGTCGGCCAGTCCGAAAAGGTCTTGATGCCCTGGCGGATTTCCATGTCCTGCAGGACATCGACACTCTCGAAAGCGACGTTGCAGTGATCGAGGATCGCGACGGCGCGATTGGAAAAGCCACACTGCGGGAAAAGCGGCGTGCCTTTCATGAACAGCACGACGTCGTTGCCGTTCACGATATTGGAAATGCGTTCATTGGTATCCGACATGGGTCCCACCGGTATTGTAAGTTCGTGCCGCTCACTTGGGAACGGCGGTGCTCAGTTGCAAGGCATGCAGTTCGCCGCCCATCCGGCCACCGAGGGCTTCGTAGACCATCTTGTGCTGCGCCACACGCGTCATGCCGGCGAAAGCGGCGGAGGTGACAAGGGCGCGATAATGATCGCCATCGTCTACCAGCGCCTCGAGCTCTACCTTGGCATCGGGGATCGCAGTCTTGATCAGCTCCACGATCTGGTCAGCTTGCATTGCCATCAGGAACGGTCGCTCTGGATTACTTGCCGCTCATGAACTGGCGGCGCGCTTCGATCGACATTTCTTCGAGCTTTGCGCGCACCGTCGCTTCGTCCACATCGGTGCCTGCGGCCGTGAGGTCTCCCAGCAGCTTGCGGATCACATCCTCGTCGCCCGCTTCCTCGAAATCGGCCTGGACGACCGCCTTCTTGTAGGCCTCTGTCTCTTCGGGGGTGAGGTCCATCAGGCCTGCTGCCCATTCGCCCAGCAGGCGATTGCGACGGGCGGCTACCTTGAAGGCAGTTTCCTCGTCCATCGCGAACTTGGCTTCTTCCGCGCGCTCGCGGTCCTTGAAATCGGTCATCGTGAAGGCCCTCTAATCGTTTGTACGCAATTTGCCCGAGGCAGCATCAGGCGGCAAGCCCGGTTCCGCGTGCGAGCCAAGGTTTTTCGCTTGCCTGGCGCTGTTCGTAATCGCGGATAGCATCGCCGCGCGTGAGCGTCAGCCCGACTTCGTCCAGCCCCTCGAGCAGACAATGCTTGCGGAAAGGGTCGACTTCAAAGCTGAATCGATCCTGGAATGGCGTGGTCACGGTCTGGGTTTCGAGGTCGATCGTGATCGGATCGCTCTCGGCCACTTCCATCAGCCGGTCGATCTGTTCCTGCGGCAACACCACGGTAAGGATGCCGTTCTTGAAGGCATTGCCGGCAAAGATATCGGAGAAGCTCGGCGCGATGACGGCCTTCACGCCCATGTCGAGCAGGGCCCAGGCGGCGTGCTCGCGGCTTGACCCGCAGCCGAAATTGTCGCCCGCTACGATGATCGGTGAGCCTGCATATTTCGGATCGTCGAAGACATTGGCCGGGTCCTTGCGCAGCGCTTCGAAAGCGCCTTTGCCGAGCCCTTCGCGCGTCACCGTCTTGAGGAAGTGTGCCGGGATGATGATGTCCGTATCGACATTCTTCATGCCGAAGGGATAGGCGCTGCCCTCAACCTGCTTCACGGGTTCCATCAATCGGTCTCCGGGTTTTCGCCAGAGGGAATGGGAGGAAGCTGTTCGGGCTCATTCTTCTTCTTGCGCTTGCTGGCATAGAGGAGCGCTGCTGCAACGGCAGCGGAACCGATGGCGGCACCGGCAGCGATCAGCTTTTTCGTATCGTCTGTCATAATGTCCTAATTGCGCCTCGTGGCGCGCGGTTTCAAGCGATTGAGCCAGTCAAAATGAGTGGCCGTCGCCGATTGTTCCCTCGCCCGTGCGCTCCGGCTGGTCTTCGGGGGAATTGCGGGACCGTGTATCGTAATAATGGACGGCAATGCCCTGGAGCGTTTCCTGTTCGAATAGCCGTGTATTGACGCCCACGCCCTCATGGTCGGGATGGGTGACAACGAAATGCGTCGAGGTGCCGCAATTCGTGCAGAAATGAGTCTCGCACCCGGCTTGGTAGCCAAGATCGTCACGGCTGTAAGCCGTCGTCGCGCCGGACAGCGTGATTGCCTGCGGCAGGTAATAACCCCAGGCAGAGCCCAGTTTCCGGCACAGGCGGCAATTGCAAATATTTATGAATTCGGGCGCATTTTCGACTTCGATCGTCACGCTGCGGCAGAGGCACTGGCCTTTCATTGCTAAGCCCGATGCCTGTCAGAACGCGCAGCCGTCACCGATCTTGCCGGTGGCAGTGCGGATATAGTCTTCGCCGCGCAGATCGAGATAGCGCACCTCGATCCCGTCGAGCTCGTCCTGCTCGAACAGGCGGGTGTTGACCGCCATGCGGTCGCGTTCGGGCTGGGCGAAATTCACGTAGTGCGTGCAGGTCCCGCAGGTCGGGCAGAAGTACCCGTCGAGGAAAATCTCGTCGAGATCGTCGCGGCGATAGGACTTTGTCTCACCCGTTACGGTTACCTGCGCCTTGCGGAAATAGCCCCAGGCCGCGCCCAAGCTACGGCAGAAACGGCAATTGCAGATATTGATGTATTCGGGAGCCTCGTCGATCTCGACGGTCACCTTGCGGCACAGGCACTGGCCCTTCATGCCGGTTCTTTCGTCAGCTCGCGCACATCGGTGAGCTTGCCCATCACGGCGGCGGCGGCGGCCATGGCCGGCGAGACGAGATGCGTGCGCGCGCCCGGACCCTGGCGCCCGACGAAGTTGCGGTTGCTGGTCGAGGCCGAGCGTTCGCCGGCTGGCACCTTGTCCGGGTTCATGCCGAGGCATGCCGAACAGCCTGGCTCGCGCCATTCGAGTCCGGCATCGATGAACACCTTGTCGAGACCCTCTGCCTCGGCCTGCACCTTCACCAGGCCCGAACCCGGAACGATGATGCCCCACTTGATGTTAGGGTGCTTTGTGCGTCCCTTGAGCACCTCGGCAGCAGCCCTGAGGTCTTCGATGCGGCTATTGGTGCAGGAGCCGATAAAGATGTTCTGCACCTCGATCTCGTCCATCTTCTGGCCGGGCGTGAGGCCCATATAGTCGAGGCTGGCCTGCGCCGCCTTGCGCTTGGAGGGATCGGCAAAGCTCTCCGGATCGGGCACGACGCCGCCGATCGCCACCGTGTCTTCGGGGCTGGTACCCCAGGTAACGGTGGGCTCGACCGTGGTCGCATCGATCACCACGCTCTTGTCGAACACCGCGCCTTCGTCGGTCTTGAGCGTCTTCCAGTATGCGACGGCCGCATCCCATTCTTCGCCCTTGGGCGCGAAGGGGCGGCCCTTGAGATAGGCGAAAGTCGTCTCGTCCGGGGCGATCATGCCGCCGCGCGCACCGCCCTCGATCGACATGTTGCACACGGTGAGTCGGCTCTCGATCGACATCTCCTCGAACACCTTGCCGCGATATTCGATTACGTGGCCGGTGCCGCCGGCCGTGCCGATCGTGCCGATAATGTGGAGGATCAGATCCTTGGAGGTAACACCGGGGCCAAGTTCGCCCTCGACGCGCACTTCCATGGTCTTGGACTTCCGCAGCAGCAGCGTCTGCGTGGCGAGGACATGCTCGACCTCGCTCGTGCCGATGCCGAAGGCCCATGCGCCCAGGCCGCCATGGCAGGCGGTGTGGCTGTCGCCGCAAACGATGGTGGTGCCGGGCAGAGAGAAGCCCTGTTCCGGGCCGACGACATGGACGATGCCCTGTTCCTTGGCGGTGGCGCCGAAATAGCGCACGCCGAAGGCCGGGGCATTGCGTTCCAGAGCGGCGAGCTGGGCGGCGCTTTCCTGGTCCTTGATAGGCACGCGGTTGCCATCCGCATCGACACGCGCCGTGGTCGGCAGATTGTGGTCGGGCACGGCCAGCGTCAGCTCGGGGCGGCGGACCTTGCGGCCCGACATGCGCAGCGCCTCGAAGGCCTGCGGGCTCGTCACCTCATGCACGAGGTGGCGGTCGATAAAGATTAGGCTGGTCCCGTCATCGCGGGTTTCGATGACATGGGCATCCCACAGCTTGTCGTAGAGGGTACGCGGTTTGGCAGGCGAATTGGCAGACATGGCGCCCCGTTAGACCCGAAAAGCGAGTCTCGGCAAGCGGAGGAAGGCCAAGCAATTCTTTTTCGCGCCAAATGCCTTGGAAATGCAGCAATTCCCCACTAATTTACACATATGTCAACAAAGTCGCACATGATTCCCATCCGTATCACACCCGATGACATCGATTTCATGGGGCATGTGAACAATTCGCGCTATCTCAACTGGGTGCAGGACGTGGTGCTGAGCCACTGGCGCAAGTTCGCTCCGCCCGAAACGGCAGCGGCGCATCTGTGGGTCGCGCTCAAGCACGAAATTACCTATCGCCGCCCGGCCTTCCTCGATGACGATGTCGTTGCACGCACCGTGCTGGAGAAGATTGCCGGGGCGCGCAGCTTCTACAACACGGTAATCGAGCGGGGCGGGGAAGTGCTCGCGGAGGTGCAGAGCATGTGGTGCTGCATCGACAGCAAGACCATGCGACCCGCACGGATCGACCGCGATGTGGCGGAGAAATATTTCGGCCTCCCGCGCAAGCAGGAAAGCTACATTCCCGAATAAGGGCTTTTGCCTCGCGGCGAGCTTGATCCTATATGGGGGCCATCATGGACTGGCTCGTTCCCCTGCTGACCGTCCTTGCCACCATTGCGTGGATGGAATGGGTCGCCTGGGCGAGCCACAAATACATCATGCATGGCTGGGGTTGGGGCTGGCACCGCGACCATCACGAGCCGCATGACAATCTCTTCGAGAAGAACGACCTTTACGGCGTGGTCGGCGCGGTGATGAGCATTTCCATGTTCGCGCTCGGCAGCGAGATGGTGCTGGGCGAGGCAGCCTGGTGGCCGGCAACATGGATCGGCCTCGGCATCCTTGGCTACGGGATCATCTACACGCTGATCCACGATGGACTGGTGCATCAGCGATATTTCCGTTGGGTACCCAAGAAGGGCTATGCCAAGCGGCTGGTGCAGGCGCACAAGCTCCACCATGCGACTATTGGCAAGGAGGGCGGGGTGAGCTTCGGCTTCATCGTCGCGCCCGATCCGGCGAAGCTGAAGGCCGAACTCAAGCGCCAGCGTGAGGCCGGAATTGCCGTGGTGCGCGACAGCGCGGGCGCCTAGCTACCATCCTTCAGCAGGCGTTTCTTGAGCAGCCTGACTACGCCCCACACGATCGCCACCACCGGGATCACGAGCGCCGCCAGCAGCAATTCCGCATCCATCCCGGGGATGACATGGCTACTGCCTTTGAGCAGGTAGCCAAGCAGGCCGAGCAGGTAATAGCTCAGCGCTACCACGGACAATCCTTCCACCAACTGTTGCAGGCGCAATTGCATGCGCGCACTGCGATCCATGGAGCGAAGCAATTCGGCATTCTGGTTCTCGATGCGTGTTTCGATGCGGGCGCGCAGCAGGCTGGCGAGTTCGCTTGCCCGTTCCGACTGGCGCCTCTCGCGCTCCGTCACCGCGGCGCAGGTGCGCACGGCAGGCAGGAAACGGCGCTGGGTGAAATCCACTAGAGAGGCAAAACCGTCTATGCGCTCGACACGCAATTCCTCCAGCCGGTCGCGCACCAGCTGGGCATAGGCTGCGGTCGCGCTCATCCGGTAGTCGACGGCATTGGCAATGGAATTGAGTTCTAGCGATAGACTGGAGAGTTCCTCCATCAACTTGTCGTCACGCGAAGATTCGTCCGCGACATTGTCGGCCAATTCGGCGAGGCGCTGCCCAACCCGGTCGAGCCGGGGCCATGCTTTTTGCGCTGTCGGCAGGCCCATCAGCGCCTTGTTGCGGTAATTGCCGAGATCCTGCAGCCGCTGCAGGTAGCGGGTGAAATCGCGGATATCAGTATTGTTGGCTGCGACGACCAGCTTGCCGAACCCGTCCTGTTTGAGGCGGAAATCGCCCCACATGCGGGCCGATCCGCCAAAATTGCAGGAGATCAGCTCGGCGCGGTTGAATTGAAGCGAGGGTAGGACCTGCTCGGCTGACGCATCGCTGGACACGACGAAAATTTGCGTCGCGCGCATCACCTTGCCGGGCAGGCTTTCCGCCCAGGCGATGGCTTCGTGCACAAGTTCGGGCAGCTCGCCGCTCGCCAGCGTGGCTTCGTCGATCCCATCGATGAACAGCGCAAGGCTGCTGCCTTCGCTATGGCGTTCCCAGGCATAGGCGATCTGCGGCGCGAATTCTCCCGCGCGATGCGAGGGGCTGGATGCACTTGCTTCTGCGGGCAGGCGCGCGATCTGTTCCGCCTCCACCTCGCGTTCGTCATCCTCGACGATCAGCACCCACTGGATCACCAGCGAGGGAACCTGCAGGACGGGCCAGCGTCGCAGGTGCATTTCCCCCACGACCTGTCGACGCAGCTCATGATCGATCATGCTTCTCTCCGCTCTCCCCGCGCAGGGATGCGCCCAAGGGCTGGGTGCCTCAAGCCCGATCTTCGTTGCCCTATTCCGGTCGCGTCCACAGCCAGGCGGCAACGGCACACAGGATAGCAATGGAAAAGATGGCAAGCGGATAGCCGATCATCCACCAGGCGAGACCCCCGGCGACCATCATGAAAAGCAGGGCCGATTTCTTGGCCTTGCGTGACACCGCCCGGCGTTCGCGCCAGTCGCGTAGCGGAGGGCCGTAAGTCGGGTGTTCCATCATCCAGCGTTCCCACGCCGGATTGCTCCGAGCAAAACAGAGTACCGAGAGAAGCAGGAATACGAAGCCCGGCATCATCGGCATGATGAGGCCGATCCATCCCAGCGCGAAGAAGACTGCGCCGGCTGCAAGCCAGAGCGGTCGCGCCACGATCAGCTGCCGTCGTCGGCGCTTTCACCGCCATGGCCCATGCCACCGCCGCGACCCATGCCTTCGCCGCGATGACCCATGCCGCCACCTTCGCCGTGGCCCATGCCACCACCCTGGCCCATTCCGCCGCCAGCGCCCATGGTGCCGCCGCGTTCGACGCAGCGCTGGAAGGCGGGCAGGTGATGTTCGCGCGACGCGAATTGCAGGTGCTCGAGCACTGAGCGCACTTCCTCGTCCTGCACGTTCGGCAGCAGGCGATCATAGAGCGCGATATTCAATTCCTCCGCGGTGATGCCCGCCTGGCAGGCTTCGAGCCGTGTCTCCGGCGCCTCTATCGTGCCGATGTAGGGATTGGCGTCCGGATAGTCCGCACCAAGCCGGTCGAGCTGCGCCTTGGCGGCATCGGAGTGCCGCTGCTCGGCGCGAATGATGTTGGAGAAGGGACGGGTATCCTCGCCGAACTTGGCCAGCATCGCTTCATAGGTCGCTTCCGACTTGTACTCGTCATCGAGTGACGAGAGCAGGAGCGAAACATCGTCCTGGGCGGCTTCCGTGTCCTGGCTTGCGGACGCATCCGCGCTGCACCCCGCCAATGCGAGGGATACTGCCAGGGCTACTGCTGCAAACGGAAGGGCGAACTGGGTTTCTGGTTTCGGCATCCTGACCATGGCTCCTTGTCCTGTATCGAGCCGAACGGCCCGTTGCTGCGGGTCAAGATCACATTAGAGGTGGTGCCTCAAGCCCCAAGGATGCGGGTGGCATGTTCCTGCACCAGCGCGATCATGTTGGGAATGCCCTGCGTGCGATTGGAGCTGAGCTGGTTGCGAAGCTCAAACGGTTCAAGGGCAGCGGTCACGTCCATCGCGGCGACTTCGCTTGCCGGCCGGTCCTGCACGGCGGAAATAACCAGCGCGACGATGCCCTTGGTGATCGCTGCATTGCTGTCGGCAAGGAAGTGCAGGCGTCCGTCCTGCTCGGTGGGATAGACCCAGACCTGTGCCGAACAACCGCGGACCAGCGTGGCGTCGGTCTTGAGGGGCTGCGGCATCTCTTCCAGCTCGCGGCCCAGTTCGATCAGCAGGCGATAGCGTTCATCGCCTTCGAGGAATTCATATTCTTCCAGTATGTCTTCGAGACTGCGCATGGCAGCCGCATCTAGTGAATTGTGCCTACAAATCCACCCCATTGGCGATCGCTTCCAGCTTGCGGATGCGCTCCTTGAGGTCGGCGATCTCGATCCGGGCGGCTCCCTGGCGAGCTCCACCTTCGATTTCGACAGGCGCTGTGCGCATGTCCAGTTCGCGTTCCTTCAGTGCCAGCCAGCCTTGCCAGGCGCGCAGCATTGCCGCGGCCAGGATGACCAGGCCAAGCAGGGTGCAAGTGGCAATCAGCATTTGCTCGTTCATCGTTCCCTCGTTCCCCTATTCGTCGCGCAGCTTCTCGATTTCGGAAGACAGGCGCCTTGCCTCGCGATCATCGGTGGCGATGCGCTCGAGGACCTTGATGCGTTCGCGCAATTCCTCGACTTCACCCTTCAGACGGGCATTTTCCTCTGCATCTCCTGCCCGGCTAATGGTCTCATTGCCCATCCAGTCACGGGAGACGTTGATGCCGTTCTTGGTGTTATAGTGATGCTTCCAGGCGCCATAAATCAGTCCAGCCAGCGCAAGCAGGAAGATCATCGTCCACATTTGCACTATACTACCTCCTTCTTGGGTAGCGCGCTCGTAGCCTCGCTCCGCAAATCCTCGATTTCCTTGGCGAGACCATAATTCCCTTC
Source organism: uncultured Altererythrobacter sp. (assembly GCA_913056125.1). Classification (GTDB taxonomy): domain Bacteria; phylum Pseudomonadota; class Alphaproteobacteria; order Sphingomonadales; family Sphingomonadaceae; genus Alteraurantiacibacter. The sequence continues at coordinate 38,460 of CAJXNC010000003.1, forward strand.
GGTCACAATGCGTTCGAGATTGCGCAGGCGCTCCTCGATCTGCTGTGCCCGCTCACGCGTAATTCCGCCTTCCTCGGTCGTATTCCGCGAGCGGAATTCAAGTTCCTTTTCCTTGAACCGGATCTTGCGTTTCCAGATGCCGCCAATGGTCCCCATCAGGATCGAGAACAGCACGATCACGAAGATGAAGGACAGGATCATCTCAATGTCCATCAGTTGATCTCCTCATTGTCACGCAGGCGATCGATCTGGTGGGTCAGCTGGAAGCCGCTATCGGTCACGATCCGTTCGACATTGGCCATGCGTTCCTTGATCGCGCTGAGCTCTGCACGCAGCGAAGCATTTTCCTGCGTCAGCATTTTCACGCGTTCCATGCTCTCGGTCGTCAAGTCTGGCTTGAGCGATTGGCCCCACATGCCTTCGAGCGGATAGCCGTTTTTGATCTTCATTTTGGTGGAGTGGATCGAGGCGAAAGCGATCGTACCGGTGAAAGCGACGATGCCGCCGATGATCCAGGGAACCAGTCCGATCCATGCTGCGAGTTCCGGATCCATCAGGCGTTCTCCCTTCTTTCGAGGCCGAGCGGCACACCGCTTCCGGCCTCGTCTACGCGGTTCTGGTCGCGCAGCGCCTCGATCTGGGTGGCGACATCGTACCCCTTGTCGGTCACGATCCGCTCCAGCACGCGGACGCGCTGCTCCAGTTCTTGCACGTGGCTGGCATATTGCGCAGCGCGTTCGGCGGTATTCTCAGCCGTGGCGTCGACCTGCATCTGGGCGATGCGCATCTTGTGCTTGCTCCAGATGGCAACCATCGGAATGCTGCAGCCAAAGATGATCGCTATGATCGGTATCAGTTCACCAGGCATTTGAATCGTTCCCCCTCGGTTGGTCTCAGCGCAGCCGCTCGATTTCGGCCGAAAGACGCTGGTTGCTGGCGACATAATGATGTTCCACATTGGCCAGGCGCCGGTCGATATCGCGGAACTGCGCGCGGATTTCGCGGGCAGTACGCTTTGGGCTCTGCCGGACACCCTGCCAGTATTTCTGCTCAGCCTGGTCGACATAGAGATGCTGCGGCTTCTTGCTCGCAAAGATGCCCATCAGCAGGTAGAGTGGAATGCCGAAGGAAGTCCCGATCAGCAGGACGAAGGCAATTCTCCACCAGATGGCATCGATGCCGGTATAGTCCTCAAGACCCGCGCATACGCCCATCAAGTAGCCATTTTTCTTGTCGCGATAGAATTTCGTCCGTTCGCTGACCATATTCAGGCCCCCTTCTTTTCGGCGAGCAGGCGATCGAGCTCGCGCAGCTTCTGGTTATCGACTTCCTGGTCCGCGACGATGCGTGCCGGCTGGAAGTCCGGGCTGTCATCGGCGACCAGGCGCTCGACCGTGTCCATCCTCTCGTCGAGCCGTTTGGCGAGCTGGTAGAGCTCTTCCAGCAGGACCTCGTCATCATTGGTGATGGTCGCGGCGGTCTTCCACTTGGTAATGTAGTGGAGGATGATCCACGGAAGCCCGATAAAGATTGCGGGAATTACGATAAGTTCTTCCACGAATTAGCCCTCCTGCTTGTCTTCTTTGCCGCCCTTGCCCAGGGCGCGTTTCATTTCTTCGAGTTCCTCGTCGACCTTGTCCGAACCCTCGAGCGCGGCAAATTCGTCTGCCAGACTCGGCGGATTGTTCTGGATGCCCAGCGCTTCGGCGCGGCCTTCGGCATAATCGACGCGGCGTTCGAGCTGGTCGAACTTGGTCAGAGCCTCATCGACACGCTCATTGGTCATCAGGCTGCGCAGCTTGACCCGGTTTTCCGCACTTTCGAGGCGTGCAGCTATCTGGCTCTGGCGGCTGCGGGCTTCGCGCAAGCGGTTCTGCAGCTTGGCGATGTCCTTCTCATAGGCGCGCAGCGCATCGTCGAGCACGGCGATTTCGGTCTTCAACTGGTCGGACATCTCGCCGGCCTTGCGCTTTTCCACCAGCGCGGCGCGGGCGAGGTCTTCGCGATCCTTTGACAGCGCCAGCTGCGCCTTTTCCGCCCAGTCGGACTGGAGCTTGTCCAGCTTGACCGTGTGCCGATGCATTTCCTTCTGATCGGCAATGGTGCGGGCTGCGCTTGCGCGAACCTCGACCAGGGTTTCTTCCATCTCGAGGATGATCATGCGGATCATCTTGGACGGGTCATCTGCCTGGTCGAGCAGCTCGTTGAAGTTGGCGGCAATAATGTCTCGGGTACGGCTGAAAATTCCCATCAAGGGCACTCCGTGAAGATTGGATTCGATATCGAACGCGAAAAAACCTTTGTCGCGCTTCGGCTCGCCTGAGGTCGCACCCGGCAGCGGGCTGGTCCGCAGGCGCTCGATCTCGCGATCGAGGCGCGACGCGGTATCGTCCTTTGCGGACTCGACCGGCGTCAAGGAATTTTCGGTTTCTCGCTTCACGCCAGTTCCACCAGCGACAGCGCAGCGACCTCCTGGTCGAACGGCGCGATGGAACTCTGCGAGAGCGCGTAGAAGTTGAACGCGATCATGGCAGCGATGCTCACCAGGGCCGAAAGGCCGACCTTGCTGGCAAAAAAGCGTTGATCGAACATTGTGTAACTCCCAATTTCCTAATTGCCCTGTTCAATGCAAGTGGCGTGCCAATTTTGAAATTCGGGAGGAAGTTTGGGGAAATTTCCCTCTCTACGCCTGAGAATGTGGCGCCTATTGCCAAGGATTGGTGAATTTCGCTATATCTTGGCTATGGAGCGGGAAAACCAGTTCATCGGACAGTCCGGGGCTTTCCTCGATGCGGTCGAGCGCGCCAGCCGTGCTGCCCCCATGGCGCGCCCCGTCCTTGTGATCGGCGAGAGGGGCACAGGTAAAGAACTGATCGCCGAACGACTTCACCGCCTGTCGGACCGCTGGGAAGAGCCGCTGGTCGTCATGAATTGCGCGGCGCTGCCCGAAACTCTGATCGAGGCGGAGCTGTTTGGCCATGAGGCGGGCGCCTTTACCGGCGCGACCAAGGCGCGTGTCGGACGGTTCGAGGAGGCTGACGGCGGTACACTTTTCCTCGACGAGTTGGGAACGCTTTCCATGGGCGCGCAGGAGCGCCTGTTGCGCGCAGTTGAATATGGCGAAGTCACGCGGATCGGTTCCTCGCGACCCATGCGCGTCGATGTTCGTATTGTCGCTGCAACCAATGAAGACCTGCCCAAGCTGGCACGGCAGGGCCGATTCCGCGCCGATTTGCTCGACCGGCTCAGTTTCGAGGTCATCACTCTTCCGCCGCTGCGCGTGCGTGAAGGTGATATTTCCGTGCTCTCCGACTATTTCGGTCGACGCATGGCAGCCGAGCTCGGCTGGGCGGAATGGCCGGGTTTCGCCACTCACGTTTCGCAGGCGCTCGAAGACCATCCGTGGCCAGGCAATGTGCGCGAACTACGCAATGTCGTTGAGCGTGCGGTTTATCGCTGGGAGGACTGGAGCCAGCCCATCGGCCATGTCGTCTTCGATCCGTTCGATTCACCGTGGAAGCCCGCCCAGCCAGTGCGGTCCGACGATAGGAGCAAGCGGGAAGGGCCGCGCACCGAAGTGCCCGTGGTCGCGCAGACGGACTTTTCGCATGTGGAGGATCTGCGCGAAGCGGTGGATGCGCATGAGAGGGCTATTGTAGAGCATGCACTTGGTCGTCACCGGTGGAACCAGCGCCAGACCGCGAAGGCGTTAGGCCTCTCCTACGACCAGCTGCGTCATTGTATCAAGAAACACGGCCTGACCGAATAGGTTCAGTCTCGGGCGCACATAGTCCCCGCCGCAAGGCAGATGGTTACTTTCCTCAAAATGCACGGTTAACAGCGCAGTAAGGGCTTTCCGGTATCCCTGTTCGCGGATTCAGGGGGGAATTACCAATGTTCGGAGTTGCGCGTTTTGTCGTTCGTCACAAGGTTGGCGTTGTCGCCGTCCTCGCCATCGGCGCCTTCTTCCTGACGCCTGACCAGCAGGATGAGCCGGTTCAAAGCTCGAACCCTTGGTCGGTCCAGGATGCACCGGTGCAGGTGGCACAGGTCGACGAAGTCAGCTTTGTGGATGACATCGTGGATGAGGCCGTGACCTATCTCGATGATGCCGGCCTCAACCCGGTAGAAAAGGCGGATGAGGCTGTAGGTCGTTTCGACGACACGGCATCTGCCTACAATCGGGTGAACGCCGGCAGTTGATCCGGACATGGGATGGCCCAACCGGGAAAAGGGGCGTCCCTCCAAGTTTACAGCTTTGAGGCGAAACGGGTGAACCGGTGAAAGTCGCCGGTTCCGCCCGATTTGCATCTGCATTGCTGCTGCAATGGATTTCGACGCTTTGCGATCCTGCTTGCAAATAGGTGCAAGCGCGCCTATCTGACCGCCATCCCGACATTGTCGTGACAATCAAGGATGCTGGCGCCGCAAGGGGCCGGCCCCAAGCCTCTTGTCACATGCTGTCGGCATTTGGACGTTACTGGAGACATATGGCCGATTTTGCGCGCCTGAATGATTTGATCGCTGCCGAGACCGAAGCCCTCGGTTTCGAACTCGTGCGCGTGAAGATGACGGGTTCGGGCGAGGAGCGCACGCTGCAGATCATGGCCGAGGATCCAGCAACCGGCCAGATGATCATGGAACAATGTGCCACGCTGTCGCGCGCGATCTCGGCAAAGATCGACGAGGTCGAGGAAGCGGGCGAGGAGCTGATCGAGGGCGCCTATTTGCTCGAAGTCTCAAGTCCCGGCATCGACCGCCCGCTGACCCGTCCGAAGGATTACGCCAACTGGGTAGGACACGAAGCAAAGATCGCGCTGGCCGAGAAGATCGGCGATTTGCGCAATCTGCGTGGCGAGCTGCTCGGCATCGATGGCGAGAATGTCTCGTTAATGGATAGCAAGGCGGGTGAGGTTTGCGTCCCGCTCGCGAATATTCATTCGGCCCAGCTTGTCTTGACTGACAAGCTGATCGCCGCCACTCAGCCGCTCGACATGAGCGGTGCCGAAGAAATCGAAGAAACAACCGAAGAAGAAAAGGCTGACGACTGATGGCCAGTCCCATTTCCGCTAACAAGGCAGAACTGCTCGCGATCGCCAATGCGGTCGCCTCGGAGAAGATGATCGACAAGGCGATCGTCATCGAGGCGATGGAAGAAGCGATCCAGAAGGCGGCACGTGCCCGCTATGGCGCGGAAAACGATATCCGCGCGAAGCTCGATCCGATGACGGGCGATCTGCGCTTGTGGCGCGTTGTCGAAGTGGTCGAGGAAGTCGAAGACTACTTCAAGCAGGTCGATCTCAAGGCTGCCGAGAAGCTCCAGCCGGGCGCTGCCATCGGCGATTTCATTGTCGATCCGCTGCCGCCGGTCGATCTCGGACGTATCGACGCGCAGAGTGCCAAGCAGGTGATCTTCCAGAAGGTCCGCGATGCCGAGCGCGAGCGTCAGTACGAAGAATTCAAGGACCGCGCGGGCGAAGTCATCACCGGTGTGATCAAGTCGGTCGAATTCGGCCATGTGATCGTCAATCTCGGCCGCGCCGAGGGCGTGATCCGCCGCGACCAGCAGATCCCTCGTGAAGCCGCGCGTGTCGGCGAGCGCGTGCGTGCGCTGATCATGAAGGTGGAGCGCAACAATCGCGGTCCGCAGATCTTCCTCAGCCGCGCACATCCCGAATTCATGAAGAAGCTGTTCGCGCAGGAAGTGCCGGAAATCTACGATGGCATCATCGAGATCAAGGCCGCCGCCCGCGATCCGGGCAGCCGCGCCAAGATCGGCGTGATCAGCCACGATTCCTCGATCGACCCGGTCGGCGCCTGTGTCGGCATGAAGGGTAGCCGTGTGCAGGCAGTCGTGCAGGAACTTCAAGGTGAGAAAATCGACATCATCCCGTGGTCGGAAGACACCGCTACCTTCGTCGTTAACGCGCTGCAGCCGGCAACGGTCAGCCGCGTGGTGCTGGACGAGGATGAGGGCCGCATCGAAGTCGTGGTTCCGGACGACCAGCTTTCGCTCGCCATCGGCCGCCGCGGCCAGAACGTCCGCCTCGCCAGCCAGCTGACCGAGAGCCAGATCGACATCATGACCGAGGAAGAAGCCTCGGAGAAGCGCAGCAAGGAATTTGCCGAACGCTCCAAGATGTTTGAGGAAGAGCTCGACGTGGACGAGACGCTGTCGCAGCTGCTCGTCGCCGAAGGCTTCGCCGAGCTCGAGGAAGTCGCCTATGTCGAACTGGCCGAACTGGCCAGCATCGAAGGCTTCGACGAAGAACTGGCCGAAGAGCTGCAGAGCCGCGCGCAGGAGGCCCTCGAACGCCAGGAGGCCGCCTATCGCGAGGCTCGCCGCGAGCTTGGCGTCGAGGACGCTCTTGCGGAAATCCCGCACCTGACCGAGGAAATGCTCGTCGTGCTGGGCAAGGCCGGCATCAAGGATCTCGACGACCTCGCTGACCTGGCAACCGACGAACTGATCGCCAAGAAGCGCGAAGCGCCGCGTCGCCGTGGCGATGGTCCGCCGCTGCGTCGTCCGCAGCGCCAGGAAGACAAGGGCGGCGTGCTCGGCGCCTTCGGTCTCTCCGAGGAGCAGGGCAATGAGATTATCATGGCCGCTCGCGCGCACTGGTTCGAGGACGAGGAAGAGGCTGCCCCGGCTGCCGATGCCCAAGCAGAGGAGGCCGCTGATGCGGAATCCTCGCAATGAGCCGCTAGGTTCCAGCAGATCCGGCAAGAAGGGCGGGGCGGCTGACGCTCCCGAACGCCGCTGCGTGCTTTCCGGCAGGACCTCCTGCCGCGACGACCTCTTGCGCCTCGCGCTTTCGCCCGATGGCGAAGTCCTGCCCGATGCCCTGGCGCGTGCGCCGGGTCGCGGGGCGTGGATCGGCGTCTCCAAGGCGGAACTGGTAGAAGCGCTCGAGAGTGGAAGGCTGAAAGGCGCGCTGGCACGAGCCTTTAAGGGAGGTGTCCGGCACATCCCGGAGGACCTGCCTGAATTGACCGAAAATGCCCTGCGCCGATCCTTTGCCGAAAGGCTGGGACTCGAAATGCGCAGTGGTCGTCTTATCTTGGGGTCCGACAGGATCGCCAATGAAGCGCGGATGGGGAAGATTGCCGCGCTCTACCATGCCAGCGATGCCAGCGAAGACGGTGCGCGAAAGCTCGACCAGGCCTGGCGCGTGGGCATGGACAAGGAAGGCAGTGGTTTGCAAGGCGAACGCCTGCCACTGGACCGCGCGGGCCTGTCTGTGGCATTGGGCCGCGACAATGTAGTCCACCTGGCGTTGACCGATCAGGCATCGGCGCAGCGGGTTTCCGTTCCGCTGAGGCGCCTGCAAACCTTTCTTGGGGCCGGTGAAGCGGCCGATGAGTGCGGTGACGTGGTGGTAGGTGCTGCTCGCGAAGCAGCAGCGAATAATTGAATTTGAAGGATTAATTGAGGCGTATGAGCGATACTGAAGACACACCGAAGCGCGAACGCAAGCCACTGGGGCTGAAGCGCTCGGTCGATGCGGGCGAGGTCAAGCAGACCTTCAGCCACGGCCGCACCAACAAGGTTGCGGTCGAGGTGAAGCGTCGTCGCAAACTGACCAAGCCCGGCGAGGCCGCTCCGCCACCGCCGCCTCCTCCTCCGCCGCCTGCAGCGGAAGAGCCCGCGCCTGCGCCCAAGGCGAAGAAGGCTCCGGTCAAGAAGGCACCTCCGGGGGAGACTCCGCAGGAGCGCGTCGCTCGCTTGCAGCGCGAGGCCGAGGAAGATCGCCTGCGCATGGCCGAAGAAGCGCGCCGCCGCGAGGAAGAGGCCGCCAAGCAGGCTGCCGAAGAGGAAAAGCAGCGCGCCGAGGACAATCGCAAGGCCGAGGAAGAGGCCGCCAAGCAGCGCAAGGCCGATGAGGAGGCAGCCAAGCTTGCTGCCGAACAGGCTGCGGAAAGCGCCGCGGCAGAACCTGCTCAGTCGGATGCCCAGCCGGCCCCGGCAGCACGCAAGTTCACGCCGGTCGAGCGTCCCGAGCCAAAGAAGCCGGAAAAGAAGCGTGAGGAGCGTGGCAAAGCTGCCCCCAAGGGCGGTGGCGAACGCGTCGACAAGCGTCGCGGCGGCAAGCTGACCGTAAACCGTGCGCTGAACGAGGATGAAGGCCGCCGTGCACGCAGCCTCGCCGCGCTCAAGCGGGCGCGTGAGAAGGAACGCCGTGCCCAGGGCGGCGGCTCAAGCCAGCCGCGCGAGAAGCAGGTACGCGACGTTGTCGTCCCCGAGGCGATCACTGTGCAGGAACTTGCCAACCGCATGGCCGAGAAGGGTGCCGACCTCGTGAAGGCGCTTTTCAACATGGGCATGATGGTCACCGTCAACCAGACGATCGACCAGGACACGGCAGAGTTGCTGGTCGAGGAATTCGGCCACAACATCACCCGTGTTTCGGAAAGCGATATCGATATTGCGGCCGAGACCGAGGCCGATCCGGAAGAGACGCTCAAGGAGCGTCCGCCGGTCGTCACCATCATGGGCCATGTCGATCACGGCAAGACCAGCCTGCTCGACGCCCTGCGCAAGACCAATGTGACCAAGGGCGAAGCCGGCGGCATCACCCAGCATATTGGTGCATACCAGATCACAACCAAGGACAAGAAGAAGGTCACTTTCCTCGATACGCCGGGCCACTCGGCCTTTACTGAGATGCGTGCTCGCGGTGCCAATGTCACCGATATCGTGGTGCTGGTGGTGGCCGCCGATGACGGCATCATGCCGCAGACGATCGAGGCCATAAATCACGCCAAGGCGGCGAACGTGCCGATGATCGTTGCGATCAACAAGTGCGACAAGCCAGAGGCGAACCCGCAGAAGGTGCGTGAGCGCCTGCTCGAACACGAAGTCATCGTGGAAGAGATGTCCGGTGATGTGCAGGACGTGGAAGTGTCCGCCAAGACTGGCGCGGGCCTCGACGATTTGCTCGAGAAGATCCAACTGCAGGCCGAACTTCTCGAACTTAGGGCGCGCCCGGACCGCGATGCAGAAGCCACCGTGATCGAGGCACAGCTCGACAAGGGCCGCGGCCCTGTCGCCACCGTGCTGGTCAATCGCGGTACGCTCAAGCGCGGCGACACCTTCGTCGTCGGTACGGAAAGCGGCCGTGTGCGTGCGCTGGTCGATGACCAGGGCAAGCAGGTCAAGGAAGCCGGCCCGTCCATGCCGGTCGAGGTGCTTGGCCTTGGCGGCGTGCCGCAAGCCGGCGACCTGCTGACCGTGGTCGAAAACGAGCAGCGTGCCCGCGAAGTTGCCCAGTACCGCCAGGAAAAGGCGACCGAGAAGCGTACCGCGCTCGCCCCGACCAATTTCGATACCATGTTCACCACGCTGCAGAACGAGGTGATCGAGTTCCCCGTGCTGGTGAAGGCCGACGTTCAGGGCTCTGTCGAGGCAATCAACACGGCGCTGCACAATCTCTCGAATGACGACATCAAGGTCCGCGTACTGCACGCAGGCGTTGGCGCCATTACCGAGAGCGACGTGCAGCTGGCGGCAGCCTCGAAGGCGCCGATCATCGGCTTCAACGTGCGACCCAATGCCAAGGCGCGTGAATTGGTGAAGCGCGATGGCGTCGAAATGAAGTATTACGACGTGATCTATCACCTGACCGAGGAAATCGCGAAGGAGATGGCGGGCGAGCTTGGTCCCGAGCGGATCGAGAACGTCGTCGGCCGCGCAGAGGTCAAGGAAGTCTTCAAGTCCGGCAAGAAGGACAAGGCGGCTGGCCTGCTGGTCGAGGAAGGCGTCATCCGCAAGGGCCTGCATGCCCGTCTTACGCGCGAAGACGTCATCGTTTCGGCGACCACCATCGCTTCGCTGCGTCGCTTCAAGGACGATGTGGACGAAGTCCGCGCCGGTCTCGAATGCGGTGTGGTCCTTGCCGATACGAACGACATCCAGCCGGGCGACCAGCTTGAAGTCTTCGAGGTCGAGGAACGCGAACGGACGCTGTAAGGCTGCAATAGCGTATGACCCGCTATTGCGCCTTCTTCGCCAGCATGAATGTCGGTGGCAATCGACTGCTGATGACCGATCTGCGCGAGGCGCTCGAACGCGAGGAGCTGGAGGACGTCGAAACCGTTGTCGCCAGCGGGAACGTGCTGTTCTCTTTCGACGAGCGCCCGACGGACGGACTGTCCGAAATGCTTGCCTTCATCGTGAAGGACCGTTTCGGCTTCGACACCTTTGCCGCAGTGCGTAATGCGGAGGAGGTGCGTTCAGCGATCGAGGACAATCCGTTCAGTAAGGGCGGCGAGGACAAATTCGTCCATACGCTGTTCCTTGATGGCGAAGTGGATCCGGATCAGTTCAAGGTCATGCTGGCTGCTTACGAGGGGCGCGGACCCGAGAGGATCGCCATGGGGCCGCGCTGCCTCTATATCGACTATGTTGAAGGCGTCGGCACCAGCAGGCTGACCAGTGCATTTATGGAGCGCAAGCTCGACCGCCGCGGCACGGCACGCAATATCAATTCGCTGCGGCGCATATTGGAGAAAATGGAAGGCTGATTATGGCCCGTCACTCGCAACCCGAAGACCAGTCCGTCCGCCTGCTCAAGGTGGGTGAGCGGGTGCGCCATATCCTGTCAGAGCTGCTTGCGCGGCAGGAAGCGCATGACGATGTGCTGTCCGCCCATACGGTCAGCGTCACCGAGGTGCGCATGTCGCCCGATCTCAGGCAGGCGAAAGCCTATGTGAAGCCGCTTCTGGGCGAAGACGAAGCAACGGTACTCAAGGCTCTTCAGACCAATACCGCCTTCTTCCAGCGCGAAGTCGCCAAGCGCCTCGGCCTCAAATTCGCGCCGAAGCTGCAATTCCGCAGTGACGAGAGCTTCGACGAGGCCAGCCGGATCGAACAATTGCTCGACGATCCGCGCGTGGCACGCGACCTCGATCATGATGATGAGGACTAGGCGAAAGGCCCTTCCGCCTCCATCTAGGCGTCCATGAGCGAAACAATTTCCCTTATCCTCGTGCTGGTACCGGCACTGGTCATTGCCATCGTGTTCCACGAAGTGGCGCATGGCTATGTTGCCAAAATGCTGGGAGATAACACGGCCAGCATGATGGGCCGGCTGAGCCTCAACCCGATCCGTCACATCGATCCGGTGGGAACGCTGCTGGTTCCCGGCGCAATGGCTTTGGTTGGTGGACCGATCTTCGGCTGGGCCAAGCCCGTGCCGGTGGTCAAGAACAGGCTCGACAATCCGCGCTTCGGAATGATGGCCGTTGCGGCGGCAGGGCCGGGCATGAACCTGGTTCTGGCACTGGTCGGGGCAACGGCGCTCGGCCTCTTCGCGCCCATGTTGGGCATCGGGATTGGGGCAGAACCGGGAATTGTCGCGCAGGGGATCTACTACTTCATCCTGATCAATGTCTTCCTGGCAGTGTTCAACCTCTTGCCGATTCCGCCATTCGACGGATCGCATATCGTCGAGGGCCTTCTTCCTCCTCCGCTGGCCCGCAAGTATGAACGGCTTCGGCCCTATGGCATGCTGCTCTTTTTCGCGCTGGTGGCCGCGGTCTGGTTCGCGCCCGACCTCGACATCCTCGGCAATACGATTGGCGTGCCCGTATTCTGGTTGATGGAACGCTATATCGAGCTGGCCGGGTTCATCGCCGGCGAATGAAACAGTCCAACCCCCATGGCTGGCTGATCCTCGACAAGCCGCGCGGGCTTGGCTCGACACAGGCTGTCGGCGCCGTGAAGCGGAATCTGCGCGAGGCCGGATATGGCCCAAAGACGAAAGATATGCCCAAGGTGGGTCATGGCGGCACGCTCGATCCGCTGGCCGAGGGTGTGCTGCCCATCGCGCTGGGTGAGGCGACCAAGCTCTGTGGGCGCATGCTCGACAGCGACAAGGTCTACGAGTTCACGATCCAGTTCGGCGAGGAGACCGATACGCTGGATGCCGAAGGAGACGTGGTGCAGACCTCCGACCATCGCCCTCCCATCGCTGCCGTCGCCGCGATCTGCGAACATTTCACCGGCCCGATCGAGCAGGTGCCGCCAGCCTATTCTGCCGTGAAGGTGGGCGGCAAGCGCGCTTATGAGCGGGCGCGGGCAGGCGAAGAGGTGGAGATGAAGACCCGCTCGGTCATTGTGCATTCTCTCGGACTGGCAGGCGGCGGGGACTTCGCGCAGATCGATTCCGCCTTTGCCACCACTGCCGGGCGACCCGATCCTTACGACCCTTCCGCCCCGCTCGAACTGGCGGATAGCGTTACACTGGTGGCGCATGTCTCCAAAGGCACCTATATACGCAGCCTGGCGCGCGATATTGCCCATGCGCTGGGGACAGTCGGCCACGTCACATTCCTGCGGCGGATCAAGGCCGGCCCGTTCACCGAAAACCAAGCGATTTCGCTGGACAAACTGAACGAAATCGGCAAGGGGGCGCCCCTTGAAGATCAACTCCTGCCGCTTGAGGCAGGGCTGGACGGCATCCCGGCCCTGATACTCGATCCGGAAAGTGCGCAGGCGGTCCGACAGGGCCGGATCATTTCCGGATTGCCCCAACCGGACGGGCTCTATTTTGCGAAGCTGGCCGATGTGCCGGTCGCGCTGATGGAGATTTCGGACGGTACGGCCAAGGTCGTGCGGGGCTTTAACGTCTAAAGATGCTGCGAAAGGTTTGAAAACATGTCGGTTACTGCCGAAAAGAAGACTGAGATCATCAAGGACAACGCCCAGGCAAAGGGCGATACCGGTTCGCCGGAAGTGCAGGTCGCCATCCTGACCGAGCGCATCCGCAACCTGACCGAGCACTTCAAGGACCACCACAAGGACAACCATTCGCGTCGTGGCCTGCTCAAGATGGTCAACAAGCGCCGCAGCCTGCTCGCCTATCTCAAGAGCAAGGATGTGGAGCGCTACAACGCCCTGATCCAGAAGCTGGGTCTGCGTAAGTAAGAGTTTTCCGGAGCGGCCCCATGCGGGCCGCTTCGTTTATCGGGTATCCTTCGCAATTCGGTGAAGGGGCCTTCAGGGGTTCACAAAAGGCCCCTAACCGGACCGGGACGGTATTCCCCGGCAGCAAACCCCGCGCGAAAGCATTTGGGCAATAGGGCCCGCGGGATCGAAGGATAAATATGTTCGACACGAAAACTGTATCGCTGGAGTGGGGCGGAAAGACCCTCACTCTGGAAACGGGCCGCATTGCCCGCCAGGCCGATGGTGCCGTACTGGCCACCTATGGCGAAACTGTCGTTCTTTGCGCGGTTACTGCTGCAAAGAAGGTCAAGGACGGGCAGGACTTCTTCCCGCTCACCGTCCACTATCAGGAAAAATTCTCCTCCGCGGGTCGTATCCCGGGTGGTTTCTTCAAGCGCGAACGCGGTGCGACCGAAAAGGAAACGCTCACCAGCCGCCTGATCGACCGTCCGATCCGTCCGCTGTTCCCCGAAGGTTTCTACAACGAAATCAACGTTATCTGCCAGGTCCTCTCCTATGATGGCGAGACCGAGGCCGATGTTGTCGCGATGGTGGCAGCCTCTGCCGCGCTGACCATTTCCGGCGTTCCCTTCATGGGCCCGATCGGCGGCTGCCGCGTCGGCTACATCGATGGCGAGTATGTCCTCAACCCGAAGCAGGAAACTGCGCTGGAAGAAGGCCGTCTCGACCTGATGGTGGCTGCCACGCAGGAAGCCGTGATGATGGTCGAATCCGAAGCCAAGGAGCTTACGGAAGACGAGATGCTCGGCGCGGTCATGTTCGCGCATGACGAGTGCAAGAAGGTCGTTGGCGCGATCGTCGAGCTGGCCGAGCAGGCCGCCAAGGCTCCGTGGGAAATCGACACTTCCGATGACGCTTCGGCAATCAAGGAAGAGCTTCGCGGCGTGGTCGGCGACGACATCGCCGCGGCCTACAAGCTGACCGACAAGTCGGCCCGCTCGGACGCGCTCAATGCCGCCCGCGCCAAGGCCAAGGAAAAGTATGCCGAGGCCGACGGCCAGACGCAGATGACTGCCGGCAAGGCCGTCAAGAAGCTCGAAGCCGAGATCGTTCGCGGTGCCATCCTCAAGGACGGCCAGCGTATCGACGGCCGCGCGCTCGACCAGGTTCGCCCGATCGAGAGCATGGTCGGCTTCCTGCCGCGTACGCATGGTTCGGCGCTGTTCACGCGCGGTGAAACGCAGGCCATCTGCACCACCACGCTGGGCACCAAGGACTCCGAGCAGATGATCGACGGCCTCGACGGCCTGACCTATTCGAACTTCATGCTGCACTATAACTTCCCGCCCTATTCGGTGGGCGAAGTGGGCCGCTTCGGCGCGCCGGGCCGTCGCGAGATCGGCCATGGCAAGCTGGCATGGCGTGCGCTGCACCCCGTCCTGCCCGACCGTGAGGACTTCCCCTACACGATCCGCATCCTGTCCGACATCACCGAGTCCAACGGCTCGAGCTCGATGGCGACCGTGTGCGGCGGCTGCCTGTCCATGATGGATGCCGGTGTTCCGATCGAACGCCCGGTTTCGGGTATTGCCATGGGACTGATCCTCGAAGGCGATGACTTTGCCGTGCTGTCCGACATCCTGGGTGACGAAGATCACCTGGGCGACATGGACTTCAAGGTGGCCGGTTCGGAAGCGGGCATCACCTCGCTCCAGATGGACATCAAGATTGCCGGCATCACCAAGGAAATCATGGCCAAGGCGCTTGAGCAGGCGAAAGCCGGCCGTGCGCACATCCTTGGCGAAATGAACAAGGCTCTGGGTTCTGCCCGCACCGAGCTTTCCGAGCATGCCCCGCGCATCGTGACCATGCAGATCGACAAGTCGAAGATCCGCGACGTCATCGGTACGGGCGGCAAGGTGATCCGCGAAATCGTGGCCGAGACCGGTGCCAAGGTCGATATCGACGACGAAGGCCTGATCAAGATTTCCTCCAGCGACAACAGCCAGATCGAAGCCGCCAAGGCTTGGATCGAAGGTATTGTCGAGGAAGCCGAAGTCGGCAAGATCTACACTGGCAAGGTCGTCAACATCGTCGACTTCGGTGCCTTCGTGAACTTCATGGGTGGCAAGGATGGTCTCGTCCACGTGTCCGAAATGAAGAACGAACGTGTCGAGAAGCCGACTGACGTCGTTTCCGAAGGCCAGGAAGTGAAGGTCAAGGTCCTCGAGATCGACAATCGCGGCAAGGTCCGCCTGTCGATGCGCGTGGTAGACCAGGAAACCGGCGAAGAGCTGGAAGACACCCGTCCGCCGCGCGAACCGCGCGGCGACAAGGGTGGACGTGGCGGCGATCGCCGTGGCCCGCGTGGCGACCGTGGTGGTCGTGGCGGCGGTCGTGACCGTGGTCCGCGTCGCGATGGCGGCGGTGATCGCGGTGGCGACAAGGGTGGCGACAATGGCGGGGGCAACCCCGATCACATGCCGGCCTTCCTCAAGGACGACTAAGCAGAATTGAAAGGCTCCGGACCGGTCAGGTTCGGGGCCTTTTCTCCAAGCTGGGAGAGCGGGCCGCGGGGCGAAAGCTACCGCGGCCCTTTTTCTGTGCCGCCTATGTCAGGCCGTGTTAGGCTGCGTCCTTCGGAGTCGCAGAAGACAAGGGAGAAGGTCGATGAGCGAGGAGATTGATTTCGGAAAAGTCGAGGCACTGGCCGGAAAGGTCATCGGCGATGTCGCCGGTGCGATGAGCGTGTTCATGGCGGTGCTGGGTGACAAGGCCAAGCTATTCGACCTGATGGACGGCAAGGGACCGCTGACGCTCGACCAGTTGGCCAAACTCTCGGGCATGAACGAGAAGTACCTTCACGAATGGCTCGGTTCGGTATCGGCCGCTGGCTATGTCTCCTTCGACCCGGAAGACGAGACTTTCGAGGTGACGCCAGAACAGGCGCTGATTTTCGGTCGCGAAGGACAGCCAGCCTGTATGCAGGGCTTCTTCGAGATCATCCTTTCGCAATTTGCAACGCATGAGAAGGCAGCCGAGATATTCATCTCTGGCGAGGGTAGGCCGTGGGACGATCACCTGCCATGCTGCTTCTGCGGTACCGACCGCTTCTTCCGCCCCGGCTATGCGGCGAATTTGGTCGAGAACTGGATTCCTTCGCTCGAAGGAGTCGACGCGAAGCTCAAGCAAGGTGCGAAGATCGCCGATATCGGCTGCGGTCACGGCACATCGAGCGTGCTGATGGCACAGGCCTATCCCAATTCGACCGTGGTCGGCATCGATTTCCACGCGCCTTCGATCGAGGCGGCCAGGGCCAAGGCTGCCGAGGCTGGAGTAACCAATGTCGAGTTCATTGTTGCCAAGGCGCAGGACTATCCAGGGGATGGCTTCGACTTCGCCTGCATCTTCGATGCGCTGCACGACATGGGCGATCCGGTGGGTGCGGCAAAGCACATTCGTGAAACGCTGAAGGATGATGGCACCTTCATGCTGGTGGAGCCGATGGCAGGCGACACCATGGCCGAGAACATGAACCCTATGGGGCAGGTTTTCTATGCCGCTTCCTGCGTGGTCTGCACGCCGGCGTCGCTGGCGCAGGAAGTCGGGCTGGGGCTCGGTGCGCAGGCAGGCCAGAAGCGCCTGACCGAAGTGCTCAATGAAGCAGGCTTCGCCAATGTCCGGCGCGCGGCAGAAACGCCGACGAATATGGTGCTCGAAGTAACTGGCTAGGATTTGCAATATGGGCGGGACTGCATGTCCCGCTCAGCCGACCGCCAGTCGCGGAGATTGTCCGTTGCCACTCGCCTTGCGGTTGGCGGCGATCACCTGATTGCGCCCCGACTTCTTGGCTTCGTAGAGCGCGCGATCGGCCATCGGCACGATATCGCTCGGCCCGTTCGAGGTCTCCGGCACGCTGGCCACACCGAAAGAGGCGGTAACTGCGGTGCCATGCACTTCGCCGAGGCTCTCCACGCGCGAGCGGAGCAATTCCGCCTTGAGCATGGCATCCTCAAGGTCACAGCCCGGCAGGATGACAAGCAGTTCCTCGCCGCCATAGCGGCTGACCACGTCAGAGGGACGAAGCGCGCCTACAAGTTGCGCGGCGACGTCGCGCAGGATCGTGTCGCCCTTGGCGTGGCCATGGACGTCATTGAGCTTTTTGAAGTGATCGAGATCGACCATCACCACCGATGTCGGGCTGCCATTGCGCTCGGCAATGCTGAGATAGCGTTCCAGCGCGTCTTCCATGTAGCGGCGGTTGTAAAGGCCGGTGAGCGGATCGCGCAGCGACTGGGTGCGCAGCTTGTCCTGCAGGGCGATATTGGCGAGCGCGAGAGAGACGGAGTCCGCCAGCGCGCGGGCAATGCGCGAGATGGCCTGCAACTTCTTTGTGCCTTCGTCGGAATTGATTGCCAGCATCAGCAGTCCATGCACCTTGCCGCGCGCGATCATCGGCAGTTCGATGGTCGAGAAGATGCCATTATTATGCATGCAGCACAGCGATCCGGCACGTGGATCGTTGATATGTGGTTTGCCGCGTTTCAAGGCCCAGCAATTGCCGGGAACGAGCGCCTCGGCCGGCTGGCAGTCTTCGCCATGCGGCCAGTGGCGGACCAGGTCGAGACGGTCGTAGGAGTTGTTGAAGATATAGAGCGCGCCGCGAAACTCCGGCAAAAGCGAAATGGCTGTTGCTTCAAGGATTGCGCCGGCATCCTCGTGGTTTTCGGCGCTTTGCAGCATGTCGGTCATCGCGAAGAGCTGTTCGATCTGCTGACGTGAACTTTCCGCTTCGCGGAACAGTCTCTCATGCTCCTCGATCTGGCCGAGCGAACGCCGGGCAAGCATGCGCGAAATCAGGTATTGCACCACCATCAGGGCCGCGGCGGAGATGGTCAGTCCGGTGGATAGCTTGCCCGTCGTGACAAGCGCGACGATGAGCAACAGCGCAGTCCCGCACTGGCCGAGCCAGAGCAGCTTGCGAAACCTCTGCAGATCGGGCCCGACCTTGAACAGGTCGCGTAGCCAGTCCATCGCACTCCTCCCTATTGGAGCGCTTTCTAAAGCGAAGTAGTTAACAAATGTTCCAGAATGTAAAGATGTTGCCGCTCGGTCCCAGCTTTACGGGCTGGATTCCCGCAGAGTCGGTTCATCGTCCGCATTGCGCCTGTTCGCGCCGGCGTTCCGGACCGGGTCAAACGTTAAGTCGCAAGCTGCCGAGATAGTCCCTCTTGCCGATGCTCATCCCCTGGTAGCGCAGGATCGCATAGGCGGTCGTAGTGTGGAAATAGTAGTTGGGTTGGCTAAAGCTGAGCAGGAAATTGTCAGCAGTGAATGGCATGACCGTTGTCTTGAACTCGAAGCGCATTGGCGCGCCGACCAGCGCCTCCATTTCGCTTTCATCAAGCGCTTCAAGATAGGCGACCGCCTCTCCGAGCCGCTCGCGCAGGCCGGCAAAGCTCTCCGGATGCGGAGACAGGTCGGGCGAGAACACTCCCTTGAAGCACGCCTCGATCGCGCCCTGGCTGTGCATGGCGCAGGCGCGCACCTGCCGGTTGAAGGGGAACATGTCGTCCTGCAGTTTCGCGGCCATCATGTCGGCCTCGGGCTTGCCGGTGTCCTGCGCAAATGCCTCCGCCTTGGAGAGCCAGCGAATGGTTGCCCGCAAGGTCTGCAAATAGGACGGCACTGTTGCGGCATGGAGCGAAATCGGCACGGCAGGTCTCCCGGATCGGTTATGTGCAAGGGCATAGACGCGGCCCCGCCCCTCTGCCACATCCTTGCGAGGAAGGAAGCGGAGAGACGGCGATGCCAATAGATGCCTTCGAAGGCAGGACAGCATTCGTTACTGGCGGCGCGAGCGGGATTGGCCTCGGCATATCCAAGGTGCTGGCAGCGCGCGGAGCGCGCGTGGTGATGGCAGACCTTCGCCCTGACCATATCGAAACGGCGCTGGCCCAGTTTTCGGGCGGTGCGCAGTCCAACCAGGTCAGCGCGCTGCAGCTCGATGTCACCAATCGCGAGGCCTATGCCGAAGCGGCGGCGCAGATGCAGGAAGAGTTCGGGGGGATCGATATTCTCGTCAACAATGCCGGTGTCGGGCTTGAAGGGCCGATCCTCGAGGCGACTTATGCGGATTATGATTTCGGCTTCGGTGTCAATGTCGGCGGAGTGATCAACGGCTTCGTTTCTTTCCTGCCGCAAATGATCGCGCATGGCAGGGGCGGACATATCGTCTCAACCGCCAGCCTGGCGGCCGAAGTCGTCATGCCCCCGCATCTCGCCATCTATGGCGCGAGCAAGGCGGCGGTGTGCCACTACTGCGAATCCGTGAAGGCCGAGCTGGCAGAGCAAGATATCGGCGTCTCGATCCTGCTGCCTGGTCCGGTGAAGTCGAATATCCACGAAACGCAGTCCAACCGCCCGGCGCATTTGCTGGAGGGGAGCGGCTTCAAGGACAGCGAGGCAAAGCTTTCGCGCCGCATCGTGGGTGCTAACTGGATGGAGCCCGAAGAGGCTGGCGAACTGGTCGCCGAGGGTATCCTCAGGAACCAGACCTATGTGGTGACGCATGGTTTCTACAAGGATGCGATGCGCGCCCGCGCAGAAGCCGTCCTGGCCGCCACGCCCGACAGGGTAGAGGAAGCGCCCGATTTCGGGCAGTTCAGGGACGAATAGGGATTCGGGAGGACATTTTGGAAGATCTGCAGGGCAAGGTTGCCTTCATTACCGGTGGTGCCAGCGGGATCGGGCTGGGCATGGCCAAGGCATTCCTGGCCGAAGGCATGAAGGTCGCCATTGCCGACTGGAGCGAGGAGCACATGGCTTCCGCGGCCGAGGAGCTGGGCGCAGGCGACAATGTCCTGTTCGTGAAGACCGACGTGGCCGACCGCGACAGTGTGAAGGCCGCGGCCGATGCCACGATCGCCCGTTTCGGCAAGATCCATGTCCTGTGCAACAATGCCGGCATCAATGGCGGCGGCACCGCGATCAGCTCCGATTTCGACGATTGGGACCGTGCCATGGCGATCAACCTTGGCGGCGTGGTAAATGGCTGCAAGATCATCGGCAAGATGATCCTCGCTCAGGGCGAGGGCGGCCATATCGTCAATACCTCATCCATGGCGGGGATCGTCCCGCAGCCCGGCATTGCCGCTTACTCCGCCTCCAAATATGCCGTGCGCGGCTATTCCGAGAGCCTGCGTATCCAGCTTGCCAAGAAGGGTATCGGCGTCTCCTGCCTGTTTCCCGGGGCAACGAAGTCCGCCATGGTGACGTTGCCAGAGGACGATCCCAGCATTGATGAGGAGAACGCCCCGCCTTTCATGAAGGAATTGTGGGACGCCATGCGCGGTGCCATCGATCCGGAGGATACGGGCCGCATGGTGGTAGAGGCGATCAAGAAGAACGAGTTCTATATCTTCACCAATTCCGAATTCCTCGACGAGGTGAAGCAGCGCCACCGGGAAATCGAGGAGGCGTTCCCGACCGACGAAGCGACTCCGGGAAGGATCAGGTTCGAGACAAATCGCGCGAACAAGGTGCGAGAACTGATGGCACCGGGTAACCGACCCGCCCAATGATCTACCTGCTGCGCCATGGTCAGACGTCCTACAATCTGGAGCGGCGCATCCAGGGCAATCACGATTCACCGCTGACTTCGCTTGGCCGCGAGCAGGCCCGCTCCATGGGCAGCAAATTGCGCGAATTGCTCGACGGGGACGACGAGTTCGAACTGCTCTCCAGCCCGCAACCCCGCGCCTTTGAATCGGCGAAGATCGTGCGCGAGGAGGCGCGCATCGACAAGTTGCTCATCACCGATGCGCGCTTGCAGGAGGTGGGCTGTGGATCTTGGGAGAAGCATCACTTCGCCTCGATCTGTGCACGCGATCCGTTGGTGGAGGCAGAGCCGACATTCCTGTCCGCATGGGCAAACTACTGCACAGATGGTGAGGGGCTGGACGCGGCGATTGACAGGCTGGCAGGCTGGCTCAAATGGGCCGGCAGCCGCAAGCTGGTGGTGGTCGGCCATGGAGTCGCCGGGTCCATATTGCGCGGTCTTTATGTCGGAGAGCAGCGCGACGGATTGCTGAAGTTACATTCCAGTCCGCAGGACCGGTTTCACCGTCTGCATATGGGTTGGGCGGAAGAGGTTATCGTTTAGTCCGACACAGGCTAGGAAGTGAAATGAGGACCGCGGAAAATCGCGGCCAGGGAGGGGATCAGTAATGGCGAGTAAGCCGGGCCAAGGGGCCGTTCCGTTTACAGATATCTTGAACCGCACGCCGATGCGGACATTCCAGTACGTGACGATAGCGATCTGCATGCTGATCCTTGTCAGTGACGGGATCGACCTGCAATTGCTCGGCATCGTCGCACCGCTGGTTATGGAGGATTTCGGGGTCGATCGCGGGACCTTCGGTATTGCCATGACAGCGGCACTGATCGGCTTCGGCCTCGGCGCCTGGGTCGGTGGTTGGCTGGGTGACAAGATCGGCCGACGCTATACGCTTGCCATAGCTGCCCTTGTCTTTTCGCTGGCGACGATCGGGGCATCTACGTCCTCAGGCGACCAGCTGATCGGCTTAGGCTTCCTCTCCGCTCCGGAAGCGGTCTGGGACATGGCATTCTGGCGCCTGCTGGGCGGTATCGGCTTCGGCGGTGCCTATTCCAACGCGCTGGCGATGGCGGGCGAATGGGTGCCCGATCGCTGGCGCCCGGTCACGGTGAGCACGCTCTCGGTCGGCACGCCAATCGGCGGAACGATTGTCGGGTGGGTCGGGCCGGACCTCGCCGCTTCGAGTGGCTGGGATGGCACCTTCGTCTTCTTCGGCCTGGCGACGCTGCTGGTGGTGGTCATCGTCCTGATCGGCCTGCGCGACAGCCCATCCTTCCTGCTTGGCCACGGTCGCAAGGAGCAGGCACAAAAGAATGCCAAGTTGATCGGGTTGGCCGACGTTGAATTGCGTCCCGAAAGCCATGAAACCGATACCGCCGAAGGCAAGTCGGTCGGTGTCTGGCACCGCAGCAATTGGCGGCTCAATATCGGCGTTGGCATCAGCTTCGCCGCCGCAGCGATGATCGCTTACTCCATCCTTAGCTGGTCGACGACCTTCCTGACCACGGCGGGCTATACGCTCGACCAGGCGGGTAATGCTGTATCGATCGGCGGGATCACCTCAATGCTCGGTTCGATCGCGGTGGGCGAGGCCATGCGCCGTTTCGGTTCGCGGCGTGTCATGGCGCTGATCAGCGCCGTCTTGTTCGTGCTTATGCTCGTGCTCGGTTGGGCGGTGGAATCTCTTCCAGCCGCGCCTACGCTTGGCGACCGAATTTTCGTCACTTCGCTGATCGGTGCCTCGGGCGCGTTCTTCAGCGCGGCGATTGCGGGGATGTATGTCATCATGACTACCGGCTATCCGCAAAGCTGTCGCTCGGCCGGTATCGGCTTCGGCATATTGATGAGCCGCGTCGGGGCGGTCGGTGCCACGGGGCTGGGCGGAGTGTTGCTGGAAATGGGCGGGGAGAGCGTAGTCCCGTTCTTTGCGACGCTTACCGTAGCCTCCGTCCTGATTGCGACCGCGGCCTTCGTCGTCGATCGGCATGTTCCCCCGCTGGCGAAGGGCTAATCTTCGGACCCCGCTCCGGGCCTGCCTTGCCAATGTAACGGTCGAGTGGCATCCTTCCCTTGCAGGTAGGAGACATTACAAGCCCGTCGCTGCCTGAGACTCTGCAATGCCGGCTTGGGGAAGAGGCATGCACGTCGCATTGGAAGATTTTTCCCGTGGCCTCTCGGCCATCGGGAAAACCGAGACTGTGGTCGCCCTGCGTGAGGCGACGATGGCGGCGCTCAACCTGCTAGGAATTACCAAGGCATTCTACGTCGCTCCGCTGTCGGGAGACGTGCGTGTAGGGCGGCTGGTCACCAATATGGGCCTGTCCTGGGTATGGGAGCGCCAATATCGCGCCCGGCTCAACAGGATCGATCCATTGCCCAGGATCGCCCTTGCTCGGCTTGAACCCTTCTACTGGCCGGACCAGATTGCAGACGAGAAACTGAGCAAGCAGGAAGGGCGCTATCTCGCCATTGCCGCGCAATACGGCTTGGGAAGAGGTATAGGCGTGCCTTGCTTCGGACCACAGGGTCGCGCCGGATTCCTCGGTGCGATCATAGGCGCCGATGCGCCAGATCCCGAAGAGGCCGATCTGCAGCGCGTAGGAAGTATCGGGCAAGCTTCCTTCCGGCACTACTGCAAACTCATCCAGCATGCGCAGGAAATGCCTGCGCTCTCCAATCGAGAGCTGGAAGTGCTGCACTGGATTGGGCGCGGCAAGAGCAATTCGGTGATTGCAGAGATCCTCGAGATCTCGCCATCATCCGTGGACGTCTATGTACGTCGCATCTTTGCCAAGCTCGATGTGACAGACAGGACGACGGCTTCGGTTAAAGCCTATTCGCTGGGCCTGCTTGTATCGGGAGACTACGAGCGTTTCGTTCATGAATCCGCGATCAACCAGCTGCCCGAGGGCAAGCCGCCCCGTTAACGACATGTCGGGCAATCACGTTACATGCGCAACCAGGCTGTGGTCCCTATATGCCCGACGAGACCACGCGACGGCTCTTCGGGTCGCGTCGACAGACTGGCGTGGTCTCGGCGTCTCAGACCCCAAGCTGAGACGCCTTAGTTTCCTTAACCGTGCGGCTTCGTGCCCCAATCTCCTCCCCCCTACCTCGCGGGTGCGGAGCTGCACGGTTTCCTTTCCTGCCGGAAATCGACGATCCGCACGTGGCGTGCAAAATGGCAATGGCCATCGAAAAGGCCCGCGATCCGTTTTGGATGGCGGGCCTTCTTGTGTCTCGGTTTGTTTTCTCAGCGGACGCGCGGTCCGCCGAAGGGCAGGGGTGGCGGGGGACGGCGCGCGCCGCGCGGCAGTTGTGCCTGGTAGGCCCGGCCGCAATGTTCCACGCAATAGGGGAAGCCCGGGTTCACCTTTTCACCGCAGAAGTGGAAATCCGCCTCGCCAGGATGGCCCATCGGCCAGCGGCAAACGCGCTCATTTAGATCGAGCAGGCTGGTCTTGTCAGCGATTTCGGGGCTCGGCTTGGCCGGAACCAGACGGCGCGGAGGAGCCGGCGGGATCGGAGCCTGCTGGTCGCCCGGACCCTGGCGCACGAAGCCGCCGGGACCCACCGAGTGGATCTTGGGCAGGTCTTCCTGACGGTTGGGCAGGGGCTGGCTATTGGCCGGAATGGACTTGGGTGCGGCGGCTTTGGCGGGTTCGGTCGCAGGTGGCGGATCGGCTCGCCTTGGCGCAGGTGCCTTCGCCTTCGGTTTGGCGGCCGGCTTCTTCGCAGGAGCCGCTTCCTTCTTCTTGGCTGCCTTCTTCTCGTTCGCCTTGACGGGCGAGGGTCGCGATTTGAGGCCAAGGCGATGCGCCTTGCCGATCACCGCGTTGCGCGAAACGCCACCGAGCTCGTCAGCGATCTGGCTGGCGGTGGCGCCGCCTTCCCACATCTTGGTCAGCGTGGCGATGCGTTCTTCAGTCCAACTCATTCACAAATCCGTTCTTCAATCCGGCGCTAAGACCCTGCCGGAACTTGCCAGTCTGTGCGCAGGCCGATAGGCGCCGCAGCATGGCCGATCAAGCTCCTGCGAACTCAACAACGTCCGAAGACGCAATGCAAGAATTCATCGACACCAGTGCAGATGCCGGGCGCAGGTTCCCGCCCAAAGGGCAGCCGCTGATCACTGGGTTTAACCGGATCGGGCTGTGGAGCCTCTATATTAAGGAGATCCGGCGTTTTCTCAAGGTGCAGACCCAGACTGTTTGGGCTCCAGCGGTGACAACCCTGCTGTTTCTC
This sequence comes from uncultured Altererythrobacter sp., assembly GCA_913056125.1. Taxonomy (GTDB): domain Bacteria; phylum Pseudomonadota; class Alphaproteobacteria; order Sphingomonadales; family Sphingomonadaceae; genus Alteraurantiacibacter. Next base: position 63,233 of record CAJXNC010000003.1, read on the forward strand.
GTGATCTTCACTGTCGCGATGGGGCGGGGCGGGCGCGAAGTGCTGGGCGTGCCCTTTGCCACCTTCGTGGCGCCGGGCCTGATCATGATGGGCATGATGCAGAATGCATTTGCCAATTCCAGCTTCACCCTTCTGGCCGGCAAGATGCAGGGCACGATCATCGACCTGCTCATGCCGCCGCTGAGCGAGGCCGAATTGATGATCGGAATTGTCGCTGCGGCCATAACCCGCGGCGTGCTGGTCGGCGGGGCCGTGGCGCTCGCCATGTGGCTCTATCCCGGGGTCGAACTGAACGCGGCGCATCCCTGGGCGATCGTCTGGTTCGGGCTGATGGGAACGACATTCCTTGCGCTGATGGGGTTGCTCACCAGCCTCTGGGCGGAAAAATTCGACCACAATGCGGCGGTGACCAACTTCATTGTCGCCCCGCTCAGCCTGCTTTCGGGGACGTTCTACGTCATTTCCAACCTGGCACCGATCTTTCAGGCGATCAGTCGCGCCAACCCGTTCTTCTACATGATTTCGGGTTTTCGCTTTGGCTTCCTGGGTGAAAGCGACATCGGCAATACGAACGAGGCGGTACTCGGCGCTGCCGTCGGTGTGGGTATACTCAACCTGGTGCTGGGCTTTGCCGCTTATCGCGTACTCAAGAGCGGGTGGAAACTGAAGAGCTGACTGGCCTCAATGCGAGAGGCTGCGCCGCAAGTGATAGCGGCCATCGGCAAAACGCTCGAACAATTGTGCCAGTCCCGGATGGTCCACCGGCAGACCTTCATCGTCAGGGGCGAGGTTCTGCTGGCTGACATAGGCGACGTAGCTCGTCTCCTCATTCTCCGCCAGCAGGTGGTAGAAGGGCTGGTCCCTGCTGGGCCGCGATCCCTCGGGGATCGACAGGTACCATTCCTCGCTATTGGCGAAGACCGGGTCGATATCGAAGACCACGCCGCGGAAGTCGAACTTCCGGTGGCGGACGACATCGCCGATGGCAAAGCGTGCTTTGCTGTTACGGGGAGCCTGGATCATGCGCCCAGCTTGCGGAAAGAAGAATTCCGACCGTTCCATGCGCTCGAATATATGTTTTTGCGACTGCGAAACAAGCGCCGGCCTCGGCTAATCCCCGATTACGCCAAAAATAGGCGTCAGAAGGCCTTGGCAAGGCGATATCCTTCCGCTAACCGGCGCGCTTCGTCGACCGGCGATGCCTTTTCGGCTCGCTTGTACGCTTCAATGGAGAGGTGGCAGAGAGGTCGAATGCGCCGCACTCGAAATGCGGTGTACGGTAACCCCGTACCGTGGGTTCGAATCCCACCCTCTCCGCCACACTGTCCGAGCCTCTCCCGGGTCTTGTCAGACTATCGTGGCAGCAGCAGACTAGGGTTCCTAGCTGGGTTCGATGACGGGCCGCACCCTCGAAACCGGTACTCCAGAAGTCTTCTCGCAAATTAACCATATTTAAGGAAGGAATCTCGCAACCTGCTCCCCGGACAACTGGGAGCAAGACTTTGGCGTTCTTCGCCGACATCAGAAAAGGATCCAGACTGTATCCGGCCGTGGGCGTTGCCCTGGTCGCGCTCGCTTTTGGTCTATTCGCATGGTTCGGGATTACACTGACCCGAGACGCCAGCCGCATCGCGGCGTTCTGGCTCCCAAACGCACTTCTCCTGGCCGTGATATTGCGTCAGGACTGGCCCCGGGCGGCTCCCTATATGGTCGCCTGCCACCTCGCCAACATCGCTGTCGGATTCGCGGTCGGGGATGCGCCTCTCACCGCAGTCGGCCTCGCAATATGCAACTCCGTGGAAGTTGGCATCGTCTATTACACTGTCCGCAGGGTCGTCGGCCGACGACCCGATCTCTCTGACTTCAGGACACTCGGCTGGTTTTCCTTCGCTGGCGGCATCTTCGCACCGGCCGTCTCCGCCAGCCTGGCCACCGGCGTCCTTGTTCTATCCGGGAGCGAGGATTTCCTTGCCAACTGGATGAGTTGGGCGGCGGCCGATGCGCTTGGCATGCTTATCGGCGCGCCCGTCATACTTGTCCTTTTTCGCTCTCTAAGGGGAGAATTCGCACTCGACAGCCGGAAGTTCGTCGAATGGGTTGCGGTGCTAGGCATCGGGACGCTGGGAACGGCACTGGTGTTTGCGCAATCGCACTATCCCTTCCTGTTCATGGCCTCGCTTTTCGTTCTCTTTGCCGCCTTTCGGCTGGGGATGACCGGAGCTGCAGCCGCCAACCTGATCGTCGCACTGATTGCTACCGTCGCCACCTCCATGGACAGCGGCCCCGTCCACCTCGTTACAGGCGACATACAAACCAAAGCGTTCGTCCTGCAGGTCTTCCTGCTGTTCACCTTTGCGGGCGCACTTCCGGTCGCCGCGGCCCTGGCGACGCGCGATCGCCTGCGGACCGAACTAGCCGAGAGCCGCGACCTGACCCGATCGATCTTCGAGAACATGCAGGACGTGGTCTTCCGGACCGACGAACACGGATGCTGGACCTTCCTGAATCCAGCGTGGGAAGATCTGACCGGCTACACGGTCAAAGAGGCAATCGGCTGGCGGACAACGCGCCTTCTCCACGAGGAGGACTTCGCAGAGACTCGTGAGATATATCCCCGCTTCATTGCTGGCGAGATGGATGAGATGACGCTGCACCAGCGGTTCCAGCGAGCCGACGGAGCCATCCGCCATATCGAGGTCAGCGTTACCGCAATACGCTCGCCCGAGGGTGCGTTCCTTGGTTCGTCGGGTAGTATTCGCGACGTGACAGAAGCCCGCGAGGCGCAGCAGGCGCTCGCAGACAGTGAAAAACGCTTTCAGACGCTCGCCAACCTGTCGCCCGCGGGAATCTTCCGGACGGCGCTCAACGGCGACTGCACCTATGTAAACCAAGCTTGGCTGGACTTCGCAGGACTCGCAGAGCAAGAGGCAATGGGGAGCGGATGGGCGCGTGCGATCCATCCCGACGACGTCGAATGGCTTTCCGAAAACTGGCGGAACGCAGTGGAACGAGCCGGTACGTTCAAGGCGGAATTCCGTTTCAAGCGTCCCGATGGCAGCGTGACGTCGGTCATGGCCGTTGCAGCGCCCGAAGTGGACGATCACGGCAAGGTCTCGGGCCATATCGGTGTCGTGATTGATATCAGCGATGTTGTCGCCGCGCGCCGCGCTCTCGAAGAGGAACGGGGCCGCTTCGAGTATCTGGCCGAGAACGCAACAGATGCCATCATCTCGATGAGCCTCGACGGCACGTGCCTGTATGCGTCGCAAGCGCTCTACGACCTCACCGGTTACAAACCGGAAGAAGTGATCGGAAAGCAGGTGGAAATCCCGATAGCTGAGGAAGGCTTGGCATTGTTGCAGGAAGCCTATGCCAAGCTTGCCACCGGTGAAATCGACCGCACAAAGCTGGCTTATCATGTGCAGCACAAGACCAGGGGCTGGCGCTGGCACGAGTCCAATGTGCGTCTCGTCCGCGATCCCGATACGGGCGAACCGATGGAAACCATCGCTTCGGTTCGCGATGTTACCGATCGCAAGGAGATGGAAGATCAATTACGCAAGGCCCGCGATGCCGCCGAAGCGGCCGCGCAAGCGAAAGCAAGCTTCCTTGCGAATATGAGCCATGAAATTCGTACGCCGATGAACGGTGTGACCGGTTTCGCCGATCTCTTGCTGGAAACCGAACTCGATTCCCAACAACGCCAGTATGTCGAACTAATCGCCGAGTCCGGCCGTTCGATGGTCACACTGATCAACGACATCCTTGATCTGTCCAAGATCGAGGCCGGTCAGATGGCCGTGGAGGCGGACGCTATCGACATTCAGCACACGGTCGGAGGCACCCTGCGCTTGATGCGCGCCGCCGCGCACAAGAAAGGCCTCTCTCTGGACGCGGTGTTCCGCGAGGGCACCGAGACTGCGATCATCGGCGACAAGCTGCGCATCCGCCAGATCCTGTCGAACCTCGTCGGCAATGCAATCAAATTCACCGAGCAGGGTGGAATATCTGTCGTAGCGTCGGTTGAGGATGGTTGCGAAGGCCCGATGCTCCATCTTGCCGTCAGCGATACGGGTATAGGTATCGAACAGGATCGCCTGGCGGCGATCTTCGACGAGTTTGTTCAGGCGGACGGATCGACGGTTCGCAAGTTCGGTGGAACTGGTCTCGGCCTCGCTATCAGCCGCCGCCTTGCGTCGCTTATGGGAGGGTCGCTCTCCGTGACGAGCGAGATTGGCGAAGGCTCCACCTTCACCCTTTGCATTCCCTTTGTCGCAACATCCAAGACTAGCCGGGGCATCGAAGAAGCTGACGAAAACCGGAGGAAGAGTGCAAGCGGAGAACAGGATGATCGCAAGATACTGGTGGTCGAGGATCACGAGATCAATCGCCTGCTGGTGACCGCGCTCATCGATAAGGCAGGCTATCGCCACAGCGTCGCGGGAGACGGTCTCGAAGCTATAGAGATGATCGAGGAGGCCACAGCCGACGGAACGCCCTTCAATCTAGTCCTGATGGATGTGCAGATGCCCGGCCTCGATGGCATCGAGGCGACACGGCGCATACGCGCGTCCGGTAATACTGGTGATCAACTGCCCATCGTGGCGCTCACTGCCAATGCCTACAGGACTGATGTCGAAGAATGCCTTGAGGCCGGAATGCAAGATCACCTTGCCAAGCCCGTCCGCATGGGAGAACTCGGCAGGATCTTCGATACTTGGCTACCGAAGCGCCGCTCCGAAGACGCTCCCGACGAGGATGACGAGACAGTCAAGGCGCTACGCCCGCGTTACGACGCATTCAAGCGTGAGGCCTTGGCGCAGCTCGAAAAGTGCTTCCAGTCATTGCCCGATCCGACCCCCGACGAGCTCGATGAGCTAAAGCGCCTGATGCACAAGCTCGCCGGCTCCGCTGCCATATTCGGCGATGAGGAACTCGGTACGCTTGCAGGCCAATTGGAGGACGCCATTGAAGCAGTCGAACAGGCCGTTGCGGATCGGGGGATCGGAGACATCATCGACAGTGCCCGCAAGACGATGATCAATTGAAGCCGACCCGGGGAACCGCCGACCAGCCTGTTTCCCGTCGCAGATAACGTTTGATGCCTGCTAGCCGGAACACGAGATTCACCTGCCGATATCCGAAGTTTTCGACGATCGCAGCAACGGCGATACTTGCAAGATCCGCAGCCGTAGGAGTGCGCCGCAATTGGGTTTCCTCCAGCGCCAGTGTGCCGATGCTCAGCGCCGTCCCGAAGACGAATGTCAGCGCAAGGAATGCCAGTGCCAGTTCGGGCGATAGGATGCCCAATGCCCAGGCGGCAGGAATGATGAGGTAACCGATCAGCTCGGCGGGCGGGCCGATGACGTCCTCGATCACCAGCAGCGGCATCATCAGCATGCCGATCCGGCCATAACGGGGATTGAAAAGCATCTTGCGATGCGTTCCGAGTGTCTCCAGCGCACCCTGTTGCCAGCGCGCCCGCTGGTTGCGTAGCCCCGCTAGCGAAATCGGCGCTTCGGTCCAGCAGACGATCTCGGGTACGAACTCGATCTTGTAAGGGATGTTGTTCTCGCGGCAGTGCCGGTGAATCCGCACCACCAACTCCAGATCTTCGCCGACCGTATCGTGGCGGTACCCGCCAATTTCGACCAGCATCGAACGTCGGAACAGCCCGAAGGCGCCCGAAATTAGCAGCAGGGAATCGAGTTCCGCGTTCGCAACACGGGCGGTGAGGAAGGCGCGAAGATATTCAACGACTTGAAAACGTGCGAGCCATTCTCTCGGGATGGCAATCTTCCTCAGAGACCCGCCCCTGACCTCGCAGCCGTTGACCACGCGGATCGCACCGCCAACGGCAACGAGAGATCCGTCATCCAGCATGTACGGCTCGACAGCGCGCAGAAGGCCGTCGGATTCGATGATCGAATCCGCATCGATGACGCAGACCAATGGCGTTTGCGCAAAGCCGATACCCGCATTGACCGCATCGGCCTTGCGACCGTTTTCCTTGTCGACGACGATAAGATTGCGGTGCGTTCGCGAGCGGTAGATAGCCAATATCCTTGTCACCTGGAGAGCCGCAACCTGCGGACGGTCTATGGGTACGAGTTCGAAGTCCCGTTTGAGCACATCGATCGTGGCATCCTTGGAACCGTCATTGACCACGATGACCTCGTGTTCGGGATATTCGAGCGCCAGCAAGGCCTTGACGCTCTGCGTGATTGACAGCTCCTCGTTATAGGCAGGAGCGATCACCGAGATGGGCGGCGCCAGGTCTACACCCTTCGACCAAAGGTCTATCAGTCGCGCCGTGGGGCGCGGCCGGTTCCAGAAGGCCCAGCTGGCCACAGCAAGCTGGATCACACTGACAAGATTGCGAATGACGACGATGACGAAGCAGGCCAAGGAGAGCCAGAATACCGCCTCGGCCGCGAAATAGAACGCATCTTCGCCGTTCACGACGCCCCTCCCGGAAGTAGCGAAAGCGCTTCCCCGGCACGAATGCGCACCCAGACCGATTCATCCGTGGTGAGTTGTTTCAGCTTCGGTCGAGCACGCGTGAAACCCAACTTCGCCACCGTTTGCGCCGCCTGCACGCGAACGAAATCGACCGGATCGGTGAGCATGGGTAGCACCCAAGCCTCGCAACGCGGATCGCCGACACGCCGTGCGGCTCGCAACGCCGCCGAACGGACTTCCGGTTCCTCGTCTGCAGCCGCCCTCTCGAAATCGCCCAGGTCGGCAAGATCGCCGCTACTCGAGAGCGCATCGATGAGCATGGCCCGCAGAGGCGGGGTGATCTCTTCGCTCAAAAGCTGGCGTATCTGTTCCGGATGTGTTGCCGCGAGCGAGGCGAAAAGCGCGACGTGGAGACGCGTCGGCCGGTTGGCTTCCAGCGCCAGCAGTGAGATCGTGTCACGAAGGGGGGGAAGCCCACCAAGCCGCGCGAGCGCGGCCGCAGCCTCCAGCTTGATCGTCATGGAGGCGTCGTTCGCCAGCAGCACTTGAAGCGTCTGCACGCAGCGCGGGCTGCCGAATTGTTCGAGTGTCAGGATCGCTTCCGACCGTCGCGCCGGGCGGGAGCTGTTGCTGGCTGCAATGGCGGGGTCGAAGAGGCGGTCCTCATCAGCGAGTGCGAGAAGCCGGTCACGCTCCGTTCCACGCATGAGGCGTAGCAGGTGGGAGACCGCTTCGAGCTTCGCGGCCGGTGGCAAGTCTGCAGGTGCAGCCGATTCTCCTCCCCCCTCGATACGCGCGAGATAGGCGCGTGCCGCTCGATGGCGCATCCGTTCGCGCGCTCCCCGGTTCTTCTCGTCCTGCCAGCGCCGCACCACAAGGACAGTTATTAGCGCCAGCATTCCGGCAAGGAACAGGAAGGAAAGTTCGTAGACAAGAGCTGCCATCGGTCAGGAGCCGAAGCGCAAGCTCAGCCCGATCGTGGCTGCAATTCGCTGGTAACTCTGGTCGCGTTCCTCATATTCGAACGCGCCGCGCAGAGTAACACGGTCGGACAACGGCAAGGCGGTTCCGATGAAAGCACCGCGAACTTGACGAGTAACCCCCGCCTCGGTGTCTGGGTAGGTGGCTGCGCCGAGATAGAGGTTCCCCTCATTTGCGAGCACGTAATCGAACCTTCCCGATACACCGCTTCGGTGGTTTCCATCATTCTCGAACAAGTTGATCCACTGGCCGGTCAGCGAAAGCCGTTCGGCAAGATGGAGCCGCAAGGCAGGACGCAGCACTGTGACATGACCAGACCTGTACTCGGCATACTTGGCATCCACGATGATGTCTGCCGTAGGAGAGACGGGTAGTTCGCCGCCAACAGAGAGGCTCCATTGCTCGCGAAAATCGGCGTTCGGAGTGATCGATGTGGCCAAAAAGAAATTGCCCTGACCGATGCGTCGATCCAGCCTGGCCGACAGCCGTGTATCGGAAGAGTTGCGCTCTTCATGATCGACGCTTGCCGTAACCACGCCGGCTTCGCCGATTGGACCGAACACGCTCGCCCCAGCGCCATACCACGTGTCCGACACACCGCTTTCGAAGTCGATCCCGGATAGGCTTGAGTAGAGGGCTGCACCGCTGCGTGCAGAGCTATCCGGTCGGGCGTCGCCCCGAGCGATCGCCGTCTCGAGTTGTGCGAGGCCGGGATAGGCAGGCGCACGCTCGGCGATGACCGCGGATTGCTGGCGCGCATCCTCGCTGCGTCCGGACCATAGGAGGATATAGCTCCGAACGAGCAGAAGGTCGTTATCCTGTGGAGCGATGGCAACCGCCCGATCTATCGTCCGCAGCGCGCCGGGGAGATTACCGGCCGCAGCCAGGGCCTGCGCGAAACGTCGAAGAATGTCGGTGTTGCGCGGGTCAGCCTCAGAGGCTGCGCTTAGGATGCGCACTGCTTCCTCTGCTCGCCCAGCCTCGATCATGGCTGCGCTCTCGGCAATACTGTCTGTCTGTGCAGAAGCTGCTCCAGGCACGAGAAGCGCGAAGGCGATAGCTGCCCGCTCAGGAAGACGCATTGTCGCTCCGCCGGAACCGCAAAAGAGCCTCCACCCGCGCTGCGAGTTCCTGAGGCCTGAAAGGCTTAGTAACATACTCGTTGGCACCCAATTTGAGCGCTCCGACAACATCGTCTTCACTCTTTCGGGAAGTAAGCATCATGACGGGAATTTGGGCTGTCCTGTCACCTTCGCGCAGAAGGCGCAACGTCTCGATACCCCCCTGAATCGGCATCATGGCATCGAGAATGACGAGGTCGGGCAGGTGCTCTTGGGCCAGTTGCAGCGCAGCCTCGCCATCACCAGCCAATAACATCTGGTGTCCGTTGCGTTCCAGGTGGTGGCGCACGAGTTCCGCCAGAATGTCGTCGTCGTCGGCCAATAGGATCACTGCCATTTGACACCAATCCTCAGCTTCCCTGGAATTGTAAACTCAGTTGTTCTGTTCATCGACCAATGGTTCTGTGAATTGGCTGAAACGCCTCTGAAGCTGCAAACAGGCGTAGACGTTCGATTTGCATATTCCCATCGCGAAGAAGGAGTTGCTCTCGTCACTCGCATGAGGCCCGATTGCAGATTGTATGCACAATAGAAAAAGGCGCCTTTCCAGCCAAAGTCAATTCGACCGTTCCTGGTTATGGCCAACCGAGGATTTCCGATTGGGAGATGTCCTTCAGTTATCTTGGAAATGTGCAGTGTCGCTCGGCCTAGGCCGCGCGAGATTGGTTGTCGCCAAGTTTTTGGTTATTGAGAAGCGCCAGCTCCAACCTGCCAATGTCTTCGGCAGCTCCGAACAGGTATCCCTGCCCGAGCCTGCAGCCCATTTGATCTAACATCTTGCGCTGAGCCTCGGTCTCGATTCCCTCCGCGACCACATCGATATCCATGCTCTTCGCCATGCCGATAAGGGCCTGGACGATGGTACGAGAGTGACGCTCGTGACCCAATGCTCGCACAAAGCTGCAATCGATCTTCACCTTGTCGATTGGGAAATGCCGCAAATGGCTCAGAGAGGAGTAGCCAGTCCCGAAATCATCCAGTGCAATGCGCACTCCGCGCTCTCGAAGATCCCACAGGACGCGCTGGACCGGCTTGGAATTATCTACGAGCAATACGGTTTCAGTCACTTCAAGGGTCAGACGAGACAAATCCACGCCTGCATCCGCCATTGTGTTGGAGAAGCGATCAGCAAACCCATCCATAAGCAGGTCGGCTTCGCTTGCATTGATGCTCAGAAAGCTGAGCCCATTAACGCAGCTTTCAAGGCGCTTGGTCTCCCCGGCAACGATCTCCAGCATTCGTCGACAGACCTCGCGCGACAGTTTGGTATCGAGCAGGGCGGGAAGCACCTCGCTGGCGGTGAGCCGCCGGTCACCGCGCGTAGTCAACCTCATGAGGGCTTCGAAGCCGATGGCTTCACCCGACTTGAGGTCAACGACTGGCTGATACCCGGCAAAAAGACGATGCTCGTCGAGCGCGCTACGCACTTCAGCAATCGCTCGCTGCCGGACAATGTTCTTCCGCTCCATGGTCTTGGTGTAACAATGCACCGTTCCTGGATTGCGTTTCTTGCCATGGAAAAGCGCGGTGTCCGCTCGGCGGACAAGTTCCTTGGCGTTCATGCCGTCCGTGCTGCTTGCCAGACCTGCTGTTGCCCCGATTTCGATCGTGCGATCGGCAATGTCGGTTCTTTGGCAAATCGACTCCAGGATCAAAGCACCGATCTGCTGGGCTTCTTCGCCAGTGATGCCCTCTGGAAGCACCAATGCGAATTCATCTCCGCCCCATCGCGCTGATATGCAGCCTTCCTGGGCAGCACTTGCGATGCGCCTGCCCGTTTCCTCGAGAACAATATCGCCAACGACATGTCCTGATGTGTCATTCACATCCTTGAAGCCATCCAGATCGATCAGGAGCAGGTAAACCTCGTCTCCGCTAGCCTTGGCTTGGGCCAGCCTGTTACGCAGAAATCTGTCGAATGCGTGACGGTTATAGAGCTCGGTCAGGCTGTCATGGTCTGCTGCGTGCCGCAGAGCTATTTCCGATTGGTAGCTCTCGGTGATGTCCTTGAAAATCCCGGTGAGACGGGCGGGAAATGTATCGCTTTTCGGGATCAGCTCACCTCTTGAGCGCACGCGCTTTACGATGCCGTCTTGCGAAACGAGATTTGCGTTGATCTCGAATGGCTCTCCCGTTTCGATTGCCTTGGAGACGGCGTCACGCACGTATTCTTGGTCGCCTTCTTCGTAGAAGGATATGGCGTGTTCGACGGTGATTGGTTGAGAGGTGGGAAGACCATGGATCGCGTAGACGCCATCGGACCAAGTCAGAGTCTGCGTTTCGATATCAAGCTGCCAGGCACCGAACTTTGCGGCCTTTTCTGCCTCACGAAACATCCGGTTCGCATCGGCAAGGAGGTCATTCGTCTCCTTGAAGGCAACACTCGTTCGCTTGGTTTCCATATGCAGACGATGAAGCCGGAGCAGATCCTCAATGCCCTTGGCATAGCTTGCCAGCGTACCGACTTGCCGCTCGGTGAAGAAATCGGGTTCGGGATCGATCAGGCAAAACGTGCCAATGTAGTATCCATTGGGGTCGTTGATCGGAACGCCCAAATAGGACCGAATGAAGGGCGGCTGCGTGACTGCCGGGATCTTGCGGAACCGCTCGTCTCTGATTGCATCTGCAACATAAAAGGTGGTTTCGTTCGCTATCGTGTGCCGACAAAAGGCGAATTCTGGAAACTCGATTCCTTCATCCGCACCACTTACGGCTAGAATGTATTGGCTGGTCTCATCCAGTGCGGTGATAAATGCCATCGCGCAACCGAACTCAGTCACGCAATGGGTTGTCATTCTCTTGAGAGAGTTGGCCACGCCATCTTCTCCTTGCGCAAGTGATTGCGCAAGTTGCTTGGCGGACAGTTCGTCTTGCAAGGCGACCTGCATCTTTCTTCCAGTTCACGCGTATAATCAATCGGATGCTGCTCTAGGGATACAGGGTTAATAATCTGCATACTGCTCTAGTGTGCAGGCTTGGAGCAGACCAGGAGAGCTGCCGAAATCAGTAGCCGATGAAGCCTCCCCGGATACGGATTTGCATGCGTGCGCCTCATTCGGAGTTAGATTGATTGAAGGCTGATAAGATGGGAAATCGCCGACCAGGGTGCTGTCAGACAAAGTGCACCTGATCTAATTGTGAGCGGGCTGGGACTGGGGATGGTCATTTCTTGGGCACTGTTAGAGCCAATCGACCGAGTGGCAAAACCTCGTGGCCCGAACTGCGGACGAGGGAAGGGCGAATTCAATCAAGTGAAGACGAGTTGCCGTTAGACTGACATCACCAATTTGTGCCAAATGAGCATCATGCTTAGGTGCAAGGAAGATGGATTGGCGGTCATTGCCGCTCTGACTGCCGTGATCGCGAGTGTGATCTTCTATTCGAGTTTCGCCCTAAATCACGACGCTAGTTGGTTCCTCGTTTCTACGCGGAAGTTCTTGGACGGCGCGGTGCTCTATCGCGACATAGTCGAAACCAATCCTCCATTGGCATTCTATCTCACAGTTCCGGCGCTCACCTTGGCCGATCTGTTCAACATTACCACAAAGTCGGCTTTCGTTCTGTACGTCTCTCTACTTGGAGGCTTCTCCGTCGTCTGGGTGCATCGATTGGTCAAGCAAGCCGAACTGACATCTGTGGCGGTGATGATTGCCACAGGATCTGCAATTGCGATCAATTTTATCATTGTTGTCCAAGAATTTGGCCAGAGAGAGCACTTCTTGCTGGTCTTTGCCCTGCCTTATTTCACCTATTTGATCTTTCGCGACAGACTCAAAAAGATATCAGGGCCTGAGCAGATCGCGATTGGACTGGTTGCCTTCCTTGGCTTGGCCCTAAAGCCCTATTTTCTTGTCATTCCAGCAACGATGATCTTCGTACGCCTTTACCGGAATCGCGATTATCGTGAGATAATTAGCCCAGCAAACATTGCACTCGGACTGGCACATGCCTTGTATGTTGGGGCGATCTTTGCCTTGCACCCTCGATATTTTGATGAGGTGGTACCTCGGGCGATGCTGGTCTACGCATCATACGGACGTAGTGCCTTGGGCGTTTTCGCACATCCGGAGTTTCTTGCTTTGCCGGCCCTCGCCCTACTGGCACTGTCCGCCCGCAAGAACCTCGACGCAGCATCTTCCACGATGCTTGGCGGCTTGGCCGGTGGGCTGCTCTGCTATTTTGTGCAGTTCAAGGGATGGAACTACCAGATCCTTCCGGCTTCAGCGTTCATATTCCTCTCGGCTACATGGATAACCTATTCCAACGCAGAAAGCGTGAGGAGGAATGTTGCCCTTGGCATTATGTGTATGATCTCCGTCTGCCTAAGCTTGGGAGCACAAGTCTGGCAAGGTCCGGCAGAAGCACGTACGACCGAGCAATTTGAGCGCTACATCACTGGACCTGAAGAAAAGGTCTTGGTTCTTTCGAGCAATCTTTGGGCCGCCTTTCCATTTGTGAACGACGTCGAAGCGATATGGGCTAGCCGCTATCCAGCCCAATGGCTTTTGCCTGGAGCAGTCTCATTCCTTAATGAAGCGGACTGCATCAAAGAGGTCGATATCTGCGCTCAGTACCGTGGTGTCCTGGATTCAGCGCGGTCAGACATCGTCGAAGACCTGATCAATTATAAACCACAATTGGTCTATATAGATGATAGGCAGGACAAATCTCACTTCAGGGGAACAAGATTCGATTATCTACAATTCCTGTCTGCGTCTCCAGCATTCCAGATGGAGTGGATTCATTATAATCGGATTGGAAGAGTTTCGGAGCTTGGTTATGAAGTATATGAAAGGCGCTAGCTCACCGCAGGATTGATCTCTAAGAACTTCAATCCTCCTGCTGAGTACTCTGATGTTGAGATGCGGCCTGAATATTCCTCGCGAAATCTTTCGTTGGCATAGGTCTCCCATATTAGCACCCTGAAGCCCTTGCTCAGCGCGTCCTCGATCAAGTTCGCGTCAAAATGTCCGTCTTCAGAGCTCGGCAATGCAGCGTAATGGCCAGGTTTAAAGATCCACTGGGTGATGTTGCGTGCTGGTGCGTATACCAAAGTCCGATCCGGCAGGTTCGCGTTAGCCTCGGATAGCATGACGCTCTGCTCTCGACGTTCCTGAGCTATGACGAAATCGAAAGTTGCGAAAACGAAAGCGGCGAAGAAGCAGGCCCCACCAACTCCCAATGCAAGACTATGGACTACGGATGATCGCTTCCAAAGGATTCCGCTTAAGACAGCACAAATCACAGCGGTGACCAACATATAGGTTGCTAGAATTTGCTGGACTCCGGCGAACCCGGTCGGATGGAAGTACACCCAGAATGCAAATAGTACGGATGCGATCGCGCCCCCTGAAAGTATTACTAGCCGTGGATTTTGCGGCCTGCTCCATAAGAACGATATGGCTGCCCCGACCAGCGCTGTTGTGAGGGGAACAATGGGCAGGAAGTAACGCATGTTGCTTGTCATTCCGCCATGCCAAGCGAGGACACAGAACGGCAAAGTCCAGATAAAAACGGCGATCAGAGCAATTCCTGCCGATCGTCTTACCCGTCCTGTCACGACAAAGGGAACCAGTGCCAGCAGTCCAATCCACGGCATACTCTGGCCTGCCGCCTTCTTGACGAGTCCGTAATATGTGAATTCGTCAGCGGGGCCCCTCGCGACGCCAATTCGGGTGTCGTGTACGTTGCGCATGTCGCCGAACAGACTCCAGGCACCGTCAATGTAGGCAAGGAGAAGGTTACGAACGACAGGCACCGTCGCCAACACGCTCAGGCCCAATGCCAAGATCAGCGTCCAGCCAAGCTTGCCAGGAGTCCAGGCAATGCGCCGGGCTCCAAGGACGACCAACCCACCTGCCACCAGAATGAAGATTGTAGGCAGATGACCAGACAGGCTTGTTCCACCGCCGTGATCCTGCCCATATGATAGAGGGTTGTAGGTGCCGAATCTAAGCTTGTTCAAGATTGAGACGATCGCGACAGACGGTGCGACTCCTATTCCTACGAGCAGCATCGAGCGAATGGGGGAATCGGAATACAAAAGGAAAACCAAGCCTATGATCGGAAGGATCAGAACGGCATCGGTTCGAAACAGTATGCCTGCCCCTGCAACCAGTCCAAGCACTATGGCGAGCCAGATGCTATCAGTCCGGGAATCGGCCAGCTCAAACAGACAAAGGAATGTTGCCGTCGCGAAGAATACGGCGGTACCATGCGGCCAGATGCCGTAGGTGTACTCGAGAAAAAATGTCGACAGCAGGAGGATCGACAGCGCGATGTTAGCAACTCGCGCTCCTCCAAAATGCCTCTGGCTCAACAAGTAGCTTGCGAAGATCGTTCCGATACCCGCGATCACATTCTGCATTACCAGAGAAGTCGCCCCGACCGAGTTGATAAGGGGCGCCGCCAGCACGGCTGGTCCAACAGGATATTGCGGCACCAAGCCGGTTGGCACTGCGACCATCGTCCAGAGCACAAGTTGGGGAGAATTGAGTTCAGTTCCACCGTTAACAACGGCAAATGATCCCGTTGCCAGCGCCCTGGCTCCGGCGAGTTGAGAAAACTCGTCGATCGTAAAGAGCCCTTCAGAAACCAGCACCAAGCCAATCAGGACGAGCAGCCCCACAACAGCAGGGACAGCGTAGCCCGCAGACCAGTCAAACCTCCCGAACGGTCTCAATCGCAACTACCGGACTGGTGCGCGAATTTCGGCAATGAAGGTCTTGATTGAGATACATTCAGAACCTCATCTCCGACCCGCTCCCCGTTGTATTGCCTTTGCGCCATATTGCTTGCCTTTGCGGTGAAAACGTCTCTGCACTCATCTTTCTAAAAACTATTTCAACAGTTCGTTCAGGAGAATGACACCCCCTCCCGCACTTGTCGTTTCATGGGTGACAAGACCAAATCCCCCGGCTGCTGGGGGGTGCTTTCGCAAATGAAATGCGCATCGCGGATAGGCCTTAGCCTCCGCATTTCATGAGTTGACTTCATCTTCCGGTTCTATTCCGGGATTCTGGTCGCGTTCAATCTGCTGCAGCTTTACAATCACCGTCTCCAAAAGCTTGCGGTTCGCGCTAATCAAGTCCGCCATGATGCCAAGCATTGCAGAAAGCCCACCAAGAACCAAAAGGCCGATACCGAGCACAAGTGACTGAACGTGGCCATCTCCATCTCCTTCAAGAAAGAAATAGAGGAAGCGCAGAATCGGCAGGACACCGATGACTGCTAGAATTCCGCCAATCAGCAAGAAAACTCTCAATGCATTGAAGGTCGCGTAGGAACGTAGAATCGTGCTGCCGGTGTAAAAAATAAATTGAGGTATCGATTCAAAGAGGCGCGAAGGCCTGACGGGGCCGTTTGTGCGAATAGGAACCGAGACGACCTTTAGGCGCTTTTTGCCCGCCTGAATCAGCATTTCGGTCGTGTATGAAAAATCATTCGTGATCTGGATCCGGCCCGCAGCCTCGCGACTAAACGCGCGAAATCCACTCACGGCATCATTGATCTCAATCCCTGATAACCGTCGGACCGTCGCGCTGCCAATCCGTTGGAGATGTCGTTTGAAATATCCAAAGTTTTCATTCGTCCCAACGCCCCTGTCACCTACGACAAGGTCCGCCGACTTCTCTAAGATTGGAGCAACGATAAGAGCGATGTCTTCACCAACATACTGATTGTCAGCATCGGTGTTGACGATGATATCAGCGCCAGCGGCAAGCGACGCCTCAACTCCTGTCCTGAATGCGGCCGCTAATCCCCGATTCCGCCGATGTCGAACAATGTGGTGCACGCCCAGATTTCTCGCCACCTTAGCGGTACCGTCAGTACTGCCATCATCTATGACGAGATATTCAATCACATCGACGCCCGAGATCTCTCTTGGAAGACAACCGATGGTTTCGGCTAAGTGTTCGGCCTCATTGAATGCCGGAATTTGAATAATAAGCGTCGTCATCGGATGATTGGAACCCTGCCGCCAACACTGGAGATTGGGGCGCCTGCTTTTGCAACTGCCCCAATATTCCCCTTCAGTATGAGATTTCTGAGTCCTCGTACAGATTGCCGCAATTGGGTTTTGTCTGCGAGGCAATCATCAATCCGATTATCCCTTTGAAGAACGTAGAGCAAACTGGCTCTGGCCCTGTCAGATCAAACGCATGAAGAGCCTGCAAAAGTTCGCTTCAGTCCACGCCAACGTCCACAATCACATCAATTCCGAACGCCATCTCCTTGACAACCAGACTTACAAGTCTGCGCGCTCAGCCGTTTTGGCTGAGTGGCAAAACTCGTGGCCTGATCGAAGGCGTAGGTAGGTCGAGTACCGCTAAGTGGAAACTAGTCAGCGTTAGACCGACAGCAATGCTGCGCGGCTTGAAGTTCGCACTCCATGCGAAGGCCTATTCCGCAGGCGAGAGGCTTTCCGATCCGGCGTCCCGCCGGTCTGTCGAAGATGCCACCAGTTTCCCGCTGATCCACCAGATCACCGCGCTTCCGATTACCGATGCGTATCCGTCAACCGCGTAGTGATAGGCAAGGTGCACCGATCCGATCAGGATCACGAAGAAGAAGGCCAGGGCAATGCGGCCTGCCAGGACGCTTACCTCGCGCAATGCCAGCCAGAACAGGAAAGCGAGCGCAACGTGCATGGAAGGCATGGCCGTTATTCCGCGTCCGAGTCCCAACTCCCCGTGGAGATACCAGTCCAACAATTGTTCCTGCACTGGCAGGACCCAAACGGTGAAATGCTGGTCGGCCTCTTCAAGGTAGGCGATTTGCTCGACGAAATGGTCGTCTCCCAAGATAGGGCTCATGAAAACCGGCCCAACCGATGCAAAGATCGTGGCGAGGACAATTCCCAGAATTGACCAGCACAACAGGTAGGAAAGGAAGTAACGGAGAACCAGCCTGCGGTCGGGCACATAGAAGGCAAAGTAGACGCTGCCGATATAGATCAGCAGGATCCATAAATGGTAGAATACCGAAAGCGCAGAGGTGACCAGCGGATAGCCAAAGACGGGCTGCAGCAGCCGCCACGGATCGGTACCGTGTATCGCGATGTCGAGCTCGAGGAAGGACCGGTCCCAGCCAAATTCGTTGAATAGCGGGATTGCGGACTTCATTCCGGAAAACAGCGCCATGAAGACGGCGATGCTTGCGAGCAAGGTCAAGCCGGCCAGGGCAGTGTCCCTGCGCTGCCTGAGTAGCCGAGCAGCGTATTGCACCGGGAGATCGGGGCGATCCCTCCAGAGCATGTAGAGGAAGTGACTGCCGCAAACGACGGCGACCGAGAGGGCGAAGAGTCTCAGGTTCAGAAGGATAGTCGCGGTCGGCATTACGACGCCGACACTGCGGAGACTGAGCCAACAGGCAATGACAATAAGACAGGCGATCAAAAGGACATGAGATTCGCGTCGAACCATGTGATCAGTCCTGCCCCTGTTCTCTGTCCGGCCAAGGATAAAGGCCGTTCACGGCAGGTCAGAAGGCAATTCCATCCGAAGCAGTCAACGCTCCGGCCCAGATGCCGAACGTCGGTTGTTCTGGGTTGCTCAGGCCTGCAATGCTTTGAGCCGGTTGATCTCGGCCCGTACTCGCCGATGGCGGCGGATCACAATGATAGGATGTTTCAGTGCGAAGATCATTATCTCTCACCCCGTTGTTATTTTCTTGGCGCCCGAATTTTTTCGGGCAGCCTAGTCGCTGAAATCCGGAGGTAAAGGAATATGGTCAACAAACGGTTAATTTATCCGCAGTTGGATTTCTGCTTTGGTCGTCTCATCGAGACAATGAGGGTGTCGAGCTGACAGGATTCCCGCACTTGATTGGTCGAGGATCATGGTGCCTGACACAGTATTTTGCTGAATTTCAGGGAACATGGTAATTGGCACGCCGAAGAGGCAGGGGATCAGGCGATGAGAGCCGGTAGTCAGATCAGGCAGTTGGTAGCGCTATTGTGTTTCCTGGCCTGCTTGGTGCCTGGCATTTCTTCTTTCTTGTCGGCAGCCGCCTGGGGGCAGGAGATTTTCACTTCGGGCAATGTTGCCGTTTCCGTCTCGGCCTCCGGACCTGCCCCGTCGGGCTTGGATCAAGGGCAGGCCCCTTCAGAGCAGCCGGCAACCGGACAGGAAGAGTCGCGTCTACGCGTTTCCGTGGGACGCGCAGTGGACCTCGCCGGCAATCCGTCTTCGGCCCAGCGCGAGAGATTTGCCGGAAATTCGCCAACGGCCTCTTTCTCCAGCCAGCCAGTGCTGCTTATTGAGGCGTCCCGGCTTCCCTTGGTCATGCCGCTGGACGACATGCGTCTGACCAGCGGGTTCGGTCCTAGGCGCGCGCCGATGTTGGGCGCGTCGAGGCATCATGAGGGTATCGACGTCGGGGCGCCTGCGGGCACGCCCATCGTCGCGACTGGCAATGCCCGCGTGACCAGTGCCGGCCGCTCGGGGGGGTACGGCCTGATGGTGGTACTTGATCACGGTGGCGGGCTGGAAACCCGCTACGCGCACATGTCACGGATGGCCGTTTCCCGCGGTGACGAGGTCAGCGAAGGACAGGTAATCGGGTTTGTGGGTTCGACGGGCATTTCCACCGGTCCGCACCTTCATTACGAAACGCGCCTGAACGGTCGGCCCGTCGACCCGCTTGATCGCTAGGACGTCCTGACAAGCCCGCTATCGTGTCTGATCCTGCTCGATCCCTCCAAAACAGGCGGTTCATCCTTGGCTACGCCATTGTAGTCCTGCTGGCCGTGGTGCCGGCCCTGATCCTCTACCTCATTTCTGATTTCTATGTGCTCCCTCCGGCAGGGCAGGGCAGATATCCCTTTGTCGTCTTCTCGATCACGATTGCCGGGATGATCGCGCTGCTGCGGCCGCTTTACCTTGTCGTGCGCCTGCATCCGGAGCCGCTCAAGCAGCTTGTCGCCGATATCAAGGCACACTGGCCGACATTACTGGCAATGGCGGTCATGCTGCTGGCCTTGCCCGAAACGCTTGATGCGGCAACGCGTTTCAAAAAGATCATTCCGCAGATCCAGCCTTTCTACCTCGACCCGATGATCGTGAAACTGGAACGCAGCTTGCTGGGAATGGATGCCTGGCGTTACACACATGCTGTAATCGGCCCATCGCTCACGCGCATGATCGACCTGATTTATGGCCTGTGGCAGCTTGTGAATATCGGCTTGCTATGCTGGATCTCGTTGACCCCAGATCGCCGTTTCCAACTGCGTGCCGGGATCAGTTACCAGCTTGCCTGGCTGCTCATGGGGGCGGGGCTCGCAATGGCGCTCTCCTCCGTCGGTCCCTGCTTTTACGAAGACTACTTCGGGCAAGATGATTTTGCTCCGTTGATGCGCCAACTCCGCGAAATCGGCGGGGAAGATGGCCTCCACTCGCTCACGGCGATGAACTACCTCCTCGCCTCCGCTGGCACGGATGCCATTGGCGGAGGAATTTCGGCCCTGCCCTCTCTCCATGTAGGAATTGCCACCCTGACCGTATTGATTGCCAATGACAGATTTCCCCGGAGCTGGTGGCCCAAGGCGCTGGCGACGAGCTATGCCCTGATCATCTTTGTAGGTTCGGTACATCTTGGTTGGCACTATGCCATCGACGGTATACTCGGAGCTGCTGGGATGGTGGCGATCTGGTTCGCAACCAAGCTGACCGTGCGGCGTCTTATACCCGAATAGGGGAAGGATTGAGATACGTCTCTAGCATGCCGGGATTGCAGGGTACGATTGTGCCTCGCAGCATCGAAATGCTGCGCTGCGAATCACTTGCATGCCGTCTGTGGGGATGTTTCACGGCTCGTCGTTAACCAAGAATAACCGAAATCTTCATAATTATTAACAAGCAACATTTTGAAAAGTAATGACAATCTAATTCTGCAAGAATCAGCTTTATGATGACCAGAGCCTGTGGAAATTAACGATTGAGCAATCAAGGTTTCACGCATGCCGTTCGACTATCGCCACAAAGTGCGATGAATAGCGGCAAGCACAGGATCTCGTTGCTTGGCTAGCCGGGAATAGAGACCGGAGCCCGTTCCAGAAGAGAGTTCTTTTGGTCAATTTAGTTATTGGATGATTCAAATGCGCAACTTTATCAATCAGTTCGTTCGCGATGAGTCAGGCGCTTCGGCAGCAGAATACGCCCTGATTCTCGTCATCGTGGGTGTCGGCATCGTTGTGGGCGCTCTCGCCCTGGGTGACTCGATCGGCAGCGCCATGAGCGGTGCGGCCACGTGTATCGACAACGGTACCGTTGGCTCTTGCTAATAGAATTGGGCCCGCGCCTCCGGGTGCGGGCCCGTTCTTCTCTGGAAGTACCGAAATTCTTGGGTCTTTCTATATTCCCCCGAGTAAGGTAAACACAATGTGTCTGCAGGCTTAGGGGGAGCAGATGAATCAACGAAATATCATCATTATCGTTGTTGCTATCTTTCTCGGCCTCATTGCCGTTTATCTCGCAAATTCATGGTTTTCAGGTGTCGAGCAGAGGCAGGTTGAGGTCGCGTCGGAGCAAGACCTTGTCACGATTGCCGTTGCCAGCCAGGAACTCGAGTTCGGCGCTCCACTGAACAATGATAATATTCGCCTTGCCAGCTGGCCGGCGGATTCCGTTCCCCCGGGGGCATTCAGCGAGATTACTCCGGAGCTTGCGGCACAGGTCGCCATCCGTCCCATTTCGCGCGGCGAGCCTATCCTGAATTCCAGGATTTCCAGCCGCGCTTCGCTATCCGGCAATTTGCCGCTCGACATGCGGGCTGTTTCCATCCCGGTGAACCAGGTGACTGGTGTAGCCGGCTTTGTCCTGCCGGGCGATGTGGTGGATGTCTTGCTCACGCGGGACGAGATAACTTCTGTCGTGCTCGAGAACGTCATTGTCCTGGCAATCGACCGGCGGACGAATGAGCAGGAGACCGACCCGGCTGTCGTGGCCACGGCAACACTCCAGGTCGATCCCATCGCCGCCCAGAAACTTACGCTGGCCCGCCAAGTTGGTGAATTATCACTTGCCCTGCGCAATGTGGAAAACCAGCAAATGGGGCCGACGCCGCGCGTGAACCTCAATGATCTTGGCTATCGCAGGACGCCGACGGGCGGGGGTTCCGCTTCTTCCTCGCCTCCCGTACGGCCCGCAGTCGATGCAGGGGCGCAATCGTCGCCATCGCGCAGTTCCAACCCCAGGATGGTTGTGGTCAAGGGTACCGAAGTCTCCAACTATGAGGTTCAACGCTATGGTTCGCGCTAATTTGCTTTGTGCGGCGTCGCTGGCGATCGCCGGCCTAGCGTTCGTAGTCCCGGCGGATTCCGCGAAGGCGCAATCCGTGATCGAAGATATCCATGCTGGTTCGGTGGACATTCCGCTGAACAAGAGCCGGGTCATCAGCGTCGACCGGCCCATTGTCCGCGCAATGATCGGCAATTCGGACATCGCCGATATCCTTCCGCTTACGGACCAGTCGGTATACGTTCTCGGACGCGCCATGGGGACGACCAGCCTGACGCTCTACGGTGACGGCGGACGTGTTCTCGCAGTTATGGACGTTGCGGTCGGACCTGACGTCGAGGCCTTCCAGGCGCAGGTAGATTCTTTGATCGGGGGCGGCGAGATCAGTGCAACGATCTCCGGCTCGTCCATGGTCCTGACGGGGGTCGCTTCGGATCCCGGGGCAGTCGACCGTGCCGTTCGCCTTGCGCAGACTTATGCCGGCGACAATGTGGTCAACTTGATTTCCATGGGCAGCAGCCAGCAGGTGATGCTCGAAGTCCGGTTTGCGGAGGTCAACCGCCGCGCAACCGAAGAACTCGGTATTCGCGGGATCGGCATGTCGGAGGGGCAGACCTTCAACGGCGTTTTCGGCGATGGCGCACTCTATTCGCCCGGTAACGGCGTTGTTCCCGGTATTCCGGAGCTTGGCCTGGTCACTGATTCCTTCGGTGTCTTCTCCAAGGTTTTCAGCATCGGCAGCGTCGACATAGAGGGCATACTGACGGCCTTGGAACGCCGCGGGTTCGCAAAGACGCTGGCAGAACCAACCCTCGTCGCTCTTTCCGGTGAAACCGCAAATTTCCTCGCCGGAGGCGAGTATCCCATTCCGGTGACGCAAAGCAGCAGCAACAATGCCGCCGCCATAACCGTCGAATTCAAGCCCTTCGGTGTCAGCCTTGGATTTACGCCGACTGTCCTAGCCGACAGCACGATCAACCTGCGTGTCGAGCCCGAAGTGTCGTCGATCGACCCGGCGTCCTCGATCAGTCTGAATGGCATCACCATTCCCGGATTGCAGACGCGCCGCGCGAGCACGGTGATCGAACTGCGTGATGGTGAGAGCTTTGCCATCGCCGGCCTCTTGCAGGAAGATTTCCAGACTGTGGTGAGGCAATTGCCGCTGCTCGGTTCGATTCCCATCATCGGGACGCTCTTCCGCTCGACGGAGTTCCAGGAAGGCCAGACGGAATTGCTCATCGTGGTTACGCCGCGCCTCGTGCAGCCGATCCGGCCCGACCAGGTCTACCTGCCCACGGACCGCGTCGAAGATCCTGACAGGGGCGAAGTCTTCTTCCTCGGAGAGGCCGAGAATCCTCGCCCTTCGCGGTTGGCGGAGCCTCAGGGTGACGATGAAACCGGCGCGATCGAAGGAGGCGACTATGAATATTAAGGCCAGGCTTATGATCGCCGCCCCGCTTGCCGTCTTGCTGGCCGGTTGCGGCGGGCACAACGTGCTGGAGAGCCCCGGCGATAGTCAGTTTGGCGAAGCAAACCGTCAGACCATGATGGCACAGGTCGTCAATCCGGATCCCTATTACGATGAATCTCTTTCCACCAGCGGGGAACTCGCTGCGGACGCGATTGAGCGCTATCGCAATGACGATGTGAAGGAACCGGAATCCATCAGGACTACCAATGTCGGTGGTGGCAGCGGTGGATCCGGCGGCAACAGCAACTGATCACAGGTGAATTGCCGGGCGTCATCATGGATGATCGAAACCTCTCTGGTTTTTCGGAAGATGAAAATGGAGCAGTCGCCGCGCTCTATGCCCTTGGCCTGTTCGCACTCATAACCGTTGCAGGCGTCGGATATGACTATGCCCGGATGGCGGGCATGCATAGTGAATTGCAGAATGCAGCCGACCAGGCGGCACTGGCAGGGGCAAGCCAACTCGATGGCGAGAGTGGTACCTGTTCTCGCGCTGCAAATGCAGCAGCAGGGTTGTTGACCAACCAGACCTTGCTGGGCGAACTGGAGAGTGGCAGCCTTGCTGTCTCGATTGCCACCGAAACCGCATGCGATGCGACAGGAAAGATTCGCTTCTGGCAGGACGAGGCCAAGACGACGGCGGCAACCCTCGATTCAAATGCCAGATATATTGAAGTGATCGTAAACGGCCGCATTGCCGATTACGCACTTACGCCAATTGTTGGCCTGTTCGATTCGGGATCGCTCGATGCGGCTGCTGTGGCCGGACTCTCCTCGGCCATTTGCGAAGTGCCTCCCTTGATGATCTGTATGCCTTCGGGCGGGCTGGGTGCCATCTCGAAAGGAATGGGTATCCGTGCGACGAGCCACACTTCGGGCAATTCCTGGGGTCCCGGAGACTTCGGCTTCCTGGAGGTCGGGACCGGATCGAATGCCGATCTGGCCAAGGCGCTGGCCTATGAGGAGGTTCCTTATGACTGCGCCAAGATCAACGGCAACTACCCTGAAACCGGCAATGCGCAGGTGCTCTATGAGGCGATCAACACGCGCCTGGACATCTACCCGCAAGGCAACGATGCGCCGCTGAATGTATGCCAGAGTGGGACTTGCCCGGCATCGAACCACAATGTGAAGGACCTTGTGAAGACAGGTTCGAACACGAATGGCAATGCCTGCAGGATACATAACCAGGGTTGGCATCTTCCGACAAATCGATTCTATCCCGATGCGAAGGACCCCGGCGATACGGTCTACACGACCAAGGACTCGGACGGCGATATCGACGCGATGGGCTATTCGCGCGATCTTTGTCACTACAACAGCTATAATGGCGGAGATTGCGACGGTGACGGGTCGGCAACCGGTGCCGATCGCTTTGGCGACGGCGACTGGCCGCGAGCGGACTATTTCAATACCTATCATGGCGGGCTCGGTTCTGCGAGCGTACCATCAGCCGCTACTGGTTGGACGAGGTACGAGACCTATTTGTGGGAGCAGGGGCAACTCCTCGACAGTTTCGGAACTCCAGTCACGCCCACAGCATCCATACCCAGCGGCAATGGCCAGCAGGCCGGACGGGTCTGTTCGGCGGGTGCGCCGGGCGCCATCGACAGGCGTCTGTTGACGGTAGCTGCCGTCACCAATTGCAATGCGCTGAGCGGCGGGTCCACGCCAGTGCAAATAGGCGAGTGGTACGAGATGTTCCTCGTCGAACCCGTGGTCGATGACAATGTTGAACGCGCGAATGGCCGCGGCAATGATGAAATCTATCTTGAGGTCGTGGAAGTGACTCAAGTGGGCAGCGATGGTAGCGGTGGCGGCTCGCAAGCAGTGCGCAGGGATGTGCCGTTCCTGGTGCGATGATGCGCTGGTTCCGCAAATTCAGAGGTGATCGTGGCGGATCCGCAGCTGCCGAAATGGCCATGATCCTCCCGCTCCTTGTCTTGCTCATGTTCGGCGGCCTCGAAGCGGGGTATTTCCTCTGGAGCCAGCACAAGGTGGTCAAAGGCGTCCGCGACGGCGCTCGCTTCGCCGGACGACAGTCTTTCTCAGACATCGATTGTTCCAGCAGCGCTATCAATGATCCCAGCGTGGTGACAGCCATCAAGAACCTCACCAGGACGGGCACGATCGATGGCTCGGGCACGCCGACCGTACCCGGCTGGGATGACAATTCGACCGAGGTGACAGTCACGATCAGTTGTGATTCCGGCACGACGACGGGGATTTACTCAAACGTATCGGGCGGCGCCCCGCGTGTGACGGTTTCCGCGACTGTTCCCTATCCAACGCTCTTCGGACCTATTGCCCTCGATTTCTCCGCGATCGACCTGAACGCAGAAGCGCAGGCCGCGGTGATGGGGCTGTGATGATCTTGCGGCGCCTAATCAAGCAGACAGACGGTGCCAGCGGGGCGGAATTTGCCCTTGTCCTGCCTGTTGTGCTGCTGTTCCTGTTCGGCATCATCGATGCTGGCCGTTATGCTTGGGAATTCAACAAGGCAGAGAAGGCAACGCAAGTCGGTGCTCGCCATGCTGTAGTGACTGACCTGGTTCCAAGCGGCCTGTCGACTTACAGCTTCGCCGTGAGCGGAGGTATCCCGCAAGGAACCGTAGTCCCAATCACGGCGTTTGGAGGGATAAGCTGCAGCGATTCCGGCGGGAGCGCCAGCTGTACATGCACGGATTCCAGTGCTTGCGCCTTTGGTACAACAGCAAATGACACAGCCTTTACAGGAATTGTTAATCGCATGCAGCAGGTGATGCCGGTTATCGGACGGGAGAATGTAGTCATTGATTACAGCTGGTCCGGCCTGGGCTATTCCGGAGATCCGAATGGTCCCGATGTGTCGCCTTTGGTAAATGTCCAACTACAAGACATGAGCTATTCTCCGCTCACATTATTTCTCTTTGGTGTAGATATTCCCCTTCCTACCGCGAGCTATTCATTGACGCTTGAGGATGGTAACGGAACACAGTCTGAAGGATGATGACGAAAGAAGGCTTCAACTTGGATGTCGATCGCGGCCGAAAGCAACGCTTTCCGGCCCATTTGACCGTTGCCGCATCCCAGACCTTCATCGATCAGTTCAAGGCACAGATTGATGGTGACTCACTGCAAGGGTTTCACTTTTGTGTGCTGGATCCTCTCGAGCCAATACCGGACGCTATTATCGACTCGGCCCAGATGATTGTCGTGGAAGTCGAGCAGGGGCAGCCGCAATCCATGCAGCGGGTCGTGCAAATTCACGCCCGGCGTCCCGAATTGCCGCAGATCGTGGCCCTGGCTGACGCCAATATTTCCACTGTCCGCCAATTGTTGCGTCAGGGCGTGGCCGATGTCCTGTCACTCCCGCTCCAGATTGAAGAAGTCTACGATTCCGCCGCAAACATTCTTGAGAATGTAGAGCACGAGCCTGTCGCCAAAGTAGAGGCAGCGCCCCTGGTGGCTGTTGTCCGTTCGCGAGGGGGCGAAGGCTCGACCACGATACTTTCCCATCTTGCACAGCAACTCGCGCTGAGTTCGAGCGTCAAGAAGGGGGTCTGCATCATCGACCTTGATGTGCAGGTTGGCGGGGTGACGCATTATCTCGGGATCACGCCGCGCCGGAGTGTCGAGGACCTGCTGATGTCCGGAGATCGGCTTGATCCGGCGATGTTGAAGTCCGTCGCGGTTGATCGTGGACATGGCCTGCACGTGATTGCTGCGCCTTTCGATATCCAGCCGCTCGAACAGATCGATACCGAGCAATTGCTCAAGGTGGTCCATCTGGCTAGGCAGGAGTTCGACTTCGTCTTGCTCGACCTCCCGACCGACTGGACGCATTGGAACCTTTCGACCCTTCTCGACGCGACCGAAGTTCTGATGGTGGTCGAATTGCAGATTTCGAGCCTGCGCCAGGCCAAGCGAAGGTTGGAGTTATTTAGGTCGGTAGGGATCGACCCTGCCAGTGTGGCGATTGTGGTCAACAGAGCGCAGAGGAAGCTCTTCCGGAACATTGACCTGAAGGATGTTTCGGAGGCGCTCAAGCGGAAGGTTCTTGTCAGCCTTTCGGATGAAGGCGACAAGTTGTCGGCTGCCCAGGATCAGGGCCTCCTGCTTCCGGAAATGCAGCGCAACACCAAGTTCAATTCCGAGATGAAGAACCTGGCCGATATGGTTCTCCATCGGTGCTCAAGAGGCTGAGGATTAATGGTCTGGCAGGTCAAGCGGCATAGTGCCAAAAACGAGGTGCAAGACGCATCGGCAGATGTGAGCAAGCTCCCAAGTGACCCGCCAGTCGTCGTGGCGCCAGCCAGCAACGAAGATGTCGACCGCTGGCTACGCCTCAAATCCAAGATTCATCGCAAGCTGCTCGATCGCATCAACCTCTCGATGCTCGACAAGTTATCCCGCGAGCAGATCGGGGAAGAGGCAGGCGACGTAATCTACAATATCCTCACCGAGGAGGATGCAGCCCTCAATTCGGGCGAGCGCGTGGCCATCGTCGATGAAGTGCTCGACGAATTGCTTGGACTTGGACCGCTCGAGCCATTGCTGGCTGACGAGACGATTACGGATATCCTCGTGAACGGTTACAACACCGTCTTTGTCGAGCGCGGTGGCTTGCTCGAAAAAGTTTCCGCGCGATTCCAGGATGAACGGCACCTGATGCGCATCATCCAGAAGATCGTGAGTGCCGTCGGTCGCCGGATCGATGAATCTTCACCTTTCGTCGACGCCAGACTTGCCGATGGATCGCGCGTCAATGCGATTGTCGCGCCCCTGGCAATCGATGGCTCGCTGCTGTCGATCCGCAAGTTCTCCAAGCGGCCATACAGTCTCGATCGCCTGGTCGATATCGGCAGCATTCCCTCACAGGTTGCGGAGGTCATGAAGGGCATTGTGAAGGCTCGCCGCAACGTGTTGATCTCGGGCGGTACGGGTTCGGGTAAGACCACTCTGCTAAACGCGCTTTCTGCCTACATCGACAACAAGGAGCGCATTGTAACAATTGAAGACTCGGCAGAGCTTCAATTGCAGCAGGAACATGTTGCTCGCCTCGAAACGCGCCCCCCCAACATAGAGGGCCGCGGGGAGGTGACCCAGCGCGATTTGGTGAAGAATGCCCTGCGTATGCGGCCCGACCGGATTATCGTCGGCGAAGTTCGTACCGGCGAGGCATTTGACATGTTGCAGGCCATGAACACTGGCCATGACGGATCTATGACCACGGTCCACGCCAATACGCCGCGCGATGCGCTTTCTCGGCTTGAACAGATGATCGGTATGAGCGGCATCGATATGCCGCCCAGTTCCGCGCGGGCGCAGATCGCATCGGCCATTAATGTGGTGGTCCAGATCGCGCGCTTCTCGGACGGGCGCAGGCGCCTCGTCAGCCTATCCGAGATTACGGGCATGGAAGGCCAGACTATCAGCATGCAGGAGATCTTCCGTTTTCATCAGACCGGCAGGACAGAAGACGGGACGGTTCTTGGCAAATTCGAGGCGACCGGTATCCGGCCGAAATTCCTCAACCATGCACTCGAGCTCGGGATCGAATTGCCTCCGGAACTGTTCCGTCCGGGACTGAGCTTGGAATGACCGAGTTCCTGGACAGCCAGATCGGCAGGTTCCTGATCCTGCTCGTCATCTTCGCGTCAGTGTTCCTGCTGGCGCAGGTTTTGTTGCGTGTAGGTGTCCAGAACCGGGCCTATTCCGCAGCCATCAACAAGCGCCTCAAGATGATCGCCCAAGGGGCAGATCGTGAGAGAATCCACGCTGTCCTCCTGAAGAACGATCCCAATCGCGGACCAGAAGCACCGGGAGTGTTGGGAAGCTTGACGCGCAGCCTGCGCCGCAACCTCATGATGGCAGCTTTGTCGGTGAGCCCGATGTTGATCGTGCTCTACATGGCAATCTTCTTCGTGATCCTGACGATCCTGGTCCTGTTCCTGGTCTGGATTTCGAACTTCACGCTCACGTTAGGTGTGATCCAGATTATCGTGGCATTTGCCGCATCGGTTTCGATCGGCATACCGCTGCTTGTCGTAAGTTTTCTTGCGCACCGAAAGCAGAAGAAGATGCAGGATCAGTTCCCTGTCGCCCTCGACATCTTCGTTCGCGCACTGAGATCCGGTCATCCCGTCGCTTCGGCGATCGAATTGCTGACACAGGAGATGGAAGACCCCATTGGCAGCGAGTTCGGCGTTGTGGCCGACGAAGTATCCTATGGTGCGGAACTCACGGATGCCCTCGATGCCATGGCGGAGCGGTGGGATCTCGACGACATCCGCATGTTCGTTGTTTCGCTGTCCCTGCAAAACGAGACGGGGGGCAATCTCGCGGAGATCCTCGAAAATCTTGCCGAAGTAATCCGGGAACGGCAGACGCTTTACCTCAAGGTGCGTGCCCTGAGTTCGGAAGGACGCATGACAGGCTGGCTGCTGACTGCCTTGCCAATCATAATGTTCGTGTTGTTGTTCTCAATAAACCCGCCATTCTACCTTGAGGTGGCGTCCGATCCCATTTTTTACCTGAGCTTTCCCGCACTCATAGTCTGGTATTTCGTGGGCCTGTTTTCGATCCGCAACCTGATCAATCTGGAGGTCTGAAATGCTGCAGTTCATTGCCTCCAACCCATATGCTCGGATTGCAGTCCTCGCGCTCGTCTTCCTGGTCGTGCTCGCCGTGACCTTGTCTGCGGTACGGTTGTTGTCGCGTCGCGCCAACCTGCGCAAGGAACTGGAATTGATCGGCGCCGGTTCTGATACGCTGAGTACACGGACACGCCTCTCGCAAAGCAAGGAAGGCACTTGGCTCGGTGTCCTCGAGAGGATCGAGAAGACCGGACTTAGCCTTGCCGATACGCGTGGGGACGAATTGCGCAAGAAACTGGTGGCGGCCGGTTATTCCTCGCCAGGTGCGCCCAGGATATTCACCCTTCTCAGGGTTGTGCTCGTCATCGCGCTGCCCAGCCTTCTCTTCCTCATCATCAACCTTGCCGGCCAGGAACTGAGCTTCGTCAAGATCTACCTGTTCGGTGTGCTGTTCGCTATTATCGGGCTTTACCTGCCCAATCTCTGGGTATCTGCGAAAGCGAGCCGCCGGGAAGAAGCAATCCGGCGCGGCTTTCCCGATTGTCTCGACTTGATGCTGGTCTGTGTTGAGGCCGGATTGGGACTGGAAGCGGCCATGGACCGGGTGGGGCGGGAAATGGTTCGTTCGCACCCGCTCGTATCGCAATTGCTGTCGGTCGCGACCTTGCAGATGAGGGCGGGTTCGACGCGCGAAGAATCCTTACGCAAGCTCGGCGATATCAGCCAGGTCGATGAAATTCGTAGTTTCTCTACGCTTCTGATACAATCAGACAAGATGGGTACCAGCGTTGCTGATACCTTGCGCGTATATGCCGCTGAAATGCGTGAAAAGCGGCGGCTGCGGGCAGAAGAAAAGGCGCATCGCCTGCCAGTGCTGATCTCGATCCCGCTGGTGGTTTGCATGTTGCCCACGATGATCGGCGTTCTCATGATACCTGGGGTCGTGAGAGCGGTGCGAACCCTGTTCCCAGCACTTGCGGGAGGTTAAGAAATGAGGACTACCGTCAAGATTGGCGCTGCCAGCGTCGTGGCTCTTCTGGTCTCCGGTTGCGGCCTGTTCACGGGTCACCAGAGCGCGCGATCCGATGTCAACCGTGAAACCGAAATGGCAGCGCAAGAAGCCATTGCCGATATCAATCTGGATGTGGGACGTGAGAACCTGCGTGAAGGCAACCTCGCCGCCGCTGCACGATATCTCACTCAGGCCCGAAACCATCCTGCGACACGTGCGCAGGCCTCCAACGCACTTGGTGTTGTCTATGTCAGGCTCGGACGCCTTGATGTTGCGGAGCGCTATTTCCAGGATGCGGTCGAAGCCGATCCGGCCAATGCCCGCTACATGACGAATCTTGCGCGCCTCGAAAGGGACGTGAGTTTTGCCGCCTTGCGCGCCGGTCAATCCGTGGATGACCGTCCTGCCATGGCAAGCGTTGAACCCGTAGTGCCTGCAGCGGCTGAAGCCGAACTTGCTCCGCCTCAGAAGGCATCATCGCGGGTCGAAGTGTCGGCACCGGGTGTAATCCACATCAACACCGCGGATGTCGGGCAAAGGGCCCCGCAAATACAGGTGGTTGAGCGCCGGCAGGTGGTTCAGGAGATCGCCCAACTTGAAGAGGGTGATGCAGGCACAAGCGAGGAGAGCGCAGCTTCGCAGGTGAAGGTCGTATCCTATCCGATCCGGATTGAGATGTGATTTCGGCAGCAAGCGCCGGCCTGTGGCTTTGTCTCGGCCTGGCCCTTGCAGCAGCTATTTGCGACATTCGTACACGTCGAATTCCCAACTGGCTAAACGGACTCCTGGCTGTTTCCGCGCTGGCAACGTCCTACCTGACAGGTTCCTGGGAGCTCGTCGGTTTGTCGGCAGTTCATGCCCTGATCGCATTGGTCGTAGGCATGGCACTGTTCGCCATCGGGTTTGTCGGAGCAGGTGATGCGAAGATGTATTCGGCAGCTGCTTTCGCCATCCCACTGGGAAAGGCCCTGCCAATGCTGGGTTGGACTTCGCTTGCAGGATTTGTCTTGCTCGTCTCCATGTTTGCTGCGCGCAAGCTTTCCGGCCAGCCAATAAAGCGCGACGGGAAGAGCTTCACCATTCCTTACGGTGTGGCAATCGCTTCTGGATTCTGGGGTGCTGCCCTGATCTAGATCAGGAAGTTGTGCGCGCCACGAGCCGTTTGATCCTGGCTGCAGCGAAGAGTGGCACCACTACCGACAGGGCGATTCCGGCCAGGGAGCAGAATGCTATCCATATGGCCATCAGCGTGCCACCGGCCTGATAAAGACCATAAAAGACGGGTGCAGTGAGGATCAGACCGCGCACCTCATTGGCGACAAGCAGAATCGCGCAGGCCTTGCCTGCAAGTTCAAGGAAGATTGAAACTGGGCCGCTCATGCCGAGAGGCTAGGCGAGCTTGGTTGATATTTGGTTTCCGGCTATCCGAAGCGCGGCGAAACGCCAATTTCGGGCAGGCGATTATGCCTTGGGGTAATGTCCGCCGTTCAGAAGAAGTATTTGGGTAATGATGTCGCGATCCTGCCTGCAGATGCGGGTATCGATGGTTACGACCACGCCGCCTTCCTTGATGTGACGCTCGAAGAAATTCTCGGCGAGACAATCAACGTCGAAATCCGAAAGCACCGTTGCCAGCGCGCCTCCTGTTGCTCCGATCACGCCACTCAGGGCTGCGACGGATGAGAATGCGGAGGCTGCGACGGCTCCTGCTGCGGCGACAGGTCCGACGCCGGGAATGGAAAATACGGCGAGGCCGAACATGGCGCCGAGGACGCCGCCACTGGCTGTCGCTCCGGCCACTGTGAAAGGCGTATGGCCTTCTGGGTTCACGACCTTATCGTCAAGGAACTGGGATGCCTTGTAGAGAATACATACCGCGTTCCGTGGAATTCCTGCCTCCACCATCCTGACAGTTGCTAACTCGGCTTCCTCGCGTGTCTTGAAGACTGCAGAGGCGACGTGCCGCTCGTGCTCCTGCTCTTCCGCCAATGCGAGTTGGAAGCGTTGGGCAAATTCGTTGCGTTGCCGGTCGGTGGAGAAGATGGCGCGCAAACCCGCAGCTTCGCGTAGCTTGGCAATGCTTGGAGAAATCTTGTCCCTGTGAAGGGTGCGCAGCAATTGGTTGATCGAAGATTGCTGCAGGTATTGGTCGGTGCCGCGATTGATCCAGTGAACTTCATCGGGCCTCGGTGCGTCCGGCGCAAGGTAGTTCAGGGCGCTGATTTCCTTCGCCCTGACCACATAACATTGCGTTATCGAACTGTGCATAACCATGACAAACATCATTGCATTCTGATTATGGTTAAGTCCAGCGAGCCATCTGGGCTGTTTCAAGTCAACACAAATCATCGAACACTTATTAGCGGGTTTTGTTCTATTGGTATTGTCAGGATGATTCATCGGCATCAGGCGAGGGATGTCAGCCGTCCTTTATGAGCCTGAAATCCCGAGCCAAGCCAGCCGGTCCTTTGCGCCGTGCCCTGCCAGAACAAACGTCGCTGAATGACGGTTGAGGCGGCAAGGGAAGTATCTGCCGAGCGAAGATGAAGCGCGGCATCGATTGCGGATACAAGCTTGCTACGAAGGGACACCGATATGACGACTGCCGTGACTGCCGTTCCTCCCGCGCCAAGCGATCTTGCAGCAGAGCACTTTCGCGCCGAGTTCGCCTTCGAAACCGATTGCTGGGATGTGCACGATGCACTCTCGAAGGACGCGGATTTCATCCTGATCGATGTGCGCAGCCCGGCAATGTTTGCAGAGGGCCATGTCGAAGGCGCGTTCAACCTGCCGCATGGCAAGATCAGCGCCTCCAAAATGGCACAGTGGCCCGAAGGCACCATCTTCGTCACCTATTGCGCCGGCCCGCATTGCAATGGGGCCGCAAGGGGCGCGCTCCGTCTCGCCGAACTGGGACGGCCGGTGAAGATCATGGCCGGCGGCGTGACCGGCTGGCTTGATGAGGGGTTTCCGCTGGTTTCTGGAGACGGTGCGAGCAGCTAGTCGCCCAGCCACAATTCGTGGCTGTCGATACGCAGCTTGGTCACCGCCCGCTGGGCGGCGGCGCGGGCGGTCGCTTCGGAACGGAAGGCGTCATGCGTCATGCGTTCGGCCAGCAGCAGGTCGGCAAGGTCGATCTCGCCCAGCTCGTGACCACGCCGCATACGGTTGAGCGCGGAAACGCTTGAATTGAGTCCTTCGCGCGCGCGCTGCCAGGCAGAGAGGCGAAATTCGGCCTCGGCGAGATCGGTGGAGGCGGTTTCCTGCACGGCAAAATGGGCGAGCTGCGCATCGGCCTGCGCAGCGCTTGCTTGGGCTGCGGCCTGGTTCGCCTGCGCGGCACGATTGCGTCCACCCAGCGGGATGGAAAAGAGGACGCCAATGCCGCGCTCCTCACCGCTGCGTTCGGAAAAAAGCCGTACCCCGAAGGATGGATCGGCCATCCGCTCCATCCGCATGCGTTCGGCATTGGAACTCATGGCTCGCGCCTCTGCTTCGGCAGCGGCGATTTCGTGGCTGTTGGTGAGGACGAGGTCGTAGAGACGATCGAGCGACCCCGGCTCGATATCGGGCTGCGGAATCTCGGGGGCCTCTACGGGAAGCGCCAGGGCAGGAAAATGCGTTTCAAGCCGCGTGCGGGCCAGCAGAGCCTTTCCAGCGGAAGTCTCGGCCATGATGCGTGCCGAGCCGAGTGCGGCTTCGGCCTGGTCGGCTTCAAGCGCGGAGGCATCGCCCAGTTCGACACGGCGAGTGACCGCATTGAGCGCGGTTTCGAAATTGGCGACAGCTCGCGCATCGACCTTGGCCTGGGCAGAGGCTTCGAGCCAGTCCCACCAATGGCTGGCGAGAATCAGTGCTGCCTGATGCCTGGCGTCTTCCGCCATGTTCTGCGCCGCATCGACCTGATGGACGCCGATTTCGCGGTCCGCCCGTGCCTTGCCGGGCAGGCGGAAGGCGCGCGTCAGCGAAGCATCGAACTCGTCATAATTGCCTTCGAGGTCGACCGACCGGCGATTGTAGCTGCCCGAAAAGGTAATCTCGTGCGGACCCACGGCGCGGGCGTCGGCATTGGCCTGTGTTGCCCGCACGCGCTCATTTGCCGCCAAGACCGATGGATGCGCATCGAGCGCCTGCGCCACCTGCGCCGCGTCGGGCAGGCCGGGTTCGGCATGGAGTGGCATCGCCAGGGCAAACAGCGGCAGGGCAAGGAAGAGCGATTTCCTCATGCGAAGTCCTCCTCGGTCATCTCTTCTTCGGCGTGTTCGCCCGGGCTCTCGCCGAACCGTTCGTAAAGGATGGGCAGCAGGATCAGCGTGAGGAGCGTGGCCGAGACCAGTCCGCCCACGACCACGATGGCGAGCGGCTTCTGGATTTCCGAGCCCGGGCCGGTGGCAAAGAGCAGCGGCACCAGGCCGAAGGCGGCGATGGCCGCGGTCATCAGCACGGGCCGCAGGCGCCTCTCGGCACCCTGCCGGACAGCTTGCGCCAGCGGCACGCCATTGGCCCTGAGTTGGCGGAAATAGCTGACCATGACGAGGCCGTTGAGCACGGCGATGCCGAACAGGGCGATGAAGCCGACCGATGCCGGGACAGAGAGATACTCGCCCGATACTGCCAGCGCGATCATCCCGCCGACCATGGCAAAGGGGATGTTGAGCAGGATAAGGATGGAGGCACGCAAGGAACCCAGCGTGAAATAGAGGATGCCGAAAATCAGCAGGACCGAGACCGGCA
This sequence comes from uncultured Altererythrobacter sp., assembly GCA_913056125.1. Lineage (GTDB taxonomy): Bacteria > Pseudomonadota > Alphaproteobacteria > Sphingomonadales > Sphingomonadaceae > Alteraurantiacibacter. The sequence goes on from CAJXNC010000003.1 coordinate 98,830, forward strand.
GGACGATGCCAAGCCGCGCGCTGGCGCGCTGCTGGTTCTCGAACTGGCCACCCCATTCGAGGCGATAGCCTGCGGGTAGCGGGACATTGGCGTCGATATCGGCGCGCGCTTCCTCGACATAGCCGACAAGGTCGCGACCAGTAACGAAGGCCTGCACCAAGGCAAAGCGCGATCCGTTCTCGTGCTCGAGCTTCACCGGTCCCTCGACCAGCTCGACCGAGGCAACATCGCTGGCGCGGACGAGCTGCCCTGTGGGGGAACGATAGAGTTGGTCGGCGAAGGCTTGCGGCGTTTCGGCATTGGCGCCTTCGCCACGAACCATGATCGGAATGCGGCGGACGCCTTCATTGACCACGCCTGCCGGCATGCCTTCGACCTGCGCGCGCATCATGTCCTGTAGGTCCGCGATGGGCATTCCCGAGCGGCCGGCGGCAACGCGGTCGATATCGATCTGCATGTAGTCGACGACGTCATTGGCGACGGTCATCGCTTCGCTTGTGCCTTCGATGGTTTCGAGGCGTGCCTGGATCTCGCCGGCAAGGCGGGAAAGTTCGTCGAGGTCGGGACCGAACAGCTTGATGGCTAGGTCCCCGCGCGCACCGGTAAGCATTTCCGATGTGCGCATGTCGATCGGCTGGGTGAAGCTCGGCTCGATACCGGGGAAATTCACGAGCACGCCGCGCAGCTCGTCGACCAGCCATTCCTTGTCCTGCACGCGCCATTCCTCGCGCGGCTTCAGCTGCAGGAAGGCATCGCTTTCATTGAGTCCCATCGGGTCGAGGCCGATCTCGTCCGAACCGACGCGGGCAATGATAGCTTCGACTTCGGGCACTTCTTCCATGATTGCGCGCTCGATCGCGAGGTCGCCTTCGACCGAATGTTCGAGCGAGATCGAAGGCAGCTTGGCCAGCTGCATGACGACCGAGCCTTCATCCATGATCGGCAGGAAGGTCTTGCCGGTGATTGTGTAGGCAAGTCCGGTGACGATCAGCGAGCCGCCAGCAATGCCGAAAACCAGCTTCTTGCGGGTGAAGGCGCCGGCCAGGATGCGGCTGTAGCGCGGCGAGATCTGCCGCATCAGCCACGGCTCATGCTCGCCAGTCTTTACCTTGAGCATGTAGTAGGAGATGACAGGGATCAGGGTGAGCGAGAGCAGTAGGGCCGAAAGCAGCGACAGCACGATGGTCAGCGCCACGGGCGAGAACAGCTTGCCTTCGAGTCCCTCCAGAGTGAGCAGCGGCAGGAAGACGATGGCGATGATCGCCAGGCCGGATGCCACCGGCTTTGCCACCTCTGCCGCAGCGTGGAGGATGTTGAAGGCCTTGCTCATGTGTTCGTGTTTCTTGTCGGACAGGCGCTCGACCACGTTTTCGACCACCACGACGGCGCCATCGACAAGCATGCCCACCGCAATCGCCAGTCCCCCCAAACTCATCAGATTGGCGGTGAGGCCGATCGCCCGCATGAAGATGAAGGTCAGCAGGGCCGCCATGGGCAGGGCCAGCGCGACGATGATCGATGCGCGCAAATCACCGAGGAAGAGCAGCAGCAGGATAACGACGAGGATGGTGGCTTCGAGCAGGGCCTTCTCGACCGTGCCCACAGCGCGCTCGATCAGGTCCGAACGGTCGTAGAATACCGAGACTTCCATGCCCGTGGGCAGGCTGTCGCCAATTTCTTCCAGCCTTTGTTCGACACCGGAAACGACCTGTGCCGCATCGGCGCCGCGCAGGCCGATGACGAGGCCCTGCACCGCTTCGCCGGTGCCGTCCTTGGTCACCGCGCCATAACGCGTCAGGCTGCCGGTGCGGATATCGGCCACATCGCCGAGCAGGATGACAGTACCATCGCGTTCGCTGACGACCGTATTGGCGAGGTCCTGCAGGCTGCGGATCGCGCCTGTCGAGCGAACGATAAGGGCTTCCTCGCCAGTGACCAGTCGTCCTGCACCGTCATTACGGTTGCCAGCCTCGATGGCACTGGCGAGGTCCGCCGTGGACAGACCAACGGCGGAAAGCGATGCGTTGTCGGGCGCGACTTCGAATGTCTCGACATAGCCGCCGAGCGCGTTGACATCGGCAACGCCGGGCACGGTGCGCAAGGCCGGACGGATGATCCAGTCGAGCACGCGCCGTTTTTCCTGCAGGTCCTGCGGACCTTCCAGCGTGAACATGTACATGTCCGAAAGCGGGGTGGAGATCGGCGCCATGCCGCCTTCCACCGTGTCGGGAAGGTCGCCCATGACCGAGTTGAGGCGCTCGGATACTTGGGTTCGCGCCCAGTAGATATCGGTGCCATCCTCGAAATCGATGGTGATGTCGGCAATCGCGTATTTGGCGACCGAGCGCAGCACCGCCTGGTCGGGGATGCCGAGCATTTCCATCTCGATCGGCGTGATGACGCGGCTTTCCACCTCTTCCGGCGTCATGCCGGGCGCACGCAGGATGATCTTGACCTGCGTAGAGCTGATATCGGGGAAGGCATCGATCGGCAGGCGGGCAAAGGACCACGCGCCGATACCGGCGAGGATTACCGCCAGGGCGAGAACGGCGAGCCGGAAGGCGAGGGCCCGATCGACGAGTGTGCGCAGCATGTCCGGGTTACTCCGCCGAAGCGGCCTTGAGTTCGGTGATGCCGCTGGTCGCTACGACCTCATCGGCTGACAGGCCTTGCGAGATTACCGCCACCCCGCCCGCATTGGAGACCGTGGTGACGCGCCTCGGGGCAAAGCCCTCGCCGCTCGCCACGAAGACGTGATCCTCGCCGCCAATGCGCGTCACCGCGCTGGAAGGAACGGAGACGCCGCTTGCGCTGTCAGTGGCGCTGATGACCACGGTCACGTTCTGGCCGGCGACGAGCCCGGGCGCTGCCGAGATGCTGGCCGTAGCCATGACCGAGCGGGATTCCGGATCGATGGAAGGTGCGACTGAGAGCACCGTGCCGCCGACAGGCATTGCCTGTCCGTCGCTTCCCGTGGGCAGCCGGATCTCGACCGCCATTCCCGGGCGCACCTGCCGGGCGAGCTTTTCAGGCAATTGCATCTCGACGCGGAACGCATTTCCGGCCTCGACCACAAAGGGGGCTTCCATGCCGTCCACCGGGCCGCCTGTTTCGACGCCGACATGGGCAACACGCCCCGGGATGGGGGATCGAAGGGTCATGGTGCCGTCTGCTCCGGTACCCGACATGGAAGCGAGACGCTGCGCCTCGGACAAGGAAGCACGCGCCTGTGCTAATTCTGCCTCGACCTGGTCGAGCCGGGCCGCGGCGACGATGCCTTCCTCGTGCAATTGCCGCATGCGCGAGGCGCTGGCCTCGGCGAGCTGTACGGCGGATTGCGCGCGGGTGAGATCGGCACTGATGGTGACGGGTTCTGCGGCCCTTACCAGGGCCAGTGGCTGGCCCTGCGAAACCGCGTCGCCTTCGATGACGAAGACCCGGATCGCGGCTCCGGGAAACGGCGAGGTGACGGCCACCCGTGCATCGGGGGGCAGGGTGATCCGCCCCGGCACGCTGCCGAGCGGGACATGTTCCGCCAAGCTCGCCACTTCGGTCTGGATGGAAGGTGCGGTCGAAGCCGCTTCCTGCGCGCTGGCTGCTTCATTCGCTTCTTCGCCGCCATCGGAACAGGCAGCGAGAGTGATCAGGAGCAGGCCCGGCGAGAGCTTGAGGAGGGATTTGGCTTTCATGGATGCATGATTGCGTCGCCAAGCTGACAACAACTTGTCAGTTTGCCAGCTTCTTGTCAGTTTCAGGTCTCATTCGGGCCACCTAACGAGACCCAAAACGCGCCCTGAGCCGGAAAGATGACATGCGCCTGCTATTGGTAGAAGACGATCCTGAACTCGGCCGCAGGCTGGGCGATCGCCTGCGCGGCGCCGACTATGCGGTCGATCTTGCCACTACGCGTGGCGAGGCGGAGGACTGGCCCGATATCGACAAGATGGCGGCGGTCATCCTCGATCTCGGCCTGCCCGATGGCGACGGGATCGAGCTGCTGCGTGACTGGCGCGCGAAGGGCGTCGAGACGCCGATTATTATCCTCACAGCGCGGGGAAGCTGGCAGGACAAGGTTGAAGGGCTCAATGCCGGCGCCGACGACTTCGTGGTCAAGCCGGTGCGCTTTGAGGAATTGCAGGCGCGGCTCAACGCGCAGTTCAGGCGGCAGGCGGGCAAGCGCGACAATGCGCTGACGGCGGGCACGCTCCGGCTCGATCCCGTTGCGCGCATGGTCGAGGACGATGGCAAGCCTGTATCGCTCAGTCGCAGGGAATTCACGCTCCTGCACCTTTTCATGAGGCGACCGGGCCAGGTGCTCTCGCAGGCTGACATATTGGAGGATCTCTATGATCTTGAAGCCGAGCGTGAACTCAACACGATCGAGGTCCTGGTAGGTCGATTGCGCAAGAAGATCGGGCGTGAACGCATCACCACTTTGCGCGGCATGGGCTACAGGTTCGAGAAGTGACCGGTCGCTTGCCGCCTTCTGGCAGCCTGCGGCTGCGCTTCCTGCTGGCCATCCTGCTTTGGGTGTCGCTTGGCATATTCGGCATCTGGTTCACGGCGAACGGTGTGTTCACAAAGCATATCGAGGAAGCCTATCATGAGGAACTGGAAGTCCACGTGCGGGAGCTGGCGCGCCTTACCCAGCTTGACGAGAATGGTGATCCCCGGCTGACGCGGCCGCTTTCGGACCCGCGCTACGAAGTTCCGCTATCGGGTTTTTACTGGCAGGTCACAGTGCAAGGACGCGAACCGCTGCGCTCGGAGAGTATGACGACCGGACAGCTCGACCAGCGGGTCGCCCATTCTCCGGATATCGCGCATGAGGTTGAAGACGGTCCGACCGGGCCGACAATAACCTATGGCCTGCTCGAAACCGGTCCCGGGGACGAGGAAATCCACATCGTCATCGCTACCGACCAGAGCGAACTGGACGAAGACATTGCATCCTTCACGCGAGAACTGTTTCTATGGCTGGTGAGTCTGGGTGCCTTGCTGCTCGCGACCGGTTTCGCAATCATCAGCTTCGGCCTGCGCCCGCTCAACCGTCTTGGCGAGGCCATCAACCGGCTGCGAAGCGGACAGGCAGACAAGCTCGAGGGGCAATACCCTTCGGAAATCGCGCCTCTCGTCCATGATCTCAACGAGTATATTGCCCAGACAAGCGACCTCGTTGAACGCGCACGCGTCCAGGCCGGCAATCTGGCCCATTCGCTGCGCACGCCGCTTGCCGTGGTTACCGACGAGGCGGAGCAACTTGGCCAGAACCCGGATTGCCAGAAGTCCTCGCGGGTCTTGCTCGAGCAGACAGAGCGCATGCAGCAGCAGATCGATTACCAGCTGGCCCGCGCGCGCTCGGCTGCGGGTGCTCGCCTGCCCGGCAGTCGTTCTCTTCTACCCGCGATCCTCATGCCGATCATCAGCGCGATGGAACGCCTCCATCGGGACAAGGCCTTCACGCTTCTGCCCATGAAACAGCCTTTCACCGTTGCGGTCGATCCGGTGAATCTCGGCGAACTCGTTTCCATCCTGCTCGACAATGCCGGGAAGTGGGCGCGCAGCAATGTCGAGATCGCGGTGCGGCGCAACGAAGTGGGCCGAATCTTGCTGACCATCAGCGATGATGGTCCGGGCATGCGAGAGGAGGATATTGCGGGCGCCTTCGAGATCGGATCGCGCTTCGATCTGGAGATGCCAGGATCCGGCCTTGGTCTTGCCATGGCGAAGGATATCGCCACTGCGATCGGTGCGGAGATTGATCTGCTGTCATCGGGCGAGGGGCTTGTGGCCACAGTGACACTGTCAGCCGATCTATAGGCCGCCTCACCATCCCGATCAGGCATATGAAAAGCGCGGTCCAGCCAAGGCTGACCGCGCTTTTCGTTGTGTTCCGGGCCAAGAGAGCCCGATGATCTCCGGATCAGAAGCGGAGGCCGAAGCCGGCGCTCAGTACCCAAGGATCGATATTGTGCTCGGTCTGGATTGCCACGGCATTGCCGGCATACCAGGTGGCGGTCGAGCCGACCCAGTACTTCTTCGCATCGAGCGACAGTGAGAAACCACTGTCGTTGATCGGCACATCAATGCCGGCCTGAAGGGCAAAACCGATTTCATCGCTCATGTGATGGCTGGTCACGCCAAGCGGGATCGTGTCCGCGCCCGGATCGCTATCGATCCAGATGAAGTAGGTCGGGCCAGCGCCGACATAGGGCGACACACCACCGGGATTGAAGTGATACTTCAGCGTGAAGGTTGCCGGGATGACCTTGGCGTCAGACACCGCCTCGGCACCGGCAAGTGCGCCTGCCGAAACGTCAACGTCGTGCTGGGTTACGCAGCAGATCGTCTCCAGCGAGAAGTTAGGCGTGAAGAAATATTCGATCGCCACGGTGGGGACGACATTGTTGTTTGCTTCGGTCTGCGTACCAGCAGGAAGCGGGCCGGCATTGATAACATTGTCGATTTCGCCATCGGGCAGAACTGCAGTGGCCAGCAGCTTTACCTGGAAGCGCGAATCGGCATCCTGCGCACTGGCTTGGGTGGCGCCAAGGCCACTCACCAGGGCCAGGGCGATTGCCGTGGACAGCGGGGCAAGAACTTTGCGCATCATGACTTCTCCGTATCGCCGCATCGGCTGCCCCTTGCAGCCTGACAATTCCTTGCGGCACACGCGCCCAATGCTCTACGAGTCCGTCTCCAACATTGATTGAACGCAAATCGTGCAATTCAAAGATTTCGCGCCTGCGAAATAAAATTTGATGATGGTCAATGAGACTCGCCATCAGCAAGGGGCATTGGCGGCGCGTTCTCAGGGGAATGGTCAATGGAAGCTCTAACGACTCGCGCAGGCACATGGTTCGGTCTGCTCATCCTGGCAATCATGGCTGCGGCGCTGGCCCATGATAGTCTCTTCGCCATCCACATGACGATCGTCGCCATTGCGACCGGAATCGGATTGTGGTGGACACTCTATGGTTCCAGCGTGGACGTGGCCGGCAACTGGTTGCGGCCTGCGAACGATCAGTCGAAGTATGATGACGATCCGGTTCGCTGGGGCGTAATTGCCACGCTTTTCTGGGGCATGGCTGGCTTTGCCGCCGGTCTCTTCATTGCCCTGCAGCTTGCCTTCCCCGAGCTCAATTTCGAACCCTATCTCAATTTCGGACGCGTCCGCCCGCTCCATACCAGTGCTGTGATTTTCGCATTCGGTGGCAATGCGCTGATCGCGACCAGCTTCTACGTCGTCCAGCGCACATGCCGCGCGCGCCTCGCCTTTCCCGGCCTCGCCCGCTTCGTCTTCTGGGGTTACCAGCTCTTCATCGTGCTGGCGGCAACCGGCTATCTGCTTGGTGTTACCCAGTCGCGCGAATATGCCGAGCCCGAATGGTATGTCGATCTCTGGCTGACCATTGTCTGGGTCGCCTATCTCGCGGTTTTCGTGGGTACGATCGTGAAGCGCAAGGAGCCGCATATCTATGTGGCCAACTGGTTCTATCTCGCCTTCATCCTGACCATTGCCATGCTGCATATCGTCAACAACCTGGCGGTACCGGTCAGCTTTCTCGGTTCGCGCAGCTACAGCCTTTTCTCGGGTGTGCAGGATGCCCTGACCCAGTGGTGGTACGGCCATAACGCGGTGGGCTTCTTCCTCACTGCCGGCTTCCTGGCGATGATGTACTACTTCGTCCCCAAGCAGGCCGAACGGCCTGTCTATTCCTACCGCCTGTCGATCATCCACTTCTGGTCGCTGATCTTCCTCTATATCTGGGCAGGGCCGCACCACCTCCACTATACCGCGCTGCCCGACTGGGCGCAGACGCTCGGCATGGTGTTCAGCGTGATGCTGTGGATGCCCAGCTGGGGCGGCATGATCAACGGCCTGATGACGCTCAACGGCGCATGGGACAAGATCCGTACCGATCCGATTATCCGCATGATGGTCTGGGCGCTGGCCTTCTACGGCATGAGCACCTTTGAAGGCCCGCTGCTGTCGATCAAGGCAGTCAATTCCATGTCGCACTATACAGACTGGACCATTGGCCACGTCCATTCCGGCGCACTTGGCTGGAATGGCATGATTACCTTCGCTGCGCTTTATTACCTCGCGCCGCGCTTGTGGGGTCGTGAACGCCTTTACTCGCTCCGCATGGTCAATTGGCATTTCTGGCTCGCCACGCTTGGCATCGTTTTCTACGCGGCGAGCATGTGGGTGGCCGGCATGATGCAGGGCTACATGTGGCGCGAATATGGTGCCGACGGCTATTTGGTGAACAGCTTCGCCGAGACAGTCAGTGCCATGTGGCCGATGTATGTCGCCCGCGCGTTTGGTGGCCTGCTCTACCTCGCCGGTGCGGTGATCATGGTGGTGAATATCTGGCAGACCATTGCGGGCAAGATCCGCGAGGAAGCGCCGCTCACCACCGCAAAATACAATCCCGACGCTGACCGTCCCGCGGTCGCAGAGCCGGCCGAGTAAGGGAGACGCATGATGAGCGATAACAACATGGCAGATCCCGCAGTGAAGGAAGTGGTCAAGGGCCACGCCAGGCTTGAGCGAAATATCACCCTGCTTGGCGCCGCTGCGCTGGTAACGGTGGCCATTGGCGGTATCGTCGAGATCGCACCGCTTTTCTGGATCGACAACACGATCGAGGAAGTGGAGGGCATGCGGCCCTATACGCCGCTGGAGCAGGCCGGGCGCGACATCTATGTCCGCGAAGGCTGCTATCTCTGCCACAGCCAGATGATCCGTCCGTTCCGTGACGAAGTGGAACGCTACGGCCACTACTCGCTGGCGGCAGAAAGCATGTACGACCACCCCTTCCAGTGGGGTTCCAAGCGTACCGGGCCGGACCTGGCACGCGTGGGCGGGCGCTATTCGGACGAATGGCATGTGCAGCATCTTGAGAACCCGCAAAGCGTGGTGCCCGAAAGCGTGATGCCGCAATATGGTTTCCTTGCCGAAACAAGGCTCGATTTCGAGCACATTGCCGACAATCTCTCGGCGCTGAGCATGGTCGGCGTTCCCTATAGCGAAGAAGGGATCGAGGCAGCGCGTGAGGACTTGATGGCACAGGCCGATCCCGACGTGCCGGCCGGCGACATGCAGGCCCGCTATCCTGGTGCACAGGCGCGCGATTTCGATGGCGATCCTGACCGCATCACCGAAATGGACGCGCTGGTCGCCTATCTCCAGGTTCTGGGTACCATGGTGGATGTCAATTCCGCCGCGGCGCAGGAAGTGCTGAGCGGGGAGACTGGCCGATGAGCGGTCTCGAAACCTACACGCTGCTGCGCGAGATCGCCGATAGCTGGGGCTTGCTGGCCATGACCCTGCTGTGGATCGGCTTTGCGGTTTGGGCTTTCCGGCCCGGCGCCAAGAAGCATCACGAAGACGCTGCCAACATGATTTTCAAGGATGGGCACGATGGGGAATAAGCGGATTGACGACCCGACGGGTACCGAGTTTGTCGGTCATGAATGGGACGGCATCGAGGAACTCAACACCCCGCTTCCGCGCTGGTGGCTTTGGACCTTCTACGCCACGATCGTGTGGGCAATCGGCTTCGTGATCGTCTATCCGGCGATCCCGATGATCGACAGGGCGACTAGTGGCTATTTCGGCTGGTCCAGCCGTGGCCAGCTGGCCGATGAACTGGCTGCAGAAGAATCGCGCCGCGCGCCGATTTTCGAGGCGATTGCCTCTACGCCGCTAGCCGAGCTTCCGTTCAATGAAGAGCTGATGACGCAGGCCGTAGCCGGCGGTGCCGCAGCATTCCGCGTCCATTGCGTGCAGTGTCATGGTGCCAATGCCGCCGGGTCGGAAGGCTATCCGAACCTGACCGATGACGAATGGCTGTGGGGCGGCAATATGGAGGAAATCGAATACACGATTACCCATGGCATTCGCCAGCCGGGCGGTGCCGATACGCGCACCAGCGAGATGCCGGCTTTTGGCCGCGATGGTATCCTGTCGGGAGAACAGGTCGACCAGGTTGCCGATTATGTCCTGTCGTTGACAGGGCGCGGCCAAGGCAGTGCTGCGGGTGCGGAACTGTTCGCCAATAACTGCACCGTGTGCCATGGCGAGGATGGTGGAGGCCTGCGGGAATTCGGCACGCCGAGCCTGAACGATGCTGTCTGGCTTTATGGCGATAGCAGGGAGGCTATTCGTCATCAGGTCATGGATCCGAGGCATGGCGTGATGCCGGCATGGGAAGAGCGGCTCGATCCGGCGACAATCCGGATGCTGGCGGCTTATGTCCATTCGCTGGGGGGTGGTGAAGACTTCGTGGAGGTCGCCGCAGACCCGGCGGTTATGGAACCAGATGAACAAGAATGATCCGGTAATTCATCATAGCCCGTTGGGCGACTACCAGGCCCGCAAATCAGTCCATCCCAAGCGGATCGACGGCCTGTTTCGCCGCTTCAAGTGGCTGATCATGGTCGTCACCCTGGGCATCTATTACGGGACGCCCTGGATCCGCTGGGATCGCGGCCCTTATGCGCCGGACCAGGCTGTGCTGGTGGATGTGGCCAATCGCCGCTTCTACATGTTCGACATCGAGATCTGGCCGCACGAATTCTATTTCGTCGCCGGATTGCTGATCATGGCGGGCATCGGCTTGTTCCTGGTCACCAGCGCGGTGGGCAGGGCATGGTGTGGCTATTCCTGCCCGCAGACGGTGTGGACCGACCTGTTCCAGCATGTCGACCGCTTCGTCGATGGTGACCGCAATGCCCGCATGCGGCTGGAAGCGGCGCCCTGGACCTGGGGCAAGGTCATGCGGCGGCTCGCCAAATGGGCGATCTACCTCGTCATCGCCTTCTGGACCGGCGGCGCGTGGATCATGTATTTCTCCGACGCGCCGACCATGGTGCGGGATTTCTGGTCGGGTGATGCCGCACTTGCAGCTTACATAACCGTGGCCGTCCTCACCGCGACGACATTCGTCCTGGGCGGCTTCATGCGCGAGCAGGTCTGCATCTACATGTGCCCCTGGCCGCGTATCCAGAGCGCGCTGATGGACGAGCATTCTCTGCTGGTTACCTACAAGGACTGGCGCGGCGAGCCGCGCGGCAGCATCAAGAAAGCGCAGAAGGACCCGGATGCCTATGGCGACTGTGTCGACTGCAATCTGTGCGTTGCCGTCTGTCCCACCGGCTGGGACATTCGCAAGGGCCCCGACATCTCCTGCATTACCTGCGGTCTGTGCATCGATGCCTGCGACCGGGTGATGAAGGATGTCGATCGTCCGCGCGGCCTGATCGACTATGTCACGCTGGACGATGCAGAAGCCGAGGCCAAGGGTGCGCCCGTTCGTCCCGCATGGAAGGCGCTGCTGCGAGGTCGTACGATCGCTTACTTCGTGATCTGGTCCGCGATCGGCGCGGGGCTGCTGTTCCTGCTGGGAACGCGCGATCATACAGAGATCACGGCTGCACCGGACCGCAATCCGGCCTATACGCTGATGCAGGATGGCAGTGTGCGCAACAATTACACGGTCAAGTTGCGCAACATGGAAAGCCGCCCGCGCGACATGCGCGTCTCGCTAGAAGGTCTCGAAGGAGGTATGATGTGGACCGACGAGATGAGCGCCGAGAGGGCGGCACGCGAGTTTACCGTTTCCGTCCCGGCCGACGAGACAGAGACCCTGCGCGTCTATGTCATCGCGCCTGGAGGCACGGGTAATCAGGACTTTGCCTTCACCGTCGTCTCGCTTGACGAAGCGGCGGAAAGCGACACCGTCGATGCGCAGTTCGAGACTCCGGGAGGCTGATTATGTTCCGTCGTTTCACTGGGTGGCACATGCTGGGTGTGATGGTGGCATTCTTCGGCGTCATCATTGCCGTGAACTTCACCATGGCCAGCATCGCCATCGGCAGCTTTGGTGGTACGGTGGTGGACAATTCCTATGTCGCCAGCCAGCAATTCAATGGCTGGCTGGAAGATGCGCGCGAGCAGGACGCCCTTGGCTGGCGCGCCGAGGAAGAATGGCGGGAGGATGGCATGCTGGCGCTTACCCTTCATGGTGCGCCGGACCCTGCCATTGTCACCGCCATCGCCCGCCATCCGCTGGGCCGCCAACCGGACATGCCCATGACGTTCGAGCGTGTTGCTGCGGGTGAATATGTCAGCGCCGAGGCCTTGCCTGCGGGCCGCTGGACCCTGCGCCTGCAGGTGAACTCGGCGGGCGCTGAATGGCGAGAGGAAATCCACTTGCAGTGAGCGCGCAGCAAGCCCTCCCTGACGATTACGACACGAGCGTGTTTGCCGTGCCGACGGCGCATTGCGCCGGTTGCATGAGCAAGATCGAGAGGGGGCTGAATGCCCTGCCGCAAGTGGCAAGTGCGCGCGTCAATTTGACCGCGCGCACTGTTACCATCAGCCACGACCCGCTGCTCGACGACCAGCGCCTGACCGAGGAACTGGAAAAGCTCGGCTTCGAATCGCGGCGCAAGCGGCGCGATGTGGCCAAGCCTTTCAGCGCTGTGAAGCCTTTGCTCGGCCCCCTTGCGGTCGCGGCATTTGCGGGCATGAATATCATGCTGCTATCCGTCTCGGTCTGGTCCGGGGCCGAGGGCACAACCCGCCAGCTGTTCCACTGGATTTCCGCGCTGATCGCGCTTCCCGCCATTGCCTATTCGGGCAGGCCCTTCTTCAAATCCGCCTGGAGCGCGCTCAAGCACTTCTCGACCAATATGGACGTGCCGATTTCGATCGGCGTGATCGTCGCCTCGGGTCTGAGCCTGTACGAGGTGATTGTCGGCGGGGAACATGCCTGGTTCGACGGGGCACTGATGCTGCTGGCCTTCCTGCTGGCGGGCCGCGTGCTCGACGCGATGATGCGCGACCGGGCTCGCCATGCCATCGATGCCATGCTGGGACAGGCAGCCTCGGGTGCGCTGGTGCTGGGCAAGGATGGCGCTTTGTCGTGGACCGCAGCCGAGGAGCTTGCTCCGGGCATGGTCATGCGCGTGGCGGCGGGCGAGCGGCTTGCGGCCGATGGCGAAATCATCAGCGGAAGTAGCGCATTCGACCAGTCGCTCCTGACTGGCGAGACCACGCCAGTTTCCCGCCAGCAAGGCGACGAGGTGCTGGCCGGTACGCTCAACCTCAATGCACCGGTCGATGTGCGGGTCAGCCATGCAGGCCGTGACACCACGCTGGCTGAAATCGCGCGGCTTATGGAAGCGAGTACGCAGAACCGCAGCCGCTATGTTCGCATCGCAGACCGTGCTGCGCGGCTCTACGCACCGGCCGTCCATTCGCTCGCCGCGCTCGCCGTGATCGGATGGCTGATCGCCGGGGCAGGCTGGTACCAGTCCCTGGTTATCGGCGTGGCCGTGCTCATCATCACCTGTCCGTGCGCCCTCGGGTTGGCGGTTCCGGTCGCGCAGGTTGTTGCCAGCGGATCGCTGCTGCGTGCAGGGATCATGGTGAAGGATGGCTCTGCGATAGAACGGCTTGCGACTGTCGATCGTGCACTGCTCGACAAGACCGGAACGCTGACCATGGGCAGGCCTGTTCCCGATACGGCTGCACTTGATGCCATGAGCGAGCAGGAGCAACGCCTGGCGCTCGCCCTGGCTTCGAACAGCCGTCATCCGCTCTCGCGGGCGCTTGCAGACAGCCTTGCTGGCAGGGATGTAACACCGCTCACGCTGACCGATGTCGAGGAACTTCCCGGCGTAGGCATGAGCGGCACTTTCGAAGGCAGGAAAGTCGAACTCCGCCGGCCGGAGAAGGTTTCGGGCACGGCCGTTGCCCTCACTGTGGAAGGCGGCCCAACGCGGCTCGTCACATTCGCCGATCAGTTGCGACCCGGTGCCGCGCAGGCGCTGGAGGAAATGAACCGGCTCGGCATCTCCGCATCGATCATTTCGGGCGACAATGCCGATGCGGTCGATCGCGTAGCGGGCGAGTTGGGACTCACGGCCCGTTCGGCAGTCTCGCCAGCCGACAAGCAGGAGGCGATTGCGGATCTGCAGGCTGAGGGCGGTAGGGTGCTGATGGTTGGGGACGGGCTCAATGACGGGCCGGCGCTGGCCGCAGCCAATGCCTCCATGGCGCCGGGCAGCGCCAGCGATGTCGGCATGCAGGCGGCCGATTTCGTCTTTATGCAGGACTCGCTTTTGTCCATTCCGCGCGCGGTTCGGGCCTCGCGCGCAACCATGCGCATCGTGCGCCAGAATTTCGGACTGGCGATCACCTATAACGTCTTTGCTATCCCGCTTGCCCTGCTCGGAATGGTGACCCCGCTGGTGGCCGCGATTGCCATGTCTGCCAGCTCGCTGATTGTAGTTGCCAATTCGCTGCGCCTGGTCAGGGCAGCGCGATGAACGGATTGCTCTTCCTCATCCCTGTCGCCATCGGCCTTGGCCTGATCGGCCTTGGCGCCTTCTTCTGGGCGATGCGCTCGGGCCAGTTCGATGATCCCGAAGGGTCTGCAGCGCGTATCCTGATGGATGATGACGAGGATTGAAGTGAGAGCCCGATTTCGGCGCTATTCTTGATTTATGGCAATGAAATACGGGGAGGGATGCCGCAAATCACCCTCATGTGGCCTTATCATCCCAAGCTGCTTGAGACGCCGGTTCCGCGTTATACGAGCTACCCGACCGCGGCGGAGTTCTCCGACGATGTGAAGCCTGCCCGATTTGCCGATGCGATTGCGACGGCTTCGGGCGATATATCTCTCTATGTCCACATCCCGTTCTGCGAGCGGATCTGCTGGTATTGCGGCTGCAACACTGCAGCGGCGAACAAGGCCAAGCGGCTTGAGAGCTATCTCGATGCGCTCCATCGCGAGATCGAACTGGTGGCCATGCAGCTTCCCGCTGGAACGCGGGTACGCCGGATATCCTTCGGTGGGGGCAGCCCCAACGCCATCACTCCGGTCGATTTCGTGCGCCTGTTCGAACAGATCGTGGTCAACTTTCCGCTGCACGATCCGATCGTCTCGATCGAGCTCGATCCGCGCACACTGACCGATGTGTGGGAATCCGTCCTGCGCGGTATCGGTGCGACAAATGCCAGCCTTGGCGTGCAGACGCTCGATCCGGGCCTGCAGGAGAATATCGGCCGTGTGCAGCCGCAGGAAATGATCGAGAAATCGGTCACCATGTTGCGCAAAGCCGGTATCACCTCGCTCAATTTCGACCTTATGTACGGCCTGCCTGGACAGGACTGGGGGCAGCTTGAGCAATCGCTCGACTATGCCAGCGAGTTCAATGCTGATCGTATTGCCTTGTTCGGCTATGCCCATGTGCCGCAGCTCCTGCCGCGCCAGCGCAAGATTGACGCCTCGATCCTGCCTGGTGCCGAAGAGCGTTTCCGCATGGCGATGATGGGGCACGAGAAGCTCGTCGATGAAGGCTATGAGCCCGTTGGCTTTGATCACTTTGCCCTGCCGGGAGATCCGTTGGCGCAGGCGGTAACTGCCGGTACGCTGCGGCGGAACTTCCAGGGCTTTACCGACGACCAGGCCGATGTGCTGATCGGCCTTGGTGCCTCGGCCATCAGCATGTTCCCCGATCTCCTCGTCCAGAACGAGAAGAATTCCGGCCGCTACCGGATGATGCTCAGCCAGGGACAACTACCCGTTGCGCTGGGCAAGGAGCGCAGCGTGGAAGACCGGCGTCGTGGCGCGATCATCCAGGAATTGCTGTGCCGCGGCCGCGCGCGCGTTTCGCCCGACCTGCTCGAGCAGGCGCATGAGTGGCTGCTGCCCTATCTTGAGCCGGGCCTTGCCCGGGTCGAAAGCGGCATGCTGGTGATCCCGCACCATGCTTTGCCCTATGCGCGCAGCATTGCGGCAGCATTCGACCCTTATCGTCAGCAGAGTTCGCGCCGTTTCAGTTCGGCCGTCTAGCTAACAATCCAAACCTGTGAATGACACTACGGGGGGAACTGTCCCCCTGCGGATTCGCATGCGTGGCTCGCACAAAAAGAGCGGGCGATGTGCCATCCAGAAGGGGGAGGATGGCACATCACCCGAAGTTGGACTGGAAGATGCTCGCGCAGGATCAGGCCGCGAGCGCCTCCGCTGGTGCCCAGTTGCCGTGCAGGCCCTGGCGCAAGCGGACTGGCAGCTTGGCCCGGGCAATCGGCCCCTTGGCGACATTCATGGCATCAAAGATGCACAGGTCGGAATAATTGCGGACATGGTCGTCGACGAGGGCGACCAGCCAGCCATCGCCTTCGGGCGCATCCTTGCTGCGCGGAATGAAGGCAGGCTCCTGGATCGACCCGTCGGGACCGCACCACCAGCTTTCCTCGGTGCCCTTTTCTAGGTTGAAATGGGTCAGCGAGTTGATCACGCCGGCAAAGGGGCCCGGAGGGCCGTTATACGGCTTCTCGAGGTCGTAGGTGATCATGTAGCCGTGCTTGTAGGGCTTGCCCGCCATGCGATCGTCGATGCGCGGGAATTCGCCCGGAGCCTCGCCCAGCTTGGTCACGCTTTCGACCACATCCTCGTTCGAGGTCAGGTCCACGGTGATGCGGGCCAGCTCGGTCATCGCCAGTTCGGGATCGAACGGTGCGCCGTCCTTGTCGGGGAAGAAGGGCAGGCTGCCGATCTTCGAGACGGGCGTATCGAGATGTACCTTGGTGCCTTCGACAAAGGCGTTCATCACATGGCAGGAGCAGATGCCCTGGTCGTGCTTGAACCAGCGCATGTCGCTGCCATCGCTGTCACGGCGCATCACGCCGAGATAGGTCGGCAGAGAGCGGTCGTAGTAGAAATGTGGGCGATCCTGCTCGAGCACGCTCTCGTCCGAATTATAGGGCGAGACGGGGATCACGATGTAATCGCCGGCGATGCAGAAATCGTGCAGCATGGTGTAATAGGGGACTTCGAAATCCGCCCGGCGCACGATGTTGCCTTCCTGATCGATCTCGAAATAGTGCGCATCGCGGGCAAGATCGCCTTCGCAGGCATAGGCGATGTTGCACAGATTCCCGGTTTCGACGTCGATCTTGGGGTGCGCGCCGAAGGTCCGCAACGGCAACTGGCCCTGCCAGTCGGTATAGCCATCGGTGTCGAGCGAGTTTTTGTCCATTACCAGGCACGGGCTGTCTTCTTTCATGGCGAGGAGGTCCTTGCCATGGATCAGGACATTGGTGTTGGCGGTGCCGCGATGCTGGCCGATGACCGAAGGATCGTCGGTGCGCGGATTGCGGTACGACCCGAAGAGGGCGCGACCAGCTTCGTTCTCCAGCTTCCACTTGTCGGTCTTGGCGTAGCGCTGCTTGAAAGAGACCTTGCCGTCCTTGAAGCGGAACATGGTGACCATGCCATCGCCATTGAAGAACTGGTCACCACCGCCGGCCTTCGGTGCGAATTGAGGGTCGGGATGGACGCGGTAGAAGGCGCCATCCATCTCGGCGGGAATTTCGCCCTCGATCTCGAGATCGTTGATATCGCCTTCGAGACGAACGAGGCGAAGCACATCGGCGTAAATCGGTTCCTGCGGGAAATGGACCATCTAACCTCTCCTTCCGCGAATCTTTCTAACGGTCGTTAGAATAGGCGGATGGGGAAAGGGTGCTTTGACTCCGGTCAAATGGACCGCGCAAGAGACAGGACAAGGCCAGGCCAAGCGAAAGCTCCACCCGGCCAGACCCCACCGGCCAAGAGCCGTGATTAGGCGTGCACGCGCGCGCTGTTTTCGAGCAGCACGGTAGCGGCTGCCGTATTCGAGATCGGCACATGGTAGTTGCTGGCGAGTTCGTGCACCGAGCCGCGCAGGGCTCCACGCGCGGCAATCCAGTTGAGGATTTCGACACCTTGGCTTCCAGCCAGTTCGACGATGTCGAGCGTGTCGTGCTGCAGCAGCGCTTCTGGATCGGGCGCAAGGTTACGCAGGCAGAACTTGTCGTAATCGACATTTATATGCCCGGCACGCTCGCCTTCGAGCTGGTGAGACAATCCGCCAGTCCCGAAGATCACCACCTTTTCGCTGCCGCCCCAGCTCTCGATGGCGCGGCCAACTGCCTTGCCCAGATCGTGGCAACGCTTGGGGCTGGGGAGGGGATGCTGAACCGTGTTGATAGCGATCGGCACCAGTTTGACGGGGAATGCATTTTCGCCCGGCCAGCATAGTTCGAAAGGCACCGCGACGGCATGGTCGACCAGCATGGACTGGCAGGTCACCGGATCGAATTCCGATTCCACGACCTGCTCGATGATGTGCCAGGACAGGTCCGGATCCCCTGGGAAGGGGCGCTTGAAGGCAATGCCCCAGCCTTCGTCCTCGTGCCGGTATTCGGGTGCTGCGCCGATGGCGAAAGTCGGCATCTTGTCGAGGAAGAAGTTGAGGCCATGGTCGTTGTAGAAGACCACGGCAACATCGGGCTTTTCTTCCGCAAGCCAGGCATGAACGGGATTGAACCCGTCGAAAAAGGGCTTCCAGTAAGGATCCTGTTGCAGCCCCTTGGCAATGGCATTGCCGATGCCGGGAACGTGGCTGGTGAAAATGCCTCCGCAAATCTCGCTCATGCCGCCCTCCTCGGATCGTCGGCCACATGGGTCTCGGTGACCGAATGGCTCATGAGGTTGGCCTTGAAGTCTTCCAGCGACATGCCGGTCTGCAGCGCGCCGAGATCCTGCACGTTGAGGCCAAGGATGCCTGCAAGCTTGGCGAGGTAGTAGACGTTGCCGCCTGCCGCGAGCATGCCGAGAACGTCGCGATCGCGCACGGCCTGGCGCTGGTCTTCGCTCAGGCCGAATCGCTCCATGTAAGCCTCTTCGTCAGCGGCGAAGGCCTTGCGATTGGCTTCGTCGTTGAACGAATAGCACATGGCATTGATGGCATAGCCGGACTGTGCGGCATTGCCGTCGAATACCAGTGTTCCGGGTATGGCTCGCTTGCCCTCTGCGACAAGCCTCGAAAAAGGAGGCATGGCCCATCTCCAATCAAGTGATGGTGCCCATTTGCTGTCGCAGAGTTCAAGAGTCCTTGCGCTGAATCAAAAGCCGACCGGCGGGTCGCGGAGGCGCTGGAGGTGCCCTAGAATTCCCAACCGAAGGAGAAACCAAAGGAGGTTTCAGCAAGCGAGACGTCTGCCTCACCACCGCCATATGGGGCAGGAATGGATCCGCTGCCGGAGACGGTGTTTTCGGGCGCATGCATGGCATAGGCCGTCAGTTCCTTGCCGCCCCCAATGCCCACGGTCGCTCCAACGGTGAAGTGATCTTGCACCACGCCCGGTGCGAGGATGTTGAGGAATGTCTCGCTTGCCGGGACCGGGTTTTGCGACCGGCCGTATCCGGCGCGCAGCGTCAACTCGTCGCTGAAATCGTAGCTGGCGCCGAACTTGACCACGGTAATGTCGTCCCAGCCGAAGCCCGGTCCACCGGTGAAGCCGAAAGGAACGCCGGAGAAGAGCGGAGCAATGGGAGTGCCGACCGATCCGATCTCGGAATATTCGATGCGCTTGATATCCGCTGCCAGCAGCAAGCCGTCAACCGGGCGCACGGCGATGCCCGCCCCATAGGATTCGGGCACGTCGAACCCACCCTGATTGGCAAACAGGCCGGCATATTTGTCGAACTTGCTGGCCCAGATGCGCGACTGGTAGAAGGCGCCAAAGCTGAAGCCGGGCGCGAATTCGCCGAGATATCCGGCGCGGAAACCGCCGCCGACCGACCAGTCAGTGCCGTTATTGGTGAAATTGGCGGGATCGGAGGAGGCAGCTGTAAAGGGCTGGATGCCGCTGGCACGGAAACCTTGCACCATCAGGATGGGCGACACGCCGAATGAATGGCCGGGCGCGAACTCGACCGCAGCGGTCGGCGTGATAAAGACCTGCTTGAGATCCACACCGGCATTGCCGGTAGCGCCGAAGCTGGCGAAGGGATTGGTCTTGTAGACAGTGTTCATTCCGCCATTGGCGTTGATCGCGATACCCAGCGATACGTTATCCGAAACGGAGTGGACGTAGCCGAACTCGGGCAGGATGAACGGATTGGCTCCGTTGCCGCTGTAGCTGCCATTGAGGCCGGCGCCATTGCCGCTGATTTCCGCTCCGCGATCGGGAATGAAGATCTCGACACCGAAATCGACACGCTTGTCGAACTGCGTTGCCGCAGCGGGATTGCTGGCGATCGACAGGGCATCCTGTGCTGCCGCAATGGCAACGCCGCCCATACCCTTGGCCTTCGCTCCGATGCCATTGAGGAAATAGCCGTCGGTTGCCTGGGCCGGGCTCGCCGCCAAGGCAAGCGTGGCAGAAGCGGTAAACATGGCGGAAAGACGCTTGAAATTCATGATCATTCTTTTCTCATTCTGGCCCGAAGGCGATCCCGATTGAGCGGCGATATGGTGTTAAGCGGCCCGACTGGAAAGCAAGAAAGACTTCTGTTTCCGCTAGCGCCCCTTTCCCCGAACAACATGCCTGTTCATCGGGTGAGCGTCGCCTCTGGATTAGCGGAGAAGTCCTCGCTAGATTGCGCTCGTGGATGGAAAGGCAAGAAGAAGTGCCGAGCCTGCGGTTCTGGCCCTGATAGAGTCGAGTCCGATTGCTTCGGTCATCACAGACCCCAAGCAGCCGGATAACCCGATCATTGCCTGCAATCAGGCCTTCATGGATTTGACGCAATATTCCGAGGATGAAATCGTCGGACGAAACTGCCGCTTTCTCGCCGGCCCTGCGACTGAGCCATGGTTGACCGACTCGATCAAGGAAGGCGTGCAAGAGCGCAAGCCGGTTATGGTGGAGATCCTGAACTACAAGAAGGACGGAACGCCTTTCAGGAACGCGGTGGTCGTGGCGCCCGTATTCGATGACGATGGCGAACTGACCCATTTTTACGGCTCGCAGGTTGAGCTTGATGAGGATGCCAGCGGGCCGAGTCTTAGCAGGCGTGCCCGCGCCGCCGAGAAGATCAAGGATCTTTCGCCGCGCCAGCTCGAAGTGATGCAGATGGTTGCCAGCGGTCTACGCAACAAGCAGATCGCTTGGGAACTCGGCCTGTCGGAAAAGACCGTGAAGATGCATCGCGGCATCGCCATGGAAAAGCTTGGTGTACAGACTGCGGCTGACATGGTTCGCCTGGCGGTCGAAGCGGGGATCTAGCTTCCAAGAGCAGGCTGGGCCCTGATGCGGTCTTGCATGGTCCTTGGTCCGTATTTTCCAATTGAATGCTTGGGTGCAGAAGGCCCATGCATCGCAGCTGGGTAATCCCGCGGGACCCTTCCCCCCTCCCGTTCCGCACTCCATCCCACCAAATCCAGCTGCGATGCTCCCTTTCCTTCGGGCGCTTGGTCCGAAGTGAATGATTCACGTTGGAAGAGGCCGGCGCGGCACATATGGTCGACTGCGATATTGCAATCATTGGCGCGGGAATGTCAGGCCTTTCATGCGCCACGCGATTGCAGCAGGAAGGACTGTCGGTCCGGCTATTCGACAAGGGCAGGGCGGCTGGCGGTCGCATGTCCACGCGGCGCCACGATGGCCCCAATCACCAGCTTCGTTTCGACCATGGTACGCAGTCTTTCGGTGCGCAGGACGAGCGCTTCCTGAAGCAGCTCCATCGCTGGAATGAACAAGGCATCGTAGATCATTGGCCTCCGGATCAGCCCGGCCAATGGGTTGGCGTTCCCGCGATGAATGCGCCGTTGCGGTCGATGGCCGACGCGCTGGATGTGCAATTCGGCAGCCGGGTGGAAGGCATCCTTCCCAAAGGCGAAGACTATCGCCTGTACGGAACCGAAATGGACGATGTGGATTGCGGCCACGTGGTTGTTGCGGTGCCTTCTGAACAGGCGGCCGAGCTTCTCCGCGAAGTCGATCCTGTCGCTTCGGCCTTGGCCGAACAGGCACATTCGAGCCCGTGCTGGACATTGATCCTGGCGTTTGACCAGCCGGTTGCTCTGCAGGAGGACTGGTTTTGCGACACGGGCATCATTGGCCGCGCATCGCGGAACAATTCAAAGCCCGATCGTGGGCCGGCGGAGTGCTGGGTAGTCCAGGCGGATAAGGGCTGGTCGCAAGATCATCTCGAAGAGCATGCCGTGCTCGTCGCCCAGCAACTCATGGGAGCATTCGCCCAATGCGTAGGTGGCAAATTGCCAAGGGCGGTGCACCATGCCGTGCATCGATGGCGCTATGCTCTGCCCGAGCCGGTCAAGCAGGATTTCATCTGGGACCGATCTTCCCGTTTGGGAGTTTGCGGCGATTGGCTGCGTGGACCAACGGTGGAAGATGCCTGGCTATCGGGGCGTTTGCTGGCTGACGCCATGATGTACGATCTCCAGGTTCATGCCTGACAAGTTGACCGTCTGGCACGATGTCGATTGTCCTCTCTGTCGCAGGGAGATCGCGCTCATGCGCCGTCTCGACAAGAACGGGGCTATCGAATTCGTCGATGCCCGGTCGGCTGGCTCATGCCCGGTATCACAGGATGCATTGCTGGCCCGCTTCCATGCCATGGAAGACGGGAAACTGTTGAGCGGGGCCGCTGCCTTTGCGGCCATGTGGCGGGCAATTCCCTTGCTCCGTCCGCTCGGCCTGCTGGCGCGCTCCAGCATCGTCCTGTTCCTGCTTGAGCATGCCTATCGCGCGTTCCTGAAAATCAGGCCGCGTATCCAGCAGGTCCTGCGCTAGTCAGTCCTGGAACAGGCGCGGCAAGAAGTCGTGCAGATAGCGGCGCCAATTGATCCAGGTGTGCCCGCCGCCGCTCTCATTATAGATGTGCTCAATGCC
Source organism: uncultured Altererythrobacter sp. (assembly GCA_913056125.1). Classification (GTDB taxonomy): domain Bacteria; phylum Pseudomonadota; class Alphaproteobacteria; order Sphingomonadales; family Sphingomonadaceae; genus Alteraurantiacibacter. The sequence continues at coordinate 121,544 of CAJXNC010000003.1, forward strand.
CGCCTCGTCGAACATGGCGCGCGTAGGTGCGACCGTGCCGTAGAGAAAGTCTTCCGTGCCCATGGCGAGATATACCAGGTCCATTTCCTCGGCCGAACGGGCCAGCGCGGCGTGGTTTTCGTTTGTGTAGTTGGCGATATCGTCAGGCCCCAGGCCAAGCCCCATAGAAAAGATGCCGATTTCGCTAAAGACGTCGGGTCGAGTGAGGCCCCAGCGGATCGTGTGCGCGCCGCCCATCGATAGCCCTGCCATGGCGCGGTGACTGGTGTCGGCAATGGTGCGGAAATGGCTGTCGATATAGGGGATCAGGTCTTCATGGAGGTCATTCCCGAAATCGCGATTGTCCAGCACGTCGAGGCCGGGGCGATCCGGCGTATGACTGAAAGGCATGACCACGATCATTTCCTCGGCTGAGCCCTCGGCCAGGAGGTTGTCGAGGATGTAATTGGCATGGCCAACCTGCGTCCAACTATCCGATGAATCGCCGATGCCGTGGACGAGGTAGAGAACCGGATAGCTCTCCGACCCGTTCATGTAACCGGGCGGTGTATAGACATAGGCCTCCCGCTTGGCGTCGATTGCATCGGACCAGTATTCGATATGACTGACCATGCCGTGCGGGACTTCCGGATTGTATGTCTGGAAGGCGCCTTCGGGCCCTTCGATATTGACGGTTGAATTGATGCCGGTCCGTTCGCGGCTGAAGGTTGTCGCCAACGGATCGGGCACACGCGCACCATCGACCTGGAAATTGTAGCGATAATTGTCTGGCGCGATGGGAACCGGTGTGGTGGCAGACCACAGGCCTGACTCGTCCTTGGTCATTGGCTGACCGGCGCCGGGAGGAATCGCATTGGCAATATCGCTGCTGGTCACGCTCACTTCCTGCGCGGCAGGAGCACAGAGGCGAAAGGTTACACGACCGTCGGGGTGCTGTTCGACCGACTGGTATTGCATCTGTCCGAACATGCCCTGCGGCAGGCAGGACGCGGGTTGGGACTGCTGGGCTGTTGCGGGCAGGACCCATGCAAGTGCGACCAAGGCGCCAGTCAGCGCCAGTTTACGGGGGGACATCCTCACGCTCCAACGACCATTATTATAACGTTCGTTATAATCTTGCCGATGGCGGCCCGTTTGGCAAGCCGGCTCGTGTCTTCCCCAAACGAAAACGGGGGCCCCGTGAGAGACCCCCGCTTCGGGTTTTCCGGACTGGACCGGAAAGTGTCTTAGTTGCCGGCGCGACGTGCAGCAGCAGCAACGGCTTCCGTGGTCGGGTTGCCGAGCGACAGCTCGCGACCGTTCGGGAAACGGATTTCCGCAGCCGAAGCGCGGGTGTCACCGTCACGAGCCTGGAAGGCGTCCACGATGATGTCGGTACCCGCAGGCAGCGAGTTCCTGTTCCAGCCACGACGCAGCAGGGCCGACGGAGCGCCGCCCTCAACACGCCAGCGTTCGGTGGCGCCATTGCGTTCCACGTCGATGTGGATCCAGGAGTGGGGGTTAACCCACTCGAACATCACGACCTTGCCTTCCAGTCGGACGGGCTTGTTGCGGTCGAATTCAGTGGCGAACGAGTGGTGCGCAGCAGCGCCGACACCCGTTACCGCCAGCACGGCGCCGATCGCGGCAGCGCTGAGCTTCTTCATCTGCATGGCTGGTAACTCCTTGTTTAAACTTGCGGAACTTCGTCGCAGAAGATCTTTGACTATGTCCGTTTATCAGTCTTCACCTTGCTCTTCGATTAAGTCACCGTAGAGCAGATTTTCAGAAAACGGTACGCACTTGAACTCGAGCAGTTGGGCGTTTTCCTCCATGCGGCGGTAAAGCGGCATGCGGATGGTCCAGGGGCGCGAATAGATCGTCGGATCGGTGATCGTCGCTTCGTACTCGATATGGTTCTCACCCACCTTGGTGAAGCGTTCCACCACGGTGGCGTGGTTGGTGAGATAGTTGCCGGCACGGTCGAGCCAGGTCACGCCTTCGATCATCTCGCCCTTGGGCAGCTTGACCAGGCCCGGACCCAGGGCGAGGGTGGTGACGACGAGCGTATCGCCATCCCATTCGCCGTAGGAAGTGCCCATCCAGGTGTCGATCGGCGGGATGCCGACTTCCTGCATGTGAATGACGCGATTGGCCGAGGCGTACTCATAGGCCATCAGGATGTCGTCATCATTGCCCTGAATGATCTGGAACGGATACGGCATATACGTCGCGCGCGGAATGCCTGGCAGGTAGCAGGCAGCTTCCGGATCGTGATAGATCACGTTTTCGCGATGCATTTCGAGACGCTCGAGAGCTTCCGGAAGATACGGAATCTCGCCGCCATCGATCACGCCGAGGCCGGCCGGAATTGCACCGATGGCGCCCAGAAGACGGTCGGCCGCCGGAATCGGATTGCTCTCGGCATTGTGCGGCTCGAGGCTCCAATTGGCACTGTTGAGTACCTGCCAGACGCCGTTGAGATTCGGATGACCATCGATCTCATGGTGTTCGGCAGAAGCCGGTGCCGAGCCAAGCGCCATGAGCGCAGCCGCAGCAACAGCCGTGGTGAAAGTCTTAATCCCCCGCATAACCTCTCCTGTATGCAAAAATTAGCGTCCTAAAGAATACACCATAAGATTGCCACTGGCATTTATGGCGACATATTGTTCGCCATCGCTTCCCCGATAGGACATCGGATTGGCGTTGGCATTACCGTTGAGCGTGGTCTCCCATAGCTGCTCACCGGTGTCTGCGTCAAAGGCCCGGAAACGACGATCATTGGTTGCTCCGACAAAGACCAGACCGCCGGCGGTTACCGTAGGCCCGGCGCTGCCGGAGTTGCCGAGCAACAGGTCGTTCCCGTCCTCATCCTGATAAACTCCGAGGGGAACCGCCCACATGATTTGGCCGGTATTGGCATTGACGGCGGTCAAACGCGCCCAAGGCGGCTTGTAGCAAGGCGCGGTCGGGCCAACCGCGCGGCCATTGTCGTCATATTCGCCACTCAGGGGAGCATTGAAAGAGAAGAATGGGCCTTTGCCGTCCACGCTCGCGCGGTCGTAGGCCGGGGCAGAAGTGGCGTCGAAGCTGTAGGGCTGGTCGCCCTCTACTCGTTCGACCCAGCCGACGAGTGAGCCGTCCTGTGTGTTTACGTAGAAAACGCCGGTTTCCGGGTTCGCGGCGGTGCCGCCCCAGTTCACGCCGCCGGTACCGCCGGGGAACTGAATGGTCGATTGCGGCGGCTCGCCCTGGATGTGATACATGAACGGCGTAAACGGCCCGGCATTGTAGAAGCCACCTGCACGATCCCACATGTCCAGACAGGCCTGCGAATGGGCCGCATTGGTGTCTTCTGCCGTCACGATATCGCCATAGCTCATCGTCATCCGGCTGAGCGGCGGCGTGACCTGCGGAATTGGCTGGGTCGGATGATAATACTCACCCGGAACATCGCCGCGCGGCACGGGCATTTCCTCCACTGCATGGACCGGTTCACCGGTCTCGGCGTCGAGGATGTAGACATAGCTGGACTTGCCGACATTGGTCAGCGCCATGCGGGTGCCTTCAGGCGTGCTGACCGGGATCAGCGAACCGGCATAGGACATGTCGATGTCCCACAGGTCGTGATGCACGGTCTGGAAGTGCCATTTGTATTCCCCTGTCTCCAGGTCAACCGCGACGACGGAATTGCCGTAGACGTTGGAGCCGGGGCGATCCCCGCCAAAATAGTTGTGCGCGGGCCCCGCGATGGGCAGGTAGACCGTCTTGCTGGCAGCATCGATTGTTGCTGCGAAGCCCCACATATTGGTGCCGCCACGACCGACCGATGAGTTTGCCCCCCAGGTTTCGGAGAACGGTTCGCCCGGATCAGGGGTTGTATCGAATTCCCACAGCTTCTCGCCCGTGCGGACGTCGAACCCGCGCGGATTGCCTGCGGGACCTTGCGGATTTTCAAGAGAAGCGGCACCGACAACGGCAACATGGCCGCTGATCGTAGGTGTGCCGCCATAGCCGATGACCATGTCGGCCCTGCCGCCGTCACCGAAACTTCCAACGAGTTCGCCACTGGCCGCATCGATGGCCACCAGGAAGGTGCCTTGCGTAACCAGCAGGCGCGGGCCCATATCGCCTTCGCCCGGCCAATAGGCGAGGCCGCGGCCCGAATAGCCGCCAGTACCTTCTGCAGCATTGTGCACCCAGAGTTCCTCACCCGTCGCGCCATTAAGCGCGACGATGCGGTTCTGGGCAGTGAAATACATATTGCCGTTCACGACCAGCGGAACCGCGTTGTTCACGGCGCGCATCTGGTACGACCATGCCTCGCTGAGCGAACCGACATTGCTGCGGTTGATGTCGTCGAGTGGTGAATAGCGGGTCGCGGCCAGGTCACGATTGATGGTTTGCCAATCGCCTTCTGGAATGGCGTCCTGCGCCAAGACTCCCGTGGCGCATGTGGTTGCCAGCAGCGCTGTCAGACAAAGGCTTTTCGCCTTCCGCATAAATCCTTCTCCCGCCTTCCCGGAATACACCGAACGCTGTCCTGCAGTGTCGGCGTTAGTTGATTCTGTCCTAAAGGTGCATCGATCTTTTGACAATGGCCTACCGCCTGCACTAGCAGCGTTCGGCGGCCTGAACGCGGCTAGATTGTTTGGTCCGTCTTGAATTTGTCCGCTTTCCGTTGCCAATTGCCGATGGAAAGTCGAGATCGAGTTTGTGACAAATTGTCGCGAATCAGGCCAGGCACCTTAGGAGGGCTTGGTTAGGGATTGGGAAGAGGCTAGCGCGTTTGCGCCAGATCAAAGCAAGGTCTGAATTTGCATTCGATGTAACGCGGCGCCACGCCGCTTGTTACGGTAAATAACTCGCACCCGGCCTGCGATTGGTGGATAGGCCGGGTCGACTGGAAAATCACATGCATCTCGCCATGCGGCAGGTGCCAGATTGGGGGAATTCTTGTCTGATGTTCGACCTAATATTCGACTTTCTCTTTAGCATCACAGACTGGCTGAGGACGACCGTACTCCTCGATTTCGCCTTCTGGATCACCGAGACTTCGCTGAGCCTGTTCATGGTGACCAACTTCTGGATGGTCCCCATTGCGCAGGTGTTCCACATCCTCGCAATTGGTGCAGCATTCGGCGCCACGCTGATGTTCACCTTGCGCGTACACGGCAAAGCAGCAACGGACCTGTCACTCGAACAGGTCGCCGGTCGCTACGTTCCGTGGATTTGGTACGGCCTCCTGGTCATCGTCCTTAGTGGGCTGCTCATGATCACCGCCGAACCGATTCGAAACATGGTCAACGCCGTGTTCTGGATCAAGATGCTCGTCCTGCTGGTGACCGTCTTCCTTTCGCTTGGCTTCATCAAGTCGGTGCGGACGAAGGCCGCGGCCAGCGGTGCAGCCTGGGCCGCAAGCTCGGGCGCGAAGACGACTTCGATCCTGCTGATCGTCCTCTGGCTCTTCATCATGCTGTGCGGTCGCTGGATCGCCTACGTGCCGGTTTAAGGGGGAAGAAGAGAAATGATTTATCCTGAACCGACGAATATCTGGGAATCGATCCAGTATTCTCCAATGGGCCTGTCCATCGCTGAAAGCCTGTGGGCATTCCCGATGATCGAAACCGTCCATGTGATGGCGCTGGTTACCGTGATCGGTACGATCCTTGTCATGGACCTGCGCATGCTGGGCAAGGCTTCGACCAACCAGGCCGTTACCCAGGTATCGGCCGATACGCTGAAATGGACCTGGCTGGGCTTCGTGGTGGCTGCGATCACCGGCACGCTGCTGTTCATCAGCAAGGCCAGCAGCTACATGATCAACCCCTACTTCCTGACGAAGATGGGCCTGTTCGTGGTGGTTGGCCTGAACATGCTCTATTTCCACTTCGTCACGTACAAGACGGTCGATCAGTGGGATAGCTCCGCATCGCCTCCGCAGGCGGTCAAGACTGCGGCGATCATCTCGCTGCTGATCTGGATCGTGATCGTGTTCTGTGGCCGTGCAATCGGCTTTACGCTCGGCATCTATTACTGAGCGCGGACACGCCCTGAACAAGAAAGGCCGCCCCTCGGGGCGGCCTTTTTTATTCCTCCTCGGGAAGCGCGAAGACGTAGACCGATGACGAGTTGACCGCAGGGACCGGAATCTCCGGCGTGAAGCCGGGAAGGCCGAGCGAGAGCGGGCTGCCCATGCCGGTGACGACGGCGACATATTGCCGGCCATCGACGGAATAGGTGATCGGTGAAGCATTGGGTACGCCGGTCAGGCCGGTTCGCCACAGCACGCTGCCATCTTCCTCGTCATAGGCGATGAACTGGCGATCCATGCCACCGGTAAACAGCACCCCTCCGGCAGTTCCCAGCATGCCCATGTCGAAAGGCGCGCGCTGGCGCGCCTCCCAAACGATTTCTCCGGTCTCCATGTCGATCGCCTGGATGAAGCCGAAATTGCCATCGCTGTCGGGCGGGGCGGAGTAGAAAACGCTGACACCGCTGGTCAGGAAGCCACCTTCCTGCACCGGACGGAATTCCATGCAGGTGTCGCGCGCATTGACATAGAGGCGACGCGTTTCCTGGTTGAAGGTGGTCGGGCTCCAGTTTCGTCCGCCGCCTGCGTGCGGGCACATGAAGACGGAAGGCCGGTCGCGGCCGATCGTCTTGGCCGGATCGGCTGTCTTGCGGCCAGTCACCGGATCGATATCGATGATGAAATCCTGGAAGCCCATGTCGACGGTCGAGATATATTCTCCCGTCGCTGCATCTATCGTGTCGAACAGGCCTTCCTTGCCGCCGGTGATGACGACATGACGATCTTCGCCATCGACCTCGACCTCGCCGATCACGCGTTCGAACACCCAGTCGAGGTCGTACTGGTCGTTGGGCACGTGCTGGAAATACCAGACGAGCTCACCTGTCCGCGGCTCGAAGGCGAGTGTGGAATTGGTGTAGAGCCCGTCATTGTTCTCGCCGGGCACCAGGTCGCGAAGCGGGCCGGTGTCGTAGGTCTGCGCCACGCCCCACAGGGCAAGCCCGGTCTCCGCGTCATAGGTTCCGGAGGTCCAGACCGAACCGCCATGCCGAGCTTCATTGGGTAGGCCGTTCCACGTGTCGCCACCCGGAGATCCCTCCTGCGCGATCGTGTTGAAGGTCCAGAGATGCTCGCCGTTCTCGGCATCGAAAGCGACGATTACGCTGCCGCCATCGCGACCGGAGGCGAAGCCAACCATGGCCACGCCTTCAGCCACCAGCGGACCGCCATTCGAACGCAGCTCTTCAGCGTCGGGCACTTCGACGTCCCATACGGGACGTCCGGTGCGGGCATCGAGTGCCATCATGTGGAGGTCCGACGTGGCGAGTATCAGCATGTCGTCCCACAACGCCATGGTCTTCTTGGAAAGCGGTGTGGTGTCCGCCGGCAATTGGCGCTGATAGCGCCATATCGGCCGACCATCGGCGGCGTCGAAGGCGAAGACCTCGTCCCCGAAGCCGAAGGTATAGAGCACACCGTCTCGCACGATCGGCTCGTGCATGTTTGGGCCGACAGGCAGGGCCTGGGCCCATGCAATCGTGAGGTTGCTCACATTGTCGCGATTGATCTGGTCGAGTGGTGAGTAGCCTTGGCCGTTATGGCCGCGCCGCCAGGTCAGCCAGTTCTCGGGCGCCGGGTTCGACAGCATGTCTTGCGTGACCGGAGTGTAGTTGGCGAAGCGGTCCACGGGTTCGGGCCAATCCGGCATTGGCACCATGGGCGAGATGCCGCCAATGCCGAGCGCATTTTGCTCCTCTATCGAAGGGGCAGGGGGCATCATCGTGGCCAGATCTGCCGTGACCGGCAGTTCGAGGGTTCCGCCATTTTCATGGAAGATCAGCGCGGTGAGAGCGAGGTAATCCTCTTCGGCCAGATTGCCTGTCCCGCCGGGCGGCATGGAGGAGGAGATGTACTCGGTCAATTCACTGACCGGTACATCACCCCAATTGGCAAGGAAGGTAGGACCCGTCAGCGATTGGGCGAATTGCCCGCCTGCCAGGGTCTCCCCGTGACAGACGGCGCAATTGGCCGCGTAGACCGCCCGACCCGTGTCGAGCTGCTGCCCGACGAACATCTCGCTGCCTTGCGCCAGTGCCGAGGCACCTATAGCTCCCGCAAGGCAGGCCGACCCAAGCAGGGCCCCGCGCAATCTCGACAATGTCCTCTCCCCCTATCGTTATTCTACTCTTCGTCGCTGGCAATCCCCAACGGCTCTGCCACGCGGCTTTCGAACATGGCATCGTACAGGGCGATCTTGGCTTCGCCCAGCCACGGGCCGACACCAGTATCCGCACCGTCGAGAAGCATGGCTTCGTTCGGGCCGAGCTGGTCGACCGATGGCCATTCGGGCAGGCCTTCGCCATTGGGATTGCCGGTGGCGGCAAAGTTCACCCAATATTGCGAGACCATGTCGGCGAACGCTTCTTCGTCCGGATTGCCGCACATCAGATCGACAGATGAACCGCCCGGATAGGTGCGCGGGGCACAAAGGTTGCCGAAGACATAGGGAATTTCGCCCGTATGCGCGGCGCCCAGGTCTGCACGGTCGGGATCGTAGAGCGGATCGTGCTTGAACCAGTAGTGGTAGGCGTTCTGGCCAATCCCGGCTTGGTATTCGGCGAACTGACGGTGCAGCCAGCTCATATTGTCGCCGAAGGGCATGGTGCTTGCGGCGGCGGCTTCCTCATCGGTGGTGACCGGGTAGGCGGCACGGCCGAGTTCGACCAGGTCGCCCCAGCGGAAACCTTCTCCCTGCTCCCAGCTGGCCAGCGTCGCGGGCGGGCCGAAAGCGCCGGTGAAACTTCCTTCATCCTCGTTCGAACCGGTCAGCACGTCGACCTTGAGCTGGCGGCCATTGGCGAATGCAACCGAGAGGTCTTCGGGGATGATATAGCCGTCGATAATCATGCCCTGGCCGCGAATATTGGCGAAGACGTCCTGAGCGTCCATCGCCCGTAGTTCAGCGAGAGTGCCGGCACTAGCGGCCTGCGCTTCGACCCGCTCGCGCGGGGTCATCTGCGCGATCGAGAGGCCCATCCAGTTGCCCGACTGGCTGATCACGCGGTGCACCAGGCCTTCCGCGGGCGGGGCGCCTGCAAGGCCGCCATTCATGGCAGCGCCGGCGCTTTCGCCGAAGATAGTCACGCGGCTGGGATCGCCACCGAAGGCGGCAATGTTGTCCTGTACCCATTGGAGCGCGGCGATGGAATCGCCCAGCGCCTGATTGCCCGAGGCGCCATGCTCGGAAGCGGCAGTCAGTTCAGGGTGCGCAAAGAAGCCAAGCGAGCCCACACGGTAGTTGAAGGTGACCACAACCGCGCCCTTTTCGGCCAACTGGTTACCCTGGCTGAAGGGCGAAGAGCCGCCGCCTTCATTGTATGCGCCGCCATAGAGCCAGACCATGACCGGCAGGCTCTCATCGGCGCTTTCGGCGGGTGTCCAGACATTCAGGTAGAGGCAGTCTTCCGAAATTCCCGGGCTGTCGGGCATGTCGGTTGCCGAGTTGGGCGGGAAACGTTCGGGCGAGGGGTTCTGTATGCAGCTATCACCCCAGCTCGTCGCTTCGAGCACGCCTTCCCACGATGCGGCCGGCTGCGGCTGTTCCCAGCGCAGATCGCCGACAGGCGGTGCGGCAAAGGGAATGCCCTTGAACACGGTAACGCCTTCGATGTCGCCGGGTGCACCGGAAACGAGGCCTTGTGCCGTTTCGACCGGGCCTTCCGAAATCGAATTGGCCGAACAACCGGTGGATGCGGCCAGCAGCAGGCAGGCGGCCATCAAGCGATACTTCATGTCTGGAAATCCCCTCTCTCTATTGGTCGTTGCCGCGCGCCTGTTCCCTCTGCGCACGCGACGAAGTTATGTATCCACGGATCTGCACATTGCCTTCGTGACAGGCATATTCGAAAAGCTCGTAATCCTCGTCGCGCTGCCAATCGAGGCGCGCGGTCCAGGGACCCGTGAGAATCTCCGGATCCTCGTAATCCACTTCGTAGGTGATGGTGTCGGGACCAGTCATGGTGAAGCGTTCGACCATGTGGGCCTGCTCGCTCTGCGGCACGTCATTGCGCGGCGGCGAACCCCAAGTGCCGACATTGTTGGGTGAACCCAGACCGTTGAAATTGGTGGTTTCGACAACCAGCGTATTGCCGTCTTCCCAATGGCCGCGGCTCTGGCCGAGCCAGAAGCTGTTGCCATGTGGAGCGGAATAATCCTCGCCCAGCGGGATAAGGCGCACTTCGTGGACCATTTCCATCTGGATGGCGACCATGCCCGGTGCCTGGAAGATGCGGATCCCGTTATTGTAGTTGAACGGGAACATACTGGCGGGGAGGCCGCGCGTGATGCAGCGGTCCCAGGTGTCGAAATCGAGCGGTGTGTCGTAGGTCTGCCCGGCGATATAGGAACTGCGCTTGGTCGCAGCGAGCCGCTGGCCTTCCTCGGTCAGTGCGGGAAGCTGGCCATCGGCAGGGGCAATCAGGAAGGAGGTGCGACGGTTGGCATCGCCGGGTTCGACCCAGTGACCCATGCCGATCGTTTCTTCCTCGATTTCGGTAGCGTAGTTCTGCCCGCGCGCTGCCAGCATGGCGCTGCGCTCGGCATATTCCTCCTCATTGAGGAAATAGCGGTTCCCCTGCTCGGCAGGCCGCTGGAGAGGGGTGAAATTGAGATGGTCGATCGGCCAGGTGCCGCGCAGGTCCGGATCACCCCACTCGGTGGTAGCGGGCTGGTAATCGCGCGGAACGTCGGGGACCGTGACCAGGTCCGTTTCCTGCGCCGTTGCAGGAGCGAAAATGGCGAGGGCGCAACCCGCCAGGCCCGCCGGCAATGCCGCGGACCAAGCAAGTCGCACCCTCCACCCTTGTGTCACCTACAGGATTACCCGCCGGATTCGCCTGCACCCGGATCCTCGACAGCCTCAAGGCCGGCACGGGCTGCGGTGATGTAGTTGCGCGGCTGCACATTGCCCTCGTGGCACGCATATTCGAAAAATTCGTATTCATCGTTGCGCGTCCAGTCGAGACGGGCCGTCCACGGAGCGACGAAGACCTGCGGGTCCGAATAGGTCGCTTCGTAGATGATGTGGTCCGGGCTGGTCATGGTCAGGCGTTCGACGACCTTCGCCTCGGCGCTGGTCGGGATCGTGTTCCACGGCGGAACGCCCATGGTTGCCATGTTCAACGGGCTCGGGCCGCGTTCGGAAACCACCGTGGTGGCGCTGTCACCGGTCTTGATGTTGGTGGTTTCGACAACCAGCGTGTTGCCGTCCCAATAGCCGAGCGACTGACCCATCCATGTACGGACTTCTTCCGGCCAGCGACGGCTTGCGATTTCTTCCGGACCGCTCAGGATCGGGATCACACGGGCATCGTGGATCATTTCGAGATTGATCACGACATAGCCCGGGCTCTGCATGACCTGGATCCCGTTATTGTAGCGGAACGGGAACATCGAGGCGGGGAAGCCGCGCGTTACGCAGCGATCCCAGGTGTCGAAATCGTCCATCCACTGGTGGATGGTGTTCGGCGTCCAGCTCGAACGACCGGTTTCGTAGAGGTTCTGCGCCCATTCGGTCATGGCCGGAAGCTGGCCATCGGCAGGCGAGACGAGCAGCGAGGTACGGCGGCCCGAAGCGTCGGATTCCACCCAGTGACCCATGCCGATCGTGCCGGCATTGTCTTCACGCTCATAGGCAGCGTCCGAACCGCTAGCACGGGCCTGGCGCTGGGCGAATTCCTCTTCGGTGAGCCAGAAGCGATCACCGAAATTCGCCGGACGGCTCATCGGGATGCTGGCAATATTGTCGATCGGCCACATGCCGCGCAGGTCGGGATCGCCCCATGCAGTGCGCGGCGGATCGAAATCGGTCGGTACCGGCGGCATTACCGTCAGGTCGTCCGGCACCTGCTGTGCCGGAGCGGAAGTGGCAGCCAGCGCTGCCAGCGAAGCCGCTGCCAGCACCTTGCCGATCGTAGTTTTGAGCTTAGCCATGTTTCATCTCTCCTAGTAATTCAGGCGGGAGGACCAGCCGTCCCGCAAACCCCCTCAAGACTCTTCGTTATTCCCTACACCCCGGCTCGCCGGATCCATCGACGGCGGAGGGCCGGCATCGGGATCGAGCAGTTCGACATGCGTGCCGCGGGCATATTCCTGCTCGCGGGCGGCCCGCGATGCGGTGATGTAATTGCGCAGCTGCACATTGCCTTCGTGGCAAGCATACTCGAAAAATTCGTAGTCGTCATCGCGCGTCCAATTCACGCGGAGCGTGAACGGCTCTTCCCAGATGACCGTGTCATCCAGTGTCATCTCGTAGGTGATGGTGTCGGGACCGATCATGTGGAACCGTTCGGTCACCACTGCACTCTCACTCATCGGCGTCGTATTGTTGGGCGGCACGCCGCGTGTCGCCATGTTGAGCGCAGAGGCGCCCGGCTTGATATTGGTCGTCTCTACCAGCAGCGTATTGTGGTCTTCCCAGCGTCCTCGGCTGTCGCCGAACCAGGCGGACATGGAGGCCGGCCAATGTTCGCCTTCACCGGATACCGGGATCACCCGCGTGCCGAGCATTTCCAGCGTGATTACGACATAGCCGGGCGACTGGAAGATGCGCACGCCGTTATTGTAGCGGAACGGATACATGGAGGCGGGGAAGCCGCGCGTCACGCAGCGATCCCAGCTATCGAAATCGGTTACCCAGTCGAAGGTCTGGCCGCCGACCCAGCTCGCGCGCATCAGGGCGGAGCGGCGATAGCCTTCATCGGTCCAGCCGGGCAGCTTGCCATCCTGAGAGGAGACCACCATCGAGGTACGGCGCGCACCGCCCTGATATTCGATCCAGTGTCCGAGGCCGATCGTGCCTTCCTCGTCCTCGTTCTCATAGGCTTCCTCGAGCTGCTCGACGCGGCCCTGCTCGGAAGCGATTTCGGCCTCGGTCTTCCAGAAGCGATCGCCGTACTGGTCCGGCCGGTTGACCGGTAGCTCGGCGAAATCGTTGAGCGGCCAGGTGCCGCGCAGGTCCGGGTCACCCCAAGGCGTGACCGGCGGCTGGTAATCGTCAGGGACGGGCGGCATCACGGTCAGGTCGTCGGGGACTTCCTGCGCCGTCGCGGGGAAGACAGCAATTGCCGTTGCCAGCAAGGAGCTGGCGATGGCGCTACGGGTAATCAATTCGATCCTCCGGCTTGGTTTGCGCCTTCGCGTTCGACGCGCGACGCATTGATATAGTTGCGGACCTGCACATTACCTTCGTGGCAGGCATATTCGAAGATCTCGTAGTCATCGTCACGCTGCCATTCGAGGCGTGCGGACCACGGCTGTTCGAAAACGACCGGGTCTGTCCAGGTGAATTCGTAGATGATCTCGTCCGGCCCGACCATGTGGAAGCGTTCGACCAGATGGGCCTGTCCACTCACGGGCGTATCGTTTTCACGCGGAGAGCCGGTGGTGCCGATATTGGTGGCGGAGGGCCCCGGCTTGAAATTGGTGGTTTCGACCATCAGCGTGTTGTGGTCTTCCCAGGTGCCCCGGCTTTCGCCAAGCCAGTGATCGATCCGTGTGGGGATGGGCGCTCGGCCATCGGTCGGAATGATGCGGGTCTCGTGCACCATCTCCATCTGGATCGCGACAATGCCCGGCGACTGGAAGATGCGCATGCCATTATTGTACATGAAGGGGAACATCGAGGCGGGCAGGCCGCGGGAAATGCAACGGTCCCAGCTGTCGAAATCAAGCCACGTATCGAAGGGCTGCCCGGCAGCCCAGGTTGACCGCATGGCGTCCGACAGGCGCTGGCCTTCAGGAGTGAAAGCGGGAAGCTGTCCGTCGGCGGGCGAGGTGATCCACGAGGTCCGGCGATTGGCTGCGGCGACTTCGGCCCAGTGGCCGATGCCCATCGTGTCAGTGGAATCCTCGTTCTGGTAGCGCTGCTCCAGCGCTTCGACCATGCCGGTACGTTCGGCAAATTCTTCTTGCGTGAGGAGCTGGCGGTTGCCGTGCTCGGAAGCGCGCTGCAACGGGGTGCGGCCATTGAGATGGTCGATCGGCCAGCCGCCCCGGAAATCGGGTTCGCCCCATGCGGTCAGCTCGGGCTGGTAGTCATCGGACGGGGCCGGAAGCTTGGTCAGGTCTTCTGCCGCGGCCATTTCGGTCGTGCCATTGGTGGTGCAGCCGCCGACCAGGAGGCCGACGGAAGCAATACCCAGATGAAGCCAGCTCGTGCGCATCGTCATCACTCGGGCAGCGCGAAGGTGACGTACTTGCTCTCACCCGGTTCGGGCAGGCCCAGTCCGCCAAGGAAGTGGCCTACGCCACCAACCGGCACGGTGATGTACTGGCGGCCATCGACTTCATAGACGGCCGGCACGCCTTCGGTGGCGGCGTCGAAGCGATATTCCCAAAGGATTTCGCCGGTATCGGCATCGCGGGCCCGGAAGGCGCGGTCCGAGGCGGTATTGACGAACAGGAGCCCGCCGGCGGTTGCGACGGGGCCGCTGCGCGGTGCTTGTGCACCAACGCCGGTAATGCCCTGCTCCTCAAGCGTCAGGATCTCGCCATTGGGGATCTCGTAGAGCTTGTCTCCGGTCTCCATGTCGTAAGCCGTGAGGAAGGAGAACGGCGGTTCGATCGGCACCATGCCATTGGGCTGGAGCCAGAAATTGGTCGGCCAGCGGTAGGGCATCACGTCCGGATCGTCGCTGTTCGGCATGGCCTCCAGCGCGGATTCGCGATTGTCGGGATTGAGGTTCAACAGCAGCGGCACTTCGCGGCTGACGACATAGATGCGCTTGCGCACGGGGTCGGCAGCGACCGTCCCCCAATTGGCACCGCCGTTATGGCCGGGGTTGGAGACCGATCCGACGCCGAGGCTGGGCGGCGTGAACATACCGTCATTGCGCGCGCCTTCGAGCTGTTCGCGAACACGGGCCTGGTCTTCCCCGGGGAGGTAGGGATTGATCATGTCCACCGTGAAGGTGTCGCGACCGAAGCGTTCGGGGCGCGAGGGGATCGGCTGGGTGGGCGAGGTATGCTCGCCCGGCACGTCGGACTGCGGCACCGGGGTTTCGATGATGGGCCAGATCGGCGAACAGTCGCGGCGGTCGAGGACGAAGAGATAGCCCGTCTTGGCCGGCTGGATCAGGATCGGAACCTGCTCACCCTCGTGCTCGATCGTCATCAGCTTGACCGATGTCGGCAGGTCATAGTCCCACAAATCGTGGTGCACGGTCTGGAAGTGGCAGATACGCTCGCCAGTATTGGCGTCGAGCGCCACGATCGAGTTGGCGAAGAGGTTGTCGCCCTCGCGGTTGCCGCCATAGAAGTCGTAGCGCGCGGTACCGGTCGACATGTAGGCAATGCCAAGGTCCTGGTCGACGGTGAATTCCGACCAATTGTGCACGCCGCCGAATTTCTCGCGATCCTGTTCGGGCCAGGTGTCGGAACCGAACTCGCCAGGGCGCGGGACGACGTGGAAGACCCAGTTCAGCTCGCCCGTCCGGATGTCGTAGGAACCGATATCGGCAGGCGAGGAAGCATAGTCGTAATGGCCGGCGGGCAGGGCGATGATGATGTTGTCGCCATAGATGCGGCCCGGATTGTCATTGCCGAGCGGGCCGTTGGGAGCGGTGCCGTCCGGGCGCAGCATGTCGCGCAAATCGACCCCGCCATCGCCGCCGAAACCGGCGATGAACTGGCCGGTCTTGGCGTCGATCGCGCGCAGCATGCCATTGTTGACGACCATCAGGCGTTCGTCGCTGCCATCACTCCAGTAATTGATGCCGCGGGCGCCAATGCGACCTTCGATATCGCTGCGCCAGATCTCCGCACCGGTAGCCGGGTTGAGCGCGACGAGATTGCCATCGCCAGCCAGAACATACATGCGCCCACCGCCAACGACCGGGTTGAAGCGCGGCGGGGACCCTTCGCCGGTGGGGAATTCCCAGGCAACTTCGAGCTGGGAGACGTTGGACCGGTTGATCTGGTCGAGAGCGGAATATTGCGAGCTTTCAGCACCGCCGAGATAGGCGTCCCAACCGACATAGTCGAAGCTCTCGGCCGGAACGGCGCTGCTGGCGGAAGCGGGGCCTCCCGAATTGGCAGTACAGGCTGCGGCGGCAAGGGCCAGCGTCGAAATCGCGCCAAGGCGCATGGCCCGGCGGGCGAAGCCGGCTTTGCCGAAAGTTGCTTTACGCAAGTGGATCACTCCCATTTCCCAATTCTCGCATGGCGACAGGCTGCCCCCATCGCAATCGCGCGGGAACCTAGCCGCATTGGCCATGTCTCAACAAGGCCCAATACAGGCCCGAATTTGACTTAATCCGGTTTTTTTGTCGCCAATTGTATCATTGGCCAATCATTCGCCGGCCTGCATCTCATGGCCCTCCGCGGACCCTTCGGGACGCGGCCCTGCGCCTTCGATCGGACGCTCTTGTACAGCGGTGCTGCCGAACACGGTCGAGTGCGTCATGGCGCCTGTCGCCTCGAGCCTCAGAGTGACATTGTCCATGGAACGATTTTCCCAGAACCAGCCATGAATGCCGGTAAAGGCGGGAATATATGTCCCTTCCATGACCTGTGCTTCGTCGATGCTGTAGCTCTCGGTCATCTCCACGCCGCCCTCATAGGGGTGGGAGTGCATGTCGTAATTGACCGGACCGGTCGCTTCCCAGCGGAAGGCCATCGGCTGCCCTTCGGCGATCTCGTACTTGAACTCGACCGATTCGAAAGGTGCCAGTTCGATCTCCCAGCTATCGCTGACGCCCTCCGTCACTGCAGGGGCATCCGCGCCCAGCAAGAGTACGTCCTGCGTTGCCATGCGAGCCTGTCCTCGCTCGAATTCCGCATTTTCCGGGTTGGCGATCTCGGTCAGGCCGGTCGCTTCGCCCACGCCGGTGGGATCGTATCCGGTTTCCGCCGGCAGGACGAAAAAGACGATAATTGCTGCCACGGCCACGCCGCCGACAGCAAGGATCAGGGGGGTCTTGTTGTTCATGACGAGAGATATCCTTGTATCTGCACTGCGGTGAGCGCCACGCCCACCAGGATGAGGAGGATGTTGGCGGCGCGGGCGTAGCGATCGAAGCTGGCCCGTTGTCGCCAGGCATTGAAGAGAAGCACCACGAAGGTGAGCACGATGACCTGGCCGATTTCGACGCCAACATTGAAGGCAATCAGGTTGGTCAGCAGTCCATTGGGCGAAACTTCGAGGTCCATCATCTTGGTGGCCAGACCCAGCCCGTGGAACAGACCGAAGACGAGCACGGCCAGCCTCGTATCGATATTGAGGCCGATCTTCTTGAAGCCGCCAATATTCTCGACGCCCTTATAGACCACGGACAGGCCGATGATCGCGTCGATGATGTACGCATTGGCGCCTACGCCCAGCAGAACGCCGCCCATCAACGTGGTCGAATGGCCGATTGTAAACATCGAGACGTAGAGGATGACGTCCTTCAGCCGCCGCAGGAAGAAGACCACGCCGACGAGGAAGGCGATATGATCATACCCGGTCACCATGTGCTTGGCGCCGAGATAGAGGAAGGGAAAGATCGCCGGCCCGTCTATCGTGCGCACGAAGGCCTTGTCGCCTTCGGCCACGTCATGCGCCCATGCTGCTGCCTCAGGCAACAGCATCATGGCCGCCACTGCGAGTAGCAGAAAGAGGCGATTTGTGGGCGGCATGCGCCTAGGTCTGGTCCCCGGCGACATATTCTTCCAGCGTTTCGTCATTGTTCGGACGCTGCACGTCTTCCACCGTCATGCCTTCAGGAAGCTCTTCCGGGGGATACATCTGGTGGCAGGCGCGGCAGACATTATACATCGTGCCGCCGACTTCGAAGACAGCATCGGGGTCGTGGTCGGCAGCGGCTTGCGCGGCGCGGGCGGAAACGTCGATCAGACCCTGGGCAAAGTCGCTCCAGTCGTCGCCGCGACCATCGGCATAAGCCGGGGTGAGCATGACTGCACCCAATTCGCCCATGTGAACGGCGGAAGCCTCTACAGTTGCCCAATCCTCGTCAGTTTCCGGACGGATGTCGCGCTCGGTCACCGTGCCATCATCGTTGAGGATGCTCTCGAACTTCACCGCACCCCAATAGATGTCGGCGGTTGGCTGCACCTCATTGGCCATCAGCTGCTGAGCGGTGCCATAGGGCAGTTCCACCGTATCGGCGTCCGAACCGCCACAGGCGGCAAGCATTGCCGTCGATGCCAAAAGTGCCACGTGCCTGATTTTGAATACCATGTTATGCGCCTCTCCGTTCGCGTTGGCTTTGACCACCCTTACCAAAGGTGTGGGGCAAAGCATAGTTGACAATGTCCGAAAATTGCTCTTGGGGGAAAACCACGTAAATCGGCGGTAAATCTTCGCTTAGATATACCGTTCGTTGACAAGGGCCGATATTCGGAACCTCGGAACAGAGTTTGAAAGGGTAAGTGGAACATGGCGAAGAACAGGGATTCCTCTGGCAATCGGACAAAGGCACCAATGGCAGCACTTGCTGTCGCCATCCTGTCAGTTCCCGTTGCCGGTGCGTTGGCCATGCCGAGCGACGAGCCGGTCGTGGAACAACCGGCCATGGAAGAGCCGGCCATGGAGTCGGTTGTTGAAGATCAGGCGACTGAAGATCAGGCGACTGAAGAACAAGCGACTGAAGATCAGGCGACTGAAGAACAAGCGACTGAAGATCAGGCGACTGAAGAGCAAGTGACAGAAGAGCAGGCGGCAACCGCCAGCCTGTCCGACGAACAGATGGAAGAAGCCCGTACGATCTTCGCCAATTGGTCCTGCGGCGCCTGCCACGTGATGGGCGATGCCAATGGCACGGGCCACATCGGTCCTTCGCTTGACGGCAACAATGCCATGGACGAGGCATTCATTATCAGCCGCGTGACCAATGGCCAGGGCGCAATGCCGGGCTTTGGCGGCCAGCTGACCGATGAAGAGATTGCATTGCTCGCTACCTACATCATGGAGGCGAAGCGCTAAGCTGCGCAATCCGAGAGACCGGATAAGGAAAGGGGGCCCTGTGGCCCCCTTTTTCGTTCAGTCCACAGCGCTGGCAGTCTGTGGCCCGCGCCCTACCTGGGCGAAGTAGTTGGTTACCCCGTCGGGATCGTTGAGCCAGACGGTGATCAGTCCGAACCCGCCAAGCACGTTGAGCGGGGTTTCCACTGCGATATCGCGATGTTCGCCGCGCGCCGCAGCGAGCGGGGCGTCCGACACGACATATTGGATGCCGGCGCTGCCATTATCGGCATTGCTGCCCATCGCTTCATACAGCATCACGATGGTTTCGTTGAACTGGTAGGGATAGAGCGTGGTGCCCAACACAGTTGCTTCCACCGGCTCGAGCTCCTCGAGGCCGACGAAATCACGGTAGAAAGCGCGGCTTTGTTCGAGATCGGAGACGCCAATGCCAATGCCCACGCCGTCATCGGCATTGTCTTGGGCGCCGGGGGCGATGAGAAGAACAATGTCGAAGCCGCCTGGATCCTTGACCAGCGCCTGCTTGAGGCCGTCGCCCCTCGAAACGAATTCAGGTTCAGCGAAGCCCGCATCGGCGAAGCGCTGCTTCACGACATCCTCGTCGGGATAGCGCAGGAGGAAGAAGCGGATACCCGTGCCGCCCGCATAGCCGCCATCTAGATTGTAGAGACGATCGCCCTGTTGGCCGGCCGACAGCTTGATCTGCATCGATCCTACACCGGTCAGGATCATCTGCTGCGTCGAGGTCAACTGGATCGGGTTGAGCGAGTCCAGTGCCAGCGCGTTGACGTAGAAATTGACCATGTCCTCGGTCGCTTCGCGCGGGAATCGGCGGAACACGTTCATGCCTCCGCCGGTGAAGATGTCGGCATTGGATGCGTTGAGCTGGGCTTCGGTCAGCTCGCCCGGTTCATAGGCAATGTCCTGCGATGTATCCATCAGCGCGCCTTCGGGCGTGCGGACTTCCTGGGCCTGAGTGGAACTTGCCATGAGGGCCGTACCGGCGGCCAGCGCGGTCAGAAGCTTCATCATCACTCTCCTTAATCGTCCGGGCCTCAATCGTCCGGAAGGGCCCAGACGTAGACGCCTTCATTGTTTGCCGGGCCGCCACCGCCTTCGCGCATCACCAGGCCGTAAGCGGTAGCCCCGGTCGCGACCACGGCAATATACTGCTTTCCGTCGCTTCCGCGATAGCTCATCGGAATCGTGTTGGCCGTATATTCCATCTGCTCTTCCCACACGACTTCGCCGGTGTCGGAATCGAAAGCGCGGAAAATGCCGTCATTGGTCGCGCCGATGAAGACGAGACCCCCGGCTGTGGCCATCGCGCCGCCTGCCGAGTTATTGGCGCCGGTATCGCGCTTTCCTTCTTCCAGCTGCGGTGTGGTGCCGAGATTGACCTTCCAGGCGATCTCGCCCGTATTGCCGTCGACGGCGATCATGTGGCCCCAGGGCGGACGCAGGCAGGACATGTTGATGCTTCGCCCGTCCTCCGTTTCATAGGGAGCAAGGAAGCCCGAATAGGCGCCGGGGCCGGTCAGGCTGCCGCGGTCATAGGGTTGTGTCGAGCCGTCGGTACCATTGCCGTAATTGCCATCCGGATCGCGCGCTTCGATCCAGCCGATCGACCCACCTTCGGTGATGTTGATGAAGATGTAGCCGCTGGTGGGATCCGCGGCACTGCCGCCCCAGACCGAACCGCCATTATGCGGCATGTTGATCGATGCGCGCGGCTCGTCGCCTTCCTCATGCAGGAAGAAGGGCGTGAAGGGGCCCGAGTTGAAGAAATAACCGCCATAGGAATCGAGCAGCGCCTGGCACGCATCGACATGCTGCTGGCTGGTATCTTCCGCAGTGACCAGAAGGTCTGGGCTCCACCACATGCGCTGCAGCGGCTCGGGCTTGACCGGAATCGGTTGGGTCGGGCTGTACCATTCGCCCGGCACATCGCCGCGCGCCACGAGCATCTCGTTCACACCGTGGATGGGCTCGCCTGTTTCGCGGTTGAGAATGTACATCAGTCCGTTCTTGCCGGTCAGTGCCAGCGAGGGGACGGATTGGCCATCCACATCGAGATCGACAAGTACGGGCGGGGCGGGAAGGTCCCAGTCCCACAATTCGTGGTGGATCGCCTGGAAGTGCCACTTGCGCTCGCCAGTCTCGATATCGACCGCGACCAATGAGTTGGCGAAGAGATTGTCGCCCGGGCGGCCACCGCCATAATAGTTGGGGCCGGGGCTGCCGAGGGTGAAATACAGCGTATTCGTGTCGGGATCGGCGGTGGTGTACCAGATCCACATATTGGCGCCGGGACGGTCGCGCCAGCTATCGTTGAGCCAGGTGTCGTTGCCGAATTCGCCTTCGTGCGGAATGGTGTTGAAGCGCCATTTGGCTGCGCCCGACACAGCATCAAAGGCGCGCATGTCGCCATCGCCTTCCGGTCCGGCCCTGTCCATTTCCGGCGTCCAGGCGCCGATCACCAGCGTGTCGCGGAAGATGCTCGGCGGGTAGGAATAGCGGGCACCGTCCCAGGTCACCTCGCCATTGTCGCCAAAGCTGCGATCGACTTCGCCGGTCGCGGCATCAAGGGCGACAATGGAATTGCCTGGATTGTAGTAGAGGCGAGCGCCATGCGACGCATCGCCAGGCCAATAGGTGACCGCGCGGCGTGCCGTGCCGTCCTCGATCTCGTGGCGCCAGATTTCGCGTCCCGTGCTACCGTCGAGCGCGACGACGGCATCGCCCGTGGGCAGGTACATGATCCCGTCGATCACCACCGGCACCGTGCCTGCCATCGAGCTGCCGCCGCCATTGGGCCTGATGCGGAACATCCAGGCCTGTTCGAGCTGGTCGACATTGCCGCGATTGATATCGGTCATGGGCGCATAGCGATCGCCTTGATGATTGCGCGCATAAAGCGGCCAGTCGCCGGCATCCGGGCTGGTCAGCACGTCCTGTGCCATGAGTGGTGTGGCGAGCATGCTGGCTGCAAGTGCCCAGGAGATTGCCTTACGCATCCGTCTTTCCCTTGATGATTCCGATTTTGCCAGAGCTTAGCAAACTAATTATATAATGTAACGATTATTTCGGCAGGTTCAGAACCCCTTCTCCTCCAGCCAGGAATGGATCAGGGCTGCTACCTCGTCGCTATTGGTCTCAAGCTGGAGGGCATGGCCATTGCCGTGAATGCCGTGCTCCTCCAGCCGCATGTGATCGACCGTGACACCGGCCTGGCGCAGGAAATGGACCATGGCGTGGTTATCTGCCGCCATCCAGCTTGCCTCTGCCGTGACAACGACGACGGGCATGTCGCACAGGTTGGGCAATCGGCGAGCCGGATCCGCCTGCACCTTGTAGGCCACGAGGCCATCGCCTGGTGAAGGCATGTCCTGGCTAGCGAGAGTCTCGCCTTCACCCAGCGGCGGATCGTAAGTCAGCGGCGCATGGGTGACGCCGAAGGGCAGGGGACCGCTGATTGCCTCGAATGGCGGGCCGAGCGGTTCGGCAGCGACAATGGCCTTCACAAGCTCCGGTCGCGCATCGGCAAGGAGCCAACCCGGCGGCCCACCGGCCGAATGGGACAAGATGATGGCGGGTCCGATCCGGTCGAGCAGTTCGGCGCCCGCGCGTTGGGCGTCTGTCTGGGCAGCCGCGTGGTCGGCAAGTGTCGGGCCGGTCCCGGCAAGGAAGGACAGGAAGGACGGATCGTCCATAGTGCCCGTGCCCGGCCATTTGTCGTGCAGCCGCGCCTGCGGATAATTGTCCTCGAAATCCTGCGGCCGGGTGAAGAGCCGCTCGAGGAAGATCGTCGGTCCCGGCCTGCCCATCTCGCCCTGGAACTCGGGATTGAAAGGGCTGCGACCGTGTTGCGGTCGGTCGACGACATAGACGGCCCAGCCTTGCCGCACGAACCAGTGCACCCAGCCTTCGCGGCCATCGGGCGTGCCGAGGAAATCGGTGCCCTGTCCTCCGCCGCCATGGATCATGACGATCGGCAGGTCGTGCGTCAGTTTGCGCGGGACCCAGTATTCGACATATTGCTGACCACGCATGGCCTTGCCGGCCACTGGGTGATCCACCAGTTCGCCGCCGGTCCAGAAGAAGCCTTGTGCAGCCAGTTCGAGCGGATTCTCGCTGCCAGCTTCATGCAGATCCTGTGGCCGGTAGGACTTCGACGGCTCTTGGCTCAATGGATCTGGCCCTTGCGGTCCTTGAAGTTGATCGCGACCCGGTCCGAAGGATCGGCGTCGGCCCAGCGTGATCCCTCGCGCAGCACATCGCCGATCACCTTGTAGGCGAAGAGCATCAGCAGCGCGCCGCTTTCCGGATCGGTATTGAGCGCCTCGATACTGGCGAGGTCCTTCTTGCGCTGCTCCATGTCCTGTTCCTGCAGCATGCGCTTGTTCTCGGTCGCCGCCGGGGTGACGACTTCCCAGAAGACCCGCCGCCGCTCGTCGCTGAAACGGTCGAAGATTTCCTCGTCCTCCTCGCCGCGCAGCACGGCGCCGAGGATGTCGGCCAGCACGATGCCGGTCCATACGCCCGAGGTGAGGCCAAGCCCTCCGCAGGGATTGGTCGCATGGGCGGCATCGCCCGCCAGCAGCACGCGACCCTTGTGCAGCGTTTCGGCGGCGCGCTGGTGCAGCATGTAGGGGCTGGAGGAGACCAGCTCGTAATCCTTGCGGCCCTGCATGAACCATTCATAGCGTTGGTGGATGCGGTCTTCGTAAGTCTCCTCCGGCAGCGAGGAATCCTCCATATATGTGCAGCGCCACAGGCCGTCGCGGTCGAGCTGGGCGATGACCGCCATATTGACCGGGTCGCACACGAAATTGGCCTGTTCGTAGCCGAGTTCCTGGAAGGGGAATTTGACATTGGTGGCGACGAAACGCTCGGGCCAGGTGTGGCCTTCGAACTCGATCCCGGCGAGCTTGCGCACCGTGCTGCGCGCGCCGTCGCAGCCGACAAGCCACTTGGCTTCATAGGTCTGCTCGCCCTCCTCCGAAGAGGTCATCACGACAATACGGTCGTCATACTCCTCATAGCCATGCACCTCGTGTCCGAAGAGCACTTCGACGCCGAGTTTCCTGGCATGTTCCATCGCCACGCGGGCGACATCGTGCTGCCCGGCATGGAGCTGGTAGTCATAGGGGATGCCCTCGATCGGCTCGGTCGTGACGACCGAATGATGGTCGAACTCGGGAATATGCGTGCCGAAGTCGCGGTTCCTGAAGCCGATCTCGTTGAGCTCGTCGAGAATGCCCAATTCCTCGAGGATGATCAGCGTCGAGGGGAAGTAGACCGCCGCGCGCGGCGAATTGATGATCTGCTCTTCCTTGTCGAGCACGCGCACGCTGGCACCCGTCTGGGCCAGCGCAAGCGCGGTCAGCATGCCCACCGGGCCGGCGCCGACAATCAGGACATCGGTTGGATCGCTCATCAATTCTCTTCCTCTTGGCGGCGTGCCGCTTCGGTCAGGACATAGGCGCGGACGGCCTCCGATTGTTCGGCGTTGATCCAGGGGGCGAAGCTGATCATGCCGTTCTGAGCGAGGATGCCGTCCATCACCACGGCGTTCCATGCGGCGGCGTCCGTGGCCACGGTGGAGCGCATCAGGTCCGGATTGACCGGGCCGTTATGGCAGATGCTGCAAAAGGCGAAGAATTGCGCCTGGCCCTCTGCGATCTGCTCGGGAGCGAAGCTCTCCTCGCTCGCGACATAGGGCCGCATTTCCAGCGGCGGCAGAGGTTCAATTATGGCGTCCCCGCCCAGTTTGAATGCCAGCAGCTGGCCATTGGGCGGCGGGCGGCGCATCCAGTCGGTCTGCGAGGCCATGCCCATCGATCCGCCATAGCCCGCCATCACGGCGACATATTGTTCGCCATCCACGCGGTAGGTGATCGGCCCCGCCATGATCCCGCGTTCGCCCTGGAAGGTCCAAAGTTCTTCGCCATTGCGGGCATCATAAGCGTGGAAGCTGCCATCGGGCAGGCCCTGGAAGACGAGGTTTCCGGCACTTGCCAGCGTGCCACCATTCCAAGGCCAGTCGCGGCGCACTTCCCAGACCACGCGCTGATTGACCGGGTCCCATGCCTCGAGCTTGCCGTAGGTGATGGAGGTTAGATAGGCGCGGCGTGCCTCTGGCGTTGCCCCGGGCACCGATCCTTCGGGCGGGGCAAGGAAGGACACACCTGTGTTCCAGCGGCCAATATTTCGGGTGAAATCGGCATCGTCGGCATAGGCGTTGGGCACTTCCATCACCGGGATGTAAACGAGGCCGGTGACAGGCGAATAGCTCATCGGCTGCCAGGCATGCGCGCCGATCCCCATCGGGGTGATGAGGTAGGGCTCGTCGGCAAAGCGCGCTTCGGGAATCTCGACGGGGCGGCCGGTTTCGAGGTCGATCCGTTCTGCCCAGTTCTGTTCGGCAAAGGGCTCTGCGCTGATCAGCTTCCCGTCCTCGCGATCGATCACGTAGAAGAAGCCGTTCTTGGGCGCCTGCATCGCCACCTTGCGCGGCTCTCCATCAATTTCGAGTGTCGCCAGCGTGATCTGCTGGGTGGCGGTGAAGTCCCAGGTTTCCCCGGGATTGACCTGATAATGCCACTTGTAGGCACCGGTGTCGGGATCGAGCGCGAGGATCGATGACAGGAACAGATTGTCGCCCTTGCCATCGCTGCGCACGCGGTGGTTCCACGGGCTGCCATTGCCTACGCCGATAAGGAGCTGGTCGAATTCGGCATCGTAGACGATCGAATCCCACACGGTGCCGCCGCCGCCCAGTTCCCAGTAATCGCCAAACCATGTTTCGCCGGCGAATTGTTCGAAGGCAGCGTCCGATGCGGCGCCATCGGGACCGTCCGCCGGATTGCCGGGCACGGTGTAGAACCGCCAGACAAGCTCGCCATTGTCGGCATCATAGGCCGAGATGTAGCCGCGCACGCCCATCTCGGCGCCCGAATTGCCGATCAGCACCTTGCCGCGCACCACGCGCGGGGCGCCGGTAATGGTATAGGGCTGCTGCTGGTCGACGGTGACAACGTCCCACAATTCGTCGCCGGTTTCGGCATCGAGCGCGATCAGGCGGCCGTCGATCGTGCCGAAGAAGACCTTGCCTTCCCAAACCGCCACACCGCGATTGACCGTATCGCAGCAGGCATGCGCGCCTTTGGCGCCATCGACTACCGTGTCGTAGCGCCAGATTTCCTCGCCCGTAGCCGCATTGACCGCGCGAACCTTGGACCAGGCGGTGGAGAAGTACATCACGCCATCGACGACGATAGGCGTGGCTTCCTGTCCGCGATTGGTGTCGAGGTCGATTGCGAAGGCGAGGCCGAGATGCTCGACATTGTCGGTATTGATATCGGAGAGCGGGCTGAACCGGTCCTCGGCATAGGTACGGCCATGGGACAGCCAATTGTCCGGATCGTTCTCGGCGTCGAGCAGGCGTTCCTCGTCGATGGCGCCGAAAGTCGTCGGGCTGTCCGAACAGGCGGCGAGGGCCAGTGAGCCAATTGTAGCGACGAATAATGCAATGCGGGCCATGCCCATGCTGCGTTCCCCTCCCGGCAAGATCATGCACCCTTTGCGGGCGTCATTATCACGAACGTTAGATTAAGGCTCAGGACTTGGCGAGTCCTTCCGGGAGCGATCTTGGGCGCTGGTCGGGACCGATCTCGAAGACGATGTCCGCGCGCCGTGGCAGGTCTTCGAGCATGTGCCGGGTCAGCCGCTCGTAATGCTGGCAGAAGCGTTTCAGCGCCTCGTCATCCATCACAGCAGGGCCATTGGGATTGCGCGCTTCCAGCTTGAGTTCCTGCTTGCGGCGATTGGCCATTACCGCTCCGAAATTCTCGACCTTGAGCATGACCAGCATGTCGATCTGGTCGAACAAAACGCGGTAGTCCCCGCGCAGCCAAAGATTGCTGACCGAACGCCAGACTCCTTCGGAATCCTCGTTGCGTTCGAGCTCGTTGACCGGATCTAGCAATTCCTCATCCGCCTCGGGGCGACAGCCGACGCACCAGCCTTCGAACAGCAGCACGTCGACGGGCCCGGAAACCAGTTCGCCATCTTCTTGGCGGTCGTCGCGCGCCTTGTCGAAGCGAGGCATCTCGAAACTGCGCCCGGCTCGGATATGCTCGATGATCGCCATGCCTAGGCCCGGTGCATGCGTGCCCGGCACGCCGCGCGTGGCGAAGAGTGGATGGATTTCCTTGGCCAGTTCCTGCCGTTCGGCGTGTGTCAGGTAGAGATCGTCGATCGACATGCTGACCGCGCGCAGTCTGCGGCCGGCCAGCAGCAATTCGAGAAAGCGCGTCAGCGTGGATTTGCCTGACCCCTGCGCGCCATTGATGCCCACCACCAGCGGAACGGGGCTGTCAGCTGCGCGGCGAGCTATTTCGCGGGCAAGCGGACGCCAATAGGTGTCTACGACTTTGGCATAGTCGCGTGGCAGGCCTTCGGCCTCGATAAGGTCTGCAATGGGATCCGACATCAACCGATACGGTCTGGCAGGTCCGCGCCCTTAGCGAAAGCCTCAACATTGGCCAGTGCGCGCATTCCCATGGCGATGCGCGTTTCCGCATTGGCGCTGCCGAGATGCGGCAACAGCACGACGTCTTCGAGATCGAGCAGCGCTTCCGGCACTTTGGGTTCCGCAGGATATACGTCGAGGCCCGCCCCGGCGAGGTGGCCGCTGCGCAAGGCTTCGGCCAGCGCGCCATGATCGACCACGCCGCCGCGGGCGGTGTTGATGAGGTAGGAGCCCGGCTTCATGGCGGCGAGGGCATCCGCGTCGATAAGGTTTGCTGTATCGCTACCGCCGGGCACATGCAGGGAGACGAAGTCGCTCTTGCCCAACAGATCGGTGAGGTCGGGCACGAACTCTGCCTGCAATTCCTCGGCCACTTCGGGATCGCAGGGGCGGCGGCCGTAATAGGCTACCTTCATGCCGAAACCGTGATGCGCGCGCCTTGCGGTTGCGATGCCAATGCGCCCGAATCCGACCAGGCCGAGGACCTTGCCCTTGAGCGCGCTGCCGATGAGGTGGGTGGGGCGCCAGCCGCTCCAGTTCCCTGCGCGCAACTCGCGTTCACCCTCGCCGGCACGCCGTGCTGCCATCAACAGCAGGGTCAGGGCGATATCGGCGGTCGCATCGGTGAGCACGCCGGGCGTGTTCGTGACGGGGATGCCCTTGGCCTTGGCCGCTGCCATGTCGATATGGTCGAAGCCGACGCCGTAATTGGCGATCAGCTTCACGCGGTTTCCGCCGGCAATCACATCGGTGTCGATCCTGTCCGAGACGGTCGGGCACAGTACGTCGAAATCGCCCATTGCCTCTGCGAGCGCCTGCTGGCCCATCGGCTGGTCGCTTTCATTCAGGACAACATCGAATTTTTCGGCCAGCTCACGCTCGACCTCTTCGGGCCAGCGACGGGTGATGAGGACACGCAAACGGGTCAAAGATCAGTCCTTCTGGTTGATCATCTTGGTTTCGGCGCTGGTCGATGCAGGGCCGGTATTGCGCTTGAAGATGCCGCCCTTGCCAGCCTGCCGGTTGAACAGGTCGGGATCGCCTTCGCGCTGCTCCAGGCCGAAGATTTCGAACAGGCCGGGATGGTTGCCGAGCCCCCCAAAGAGCGCGCGGACATTTTCGATCCATTCGCGCAGCGGATCGTCTGCGGCGAGGGCAGGGGTCTGCGCCAGCGAGGCCAGCCACAGGATCGAACCCATGATGCGGTAATCGGCATAATTCGGCTCGCTGCCGCCAAGGTATTTGTGCTCGCGCAGTGCCATGCGCAGCGGCTCGAGCGAGGCGGAGATGCCGGCCAGGCGATCTTCGCGTCCGGCCTGCAGGTTTTCCAGCGTGTCGCCCAGCATTACCTCGCGCGTGCTGGTGACATATTCCTTGTCGTGCTCGAAGCAGACATTGCGATAGTCGGCGCAATAGGAGCGCATCCACGGGCCGGTGGCGGTCGCCCAGAACCACGCATCGAGCGCCTTGGTCAGTGCGGCGGTGCTTTCATGCGGGATCAGCATGGGGCGGTCGGGATAGGTCTCGTCGAGATATTCGACGATGCCCCAGCTATCGAGCACCCACTTGCCGTCATCGACAATGGCGGGAAGGCGCTCGGTCTTGCCGCCCGTGCGCTCCATGATTCCGGTGAAGCCGCCATCGACTACGTCGAGATCGAAGCCCTTATGCGCCACGGCGAACTTGGTGGCCCAGACGAAAGGACTGATCGTCGCTCCGGTCGAGACCTGCAAGTCGTAAACCGTGATGGTGTTGTCCTTGGCCATGGTGATGCGTCCTCTCTTCGTATTTTCCGGGCTTGCTATTGCCAGATGCCGCAAAAGGAAAGCGCAAGACTTTGCGCCCGATCAGTTATGCGGCGAGAAACACACTGCGACAGGCGTTATTTCTCCAGCAGCTTGGCCTCTTCCAGCTTGACGAGGTGCCACAGCGTCTCGGTGACCGGCGCTTCGAGCCCCTCGGCCTTGGCCGCCTCTACGATAGCGCCATTGATGGCATCGACTTCGGTCCGGCGACCGGCCTTCACGTCCTGCAACATGCTTGCCTCATGGTCGGCATGGTCGGTCATGGAGGTTTCGGTGAGGTCATGGATCGGCTTGGGATCGATCATCGCACCATTGGCATGGGCGGCCGCCACGCCTTCGTCGACAGCGGCGCGGATGGTCGCGCGCGCATAGTCGCTGGCGCCAAGGAAGCCGGGCGTGCGCAGGGTCAGCGCGCACATCGGGTTCATTGCCGCGTTGAAGATCGCCTTGGACCAGATTGCCTCGTGAATCTTCGGGTCGAGCTGGGCAGGAAGGTTTCCGGTCGTCAACGCATCGGCGACCTTCTGTGCAAAGGCCGGATCCCCGCCGAAAGCGGGGTAGAGCTTGGAATAGCCTTCGCCATGGCTGCGCACCTTGCCGGGGCCTTCAAGGTCGGAGGGCAGCATGCTGGCGCCGACTATGACCTGAGCGTCCGGGACGAAGCCGGCCAGCTTGCGGTCATTGCCGAGGCCGTTTTGCAGGCTGAGCAAATGGGTGTCCGGCCCGATGGCGTGCCTGATGCCTTCAAGTGCGCCTGTCGTGTGGAAGGTCTTGGTGAAGACGACCACCAGGTCGAAAGGGCCCGTGGCATCGGCAGGCAGGCAGGCGGGGATGGGCAGGTGTTCGACCCCGGCGCGCGTATCGAGTTCGAGGCCATGCGCATTGATCGCGTCCACATGCGGCTGGCTAACATCGATCAGCGTGACCTCGCAGCCGGCGCGGTAGAAGGCAGCGCCGAACAGGCAGCCCATCGCGCCCGAACCGAGGATTCCGACCTTCATTTGATTTCTCCGAGCATGGCGGGACCGAGCAGGGCAAGCAGCTTGGTGTCGATGGCCATTCCGGCGTCGCGGAATGCGGCGATCTGCTGCGGCACTTCGGTCAGCGCCACGCGGTGGACCACGATATTCTCGCCCGGAACGCCGCCGCCTTCTCCAACCTTGGTCAGGCCGCTTGCGCGCAGGAAGGTGAAGCCTTCGCTGGTCATGCCGGGAGAGGAGAAGAATGTGCCAAGATCGGCCCACTCGGCAGCTTCGTAACCGGTTTCCTCGACCAGCTCACGCTTGGCAGCGGCGAGCGGATCCTCGCCCTCGGCGCCCTCATCGTCACCGATAAGGCCGGCGGGCAGTTCGATGCAGGGACGGCCGAGCGGCACACGATATTGCTCGACCAGGATCACGTGATCGCCATCCAGCGGCAGGATCACCGCAGCACGGATGCCGCGCGCGCGGCTGACATATTCCCAGCGGCCACGGCGCTTGGCGGTGATCCACCGGCCCGTCCACATGATCTCTTCGGGCGCATCAGCGTCTGCAACTGTCATGGCATTCGCGCCTATCCGAGCGCGCGGGCGCGTTCAACTCACAGTTCGATCAAGCGGTCAGGAAGCTCGTTCTCGTCATCTTCGGCGCGCGGGAAATGTTCGGACAGGACCTTGCCGACATCGCGTACGCCGGCGGCAATGCCTTCGGCCACGCAGCCCTTGCGTATTTCCGTGAGCATGTCGGCCATGGCTTCACCCCAGACTTCTGCGGAGACTTTCGCGGCAATCGGCTCGTCAGCGACGATTTCCGCGCGATGCTCGTGCATGGAAAGATAGATGAGCACGCCTGTGCGGCCATGGGTGCGCTTTTCCGCACCAACCTTGAACAAGTGGATGGCCTTCTCCCGCACGCGGGCCGATTTGGCCGGGCCGGGGATCATCAGGAATTTGAGCGGCGTCCAGAGTTGCATGGCCCAGGTCGTCACGAAGGCGATCAGGCCCAGCGCGATGGTCATGGTTGCCAGTTCGCCCGTACTCCAGTCATGGCCCCAGCCGCCGCGCAACATGTCCCAGAAGTCGAGGAAGGGCTGCGGCACGAAGGCGAACAGGCTCATCGCGGTAAAGGCCACGCCCGCCGCCCAGACAAGGGCGACATCGGTATAGCCGTCGGAGCATTCCGCCAGCACGGTCA
Organism: uncultured Altererythrobacter sp.; assembly: GCA_913056125.1. Taxonomy (GTDB): domain Bacteria; phylum Pseudomonadota; class Alphaproteobacteria; order Sphingomonadales; family Sphingomonadaceae; genus Alteraurantiacibacter. The sequence goes on from CAJXNC010000003.1 coordinate 153,054, forward strand.
CGATCTCGCCGCTCGTGGTGAGTTCGGCTTCGGCCACCGCATCGGACACGATCGTGTGCTGTTCAGGAGTGAGAATAGCCATCTTACCAGCCTCCCGAGGCGCCGCCGCCTCCGAATGAGCCGCCGCCGCCGGAGAACCCTCCGCCGCCGCCGAAGCCGCCTCCGCCGCCCCAGCCACCGCCACCACCCCAGTGGTCGCTATCGCCGGAGAGACCGCGGGCTACTGCCTTGCCAGCTTCCCAAAGGATGATGTCGCCCACGACATTGCCTGCGCCATAGCGCCGACGACGCCCGCCGCCGCGCACCATCGGCAGGATGAAGAAGAAGACCATGAAGCCGATCCAGAAGATCGCGCCGATCGGGAAGCCGCCTTCGCGCTCGCGGCCCTGTGTGACCTGTTGGGCGATCGCCGCAGCTTCCTCGGGCGGCAATTCGAGCTGGGTGATGATCCGGTCGGCACCATGGACGATGCCGCCGGTCATGTCGCCATTACGGAAATAGGGCTTCATCTCCTCGATAATGTCAAAGGCCAGCCCGTCGGGCATGATCGCTTCGAGGCCATAGCCGACCTCGATCCGCATCTGCCTTTCATTGGGAGCGACAATCAGCAGGACGCCGTCATTGCGTTCCTCGTCGCCAATGCCCCAGTGCCTGCCGAGCTGGTAGCCGTAATCGGCGATGTCATAGCCGCCCAGATCGGGAATGGTGGCTACCACGAATTGCCGCTGGTTGCGCGTCTCGAAATCGAGCAGCATCTGTTCGAGCGCCGCTTCCTGCTGCGGATCGAGCAGGTCCGCCTGGTCGACCACGGGCGAGTTGTTAAGCTCGGGAAATGTCGGCTGGGCTTGGGCGAGGCCTGCGAATGCCAGCGTCAGTGTTGCAAGCAGGATCGAAATCCAGCGGATCATGCGGCGTCCTCCAATTCGTTCGCGGGCGCGGTGTTGTCATTGGCGGGCAGTGATGGATGCCGCTGCATGTGCTGCACCAATTCCTCCGTTCCGGCCATCACGGCAGCTTCCAGGTTCCCGTCGCCGAATGCCGGCAACATGATGTCGTCGAGCACTTGCTGGCAATATTCGTCGGTGAAGCTCTCTTCGAGGCCGAGGCCGACTTCGATCCGGACCTTGCGTTCATTGGGAGCAACCATGATCATCAAACCGTCATTGCGCTCGCTGTGCCCAAGGCGCCATGCATTGGCATATAGCAGCGAGAAATCGTCGATCTCGTAGCCATGCAGGCTCTCGACCGTGACCACTCCCATTTGCTGGCCAAACTGCGCTTCCGCCCGGTCGAGAATCTGCGTTAGCTGCGCCTCCGCCTGAGGCGAGAGAATCTCCGCCGCGTCGCGGACCCGGCCGCCTTCCTCAGTGAAGTAGGGGAAGGCGTTCTCGGGCTCCGCTGCGGCTGTGCAGGCCGCCACAAGGGCGGCCAGCAACACGGTCAGGCTGCGCCTCACTCGCTGCGCATATCGAGAGTCGGGGCGACCTCGGCTCCTTCGGTGACGGCTTCATAGGATTCCATCGGTTCCGCACCGTGGATGATGTTCGCGCCGATCGTGTCGGGGAAGGTACGGATCGTGGTGTTATAGACGCGCACCGCCTCGTTATAGTCGCGGATGGCGACGCGGATGCGGTTCTCGCTGCCTTCGAGCTGCGTCATGAAGCGGCCGAAATTCTCCTGGCTGCGCAGTTCGGGATAACGCTCGACGCTGACCATGAGGCGCGACAGGGCACCGGACAGTTCGCCCTGTGCAGCCTGGAAGGCCTGCATCTTGGCCGGATCGCCAAGGTCGTCTGCCGAAAGCTGGATTTCCGGGCGGGTCGCCGATGCACGCGCCTGGATCACGCCTTCAAGCGTCTCGCGCTCCTGCTCGGCGGAAGACATGACGATTTCCTGGAGGTTCGGGATCAGGTTTGCGCGTTCCTGGAATGCCGCCTGCACGTCGGCCCACTTGGCCTTGGCATTCTCTTCCGCGGCCGGCACCGAATTGATGCCGCAGCTCGCCAGCGCAAGGCTTGCAAACATGAGTGTGGCCAGCTTGGCCAGTCGACTGAACATGCGATGATCCTCCAAAGTCCCCAAGAAATCAGGTGTATTGTTAATATAGCACGGCGATAACCCGTTTCAAGAAACGGGCTTGCACTTGTCGTTAGTGCACCACGCTGGCAAGTATGTGACAGATATCAGCAGGGGAGTGAGCAATGCTCAAGGACTTCAAGGAATTCATAGCCAAGGGCAATGTGATGGAACTGGCCGTCGCGGTCATCATCGCAGGCGCCTTTGCAACTATCGTTGGTTCGATGACGAACGACCTCATCATGCCGATCGTCGGTGCGATCTTCGGTGACGTCGATTTCTCCAACAAGTACATCGTGCTGAGCGGCGAGGTCGAAGCGGGCATGTCGCTCGAAGCGGCGCGCGAGGCCGGCGCCAATGTGTTGGCATGGGGTGCCTTCATTTCGACCGTGATCAACTTCCTGATCCTGGCCTTCATCATCTTCCTGCTCGTGCGCTACTCCAAGAAGGTGCAGGAACGCTTCGAAAAGGAAGAGGAAGCAGCACCGGAAGCGCCTGCCGGCCCGACCGAGATCGAGCTGCTGACCGAGATCCGGGACAGCCTCAAGAAGTAACGGTACGGCTCCGGCCCGCTCCCCCACCCGGCCTCCCAAGGCATTATCCTGTTTGGGTGGCCGGCCATCCGGGGGAAGCATTCCCCCAGGATCCTTCCTCTGCCGGATGCGGGAGTGGGCTGGTGCCGCAAGCTCATGGCGGATGCCATGAGCGCACCCCGCAAGGGCAGTCACTTCACATTAAGCTGCGCTTCTCTATATAGGGCGTGCCGGTTTCGGCCGGATATGGCGATAAATTGCCGTGCGTAATAGATGCAGCGGACCCGGGGGCAGTACCCGGCGGCTCCACCACAAAACGCTGAGAGACCAGCGGATTATGACGGGGCCGAACCAGGATCGACGTGTATTCAAAGGCATGGTTTTTGCTCGGGCTGAGTACCCCGTAAAACTGTTCAAAACACACAAGTGCCAACGATAACGAAGCACTCGCAGTTGCAGCGTAATTCTACGTCCTAACGGACTGAATTTACAAAGCTAAAGCGCGGTTGGACCCACCGGGCAACAGAAGCGGATTCCGGGGGCCCGGGGAGGGCCTAGCAACAGAACCTCCCCACCTTTCCCTCAACAGAGCCTAGAAGGCACACAAAGCGACCAAGCGGGGCGTAAGGGAGCCGAAACGCTGCCTAGCGAAGCCCTGCGTCAATGGAAAATGCTATATCCATGCATATATAGCAAAAAACAGACCGAAAACGGGTTCGCATATGAAAATCAGCAGACGCCATTTTATCGGCGGCGCCATCGCCACCACTGTCGGAGCGTCCGCCGCCCAGGCCTGCGTCGAACTGAGTCGCAATCTCGCTCCTCAGGGCGCCGCGCTGGCACCAGTGACCGAACCGGCACCCATGGCCGCCGACATGCCTCCGCTCCTGAAAGAGGCGCTCGTCGCGCTCGACACCCACGCGCAGCATATCCAGCATCGCGACCGGCTGGCGCTGGTCGATTTCGCCGTCCATTCGCGCGAACCACGCTTCCACATCGTCAATGTTGAAAGCGGCGAGGTGGAGGAGAGCTGGCTGGTCGCACATGGCAGCGGTTCCGATCCGCAGGCGACCGGAGCCTTGCAGAGCTTTTCCAATCGCCCGGGATCGAATGCCACTTCGCGCGGCGCCTATGTCACTACCAATTTCTACACCGGGAAACATGGCCGCTCGCAGCGGCTGGTCGGGCTCGACGAAAGCAACGACATGGCGATGGACCGTGCCATCGTGATCCACGGCGCGAGCTATGTCGATCCGGCGCTGATCCCGGCGCAAGGCCGGATCGGGCGTAGCCAGGGCTGCTTCGCCTTCGAACAAAGCGAGGTTGGCAGGGTAATGGAGATATTGGGCGAAGGCCGCCTGATCTATGCGGGGAAGCCGGCCTAGTTCGCTTCTGCGGCCGCTTTCGCCGCTTCCTTTTCCGCCCGCTCATATTTCAGGCAGTCTAGGATCTTCGCGCCGGCCAGGAACACTGCACCGGTGCAGGCGAGGAACAGCGCCCAGCCGCCCCAGCCGGGATATTGCTCGAGATAAGCCGTACCGCGCGTGCACGCGCCCAGCGCCAGCGCATAGATAATCAGGAACGCTTCACCGCGGGTCTTGATCTTGAACAGTCTTGATAGCTTTTGAAGCATCCCGTCCCCTTCTTAACAAAGGATAGAGCAACCATCGTGCCAAACACGGCTGGCTGCGGGATACGAAGGTTAACGCCCGGGCAAGTGTAAGGCAATCCGACAGGGAAGGTGGAATTGACGTCTCAGGTGAGTTCGGACAGATCGAGCAGGTCGAGCATCTTTGTGCGTGCGGCGCGGATTGTGTCTGCCAGCGCCTCATTGCCGATATCTGTCGCATCTATCTGATCGGGCCAATAGGCAGAGATCACACCTTCCATCGCCTCTGCCTTTGCCTGTGTCAGCATGAAGCGCGGATCCACCTTGGCCGGGTCCGCCACCACGCGCAGACGCAGGCAGGCGGGGCCGCCGCCATTGGCCATGGACTGCCGCACATCGACCACCTTCACGTGGCGGATCGGACCGTTGCCAGCGAGCATGTCCTGCAACCACGACCAGACGGGCACGGAATCGCGGCATTCCTCCGGAACGACCAGCGTCATCTCGCCCGACGGCGGGGTGAGCAGCTGGGCGTTGAACAGGTAGGATGTGATTGCTTCTGACAGGCTGACACGATCAGCCGGCACTTCCACCACCTGCGCACCGGGGCACTTGGCAGTGATTGCATCATAGGTCCCCTGTCGATCGGCAAATGCGAGCTCGTGGGTGAACAGCACCCGCTCATTGGCGACGGCGACCACGTCATTGTGGAAGGCTCCGGCCGCTATGGCATCGGGATTCTGCTCGACGAAGAGCACGCGCTCGGGATCGAGACCGTGCTTCCGAGCGACGATGCGACTGGCCTGTTCGTGCTGGCGCGCAGGAAATTTGCCGCCGCTGCGACCATAGACGAAGACTTCGAGACCCGGCGCGCCATGTTCGTCGGCAAAACGCATGTGGTTGGCCGCGCCCTCATCGCCGAAACAGGCCGGGACAGGGCCGTGCACGGCAAAGGTGCTTTCATCGGCGAAAGCGAGTTTCAGCTGCGCCAGCGTATCGGGCCATTCCTGGCTGCGATGCGGCATGGACACCAGATTGGCGACGGTAAGGTGGCACTTGCCGTCCGCCGTGTCGGGTGCGGGCGAAACAGTGGCGGCGTTGGCCGTCCACATCGAACTGGCCGACCATGCCCCGGCTATCAGCCCGGGATCGGTAGTCTCGTCGGCAGCCAGTGCTTCAAGCCAGCGCGAGTTGGGACGCGGCAGAGGCAGCAGGAACCCCTGGGCGAGGCCAGCGTCCATATTGCCGCGCATCTTGGCGATTCCCTGCAGCGCCGCGGCGCGCGGGTAAGAGGTGTCGCCGGCATTTTTCGTCGCCGCCAGATTGCCAAGGCTGAGCCCGGCATAGTTGTGGCTAGGGCCGACAAGCCCGTCGAAATTGATTTCCTGCAGTTTCAACGCGCGATGCTCCAGACCATGTCGCCATGGCCCACTTCGAGCAAGTCGGCAGCACGGCTGTCGATGGCAATGCCATCGCCCCTCACTTCATGTGCGCCGTAGCAGCAGCGGAAATCCGCCAGCCGTCCGGTTGCGATCAGTGCCTTTTCACCCTTGTCGAGATCGGTTTCGATTATCGGCAGATGGGCCGCTTTCTTGATGCTGGTTACATTGTCGGTGCGCGCTAGCATGGTTGGGCCGCCATCGAAAATGTCGACATAGCCCTCGTAGGAAAAGCCCTCGTTCTCCAGCATGCGCATGGCGGCGCGGCCATTGGGATGGGGCAGGCCGATGACTTTGCGCGCCTCGTCGCTAAGAAGCGCGGTATAGACCGGGTGCTTTGGCATGAGGTCGGCAATGAATTGCGTGCCGTGGACGGCGTTGAACTCGTCGGCCTCCTGGAAACTCATGCCGAAGAACTTGCCGCCAATGGCGTCCCAGAAGGGTGATCCGCCCTTGTCGTCGATGATGCCGCGCAATTCGGCCAGGATCCGGTCGCCAAAGCGCTCTCGGTGGCTGGCGATGAACAGGTAGCGGCTTCGTGCGAGTAACAGACCAAGCCCGCCGGCGCGTTCACCCGGATGGAGGAACAGTCCGCCCACTTCGCTGCATCCGCCGAGATCGTTGGTCAGGGTGAGCATTTCTGCGCGGACCGTGCGATCGAGCTCCTGCGATTGCTGGGTGAGCATGGTCAGGCGGTAGGAATAGAACGGCCAGCTTTGCCCGACCTGGGTGAAAAGCTGGCTGGTGCCGCGCACTTCGCCCGTCTCGGTGTTTTCCAACACGAGCACGAACAGCTCTTCGGCGAGGTCGAGATCTTCGCCATCGCGGGAAAAGGCCTTGGCCGACTGTTCCAGCTTGCTGGTCAATGTCTTCCGGTCGGGCTGCAAATTGGTGAACCCGCCCCCGGTCAACTTGGCCATTTCGTAAAGTGGCTGGAGGTCCTTCAGCGCAGCGGCGCGGATCACGAAGCTCATAATACGTTCCCGGTAGCGAGGCGGTAGAGCACCAGAGTGCTGAGTGCGGCGCGCTCGGTCAATGACGGGACGATCATAAATTCTTCGGCGGAGTGAATAGCGCCTCCGCGAACGCCCATCGTATCCACCACCGGAATGCCGCAGGCGGCAATGTTGTTGCCGTCGCACACGCCGCCGGTCGGCTGCCAGCCGATAGTCTGGCCCAGTGCCGCGCCAGTATCGCGCACGAGATCGAACAGCTTCTGCGCCTTTGCGTCGACCGGTTTGGGCGGGCGGGTGATGCCACCATGGCAATGCACTTCGACTTCATGCAGTTTTGCTAGAACCTGCAGCAAATCGTTGAAATCGGACATGAAGTCTTCGGCTGCTGCCGTGGTCTTGGGGCGGATGTTGAAACGCAATATGGCGTGGTCGGGCACGACATTATTGGCCGCTCCGCCTTCGATCTTGGCCGGGTTTATCGGCAGATCGCGATGCTGCATCTTCTTCAGGCGTACCGCACAATCGGCTGCCGCGACCAGCGCATTGCGCCCGTCCTGCGGGTTGCGCCCGGCATGGGCCGAGCGTCCGGTGAAGGTGATCGAATAATTGCCGCTGCCGCCGCGCGCGTGGGCCAGCGTGCCGTCGGGCAAGGTCGATGGCTCATAGGTGAGGGCGGCTAGCTTGCCTTCGGCGAGGTTCCCGATCAGTGCGGCGGAGGAGAGAGATCCGGTTTCCTCGTCCGAATTCACCATCACGTCATAGCCGAAATTCCGGGCATCCGGCGCGCGCTCGAAGGCCTGGAGGCTCTCGAGGATCAGCGACAGGCCGCCTTTCATGTCGGCAGTGCCCGGTCCGTTGAGTGTATCGTCATCGAGCCAGGTGAGTTGCTGGAAGGGATGGTCTGCCGGAAAGACAGTGTCCATGTGGCCGGTCAGCAGGAAGCGACGGTCCGCCTCGGGGCGCACGCGCAGGACCATGTGGCGCCCGTGCGGCTTTTCATATTCCTTGCCTGCCTCGTCCACCGCGGTGACGCGTGCGGGCTCTTCCAGCACGATCTCTCCGGGCAGGGTGGAAAAGGCATCGGCCAACGCCTCGGCCATGCTGGCGAGGCCTGCCATATTCGCCGTGCCCGAATTGATCTCGGCCCATTTGCAAGTGCGGGTGAGCATGGCCTGCTGGTCCAGCTCTGCGATCAGGTCTCTCTCGTTTTTTGTGAGTTGTTTCATGTGCAACCAGCACTAGCCGGAAATTCAGGCCAGTCAAATTCGGAGTGGTGCACCGGCATCGCGTGGCCTTAACGCAGGCCTAAGGGTTTTGGCCTACGATCATGCCCAATGCCAAGTGCAGCCAATTCTTCGACCGGCGTTCAAAAGCCGCGTGTTGAACCGCGTATTCGCGCGGTGGTACGCGCACAACTGCACGATTCAACTTCGGTGCGCGATTGCTGCGTAATCGACGTTTCGACCCGCGGGCTACTCGTAACCACCGCAAATCCGCCCAAGCGTGGCGAATTCGTGGAATTTCGTATCGGTCGTCATGAAATTGCTGGACAGGTGAAGTGGGCTGGCCCCCGGCGGTTCGGAGTTGCCCTGCAGGAACGCGTGAGCCCGAGTGCTGTGATCGAGGGTGGCAAGGGCGAGATCGCATTGCACAAATCTGTCGGGCAGCTCCGCCGGCGACAAGGAATTGGCACCGCACTGACGGCGAATCCGGACATGTTTGGCCGCGCCGTGCAGTTTATTGTCTTGCTCGTATGCGCAGCAGTGGCGGCCTATCTCGCCTTTCTGATCACCGGAGCCAGTTTCGAGCCGCTAAACGAGGTAACTCGGGCTATGCAAGGCTAGGACCTCTGCTCCAGTGCGCGCGCAAGTTGCACGAACTCGTCGACCGAGAGCGTTTCCGCCCTGCGTGTGGCGTCGATGCCGACCTGTTCCAGCATCTCGACAGCACCCGGCAATGATTTGAGGCTTTGCCGCAGCATCTTGCGACGCTGCCCGAAGGCGGCCTCGGTCAGCCGTTCGAGCAGTTTTGCCCGCACGCCCTCTGGCGCTTTCCCCGGCGTGACATGCACGATGGCACTCATCACTTTGGGCGGCGGGGTGAAGGCGCTCCTGTGCACCTTCATCGCCAGCTTTGCCGTGCTGCGCCACTGTCCGAGGACGGCGAGCCGCCCGTAGGCAGAACTGCCCGGCTGGGAGACGATGCGCTGGGCAACCTCGAGCTGGAACATCAGCGTCAGCGAGGTCCATTGCGGCGGCCACTTCTCTCCGCCCAACCAGCGCGTGAACAGCGCCGTGCCGACATTGTAGGGCAGGTTGGCGACCACCGCGAAGGGCTCGCCCATCAGCTCGCCATGATCGATGGAGAGAGCATCGCCCTCGATGACGCGCAATTGATCGGGAAAGGCCTCGCCGAGTTCGGCGAGTGCGGGCAGGCAGCGGCGGTCCATCTCGATCGCGGTGACGCGGGCCCCGGCGCGCAGCAGGGCGCGGGTCAGTCCGCCCGGACCCGGACCGATCTCCAGCACCGCTCTGTCCTGCAGATCGCCAGGTATGGCAGCGATGCGGGTAAGCAACTGCTCGTCGAACAGGAAATTCTGGCCAAGCGCCTTGGACGCGCTGAGTCCATGTGCGGCAATTACTTCGCGCAGGGGAGGAAGGTCAGGCACGCGCGCGGTTGGCAGCAATCTCGCCCGCCATACGGATTGCCGCGATCATCGCATTGCCGCTGGCAATACCCTTGCCGGCAATATCGAAAGCGGTGCCATGGTCGGGCGAAGTGCGCACGATCGGCAGGCCGAGCGTGACATTGACGCCTTCGTCGAAATCGAGAGTCTTGAGCGGTACCAGCGCTTGGTCGTGATACATGGCGATGGCGACATCGTAGCTGTCACGCTTGTGAGGGGCGAACAAGGTGTCTGCCGGATGCGGCCCGGTGGCATCGATTCCCTCTTCGCGAAGCTGCGCGATGGCGGGGGCGATCACCTCGATCTCTTCGATCCCCATGCGCCCGTCCTCCCCGGCATGCGGGTTGAGGCCGGCGACGGCAATGCGCGGCGCGGCGATGCCAAAGTCGGTGGCAAGGGCGCGCGCAACAATACGCGTGCGCCTCACGATGAGGTCTTTGGTGAGCAGCGTGGGAACCTTGAACAGCGGGCAATGCACAGTCATCGGCACGGTTCGCAATGATGGCCCGGCGAGCATCATCACCGCATCCTCGCGCGCTGCACCGCAAGCATCTGCGCATGCTTCTGTCTGGCCAATGAAGCCGGTGTCTACGCTCGCCATTTGCGCCTTCGAAACAGGGCCGGTGACGATTCCCGATGCCTCGCCCGAGCGAACCAGTTCGAGCCCCTTGCGCAAGGCTGCCATGGCCGCTTCCGCGCTTTCTGCGTCCGGATGTCCGGGTTTGTGCGTGGAAGAGACAATGTCGCCGACCACGATGAATGAAGGCAAACCCAACTCGTCACGGCGGGCCACGGCCTCGGCAACGATCTCGGGGCCGACCCCTGCCGGGTCGCCGATCGTGACGGCGAGCGGCGGCAGGGTATCCATCGGATCAGTTATATTCGATCACCGCATCGCGGCGAAGGTCACGCATGTAACGCTGGGCACGGCGGTTGATCCGCTCGTCTTCCATCTGCGCCATGATGTCGTCGAAATCGGGGCCCGAATTGTCGACCGGTTCCTCGCGGCCGCACAGCATCAGCACACGCACGCCTTCGTCCAGCGAACCGAAGGGAGGGGTGGATTCGCCGAGATTCATCGTCAGCAGGGAATTGGCAAAGACATCGGGGAGGTCGCGCGCGATCATCCGCTCATTGTCGACAACTTCGGCGCCCATTGCTTCGGCGCGTTCGTTCGCGTCTTCGCAACCGGTCATCGCCTGGATGCCGGCACCGAACTGTTCGGCGCGCAACTGCGCTTCGCTTTCAGGCAGCCCCTCGGGAAAATCGATCGAGATCTGCTTCAAGTGGAGGATGGAATCCCGCGGATCGGTCATGCCGATCTGGCGCCGATCGATCAGCAGCATGAGCGAGTAGCCCCCCGGGATCTCGACCGGACCGGCAAGCTGGCCGACGGACATTTCACGAGCGATCCCTTCCAGGGTCGGGTTCTGCAGCTGCTCGAGGCGAATCCAGCCCAGGTCGCCGCCCACACCAGCGGTGGACGCTTCGGAAAACTGCCGTGCATAGGCAACAAAGGAACCGCCATTGCGCAGACGATCGACGATCTGATTGGCATTGGCGAGTACGGTGTCGCGGTTCGTATCATTGGCCGAAAGGTAGATTTCGCCGATGCGATATTCGAATTCGCCGCGCGATGCTGCCAGCCGGTCCATCAACTCGTTCACTTCCGCCGCCGAGACGTTGACGAAAGGCGCAACGTTGCGTTGCAGCAGGCGCCGATAGGCCAGCTCGCCCTGGATCTGCCGCTTCAGCGTGCGCGGGGAAGAGCCGATCGACTGGAGATAGACTTCCATCTCTTCCGGTGTGCGGCCAAACCGATCCATGGCGAAGGTGTTATAAGCATTTTCGACGTCGTCTGCGGTCACTTCCATCTCGAGGGCGGCCGCCTCCTGCACTTGCAGCGTCTCGTCGATCAGATTGCTCAGCACCTGCAACCGCAGGGACTGCAGTTCATCCTCGGGTATCTGCACTTCGTTTGCGGCGATGATCAAAGCCACACGATCGTTCACGTCGGTGCCGGTGATGATATTGCCATTCACGCGGGCTGTCGCCCGGCGCATGTTCGGATCGCTATTGCCGATGAACTGGATGTCCTCAGGGATATTCAGCACGTCGTTCTGCGCCATCGCGCCGGTCATGCCGATGCCCGCCAGCGTGGCGGCCGTGGTGGCAAGAATGATAGTCTTCGCGAAATGCTTCACGTTGTTCAAATCCTGAATTTCGTCTCTCAACCCGGGCGACAATGCGCTCCGGTTCTGCAATCGGCCGATGCCAAAGGGTGGCTTAACCCAAGCTGAGCCGCATTCCCTAACGCCATTGCCGATTGCTGCCAATTCAGCAAGCGCCATTGTCCATCACCGCCTCAGCGGAAGCCGAGATTGCGTAGGGCGAAATGGACGCGGAAGGAGTTGCCGCTCTTGGCGTCGGCGAGTTCGTTATAGTCGCGCCGCCAGGTGAAGCCGAATTCGAGGCAGTCATCCTCGTAGGCTATGCCAAGGCGGGTGCGCAGGGGCTCGAAACCGTCGGCGGTAAGCGTCGGGTCTTCGTTGAAGTCGGTGAGGTTGAGAACGGTGGAGCCGAAGATCGACCAGTAGCGCGCAAAGGCGATGCGCCCTGCCGCGCGAATTTCCTCGCGGTCCTGCAGATCCTCGAAATTGAGGTCGATATCGCGGTTGAGCCGCAAGTAACCGACTTCGATATAGGTCTGGTCATTGCCCAAGGTGGCATCGACCTCGTTGCGCCGCACTGCGAGGTTGTCCTTGTCGAGGCGGAAGCGGTGCGTGAATTTCAGGAAGTCGCGGTAACGCACCACCGTGCGCCCTACGACGTCGGAGAATTGCTCGTTAAGGCCGGTGCCGTCCGGAAAGAGGGTAGGCTCGTCGGTCAGGCGGTAGGACTGGCCGATCGTCGTTTCCAGCCGCCAGCCGGGAAAGCTTGCCTCCCAGTCCGCGCCATAGGTGATGCGGGCCCCTTCCTCCACGCGGTCATATCCGGGGAAGCGGTTGAGCGCGAAAAGGTTGCTGTCCTCCAGGTCGATCGCGCGGGCATCCTCGTTGGGAATGGAGAGATTGCGGATATTGGGTGTGGCGACGATCTGTACGCGCGGGGTGAATGTATGCGTTCCGCCACCCAGTTCGCCGATGAACGGCCATTCCACGTCGACTGCGCCCAGCGCCACGGCTCGGCCCTGCCAGCCATTTTCACCGCGATAGCTTGGCGTTGTCGTCAGCAGATTGTTGCTCGAGTGGTAGACATCTCCGCGGACCAGCGCGGTCAGCGTAACGACCTGACCCATCGGCGTGATGCGGCGGATATCCCATTGGGCGCGGGCAAAGGCGCGCTGAGTGTCCTGTCCCTCGGAACGGGTAATGGCGAGCGTGTTGAACTGAAGTTCGACGTTTCCGCCGGCAACCGGGTCCTGCATCCGGTAGCGGTAATCCAGCAGCGGGAGGGCAAGCGGCACTTGTCCCTGGTCCTGCTGCACAAGCAGTGCCTGCGTCGCCCAACCGGCCAGCGTGAAATAGGAATTGTCGTCGATCCGTTCGATGTTGATGGTCGAGCGGATGCGGTCCTCTCGGCTGATGTCGTAACGGCGCAGGAAGGTCCGGTCGCTGGCCAGCCGCAGCGATCCTTCCACGCTCCAGTTCGGATCGAGCTGGAAGCGGCCATTGGCGAAGACATAGCCGCGAAGGGCCTGCTGCGTCGTCGCAACGGTCGAATTGATTGGAATGCGTGTCGAGTGTGTCGCGTAAGCGGTAACCTGGAAAGCGCCCTTGTCACTGAGCTGCCGGTACTGGCCGGAGACCATCGGCGCAGCACCGGTATAGACATAGCCTGTCAGGGTCAGGTCACGATTTTCGGCGAAACGCAGGTAATAACTGTCGGTCAGCTCGAAGCCGTTCGATGCGGTCAGCCCGATATCGGGGATGAAGATACCTGAATTGGCGCTGCCGTCTGCGCGGATGACCAGACCCGGCAAGGGCAGCACACGGGCGCCGAACAGCTCCAGAAAGGCGCCTTCGAAGCGCACGCGGTCGGTTTCGGAATCGTAGAAGACTCGATCGGCCGTCACGCGCCAGCTCGGATCTTTCGGGCAACCGTCGGAATCGGTCACGGCGCAGCTCGAATAGACCGCCTTGTCGAGGATGATGTCGCCATTGTCGTCCCGCTCGGCCGCTTCGGCAGCCAGTCGTCCGCCCTGACGGAAGGCGAGCAGGAGATTGGCCATGGCGCCGGCACGCAGATCGTCTGTCAGGGTCAGGCTTTCGCTGAAAAGCGTGTTGCCGTCGGCATCCACCAGGCGGACATTGCCCTCGGCCACGACTTCGCCCGTCAGGCGGTGCCAGCTGACGCTGTCTGCCCGTACCGACTGGTCGCCCGAACGAGCAAGCACGTCTCCGCGCGCAGAGACAATGTCGTTTTCGCTGTCATAGCGAATCTCTGCGGCTTCGAAGGCGACCTGCCTCTGTCCTTGCTCGTTGAATTCGGGCGGAGGGCTGGCCACATCCTGTGCCAGCACGGCCTGCGGTGCCATTGCGGCGGCCGCGCCCGCCAACAGCAGCACACCAAACCGCGGCAGGCGGAGTATGGCGGCGTACGATTCAGGCTGCGGATCAAGCTGCACTGGGGGGAGCATGGCTTGCCTATTGCACTGCTCGTGCCTAACTGCAACGCCAGCATGAAGGCATGCGCCAGGCGGCGCCCGTGCCACGCAAAAAAGCCCAGTCCACCGGAGAAACCATGAAGATCACCTTTGCCCCGTCCGCCGAAGCCAGTGTGCTCCTCAAGGCGCGCATCGTCGAACAGGACAAGCTGCCCGCCGATTTGTCCCCAGCCATGGCCAAGGGTGCACAGGCTTCCCGCTTTGCGGGCAAGGTGGGTCAGGTGTTCGAAGGCTTCCAGCAGGAAGGCGACGATGTAGTCAGGCTCGCGCTTGCCGGTGCGGGCAAGCCCGGCGGCGATGCGCGGCTGGCCAATCTTGAAAAGGCCGGTGCTGCGCTGGCCACGAAATACCTCACCTCCGGCGAGAAGGCGCTCGGCCTCGACCTGTCCGACAGCGGCCTTTCCGCGCGCGAAGCTGCAGCCGTTCTGGCGGGACTGCGCCTGCGGAGCTGGCGCTGGGATGCCTATCGCACCAAGCTCAAGGAAGAGCAGAAGCGCAGCCTCGAGGAAGTCGTCGTCACCGGCGCCAAAGCTGGCACCGAAGCAGCGTGGGAAGTGGAAGCCGCCGTCTGCGCCGGAATCGAGTTTACCCGCGAACTGGTCGCCGAACCGGCCAATGTCATCTATCCGCAGAGCTTCGTCGAACGCTGTCGCAAGCGCTACGAGGGCACCGGTATCGAGATTGCCGTGCTCGACGAGGACGAGATGCGCGAGCTTGGCATGGGAGCGCTGTTGGGTGTCGGCCAGGGTTCGCGCCGCGACAGCAAGCTGCTGGTGCTCAAGTGGATGGGCGGCAATCCCGGTGACAAGCCGATCGCCTTCGTCGGCAAGGGCGTGACTTTTGACACTGGCGGTATCTCGCTCAAGCCGCCTGCAGGCATGGAAGACATGAAATGGGACATGGGTGGTGCCGGCGCCGTGGCCGGCGCCATGCTGGCGCTTGCCGGACGCAAGGCCAAGGCCAATGTCGTGGGCGTGTGCGGACTGGTTGAGAACATGCCCGACGGCAATGCCCAGCGTCCCGGTGACGTGGTCACCTCCATGTCGGGCCAGACGATCGAGGTCATCAACACCGATGCAGAAGGGCGTTTGGTATTGTGCGACGCCCTCACCTGGGTGCAGAAGGAATTCCAGCCCGCGCGGATCATCGACCTTGCCACGCTGACCGGTGCGATCATCATCTCGCTCGGCCACGAGCATGGAGGCCTGTTCTCGAACAATGACAAGCTGGCCGATGATATCCTCGGCGCCGGCAAGGCCTCGGGCGACAAGATGTGGCGTTTCCCGCTGGCTCCCGAATATGACAAGCTGATCGAAAGCCCGATCGCCGACATGAAGAATGTCGGCCCGCGCTGGGGCGGCTCGATCACCGCGGCGCAGTTCCTCCAGCGCTTCATCGAGAACGATACGCCGTGGGCGCACCTCGACATTGCCGGCATGGTCTGGGCGGACAAGCCCGGTGCAACTTGGGATAAGGGCGCGACCGGCTTCGGCGTGCGTCTGCTCGACAAGCTGGTCAGCGACACGATCGAAAACTGATACGCGCCGCATGAGGGTCGATTTCTACCGCCTCTCGCGCGAAACCGCCGAAAGTGCGGTGGCCCTGCTTGCGCGCAAGAGCGTGGAGGCGGGAAAAAAGGTGCTGCTCGTTGCCGATGGGCAGGAGCGTTTGCAGCACTTCTCCCGCAGCTTGTGGGATTCGCCGCCCGAGGCCTTCCTCGCCAATGGCATGGCCGGGGCAGGGCAGGAGGAGCGCCAGCCGATCCTGCTTTCCGAGACCATCGATCCTGCCAATGGGGCGCAGTTCCTGATCCTCGCTGACGGAAAGTGGCGCGATCCGGGCGAGGGGTTCGAGCGTGTCATGCTGGTGTTCAACGAAGGCACCATCGAAGGCGCGCGGGCCTGCTGGCGTAAGCTCGGCGAGAAAGCGGGCATGGAACGCAATTTCTGGAAGCAGGATGATAGCGGGCGCTGGGTCCAAGGCCCTTGACCTTCATCGCTGCGTGGGGATGATCGCCGCTCTTCTGGTGGAGGGATGACGATGCACAGGATTATCGGTGTTTGCGCGGCGACTTGTTTGCTGGCGGCGTGCGGAGGCTCCGACGAGAGGACCATCCAGACCGAGGATGGTGAAGTGACCTACGATATCGACAGTGATGGCGGCGAAAGCACCTTTACCTTCGAGGGTGAAGATGGCGGCGAGCTGACGATGCAGACCGGCAGCAATGTCGATGCCGACTTGCCCGATGGCTATTCGGTCTACCCCGGCTCGACCGTGGTCAGTTCGACCAATATGAAGCAGGCGGATGGCGAAGGCTCGATGGTCCTCATGACGACCGACGATTCTCCCGATGAGGTTGTCGCCTATTACCGCGCCCAGGCCGAAGCTGTCGGCATCACCATCCAGAGCGAGATCACCGCGAATGGCAACAAGCTGATCGGCGGGGAAGGCCCGGACGGCAGTACGTTCAGCGTCAATGCCTCCCCATCCGACGATGGCACGACGGTGCAACTCCTGGTGGGCCGAGGCCTCAACTAGCGAACATCACGAAAGCAGGGTGAGCGAGCCGCTCTTGCCCATATGCGGCAAGGGCGCTAGGGGCGCGCGCAAAAGGTCCTGCCGGACCTTGGATCTATTGGAACACTCGCGAAGGAACACCCCATGGCGGTCACCCGCACATTCTCGATCATCAAGCCCGATGCCACCCGCCGCAACCTGACCGGCGCGGTCACCAAGATGCTTGAAGAAGCTGGCCTGCGCGTCGTTGCTTCCAAGCGCATCCACATGACCCGCGAACAGGCTGAAGGCTTCTACGCCGTTCACAAGGAACGCCCCTTTTTCGGCGAATTGTGCGATTTCATGATGAGTGAGCCGGTAGTGGTGCAGGTGCTCGAGGGTGAAGATGCCGTGAAGCGCAATCGCGACGTGATGGGCGCCACCAACCCGGCGGATGCCGACGAAGGCACGATCCGCAAGACCTATGCGCTGTCGATCGGCGAAAACACGGTCCACGGTTCGGACAGCGACGAGAATGCTGCGATCGAGATCGCATTCTTCTTCAAGCCCGAAGAAGTCGTCGGCTGATCCGGCATTGAATCGGAAAATCGAAACCCCGTCGGAGCGATCCGGCGGGGTTTTTTGATTCGCCGCAAGGAGGTAGGTCCAATGCTATCCTAGAAGAAGTCTTCAAGGATCAGGAAAGGATCGAGAATGTCGCATACCCCGCACGAACTGTCGGACGAATTCCCGCAGGATCACGATATCCTTCACGCGCTGAAGATGAAGGATACGCACTTCCAGAACCTCGCGGAAAAGTATCACGAAGTGAATGGCGAGATTCACCGCATCGAGGTGGAGATCGAGCCGACTTCGGACGAATATGCCGAATCGCTCAAGAAGAAGCGGCTGGCGCTGCTCGACGAGATCGGCCAGATCGTCGCCAAGGCGAAGGCATCCGCCTAAGCCTTCTCCATCTGCCGCCGCATGCCCGCATGGGCGTGGTGCGGTGATTTGGCTGCGCGGCCCTGTTCGGCATGCATTGCCGACAGGGCTTCGCGCGTTAGTTCGATGCCCAGCAGGTTATAGACCCGGGCAATCTCCGCCTCCCAGTCCGCCGAAAGGTCGTCGAAGCTCACCTCGGCTACAGGCCCGGAGAAGCCGTGCAGCGCGGCGTTCATGCGTTGCTCGCGCAAGGCCAGCTTGCGGCGCCATTCATGCTCGATCGCTTCGAGCGCAACCGACTCGCTCTGATAGGCCATCTGGCACGAAACCAAGGACACGGTGCTGGCCAGCACGGCATCGCTGTCGCGCCGCGTCACCACGACGCGTGCATCGGGGAACTGTGCCAGCAGCGCACCCAGATCTTCCGCATATTGCGGGCATTTGAGGACGCGTGGCAGGGCGGCGTTGTGCATCTGCGCTGCATCGGTGCGCAGCACTCGGGCAAATTCCCGGTAAACTGGACTTGCGTCGCGGCCTTCGGAAAAGCCGACATAGGAGGGGATCCGATATTGCGCTTCCAGGGCCGCCGGAGAAAGCCCGTGCGACAGCCAGGGCAGTTCCTCGTCCACGCGCGTTGCGCCAAACGGGTGCAGCGCATCGATCCACGGATTAATGCGCCGTGCCACGGCAAGGCCAAGCCGTGTCTTGAGAGGCCGCAAGTCGAGCCCATGCTTTACCGGGTTTAGGCTGTTGTAGAGCCGCGTTGCCGAATGCGCCGGGTCGGCCGCCAGCAGGCGGTGCATGCGCGTTGTGCCGGCGCGCATCTGGCCCACGACGACGATCGGGCTGGCAATCGGCGTTTGCTCAATGCCCTGGTGTTTCTGCCACAGACGTCCAAGATTGTGCCGCACACGGATCGCCGCGGTCAGCTGCCCATAGGCCATGGTGTGGCCGAGAGCATTGAGGTCGGCTTCTTCCCGCAATGAGCGGCAAATCGCCTCTAGCCGCGTGCGGAAATCGGCAACGTCTTGTGCACAGCGTCCGAAGCTCTCGTCTTCGCCCGTAAAGCCCTTTGATCCCACTGCCCACAAGGCTTCGGGCTCCAGCGGGGGGCGATCATGGATACCCTTGTCCCAAATCGTCTCGATCACCCGGTCGGCCAGCTCTGCCGTGCGCGAACGCGCTAACAGGTGCGGGCGAGGGGGTGGCGAGGCCATATCAGCTCTTGCTGCTCACATATTGCGCCAGCATGCGCGGATAGAGCTGGTATTCGGCCAGGATTACGCGGCGGCCGAGGCTTTCCGCCGTGTCGTCAGGCAGGATCGCCACCGGCATCTGTCCAAGTAGCGGTCCACCATCGAGCTCAGGCGTCACCACATGGACCGAGCAGCCGCCGAATTTCTCGCCCGCATCGATGGCACGCTGATGCGTGTCGAGGCCCTTATACTTGGGCAGGAGCGAAGGGTGGGTGTTGACCATGCAACCCTCCCAGCCTTGCACGAAATCAGCGGTAAGGATGCGCATATAGCCGCACAGAGCGAGGTAGTCCGCGCCACTTTGGCGCAGGGCCGCATCCATTATCTCCTCATGCGCGCGGCGATCCATCCCGCGATGGTCATGGGAGAATGTCGGAATGCCCTCCGCCTGCGCGATCCTGAGGCCCGGTGCGTCGGGGACATTGCTGGCCACCAGCACGATCTCATAGGGGCAATCGGGCAGCTTGGAGGCGTAATGCAGCGCTGACATGGTCGTGCCATTACCCGAAAGCAGGCATGCCACTTTGGCCTTTTCAGGCCGGGGATCAGGCATTGTGCACGGCTTCCCAAGCCTCGGCAGACGTCCATGTGCCCGCGCTGCCCCTGACCGTGCAGCCCTTCGCGCCCTCGACAATTTCGCCGATCCGGAAGACGCTTTCGCCCGCTTCTTCGAGCGCCTGGGCCACGCCTTCGACCTGGTCCGGCTTCACCGCCAGCACCATGCCGATGCCGCAATTGAAAGTGCGTGCCATCTCGCCCGGCACGATATTGCCCTGCTCCTGCAGGAAGGCCATCAAGCCCGGCTGCGCCCAGCTTGTGGCATGGATCACGGCGTGCGCAGCGTCGGGCAGGACGCGCGGCACGTTTTCGAGCAGTCCGCCGCCGGTAATATGCGCCAGCGCATCGATCTGGCCGCTGCGGATCACTGGCAGCAGGCTCTTCACGTAAATGCGCGTCGGCTCGATCAGCGTGTCGATCAGCAGTTTGCTGTCATCGAAAGGGGCAGGTTCGCCGAGCTGCCAGAACTTGTCTTCGGCCAGGCGACGCACCAGCGAATAGCCGTTAGAATGGACGCCCGAACTGGCAAGGCCAAGCAGGACGTGTCCAGGCGCGACCTTTTCGCCCGTCAGCTGTTCGCCACGCTCGACCGCGCCGACGCAGAAGCCGGCGAGGTCATAGTCGCCTTCGGCATACATGCCGGGCATTTCCGCGGTTTCGCCGCCGATCAGCGCGCATCCGGCCAGCTTGCAGCCTTCGGCAATGCTGGCGATGACGCGTTCGGCTACGCCTTCCACCAGCTTTCCGGTGGCGAAATAGTCGAGGAAGAAGAGCGGCTCTGCACCCTGCACGATAAGGTCGTTGACGCACATGGCGACAAGGTCCTGTCCGATGGCATCGTGCCGGTCGTTCTCGATGGCGAGCTTGACCTTGGTGCCCACGCCGTCATTCCCGGCGACCAGCAGCGGGTCCTTATAGCCTGCTGCGCGCGGATCGAAGAAGCCGCCAAAGCCGCCGATCTCGCCATCGGCACCGGGGCGCATGGTGGCCTTGACCAGCGGGCCGATTGCCTTGACCAGGCGGTTGCCGGCATCGATCGAGACGCCTGCCTTTTCGTAGGTATAGGACGGGGTGTTGGATGACATGGCTTCGCCAATGGCGCATTCGCGCTTGGATTTCCACTCGCCTTTCGGCAAAAGAGCCGCGATTTCCCCGATGCAGCACGTCGCCACCCCCACTTTCACGCAATCGCACCGAGCTTGGCTGGCCATAGCCTTGGCCGCGCTGGTCGCGTTGTTGCTGGCCGCAGGTGTGGCGCTCTATGCGCAGGTGGCGGGCGAGCGCGGCATCGCGCCGGTTGCCAGCAGCACCGATATCGATGTGCGCGGGATCGAGGTGAACACCACCGGGGAGACGGCGGAAGAGGCGCGCGAAGCCGGGTGGAAGCGAGCTCAGCGCATAGCCTGGGACCGCCTCGACGGGCCGGATATCTCCGAAGAGCAGCTCGAAGGACTGGTTTCAGCCATCGTGGTCGAGGAGGAGCGGATCGGTCCGCGCCGCTATATTGCCCGCCTTGGCGTGATTTTCGATCGCCAGCGTGCTGGCGGATTGCTCGGCGCGCGGACCACCGGCGCGCGTTCGGCTCCGATGTTGACCCTGCCTGTGCTGGTCGGTGGCGGGACCGAGACAATGTTCGAGGTGCGCAATGAGTGGCAGCGCGCCTGGGCCAATTTCAACTTTGGCGAGAGCCGCATCGATTATGTCCGCCCCTCCGGCGCAGGCGGCGAATCGCTGCTGCTGACATACGGCCAGACCGGCCGCCGCAGCCGCGCATGGTGGAACGTGGTGCTGGGCGAATTCGGCGCGGCAGACGTGCTAATCCCGGTCGCGCGGCTTGAATACCAATGGCCCGGTGGCCCGGTGGAAGGTCAGTTCACTGCTCGATACGGTCCAGACAATCGCTATCTCGACGAATTCTCCATGCGTGCGGAGAGTGCAGAGGAACTGCCCGCCATGCTCGAACGCGCGGTGACACGCTTCGACGAAATATTCGAAGCGGGGCTGGCCAACGGAACATTGTCGCCCGACCCGACGCTGACGCTCGACATGGTCGAGATTTCGCCCGAAATCCGCGCCCTGATCGAGGCCAGCATGCAGGCCGAGGCTGCCGAACAGGCGCTTCTCGGCGATGTCCCGCCAGTCGAGCTTGCTCCCGACGGTACTGCGATCGAGCCGGTCGAACTCGCGCCGATCCAGCCCGTCGTGGTCAATGCCATCAGCGTGCAGGCGGCCACGCCGGATGCGCGCAGCTTCGACGTTACGCTGGGCGGCTTGCGGCAGGTCCCGGGAGTGCGTGCCGTAGGCGTGACCAGCACGGCGATTGGCGGAACTTCCGTGCTGCGCGTCGATTATTCGGGCAATATGTCGGAACTCGCCGCTGCGTTGCGCGCCGGCGGCTGGCAGGTCACCGAGGGCCAGAACGCACTTGCCATAACGCGCTAATCGCGCGCAAAGCCCTGCGTCATGTCGCAGATTGCCCTGCCTCTCGCTCCTTCATCCAAGGGTCCGGCACGTATCGTGCTGGGCAGCGGCAACGCGCATGTGGCAGAGGCGCTGGTCGATCCATCGACCTGGCCTTACCGCACTGCCGTGCTCACCGGGCCGCCGCGCTCGGGCAAATCGCTATTGGCACGCTGGTTTGCAGAGAGCGGGAAGGGCGATGTACTCGACGATGCCCACCTCCTGCCCGAGGACGAGGTCTTCCATCGCTGGAACCGCGCGCAGGAGACCGGCACGCCGCTGCTTGTCGTCGGTGGAGAACCGCCATGGAAGATTGCCCTGCCGGACCTCAGATCCCGCCTCGGGGCGGCACTACAGCTTGAAATCGGCCCTCCGGATGACGAAATGGCGGGGGAATTGCTGCTATCCATGGCACAGGAAAGGGGCATGACCTTGCCGATCGAGGCCGTCCAGTATCTCATCCCCCGGACCGACCGGTCCTATGCCGGGATCGAGCGGCTGGCGCTGATGATCGACCGGCTGAGCCTCGAAAGGAAATCGCCACCTACGCTAGGTATATGGCGTGCCGCGCTCGAGGCGGTACGGGGACCGGAAGAGCCGCGCTTGCTTTGAGCGGCCTTTTAGGAGAGAATCTGGGCCATGTTTGAACGGCTTGTCAGCTATCTGGACTCTATCAGGGCACGTGACCCGGCGCCGCGCTCGCGCTGGGAAATCCTGCTCTATCCGGGTGTGTGGGCTTTGGCATTTCACCGTGCCGCGCACTGGCTGTTCGAAGCGAACCTGTTTTTCCTCGCTCGGCTGGTCAATCACATCTCGCGCTGGCTGACGGCGATCGACATCCATCCCGGCGCCAAGATCGGCAAGAATTTCTTTATCGACCATGGCTTTACGGTGATCGGCGAGACGGCCGAGATCGGCGACAATGTCACCATCTACCAATGCGTGACACTTGGCGGCACCAACCCGACCAACGGCAAGGGCGGCAAGCGCCACCCGACATTGTGCGACAATGTGATTGTCGGCTCGGGCGCGCAGGTGATCGGCCCGATCACGGTGGGCGAGCGTGCCCGCGTGGGCGCCAATGCCGTGGTGACCGACGATGTGCCCGAAGGCGCGACCATGATCGGCCTCAAGGCGCGTTCGACGCTGGTTCCGGCCGAAACCTGGCTGCGCGAGTTCATCCCTTACGGCACGCCGTGTGACGAGCCGTGCGAGCCGGGCGTGGAACGTGTCGAGCGTCTCGAGAACGAATTGAACGCACTGCGCAAGGAACTGGCTGAATTGCGAGCAGAGAAGTCGCTCGACGATCCGACGCGCAAGAGCGGCACCGATAGCTGATGCGTCCAGCGAACGGCGTATCGCCCGGCGCAGCCAATATCCTCCCCTTTCCCGGCAATCGTCCGCCGCCGCAAGTGGGCTTCGACCGGTTCGAGCTGGCGCGCATTCTCGACCTCTATGGACGCATGGTCGCCGCCGGAGAGTGGCGCGACTATGCGATGGATTTCACCAAGAGCTGCGCCACCTTTGCCGCCTTTCGTCGCACGGCGGAGGTTCCGCAAATGCGGCTGGAAAAGCGCCCCGAACTGCGCAACCGGCAGGGCATGTGGACGCTGTTCGGCGAACAGGGGCAGGTGCTCAAGCGCGGACATGAACTTGCCAATGTTCTCGCCCCGCTCGAACGCAAGCTGGTCAAGGCGGTCGAGGGTTAGAGCCGCTCCAGCGCATCGACCAATTGGTCGAAATGGTCGATCATCACGTCGCAATCGAGCTCGGCCACCGGCACGTCATTATAGCCGAAGCTGAGCGCCACCACGGTAGCTCCGGCGGCGCGGCCCGCGCGCGTGTCATAGGACGAATCGCCAATCATGGCGAAGCGCCCGCCGCCGCATTTCTCCACCGCATCGAGCAGCATGTCGGGCTTGGGCTTGGCATTTGCGTGACCGAACGTGTCGCCGCCATGGATCACCGCGAATCGCCCGTCCATGCCCAGCTTTTCGAGCAGCATGCGCGCCGGGCCTTCGAGCTTGTTGGTGCACACGGCCAGCTTGCAGCCCTTCGCTTCGAGTACGTCGAGCGCTTCGATACAACCGGGGAAGGGCACGGTATTGTCGGCAATATGCGCCCAGTAATGTTCGAGCAGGTGCGTGCTAAGTTCCTGTAGCCGCTCGGGAGATACCGCGCCGCCGCTGCTTTCCAGCGCGCGTTCGAGCATCTTCACCGCGCCGCCGCCGATGAAGTGCCGTGCATCCTCTGGAGAAACTGCGGGGCGGCCCTCTATAGCCAGCGCGTGGTTGATCGCCGGGGTCAGGTCGCGATTGGAGTCGACCAGCGTGCCGTCGAGGTCGAAAAGGACGATATCGAAAGGAAAATCTGCCATCGCGCCGCCACATGGTGGCTATCGGTGGAAACCGCAATGATTTGGTGGCATGGGCGCGAATATGAGGGATGAGGACCGACCGATAGCCGCAATCGTGCTTGCCGCTGGCAAGGGCACACGGATGAAGAGCCAGCGCCACAAGGTGCTGCACGAAATTGGCGGCAAGCCGATGATCGGGCATTTGCTCGACCAGGTCGGCCAGCTTGGCGCGCAGCGCACGGTGGTGGTGGTCGGCGAAGCACAGGAACAGGTCCGCGAGGCGCTGGGCGACAGCGTTTCTTACGCCGTGCAAGAAAAGCAGCTGGGTACCGGCCATGCAGTGATGCAGGCCAAGCCCGCGCTCGAAGGCTTCGAGGGCGATGTGCTGATCATGTATGGCGACGTGCCCTTTGTGCGCGCCGAGACCATGACGATGATGCTCAAGCGGCTGCATGGCGAGGATGCACCTGCAGCCGTGGTGCTCGGCTTCAAGCCGATGGACCCGCTGCAATATGGCCGCGTGATCGCCGATGGCGATTCCATCGTGAAGATGGTCGAGTTTAAGGATGCCTCGCCCGAAGAGCGCGATTGCGTGCTGTGCAATTCCGGCCTGATGGCGGTGCGCGGCGACATCCTGTTCAACCTTCTGGGCGAGGTCGGCAACAACAACGCGCAGGGCGAGTTCTACCTGCCCGATATCGTCAATGTCGCCATTCGCTCCGACATCCCGACTGCTGTCGTGGTTACGCCCGACGAAGGCGAGGTGGCCGGAATCAATTCTCGTGCAGAGCTCGCTGCTGCAGAAGCGCGCTGGCAATCTCGCAAGCGCGAGGTGGCCATGGCGGCAGGTGCTACGCTCGTCGCGCCCGAAACGGTCTTCTTCAGCCACGATACCGTGCTGGGGCAGGATGTGCTGGTCGAGCCCAATGTGGTCTTCGGGCCTGGTGTCGAGGTGGCGGACAATGTGACGATCCGCGCTTTCTCGCATCTCGAGGGTGCAAGGCTGGAAGAAGGCGTCGAGATCGGGCCTTATGCCCGCCTGCGCCCCGGTGCAGTTCTGGAGACGGGGTCCAAGGTCGGCAATTTCGTGGAGATCAAGAACGCCACGTTGGGAGAAGGCGCCAAGGCCAACCACCTTACCTATCTCGGCGATGCCACGGTGGGCGCGGGCGCCAATATCGGTGCGGGTACGATTACCTGCAATTACGATGGCTATTTCAAGCACCGCACGGAGATCGGCAAGGGCGCCTTTATTGGCTCCAATAGCGCGCTGATCGCGCCTGTGCGGATAGGTGCCGATGCTATTGTTGCGGCGGGCAGCGCGGTCAGCCGCGATGTCGCCGACGGAGAATTGCGCATGGTGCGCGCCGAACAGCTGGTCAAACCCGGCTGGGCGGATCGCTTTCACGATGCGATGAAGAAGAAAAAGGAAGCTTCGAAGAAATGAGTACAGAGGATCAGGAAAAGGAACTGCAGCAGCGCCGGGCGATGTTGCTGCACGCATCGCGCGACATGGCTTTCGAGCAGATGTCCGCAGGTGCGCGCATGGTTCCCTTTGCAGCCGGCGTAAACCCGGATGGCGAGATCAAGTTCTTCCGCTTTGCCGAGCTCGACACCGAAGTGCCGCTGACCGAGATCTATGCCGATACGCAGAAGCGCCTATCGGGAGCGGCAAAGGAAGGCGTGCTGCTGGCATCCACCACGGTTGCCGTGGTCGAGGATGCTGAGCTCGAGGGCGATTTCGAGACCGCCGTTAGCGTGCATGTGGAGGAGCCGGGCTTCAGCCGCATGGTGCTTGCCCCCTATCGCATCGATCCGGGCGAGGAAGAAGGCGGCAAGGGCAAGCTGGTGCAGGGCGAGATGATCGCCTTCGACGTGGCGCCGATCGTCTTTGCTGCTTGAGGAATCCGGGGGCTAACATCCCCGGCCTCCTGCATTTTTCGTTCAGCATTTCTACAAGCACTGTCGGTTAGGGCGCACCGGAACCGGGGGATTTGTCCTTTATGTGCGGAATTATCGGGATTGTCGGCAAGGAGCCGGTGGCGGATCGCCTGATCGACGGGCTGCGCCGCATGGAATATCGCGGATATGATTCCGCCGGTATCTGCACGCTCGACGATGGGAAGCTGATCCGCCGCCGCGCAGAGGGCAAGCTGGCCAATCTCGTGGCCGAGCAGAGCCGCAGTCCGGCGACGGGCTCGGTCGGCATCGCCCATACGCGCTGGGCGACGCATGGTGCCCCTACGACGAACAACGCCCACCCGCATGCGACGGGCGAGGTCGCCATTGTTCATAACGGCATTATCGAGAACTTTCGCCCGCTGCGCAGTGGGCTGGTCGAGCGTGGCCGCAAATTTGAAAGCGAAACCGATTCCGAGGTTATCGCCCACCTCGTTTCCGAACAGGTCGAAAGCGGTGCATCTCCCGAAGAGGCCGTCAAAGCCGTCCTGCCGCAATTGCGTGGCGCCTTTGCCCTGGCCATGGCTTTTCGCGCTTTTCCGGACATGTTGGTGGGTGCGCGGCTCGGTTCCCCGCTGGTGGTGGGCTTTGGCGAGGGGGAGACCTATCTCGGCTCCGACGCGCTGGCGCTTGCTCCGCTGACGCAGCAGATCGCCTATCTCGAAGAAGGCGATTGGGTTGTGATTACGCGCGATGGTGCGACGATCTATGACAAGGATAACAATAAGGTAGATCGCGAAGTTCAGACTTCGGGTGCATCGGCAGCAGCCATCGAAAAGGGCAATTACCGCCACTACATGCAAAAGGAGATCTTCGAGCAGCCGACCGTGGTGGCGCAGACGCTCAGCTCCTATTTGCGCCCGGTCGAGCAGCAGGTGGCCCTGCCGCAGATCGACTTCGACATCACCGCGATCGAGCGCGTGACTATCGTCGCCTGCGGCACCTCATACTATGCCGGCATGGTCGCGAAATACTGGTTCGAGCAGTTCGCGCGCGTCCCGGTCGACATCGATTTCGCAAGCGAGTTCCGTTACCGCGAGCCGGTGTTACAGGATGGCGGGCTGGCGTTGTTCATCTCGCAGAGCGGGGAAACGGCCGATACGCTGGCCGCACTGCGCCATTGCAAGGAAAACGGCCAGGTCATTTCTGCCGTGGTCAATGTGCCGACCAGTTCGATGGCGCGCGAGGCGGACTTGCTGTTGCCCACCCATGCCGGACCGGAGATCGGCGTTGCATCGACCAAGGCCTTTGCCTGCCAGCTTGCCGTGCTTGCTGCGCTGGCGGCGCATTTCGCCGTACGCAAGGGCCGCATAAGCCGCGAGGAAGAGGCGGAGATCGTCCGCCATTTGCTCGAGGCCCCGGCCTGTCTCAATGCCGCGCTCGATCATGACGAGGAAATCGCCAGCATGGCGCATCTCGTCGCCCCGGCCCGCGACGTGCTCTATCTCGGGCGCGGACAGGACTTCCCGCTGGCGCTGGAGGGTGCGCTGAAGCTCAAGGAAATCAGCTATATCCACGCCGAAGGTTATGCGAGCGGTGAGATGAAGCATGGCCCCATTGCGCTGATCGACGAGGATGTGCCTGTGATCGTACTCGCACCGTCCGGCCCACTCTTCGAAAAAACCGTGTCCAACATGCAGGAAGTGGCCGCGCGCGGTGGCAAGGTGGTGCTGATTTCGGACGCACAAGGCATTGCGGAGGCAGGCGAAGATTGCATCGCAACAATCGAAATGCCGCGCGTCCACCCCCTAATTGCACCGCTGGTTTACGCCGTACCGGTGCAGCTGCTCGCCTATCACGTCGCCTGCATTAAGGGCACAGATGTCGACCAGCCGCGAAACCTCGCCAAGTCTGTAACTGTCGAATAGGGCAATTTCTTGCTGTTTTCCGGGGTGTTGCTTTACCGGGAAATAAGGAATTTCAGGCAATACTTCCCGCGTGACACAGAACCACTCGGGATTGCCGAGCCTGCCATTGCGCCTCAACGCCTTGCAGGTAATCGGTTTGCAGAAGCCGGTCGATGGCGACTGGGCACGTCTGCGCGCGCTGCAATATTCCGAGATCGGCAAGCTTTCGACTGTCCGGTTTGCCGGGCATTGTATCGCTGCCATCCTCGTGATGTCGATTTTTCGTGGCGAGATTTCGAATGCCTTGCTCTCGGTCTGGCTGATCGCGCTCGGCATCGCCGTCGCCAATGTCAGCAGGATAGATCGCGGTCTGATCGACCTTCCGCGGCGCCTGATGACACGCGACGAATTCAACAAGCAGGCGGTCGCTGTCGCCGCCGTTGCCGTGCTTTGGTCGACACCGCTCCTGGCCTTCGTACCTGGCGGGGACCGGGCCGATCACTACGCCACCTGGTCGATCGTTGCCATGGTCATTGCCGGGTCTGCATCGGTCATGGTGCAGGTGCCGATTGCGACCGTGCTCTATGTGCTTGTCTGCGGTTCGGCCGCGATCCTGTCTTTCGCCCTGCGTGAGGATTATCCCTTCGCGGCGGTGACTGCCGCATTCTGCGCGGTGGTAGTCTCGTCCGCTCTTGCTGCTGCCCGGACCTTCCTTACCGCACGCATTGCCGAGGCCGGTGTGCAGGAGAAGGATCAGGTCGTTTCGCTGCTGCTGCGCGAATTCGAGGAGAACGAGGCCGACTGGTTGTGGCAGGTCGATACGCATCGCCGCATCACCTCTGCCAGCCCGCGCTTCGCCTATGCGTTGGGCAGCGATCCCGCGACAGTAGAAGGCGAGAGCATGATCCAGCTTATCTCCGGCGACAAGTGGGAGAGCGGGGACTTGCCCTCGAGTCTCCACGAACTGGCCGAGCGGCTGAAATGCCGGGAGAGCTTTTCCAACCTCGTCGTCCAGGCCGAAATCGACGGCCAACGCCGTTGGTGGGAGCTTTCCGGTACGCCCATCCTCGGTGAGAATGGCCGCTTCAAAGGCTTCCGCGGTGTGGGCTCGGATGTGACCGAACGCCGCGAAAGCGACGAAAAGATCGCCTATCTGGCGCGCTACGATACGCTGACGGGCTTGCCCAATCGGCTGATGCTGACAGAAGGCCTTGCCGAAGCATTGCGCTATTCTGCACAGTGGAAAACGCGCTGCGCTTTCCTGATGATCGACCTCGACCGATTCAAGGCGGTCAACGATTCGCTTGGCCACCTGGTCGGGGACCGGCTGCTTGCGCATGTCTCCCAGCGCCTCAAGCAGGTGATGACCGAGAATGAGCAGGTCGGACGTCTGGGCGGTGACGAATTCGCCGTGGTTATCCGGGATGCATCCTCCGGTGGTTATGTCGAGGACGTTGCCAAACGGATCATCGATATCCTCTCACAGCCCTACATCGTCGACAATCACACGCTCTATATCGGCGCCAGCGTGGGTTCGGCGATCGGCCCGCGTGACGGGACCAGCGTCGAAACTCTGATGCGTAATGCCGATCTTGCGCTCTATCGCGCCAAAGATGCCGGCGGCGGCGAACATTGCAAGTTCCTGCCTGCGCTGCATAGCGATGCCGAGGAGCGCCGCACGCTCGAGGCAAGTCTGCGCAATGCCATCGAGAAGGATGAGCTGACGCTCAACTACCAGCCCGTGGTCAATGCCAAGACCGAGCAAGTGGTAAGCTTCGAGGCGTTGCTGCGCTGGAACAGCAAGGAGCATGGATTTGTCAGCCCCGGCAAGTTTATCCCGTTGGCTGAGGATACTCGCCTGATCGTCCCGATCGGCGATTGGGTTCTGCGTGCTGCCTGCAAGGAAGCCTCTTCCTGGCCCGAAGACATCAAGGTCGCGGTCAATGTTTCGGGCGAACAGCTGCTTGATCCGCATTTCTCGAGCAATGTCGTGAGCGCGCTTGCCGATAGCGGCCTGGCCGCACATCGCCTCGAGGTCGAAGTGACCGAAAGCGTGTTCCTGCGTGATGGCCGCACGGCGCGCCAGACGCTCGAAGAAATCATAGCGCTGGGCTGCACCATCGCGCTGGATGATTTCGGGACCGGTTATTCCTCGCTCGGCTATTTGCGCAATATGCGCTTCTCGACGATCAAGGTCGATCGCAGCTTTGTGCAGGGTGCATCGGAGGACAGTCCCGAAAGTCTTGCCATTATCCGTGCTGTTGTGGCGATGGCGCAGAGTCTTGAAATGTCGACGACCGCCGAAGGCGTGGAAGATGCCAAGCAAGCCGAGTTGGTCCGCGACCTGGGGTGCACCAAGATCCAGGGCTTCTATTTCGGGCGCCCCATGCCCGCGACCGAGGCACGCAGCCTCGTGGTCAAGCGCCGTCACGTTGCCGCGTGAGTCGATTGCGTGCGCCCATCCGGGCTCATTTCCTTTCGGCTGCTCGCTTCGCCTTTGCCTTGGCTATGGGGAAGGTCCGGGTGGGCAGTCGCCCTTGCGATTCGCTCGCCGCGAACCGAGTTCGTCCTTCCCTTGCAGGCTTCAAGCCGGCTACGCGACGGCTAGAGATTCAAACACGCTCTCGAACAATGCCCGTCCGTCGCTGCCACCGGTCTCATCCTCGACCGCGCGTTCGGGGTGCGGCATCATGCCAAGCACATTGCCGCTCTCATTGAGCACGCCGGCAATATCGCGCTGCGAGCCGTTGACGCTCTCGGCATAGCGGAAGGCCACCCGGCCTTCGCCTTCGAGCCGGTCGAGCGTTTCCTCGTCGGCGAAGTAATTGCCGTCATGATGGGCGACGGGGATGGCGATGGTCTGCCCCGCGTCATATCGCGAAGTGAACAGCGACTGGCTGTTCTCGACCGTCAGCGGCACGGTGCGGCAGACGAAGGTCAACTGGGCATTGCGCATCAGCGCGCCGGGCAGCAGCCCGCTTTCGGCCAGGACCTGGAAGCCGTTGCACACGCCGAGCACGGGCACGCCACGTTCTGCTGCGTCCTTGATGGCGCGCATGATGGGGCTGTTGGCCGCCATCGATCCGCAGCGCAGGTAATCGCCGTAGGAAAAGCCGCCGGGCAGGGCGATGAAGTCGAGTCCGTCGGGCAGCGAAGCGTCACCGTGCCAGACGCGCAACGGAGCCTTACCGGAGACCAGCTCAATCGCCACCGCCATGTCGCGGTCGCAATTCGAACCGGGGAAGGTGATGACTGCTGCCTTCATCTCAGGCCGTCTCCAGCTTCTCGATCCGGTAATTCTCGATCACCATGTTGGCGAGCAGCTTGCGGCACATCTCGTCAAGCGCTTCGTCGCTCGTATTGTCGGCCACGTCCATTTCGATCAGGCGACCGACGCGGACATCTTTCACCCCGTCGAAGCCGAGGCCTTCCAGTGCGTGGTGGACCGCACGTCCCTGCGGATCGAGGACGCCGGGCTTGAGGTTGACGTGGATGCGGACTTTCATCGTCAGGGCCTTCCTGTTGGGAGGTGGAGTCGCTTTCGTCGCGAGCCTATGGCGATAGACTACGTTATGGGCAAGGGGGACAGCCAAGCTGCCCACGGCCGGATGGTGAAATCGAGGAATGCAGGAATGATCGGAACGGAGAAATTCACCTTCAGGGGCGCAAAGGGGCAGATGCTCGACGGGCGGCTGGAGAAGCCGCTCTATCGCGAACCGCGCGGCGTGGCGCTGTTCGCGCATTGCTTCACCTGCACCAAGCACAGCCATGCAGCGACGCGCATTTCCGCTGCGCTGGCAGAGAAGGGCTTGGCCGTGTTGCGCTTTGATTTTACCGGTCTGGGCGGCAGCGATGGCGATTTTGCCAATGCGGGTTTTGCTTCCAATGTGGAGGATCTGGCGGCTGCGGCCAATGCGTTGGAGGCAGCGGGGATGGAGCCCTGCTTGCTGATCGGCCATTCGCTGGGAGGTGCGGCGGCGATCGCGGCGGCAGCGCATATCTCGCAAGTGCGCGGCGTGGCGACGGTCAATGCGCCGTTCGACACGACCCATGTCTTCGAGCATTTCGGCGACTGTATTGAGACGGTCGAGCGCGAGGGTGAGGGCGACATTACGCTGGCCGGGCGTACTTTCCGCATCACCCGCGATTTCCTCGAGCAGGGCCGCAACCAGCCCCAGGCGCAAAGGCTGCGAGATCTCGGGCGCTCACTGCTGGTGCTACATGCCCCGCGTGACGAGGTCGTCGGGATCGACAATGCCCGCGAGATCTTTGAGGCCGCGCGCCATCCCAAGAGCTTTCTTGCGCTCGACGGGGCGGATCACTTGCTGACGCGGCCCGGCAGCGCCGAATATGCCGCGACCATGATCGCCGCTTGGGCCATGCCGCTGCTGAAGGAGGTGATCGACGCTGGCGACCTGCCGGTGCGCGGCGTGGTCGAGGTCTCCACCGCGGGAGGCAGGTTTGCGCAATGGGTGCGAACGTCTAGCCATTCCTTCATTGCAGACGAGCCAAAGAGTGTCGGTGGCCGGGATGATGGGCCGACGCCCTATGACTTGTTGCTGGCCGCGCTGGGAAGTTGCACGGCCATGACCCTGCAAATGTATGCCCAGCGCAAGGGCATTGCGCTCGACAATGTCCATGTGGAGCTCAGCCACAGCCGTGACCATCACCCCGATTGCGAGGATTGCGGTCAGGAAGGAAAGGCGATCCAGTTCATTGACCGATTGATCGAACTCAATGGCGATTTCACCGAAGCGCAGCATAAGAGGATGATCGAGATTGCCGACATGTGCCCCGTCCATCGCACGCTGGAGAGCGAAATTCGCGTCATCACAAAGGTGCAGGGTTAGGGCCTGATACAAATCGGGACTTGTTGTTGCGAACGCCTCGCATTAACAACCCGCCTTCGGTCCAATGAGGCCAAAGCAAGATTCGGGGATGGAATGACCGAGGCAGTACAACAGAGCGGCGGCGCGGCGGACAAGCCGAAGGCGGCTGCGCCCTATCTTTCGCCCAAGGCCAAGGCACGTATGCTGTGGGTCAAGATTCACCGCTGGCTGGGCCTGGCGACCTTGATCCCCATGGCCATCCTCGGTGTGACGGGCTCCGCGCAGGTCTGGCCCGAAGAGACCGAGGCCTTGCTCAACACGCAGCGCGAAGTCGCCGCCACGGCTGATCCTGCGGCGATTACCGAGCAGCATATTGCCAATGCGCGAGAGGCGCTGGAGCCCTACGGGTCGATTGTCTCGGTCAATGTGGGGGCGGTTGGTGAGCCGCTGGTCGCCTCGACCGCCGGCTATGCCGATCCGCCCTTCGGTATTGGTGCACCGGGTGGCATGACGCGGCAGGCCTATGTTGATCCCGACAGCGCTGCGGTGATCGATAATACGGACAGCGCTGGCGGGTTCATGTGGTACATGCACTTCATCCACGGCCTGTTCCTGATCCCCGGCTGGGGCCGCCAGCTGGTTGGCATTATGGGCCTGTTCCTGACCATTTCGGCCGTGACCGGGATCTATGTCTTCTGGCCCGGCACCAAGCGTGTGATCGCTGCGCTCAAGTGGCAGAAGCGCGACGGTTTCAATCTCAACGTCCATCGCCAGTCAGGCTTCCTGCTTTCTCTTGTTATCATCATCGAAGCGATTACCGGGGCGTGGATTTCCTTCCCGACCTTCTTTGCCAGCATTGTCGAACCGGGAGTCGAGCAGCCCGTGCGCCGCCGCGGCCCGCCTCCGGGCGCGCCTGCACCGGCAGAACCGCTCGTAATGGAAGACGGGCAATGGGTCCTCGCGCTGGAACGTGCCAGTTCAGCTTTCGACGGCCGCCCGACTGCGATCAACGTCCCACGCGGCGAAGACGGCGCGTGGAGCATTTCATTGGCCGGCGAAGGAACCAATGCCACGGTCAGTGTACCATTGGGCGCGGGCGAAGTGACGGTTGAGGAGCGGCCTGCCGTCAACGGACCGCCTCCCGGCTTCACACAGACTCGCGCCAGCGCGATCGCCGGTTTCATGCGCCAGGCGCATTACGCCACAATCGGCGGGATCATCTGGGAGATCCTCGTTTTCCTCAGCGGTATCGCGCTGACCTTCCTGTCGATCAGCGGCGTCTATGTCTGGGCCAAGCGCAAGTTCAGGCGCCGTTGATCACTCCGATTCGGGCAGCGCAGTGATTTCCACCCGCTGCGCCGGGTCAAGATAGAGCTGCGCAATGGCCTGCACATCCTCGGGTGTGATCATCTGCAACAGCTCGATACCTTCGGCATAGCGTTGCAGGCGGTCGGCCTGGGTCTGTGCCCGGTCGACCAGCTGCATCCAGCCATCATTGGTCTTGAGCAGGTTCTCATAGGCTTCGACATGTGGGGCGCGGGCGCGTAGCAGCACATCCTCGTCCACCGGTGCGCCGCGCAGTTCCGCGACCGTTGCCAGCATGGCCTCGCGCGCGCTGTCGACATCGGTTTCGGCAATCGAGGCGTTGATGGTGAAGGTGCCCCAGCCGGGCCAGGTCCGGCTCTGCGAGGCACTGACCGAAGGCGAATAGGTCTGGCCCAGCTCCTCGCGCAGGCTCTCGGTCAGCTTGATGCGCATGATACGCTCAAGCACTTCCAGCTTCATCGATTCGCGGAAGTCCTCGCCATCGCGGGTCGGCCAGATCATTCGGATCAAAGCCTGATTGGGCTCGCCGTCGTGATACACCACACGCGGGCTGCGGTCGGCGGTGAAGCTGCGCTGGCGGTTGTCGGCATAGTCCCCGAAGCCTTCCTCGCGTGCGGGTAGGGCACCGAGCGTACGGGCGACGAAGTCGATCGCCTGCTGCTCGTCGAAATCGCCGACAATCGCCACTTCGATCGCGCCATGATCGAGCCTGTCGGAGATGGCATCGCGCAGGCCCGCGAAGGTCAGCGCCATATAGTCTTCCCGCGGCTGGATGGAGAAGCGCGGATCATTGTCGGATATGATCTCGTCCTCGGCAAAGCCGACCGCATTTTCCGGCGTGGCATTGCGCTGGGCGAACCAGTTGATGACGCTGCGGCGATATTGCTCCTCGCCCGTCGGGCGATAGGCAGGATCGCTAATGGCGGCGGCAAAGAGCTGAAGCTGGATCTCCAGATCGCGCGGAGTGGTCGTGGCAGAAAAGCGGAAAGTCTCTTCCTGCGCCGAAACCCCCAAGCCGACCTGCTTGCCGGCCAGCGCCGAAACCAGATCGTCGAGCGTGTGTGCACCAAGTCCACCGGAGATGAAGGAAGAGGTCATGGCGGTGGCCAGCGGAGCCTCGCGCGTATCGAGCATTTGCCCGCCGTCGACGTTGATCTGCACGGAAATGCGATCCTGTTCGAGATCGGTCTGCTTGAGATTGAGCATCACGCCATTGGCAAAGCGGATCTCGCGAATGCCGAGCAGGGGCTCGACGCTGTCGGAGACGATCTCTCCTTCCGGTCCGAAATCGGAATAGGCGAAGGTGCTGACCTCGACGTCTTCGCGCGCAGCCAGTTCGGTGGCCATGCCCGCATCCCATGCCGTGCGCAGGGCCTCCGTGCCACCTTCGGGCGCGGTGGCGCCGGTGAAGCGGATCAGCGGGTTGTCGAGCGGGATGACATCGTCACGCAGGGCGGCCAGGACCGTTTCCGGCGTGATGTTCGGTTCATGCTCGTTGAAGCGTTCGAGCGCGGTCTGCGGCGTGGTCGGCACCTGGCCGTCACCCAGAAGGGTCAGCGCCCCGGTGATGAAATCGCTGTTGTTGCGGGTCGCCGCACCGGCCGCATTGGATTCGATCGCGGCGCGCAGGTTCGCGACCTGCTCCGCCACTTCGCTGGCACTGAAGCCAAATTCCATCGCCCGGCGATATTCCTCCTGCGCCGCGGCAAGGCCGCGCTGCCATTCGCCTTCCGCCGCTTGTACGATCAGCGAGGTTTCGCGCCCCGCTTCCAGGATATCGCCCGTGTTGAACCCGGCGGCGCGGTAGGGCGGGTCTTCCACGCGCTGGAGGCGTTGCAGGCGGCGGCTGATAATGCCGTAGCCGATCTGGCGCAGCACGCGCTGCTGGCGCGTGGCGATGGTGTCCGGGCGGTCGATCCACGGGCCGAGGCGGCTGACGGTGATGCTCTCGGGCAGGGCAGGGTCGAGATAGATATCGGTCTGGCCTTGCAGGTCGATCTCGACCGGGCCGCCATCTGGCACCTCTTCGGTCGTGTGGCCCTGCCAGTCCGCGAAATACTGGCGCACCATGTCTTCGGCCACTTCGGGGTCGAAATCGCCGACCACGATGATCGCCGCATTGTCCGGCTGGTACCAGCGCTCGTAATAGTCGCGCAGGCGCTCAGGCGTGGCTGCGTCGATCGTCTCGTCCGTGCCGCCGATCCAGCGCGTGGCGATGCCCGATCCAGGATAGGCGAAGTCAAACTGGTCGAGCTGGTTGCGCAGCTGGAAGGTGTCGCGAACGCGCCGCTCCGACTGGATCACGCCGATTTCGCGCGCGACGGCTTCGGGCTCGAGCAGCAGGTTGCTTGCCGTTTCGCGCATCAGCATCAGCGCGGTATCGAGCAGGGCGACGTCGTTGCGTGGCAGGTTGAGCTGGTAGATCGTGCGGTCGAAACCGGTCGAGGCGTTGGTATCCGGGCCGAAGGCCAACCCCTCGCGCTCGAGCAGCGGGATCATCTCGCCTTCGGGCACATTGGTCGAACCGTTGAACGCCATGTGCTCGAGGAAATGGGCGTAGCCAAGCTGGTCTTCATCCTCGCCCAGAGACCCGGCATTGATCCAGAGATAGACCATGCCTTGTCCTGCCGGCGTGCCATTGGGACGGATCACGAAGCGCATGCCATTGTCGAGCACGCCCAGCCGGTATTCGGGATCGATCGGCAGGTCACTGTCGGCAATCCCCCAAGGGTCATGATCGGCGTCGTCCTGCGGGGCGACCACCTCGTGAATGACCGTTTCCGGGTTCTGGTATTCCGGAGCCTGGGCAAAGGCGGCAAAGGGAAGGGCGGCCGCGACTGCAATCGCGGTAATGATCCTCTCAAACATGTGCAGAGTGATGGCGCAATATTCCTGAACGGGCAATTGCTTATGCTCCGAGTGCTCGACTGCCTTCGATGAGCGCTTTCTTGACTAGCTACCGCCCGCTTCATAGCCTCGCTTCCCGGGGAGGATGTGGTGACGGCGTTTGGCCAGCCAGCTTCGATCGGAGACGGATTCCTGTCCGGTCGCGACCGTGCGGGCAGCGCGGGCCTGACCGCATTGGTCTATGCCGCGATCCTCGCCTTCCTGCTGCTCCTGCCCGATACCCCGGAACCCGAGGAGACGCCGGCAGAGAGCCTGGTCATGGTCGACATCCCGCCGCCGCCCCAACCGCAGCCCGAACCTTCCGAAGCTGCGCCGCAGCCCGATCCCGCACCGCGCCTGGACGCAGAGCCCGAACCGCCATCGCCGCTCGATATCGAACCGCTGGCCGCACCTGCCCCCATCCTGCCTCCCATCGTGCTCAACATTCCCGATCCCGTTTCTCCGGGAGAGGACAGTTCGGGTGTCGGTTCCGTCGGCGATGGACTGGCGCGCGCAGGAGACGGGACGGGCAATGGTACGCGTGACGGGACCGGCGGAACGGGTACTGGCGGAGGTGGCGGGACGGGCCAGCTGATCAGGACGGGCGAGTGGGTGCGCGACCCAAGTCCGCGCGATTTCAATCCGCCGCCAAACATGATCCGGGGTGCTCCGCGCGAAGGCTGGGGCGAGATCATCTGCGTCAGCGCGCGCAATGACCGGCTGACCGATTGCGTTACGCATGACGAATTTCCCGCCGAATCCGGCTTCAGCGAGGCCATGCGCAAGGCATCGCGGCGCTTCCGCTTTGCGGTTCGCGATGACGATGGCGAGGCGGTGGTCGGCCAGCGCGTGCTGGTTCACCTCAACTTCCACCCGCCAAACTAGGGTTAATGAATCTTAGGCCTTTTGCCCTAGCCATTGTCACATGGAGGACAGGAGGTACCCGACCAAGGGCTGGAACAAGGCGATCCGCACGCTTGCGGTGCTGGTCCTGTTCGCCTGCGCCTATGCTGCGGGGAATTACTACCAGCTGGTCCATGCCGTGCTGTACCGCGCGGCGGCAAATGACTGGTACAATGCCGCGCTGCAATTTGCCGTGCTTGGCGGGCAGGCTCTGGCCCTGCTTGGGGCGATCCTCCTGCTTCCGCGCAATTGGTTCGCGCTGGCACTGGCCGTGATTGGCCTGTCGCTTGCCGTGAACCTGGGATTCTCCTCCACCTCGAGTGAATTGCTGACTGCCGGAAGGCTGGGCTGGCTGTTCGTGGAGGCGCGGCAGGCGGACAATGCACTTGGCGAATTTGCCGTGACTCTCGCCCTTGCTGCAGTCCAGCTCGTGCTGGCGCTTGTCCTGCTTTGGGCTACGCGCGCGGCTGCGGGGAGGGGTGTCAGACGCAACTTGCCCCTGGGGCTGGTCCTGTTGATCGTGCCGAGCCTTCTGGTGCAGCCGCTCGGCCTCAACCCGCCTTCTGCCGAGCGCAACCTTTACAGCTATGCCTTTCGGGTATGGACCGCCGATCCTGTCCCACAGCGCGATCCGGTGGATATCGCGCTGGTCGGGGAGCCGTCCATGCGCCCGCGCCATTTCGTCTGGCTGCTGGATGAAAGCATAGCCTATGCGCCCTTCCAGCGGCTGATCCGTCCGCAGGTGGATATTCACGACCCGCTCGATTTCGGCGCAGCGGCCTCGCTCGGCCATTGCAGCGGGCCGGCTAATTTGGCCCTGCGCTCCGGCGTCGATGTCCGCAATGCCGCGCCGGGAATGGACTTGCGTCGCAGCCCGTCGATCTGGGCCTACGCCGCAGGGGCGGGCTATCGTACGCGGCTGATCGAAGGACAGATGGCGGGCGCGCCGCAGAACTATTTGCTGGAGCCCGAGCTGGAGCTCATTGATGACTATGTCACGGCGGTGGGAGGGATCGACACCGATCGCGAGATCGCTGCCCTGATCAACAAGCAGCTGCAAGATGGGCAGCCGACTTTCACGCTTGCCGTGCTGCGGGGCGTACATTTCCAGTATCGCGACCACGTTCCGTCCGGGAGCTTGTCCGGCGACGAACCCAAGCGCGAACGATATGAAACCGCGCTCGCCTACTCGAAGGATCGCTTCTTCGACATCCTGCTCGATGGCGTTGATCGCGAGCAGGTGGCGGTGGCCTATCTCTCCGACCACGGCCAGAATCTGGAGGAAGGCGTGCTCGCCCATTGCAGCCAGGCGCCGCATGCGGATGAGTTCCGAATTCCGCTGCTGGCCTTCCTGCCTGAGCCGCTGGCTGCGTCATATCGCGAGGCAGGCCCGCAGGGGCACAGTGCCAGCCAGCTCTACGCTGCAACGCTGGGCTGGATGGGTTATGACAGGCAGGCGGTCGAGGCGCGATACGACAACGACCTCGACAAGCCGACTGCGCGCTATGTCTGGTTCGACCGCGACGTGATCCCGCTCGACGCGGAGGATGAAACTGGCGTCAATGCCGGGCCGGATTTTCCCGGCACAAGGCGCTGACCCCCTACTTCTTCGGCTTGGGGGCAGGCGTGCGCAGGCGTGAGCGGTGTGCGCTCATGTCGAGCACTTCGCCGGGGCCATTGTCGTCGCCCTGCAGCAGGCCGAGGCGGCGCGCCACTTCCTGGTAGGCTTCTTCTTCGCCGCCCATGTCGCGGCGGAAGCGGTCCTTGTCGAGCTTCTCGCCCGTATTGAAGTCCCACAGGCGGCAATTGTCCGGGCTGATCTCGTCGGCCAGGATCACGCGGCTGTAATCGCCATCGTAGATGCGCCCGAATTCGAGCTTGAAATCGACCAGGCGGATATCGATCGCGGCGAACATGCCGCACATGAAATCGTTGATGCGGATCGCCATGGCGGCGATGTCCTGCATCTCTTCATGGCTCGCCCAATTGAATGCGGCGATATGCTCTTCCGCCACCATCGGATCGTTGAGCTCGTCCGACTTGAGGTAATATTCGATCAGCGTGTGCGGCAGCGGTTCGCCTTCCTCGAGGCCAAGCTTCTTGGCGATCGAGCCGGCCGCGACATTGCGCACCACCACTTCGAGCGGGATGATATCGACCTGGCGCACCAGCTGCTCGCGCATGTTGAGGCGGCGGATGAAATGCGTCGGGATGCCGATATGCGAAAGGCGCGTGAAGACATGCTCGCTGATGCGGTTGTTGATCACGCCCTTACCGTTGATCGTGCCCTTCTTGGCGGCGTTGAAGGCGGTCGCGTCATCCTTGAAATACTGGATGATCGTGCCCGGTTCGGGGCCTTCATAGAGGATCTTGGCCTTGCCTTCGTAGATCTGGCGGCGGCGGGACATGGGCGAAACCTTTCGCGAACTAAAAAAACGAGCGCCCCGGGTGACGAAGCGAGCACTTCGTGACCTCCGGGGCGCGTGTGGTGAGCCTATACACCCAAGTGGGGGGGAGGGCAATTGCGCGCGGTTTCCACGTCCGTCGCAGTACCGTCCGGCATGTCCATTGCGGCACGGCGATGTTCTGATAGTCTCGCGCGGGTTCAAAATGGGAGTGATTTGATGAAAAAGTTCGTGATTATCGGTGCATTGGCCCTGGCCGCCTGTTCAGGGGGCGAAGAGGCAGCGGACGAGGCCATGGTCGAAGAAACCGTGGTCGAGGAAGTGGCGATCATGGCTGCCGATGGCAATCCGCCGGAAGGCACCTTTGAGGTTACTTCCGCCGAGGGCGATGTGCTTACTGAGGTCGTAAATGCGGACGGGACTTTCGTCCTCCTCGATGATGAAGGCGAGGAAATCAGTGGTGGCACCTGGTCGATCCCCGAGCAAAACGTCTGGTGCTCGACACCCGAAGGCGGTGAGGAGACCTGTTTCGACGAGACGGTTGACGAGGACGGCGTCTGGAGATTTGTCAATGTGAACGATCCGGAAGACAGTGGCACCGTCGTCCGCGTCGAATAGGCCTATCTGATCTGATGCAAAGGGGCTCGCTTCGGCGGGCCCTTTTTTGTTTGTGCGTTCTAGTCGCGTGGCGAAAGCGGCTTGAGATAGACCAGCCAGTAGACCAGCGCGACGAGCACGCCGCCGCCGACAACGTTCCCCAGCGTGACGAAGAACAGGTTGGCAAGTGCCGGGCCGAGCGGAAACACGCCAGCATGGAACATGGCCACGGGCAGGAAGTACATATTGGCGATCGAGTGCTCGAAACCGCAGGCGACGAAGGCGGTGATCGGGAACAGGATGACCAGTACCTTGCCAGACACGCTATGCGCGGCAAAGCACATCCATACCGCCAGGCAGACCAGCACATTGCACAATATGCCGCGGGCAAAGGCCTCTACAGGCGAGAGGTGGAACTTCACATCGGCAATGGTCATGGCGGTGGTTCCGACTGCCCCTCCACCCGCATCGAGCACGCCCGAAAAGTGGACCAGCAGCGCGCAGCCGAGCGCGCCGATCAAATTGCCCAGATAGACGATCCCCCAATTGCGCAGAAGGCCGGCAAGCGCCACCTTCCCGTCGGCGAAGGCGAGCACGATCAGGCTGTTGCCGGTGAACAGCTCGGCCCCTCCGATAATCACCAGCACCAAGCCGAGCGAGAAGGCCATGCCGCCCAGCAGGCGCGTGGGACCAAGCCCCAAATCGCTGCCGGTGACGGTGACGGTGAAGACCATGGCACCAAAGGCGATGAAGGCGCCGGCGAGCACGCCGAGCGTCAGCAATTGCAGGAAGGGCATGCCTGCCTTGCGGATACCCACTTCCTCCACCAGCTGCGCGATGCGCGCCGGGGCGACAACGTCTAGCGGATGCGGTCCTTCACTCATTGGGCAGGCTCCTGGAGCAGGATTGTTGCAGATTTAGTGCAGGTTCTTGGGTGAGCCATCCTCGTCGAGCGGTGGCCCGTGCGGGAACTTGCCCCGTTCGATCAACCGGCCAAGCGTGGCGCGCTGCACCAGCACGCTGAACAACACGGCTGCGAAGGTCGCGGCGAGCAGCAGGTCTCTCACCGGCCCGGCGGGCAGCGAGAGCGCCAGCGCGATGGAAATGCCACCACGCAGTCCGCCCCACCATAGCACGCCGAAGGCGCCTTCGGCCTTGGGGCTGGCGCCGGGCACGACACGGGTGGACAGTGCGACAGCTGCGGCGCGCGCGGCCAGCGTGATGACAATGGCTGCCAGCGCCAGTTCAAGGTGTGGCAGGCCGGGCACAAGCACGATCATCTCCAGCCCGATCAGCAGGAACAGCACCGAATTGAGCAGTTCGTCCACCAGCTCCCAGAACTTGATCACGTAGTCGCGCGTCTGGTCGCTCATCGCATAGGTGACGCCGTGATTGCCGATCAGCAGGCCGGCCACCGCCATAGCCAGAGGGCCGGAGACATGGAGCCAGTGGCACAGAGCATAGCCGCCCATCACAACGGCCAGCGTGATCGTCACTTCCAACGCATATTCGTCCATACTGCGCATGGCGCGATAGCCGATATAGCCCGCCACCAGGCCAATCAGCACGCCGCCACCGGCCTCCATGACGAAAAGCTGTGCGCCCTCGGACAGGCTGAAATCCTGTCCTGTCAGTGCCGCACCGAGGAGGATGGTGAAGACGACGATCCCGACGCCGTCATTGAACAGGCTTTCGCCCGCCACGGTCGCCTGCAGGCTGGCAGGGACATTCTCTTCCTTGAGCACGCCGAGCACGGAGACCGGGTCGGTCGGCGAAATCAGCGCGCCGAAAACGAAATACCAGATCGGCGTAATGGGCAGGCCGAGCACCAGCCCCACGCCCCATGTTGCCAGCCCGATCAGCGCGGTCGAAACGATCACGCCCACGGTGGAAAGCAGCAGGACCGGCACCCAGTCCGCGCGCAGCCGGTCGAGATCGACATGGAGTGCGCCGGCAAACAGCAGGAAGCTGAGCATGCCCTGCAGCAAGGTATCGGTGAAATTCATCTCGCCCAGCCAGCGCGTGACCGTATCGTCGAGCGTCACGCCGGGGATGAATTCGTTCGCGAGCAGCAGGCCGATCGCCGCCACTGCACCCATCACGGTCAGGCCGATGACATGTGGCAGCTTGAAGACGTGGTGGTTGATCGTGCCGAGCAGCGCCGCAGCGACCACCAGCATGGCGGCCAGGTCAAAGGGCGATAGCGCTGCGGATGTCTCGTGCATGGGACGATGGATAGCGGTGATGGGCGGTCAAAGCCACATGGAACGGCGTTCCATCGGATTGCGCATGCCGGCAGCGAGCGAGGATGCCCGGCCCTTGAGCAGCATGCGCCGGCCATGCTTGCTGCGCGTATAGTCCAGCCGTGCCTGGCCGATCCGCAATTTCCAGCGCGCGAGAAAGAATTCGGCATGTTTCCGCTTCGTGCCGATGGCCGAGGGCACCGCATGGTAATCGACCTGGGTGAAGCCAAGCGTTTGCCCGTAACGCCGCAACAGGTAGCGCGGGTTTCCGACCGGGCCGAGCATCTCCACCATCGCTTCGACAAAGCGGTGCTGGTCCGCCCTCGTGCCGCCGATCATGGTGATCGCATGGCTGCCCTTGACGCCGCGCGCCATGCGCACGTGGTAGGAACTCGCCTGGCGTGACAGCTGGCCGGCATGGGCGAGGCCTTCCAGCACCACTATCCCCACCTGTTCGAGTCGGCGTTCGAGCGTCCCGTTGCGCAGGAATAGCAGGCCCGTGTTGAACAGGCCGGGCAGGGCATAGGCCAGTGTCGCACCACCCAGCCCCAGCAAGAGGAGGCCGAGGCCCTGTGTCGATCCAGCAGCGAAACCCGCCGAAACAGCTCCGCCCCCAAGCGCACTGACGGCCAGCTTTTGCAGCGTGTGGTGCAGGTGGATTGTACTGGTCATGGGCGCACCGGTGGTTTCGGCAACTTCGCGCAGCGCCTTTCGCTCGGTCGCCGAACCGAGCGATTTGCTCCAGTGTCCGAGCGTCGCATTGCGGTTCTCGGCACGCTCCAGCGTCAATGCATTTCGGGCTTCGACCGATAGGGACAGGTCGATGTCGAGGCGGTCCATGCCGTTCTCGATCAGGCAGTCTCCGCCTTCGGCCACGCCGTCGAACATGGCAAAGCGACGCTGCATCAACCGCATGTCCGGCCCTTCGTCGGCAATGGCATGGGGATCGACCGTGGCGAGGTGCCAGATATTGGCGACCTTGTCCGGTTGCGCCGGATTCGTGCGGATCGCGCGCCCGCGCATCTGGTTGGAGAGCATGAAGGAACCGGCATTGCTCGCCAGCACCAGGCTGTTGATCGAAGGGGCATCCCAGCCTTCGCCGAGCAGCGCCTGCGTACCCACGAGTACGCGCAAATAGCCTTCGCGTACCAGCGCTGTGACCAAGGCAACGCGGGCATTGGCGTATTTCCCGATCATGTCTAGGCGCAGGAAGGCCGGGTCGTGCTCCAGCGGTTTGAGCGAGATTGCCTCCTCGCCGATACCGAGCATAGAGGCTTCTTCGCGCGCCGCCTCTGCAGCACTGGCAGGAATGATGACCAGAGAACCGCTGAGCACGCCGAGCCGATCCTCGATCTTCGCC
Organism: uncultured Altererythrobacter sp.; assembly: GCA_913056125.1. Lineage (GTDB taxonomy): Bacteria > Pseudomonadota > Alphaproteobacteria > Sphingomonadales > Sphingomonadaceae > Alteraurantiacibacter. The sequence continues at coordinate 197,445 of CAJXNC010000003.1, forward strand.
TTTCGCAGGGTTTCGAAAATCGGGACCACGCCGAGCCGCTGCGGATTATAGCTGCTGCCCGGTGAGCGCGGCAGTTCCGCGGCGCGCACATGGTCGGTCAGCACCGCCATGCGCAGATCCTCGCTCAGCGAAGCGCTTTCGGCGCGCAGGATATCCGTCACGCTTGCAAGCTTGGCATTGCTGCCTGCGAGTTGCCGCGCCAGTTCCTGCGTCTCCCTGAATTGCACCTGGTTGTTGGAGATTAGGCCGGCTTCGCTCAGACGCGCGCGCCAGCTTTTATTGCGATCTTCGTCCAGCCGCCATTCGCCCACCCTGGCAAAGAGCACCAATTGCAGCAGGTGTTGAAGCCAAAAGGGGGCCCATTCGGGAACCTTCTCGCCATCGATGCCGAGTAGTTCCATCGGGGCTTCGGGCAGGTCGCGCCCGGCATGGGCGAGCAGGACCATGATCGCTGACATGGCTTCGGGCAGTTCGTAGATGGCATCCAAATGGCTGTCCGGATCGCCCAGGAAGGGATGCGCGGCGAACTGGTCGAGCGCGCCCTCGTCTCCTGCCAAGTCGTCCAACAGGCCGAACACCGCCTCCCGACGCTTCAGCAAAGCATCGACCAAACTCTGCGAGGGCAGGGAGAAAAGGATATGGTCCTGGTGCGGAGCGAGGTCGCCGTTACGCACCAGTTCGGGCACGCCAATCTCGCTGTCGATCGGGCCACACAGATCCTCATAGCGCTGCCATTCGACCGGCCCGGCATCGTAGGGCGGGGTGGCGGTGAGCGAGAGGATTGTAACGTCCTCCAGCCGCTCGCGCAGGTCGAACAGCGCGTTCCACCATTCGCGCCGCAAATGGTGGCATTCGTCGAGCAGCAGCGTGATGGGGCCGAGCGCCTTGAGGGCGGCGAAAGGCTCCTCCTGACTTTTCCAAGCGGCATGCAGCGCCTGATAGGTCGCCACCGTCATGTCGCCCGGCGCTTCGAGGTCATGAGAGACGGAGGCTCGCCACGGCGCGAGATCGGGCAGGAAGAGCGGGCACAGCCGCTCACGCCACTGATTGCGGATGGTGATCGTTGGCGCCAGCACCAGCGCCTTGCGGCCGAGCCGCCGCATGGCTTCCAGGCCGAGCACGGTCTTGCCCGAACCCGGCGCGGCGACCACGTGCAGCCGGCTATCGTCGAGATGGCCCTGCATCTCCCCCAGCACGCGCGCCTGATAATCCCGCCATTCGGCGCGAAAATTCATCGCGCCAAGTAGCGCAGGAATATCAGCTGCTTCTTGCATGCGCGGAAGGATAACCGCGTAGCGGAGCGCTGGCTATCTTGCGAGTTTGAGGCCGAGACCCGGCCTTACGCTTCCATCATCTCCGCAACCGCGTCCGCGCCGTCCTGGTAGCGGGCGGGCAGCAAATGCTCGATCCCGCGTGCGAACTCCTGCGCTTCCTTCGCCATGGCGATTGTGAAAGCGCGGCTCTGCTCGCGGCTGGCGCCCGGCGCATATCCCATGCTGAGCGGGTCGAAAGGCATGCCAACGCCATATTTCGGCAGTTCGGCGGCAAGCGGCCACAGGCCCGACATCATCTGCGCCACGGAGGCCTGCATCGCGCCCTGGTGATCGTAGCGATAGCTGTAGTCGAGGCAGCAGAGCGAGGTCCAGTAATGCAGGTTGCCGAGCCACGCGATGGCCAGCGCATCTTCGGATTCGATCTGGTTGGGATGGCCGACAAAGCCGGTGGGACTGTGTGCCAGCTCGATACCCGGATAGGCCTCGTGGTCCTTGTGCAGGTCCCAGACATTATCGACGCCCGCATTGGCGAAGGCCGAATGGCGGCCCTCATACAGCTCGCGGAAGAACAGGAAGTGATCGTGCTCGCCCTCTTCCATCACCGCGTGCAGGCCTTCTACCCATGCCTCGACTTCGGCAGGCGCCAGCGGGAAGCCGGGCCGGGTGGAGGCTTCCTCGAACAGGTCGAGGATCTGGCGATAGAGGCTGCCGACATGGTTTGGACGGTCGATGCCGCCCATATCGGCCAGGACCTGGCTGCTGAAACGCTCGTCTTCGGGCGAGCGGTCCGCGCCGGCGGCGAAGACTTCCGCAGGGCCTTCGAGATAGGCGTATTTTGCCACCGAGGCGCGGCTGATCGGTTCCAGCGCAAAGGGGAAGGGATAGATATCGGGCTCGTAGGGGAAGTCCTGCCGGTCGACATGCGGACTGCCGCCAAGCGCCACGAGGAAGCGATTGACCGCTCCCATATGCTGCATTTCCTGGATCGCGACGCCGAGGATATTGCTCGCGCTCGGCGCGCCAAAGCCGATCAGGCTCTGGTAGCTGTCCTTCACCGAAAACGCGCAATAGAGATATTGCAGCATCACCGCGTGCTCGATCTCGGCGCCTTCGCGCAGCAGTCGGAGCAGTTCGAGATAGGGATCGGAAAAATCGCGCACGATCAGGCCGGTCCGCTTCGAGGCGGTCGAGCCGGGCACAGCAGCGACGAGGCCTTCCTTGCGCGCCGCCGCCGGCGTGCTCAGCGCGGCAATCGCGGCAGGCGCCGCGATCCCGGTAGTCATTGCCGCTTGCAGAAAGGATCGCCGACTTGCGTCGGGAATATAGTCTACGAGGCGGGTCGTACCGCGTGCAGCGTTGTTGCGCCCTCTATCGTGGCTGTCATTCTTCATCAGTTTACTTCCCACCCACTCGCGCATTGCCAAAGGCTGCGCGCATCATCCGTCCCCATAACCTGCCGTCATCGGGGGGCAATAGTGCACCCCCGGCAAGCGCATCAGTATTACAATTTATTACGCTTCCGCTTTCCTGCAGCAGCGCCGTCATTTGACTGACGGAGCCCGCGGCTCTTTGCACAGCAGGGCAGCGGCGCAATTGCGCGCGATCAAATGACCGCGATCACGCCATAAGCTTGGCGGCGGTCTCCGCGACGCGCTTCCCCATGTAGCGCGCGCCGGCCAGTTCGTCCTCGCTCGGCTGGCGCGAACCGTCGGGTCCGGCAATGGTGGTGGCGCCATAAGGCGATCCGCCCTTGACCGCTTCCACGCCGTTCTGTCCGCTAAAGCCATAGTCGAGGCCGACAATGGTCATGCCGAAATGCAGCATGTTGGTGATCAGGCTGAACAGGGTCGGCACGGTGCCGCCGTGCTGCGAATTGGAGGAGGAAAAGGCTGCGCCCGGCTTGCCGATCAGCGCCCCGCTTGCCCACACGCCGCCACACGTGTCGAGGAAGCTCGCCATCTGGCTCGGCATGCGGCCGAAGCGGGTCGGCGCGCCGAAGACAACGCCGTCATATTCTCCCAGCGCATCTGGCCCCTCGATCACCGGATGGTTTTCGTTCGCCGAGAAGCCGAAATTCTCGACGATTTCCTTGGGCGCGGTCTCGGGCACGCGGCGGATCGCAACTTCGTGCCCGGCCTCGACGACACCTTCTGCAACGGCCTCGGCCATCTGCGAATTGTGTCCGTAGGAAGAATAATAAAGGACGAGGATGCGTGCCATGGTGAGGTTCCTTCTGCGTGCTTGTGTGTCTTTGAACCCTCGCTACAAAGCGGTGAAGGGGAGGACAAGATGGACGAAAATCCACCAAGCCAAGAAAATCCTGCCGATGAGAGCGGCGAGACCGCGGAAAGCGGCGCCTACTGGAAAGCGAACCTGAAACTGGTTGGCTGGCTGATGGCGATCTGGTTCGCGGTCAGCTTCGGTGCGGGGATATTGTTCCGGCCCTTCCTCGACCAGTTCATGCTCGGCGGATACCCGCTCGGCTTCTGGTTCGCGCAGCAGGGCTCGATCTACGTCTTTATCCTGCTGATCTTCTATTACGTCTTCGCCATGCGCCGCCTCGACCGCAAATTCCACGTCGAGGACTGATCGGGCCATGAGTACACAGACCCTGATCTACATCTTCGTGCTGGCAAGCTTTGCGCTCTATATCGGCATCGCGATCTGGAGCCGCGCGGGTTCCACGTCCGAATTCTACGTCGCGGGCGGGCATGTGAACCCCGTGGTCAACGGCATGGCCACGGCGGCGGACTGGATGAGCGCGGCCAGTTTTATCTCCATGGCCGGGATCATCGCTTTTTCGGGCTATGACGGCAGCGTCTACCTGATGGGCTGGACCGGCGGCTATGTCATGCTGGCTTTGTTGCTCGCGCCCTATCTGCGCAAGTTTGGCGAGTTCACCGTGCCCGACTTCATCGGCGCAAGATACTATTCGAAAGCGGCGCGCGTGGTTGCGGTTATCTGCCTGATATTTATCAGCTTTACCTACATCGCCGGGCAGATGCGCGGCGTGGGTATCGTGTTCTCGCGCTTCCTCGACGTCGACGTGACGCTCGGTGTGATCATCGGCATGGGCATCGTCTTCATCTATGCCGTGCTCGGCGGGATGAAGGGCATCACCTACACGCAGGTCGCGCAATATTGCGTCCTGATCTTCGCCTATCTCGTGCCCGCCTTCTTCATCAGCTTCCTCATTACCGGCAATCCGTTGCCGCAATTGGGGCTGGGGAGCACGGTAAATGACGGGTCGGGCATGTATGTGCTGCAAAAGCTCGACCTGGTGCTGCAGGATTTGGGTTTCGGAGCCTATACCGATGGCTCCAAGTCGATGATCGACGTGTTCTGCATCACCGCCGCGCTGATGATCGGCACGGCGGGCCTGCCGCATGTGATCGTGCGCTTCTTCACCGTACCCAAGGCGTCGGATGCGCGCCGCTCGGCCGGTTGGGCGCTGATCTTCATCGCTTTGCTCTACACTACCGCACCGGCAGTAGGCGCCTTCGCCCGGCTCAATTTCGTCGATACAGTGAATGAGCAGACCTATGCCGATGCACCCGAATGGTTCGGCAATTGGGAGGACAATGGCCTCATCGCCTTCCGTGACCGCAATCGCGACGGGGTGATGCAATATCGCAGCGGCGATGCGATCGTCGGCGCGCCCGAATTCACCGAGGAACGCGGCGCATCGGGCGAACGTCTGACTTCCAACCAGACTCCGCCGGGCGATAACGAGGTCTATGTCGACCGCGACATCATGGTGCTCGCCAATCCGGAGATTGCGCGCCTGCCCGGCTGGGTGATCGCGCTGGTGGCGGCCGGTGGCCTTGCGGCGGCGCTAAGTACCGCGGCGGGCCTGTTGCTGGTGATATCGTCCAGCGTTAGCCACGATTTGCTCAAGCGGACTTTCAAGCCGGGCATAACCGAGAAAGGAGAGCTGCTGGCCGCGCGTATCGCGGCCACGGCGGCCATCGTGGTGGCAGGCTATCTCGGTGTCTATCCGCCCGGCTGGGTGGCGCAGGTGGTTGCCTTCGCCTTCGGGCTTGCTGCGGCGTCGCTATTCCCGGCGATCTTCCTCGGCATCTTCACCAAGTGGATGAACCGCGAAGGCGCGATTGCGGGCATGGTCTCGGGCCTCGCCTTCACCTTCCTCTACATCGCCTGGTTCAAGCTTTGGTTGCCCGAAAGCAATGTCGAGGCGAACTGGCTGCTGGGCATTTCGCCAGAGGGGATCGGCGTGATCGGCATGGTGATTAATTTCCTCGTGGCTATTGCTGTAGCGAAAATGACCGCGCCTACACCCAAGGAGGTGCGCAGGCTGGTGGCCGAGATCCGCATTCCCAAAGGCGCGGGTGAACCGCACATGCATTAGTTGAGTTGCGCACCTCCATCCGGAGGTGCCTGCTCGATGCTCAGGCGTGGACCATGGCCCGGAACTGCTCGGGATCGAAGCGATCGGCAAAGCGCGGGTCCATTACCACGGGCGGGGGCGGCCAGGCGAAGACGGTGGTGCGCCTGAGGTCGCGCCGCTGGGTGACGTCGTCATATTCACCGCCGCGGTGGAGCGTGGAGAAATTGTCCCAAATCACCAGGTCGCCCGGCTTCCAGCTATGGCCGAAGGTGAATTGCGGCTGGGTGGCGAATGCGAGCAGTTCGTCGATCAGCGCGCGGCCTTCCTCGTCATCCATGCCGATAATGCGCATTGCATGGGCCGCGATATAAAGGCTCTTGCGGCCCGATCCCGGTGCAACATGGACCAGCGGATGGATCGCCTTGGGGCCTTTCTCGATCTGCTCCTCGGTAATCGGATAGCCGGCCCTTTTGCGCGACCAGAAATAGGAATGCTCGGCGGAGAGGTTTTCGATCTTGTCCTTCATCTCCTGCGGCAGGGCGTCATAGGCGCCGCGCGCATCGGCGAAGAAGGTCTCGCCGCCCTCATTCGGAACTTCATGCGCCAGCAGTAGCGAATAGGTGGTGCGCTGTGTGGTGAAGGAGGAATCGGTGTGCCACAGCCGGTCGCCCTTGCGGCGCGAGCGGGCCATCTCGTCATCGCTGATCTGGCCGTCGACGGTGAGGTTCCCCGCCTCGAACAGATGCGGGTAGTCGAAGCGCGACTTGCCGGTGCCGCCGCCGGGGATGGTCCAGAGATTGCCAAAAATGCGGCTGAACCAGATATGCGTCTGGTCGGTCAGGCCGGAATCGGGAAAGATGCACACGCCATATTTGGCGATGGCACCGACCAGGTCTGCCTCTTCTTCCGAACTGAACGGACGGTTGAGATCGATATCGGTGATCTCCGCCCCGAATCCCGGATTGATTTCGCGCACCTGCATGGCCAGCCTTTCGCATTCTCTCCGTCATGGAGTGTGTGCGTGCAGGAGGCGATTTGCAAGATGGTTCGCAAGCTAAGGATAATGCCGCGATCTATCGTGAGGAAAGGCAGTGGTGCCCAGGGGCGGAGTCGAACCACCGACACGACGATTTTCAGTCGTCTGCTCTACCACTGAGCTACCCGGGCATCGCTGCGGCGACGATCCCAAAACGGACCGGCGAGCGAATGGAAGCGGCCCTATGGCGAAGCCTCTCGCGCTTGGCAAGGGGGCAATTCAATCCTCACCCGCGATATCCTCTGGGTTCGCCGGAGGACCGGGCACGGAATAGCCATCATTGAACCACTGGGCGAGGTCGCGGTCGCGGCAGCGGCTCGAGCAGAAGGGGGCAAATTCTTCCGAGCGCGGCTTCTTGCAGATCGGGCAGGGGCGGGGCGTTTTGCTCATGAACTGACAAGCTGGGCATGCGGCGCTTCCAGTGCAAGACCGGGAGAAGTCTCGATCCGCACTTCCTTGCCTGTACGACGGGCAAGTTCCGCCAGCCAATCCGGTTTGAGCTTTGCCTTCAGCGCCGGGTGTATGGTGAGCAGCAGGACAGGACCTGTCCCTTCCACCATTTCAGCACTGCGCAGGGCCATGCGCGCGCATGCTCCCACACGGGAAGACTGGAACCGATGGAGCAGCGAAGGGCCTTCCAGTCTTGCGACTATCTGGACAAAGCCGAAACCGTTCATGGAAGTGCGCTCGTGCGGCCAGCTATCCAGCGCCTCGTCCAGCGCGGCATCTACCGCCTTGCGATCCGCCTTGGCTTCGACGGTAGGAAAATCGATCCCTATCGAACCGCCAAGATCGAACCAGTTTATCGCCTGCGCCACGGCGGCAACCGAGGCGATCGCCGTTTGCACGGTCTTGTCCGGTCCATCGACGTCGATCAGTGTCATCGCCGGTGTCGGGCACACAATGATCTGTCCCGAGGGAAAGTCTATCGTCCCGCCCGAAGCCGCCGACCAGACGTCCTCCCATAGTCCGGCGGGAAAACGGCGGACGCGTCGGCCTTCCGGGAATGGTGCCTGTCCGGATCTTGCGAGTTTGCCCACAGCAAGGAAGCGGCCCGTTGCCCGCTTGAAACGCCCTCGTTCTGCCACGGGCGCGCGCGTGATCGTGAGGCTGATCCCGGTGCCTTCGGACAGTTCGGGCGGCAAGTGGTCGACAAGGACCTCCTCGCCATTCTCCAGCCTCGCCATTCCCCTCCTGCCGCCGGAAGGCTTTGCGACCAGCTTGGCGCGGGCCTCGAGTCCGGCATGGAGTTCACCCGGCCAGTGGAGCTTGGCTGCCATGACTCGCCCGCTGTCCACCAGCAGCGCACGGTGTTCGCCGATCCCCTCTTCGACAAGCCACTCAGCCAAGGTCGAACCCCGCCGATTTCAGCAGCGCGCGCGTTTCGAACAGGGGCAGGCCGACCACGCCCGAATGGCTGCCCTGGATCCAGGCGATCAGGCCCTCGGCACTGCCCTGAATGGCGTAGCCGCCGGCCTTCCTGTCCCATTCGCCGGAGGCGAGATAGGCGTCCACCTCTTCGTCGGAGAGGCGCTTGAAGCGCACGATCGTCTCGCTCAATCGTTCGCCTATCGTGCCATCTGGTGCGCGCAGGGCGATCGCGGAAAGCACGCGGTGACGCCGGCCGGAGAGCAGTTCCAGGCATTGGCGCGCCGTTGTCTCGTCTTCGGCCTTGGGCAGGATGCGGCGACCTGCTGCGACTACCGTATCGCCTGCCAGCACATATCCTTCGTCCGCTGCGGCGGCTTCGGCTTTCTCGCGCGCCACGCGTTGCGCGTAGACGCGCGGAAGCTCGCCTTTGCGCGGCGTTTCATCGATATCCGCAGGGGCGATGGCAGCAGGCTCCACGCCGAGCCGCGCGAGGAGTTCGCGCCGCCTGGGGCTGGCCGATGCGAGGATCAGGGAGGGCGTAGCCACGCCCGCTATCTTATTGCGGGCCCGGGCCGCCACGTCCCGGCATGAAGCGGTAAGTGATACGCGCCTTGGTCAGGTCATAGGGCGTAAGCTCGCACAGGACTTCGTCCCCGACCAGCACGCGGATGCGGTTCTTGCGCATGCGACCGGCCGTGTGACCCAGCACCTCGTGACCATTTTCGAGCTCCACCCGGAACATCGCGTTTGGCAGCAATTCCACCACCTTGCCGCGCATTTCGAGGAGTTCTTCCTTAGCCATCTAGGTTCTGGTTCCGTGTGCAAATTTGTCCTTAGGCGGCGCGCATAGCCGCGAGCGCGGGAAAAGGGAAGTCTCGGCGTGTTCGGCGGCGAGTAAGCAATGTTGGGAAACCGATACAATTGCGACACTTTATTACCCGAACCGGCTTGCCCGCTATTGCGATGCGGAACATACGCCCGCCGGGGGCTGTAACGTATGCGATCTTTGGAGTTTTGAACTTGAATCTAAAGAGCTCGGCCAGCCTGACCGCCCTCTCACTCGCGCTGATTTCGATGCCCGCAGGGCAGGTGTTTGCGCAATCGGAGGAAGGGGCTTCCATCGCTCAGGCCGACGGTGGCGACGGCGAAGCCGAAAGCGGGGTCGAAGAGCTTCCGGCTTATGACGAGGACACGATCGTGGTTCTCGGTGCGCGCCTCTTCGGGCAAGTCGATACGCAGCAGACGCCGCTGCTCGAGCTCGATGAACAGGATATCGCCGCATATGGTGCGGGTTCCATTGCCGAACTGATCGAGGCGCTGGGTTCGCAGGTCACCGGCGCACGCGGCCGCGGAGGCGGGCAGGTCATTCTCGTCAATGGCGAACGCATCTCTTCTTTCCGCGAATTGCGGAGCTATCCGCCCGAAGCGATCGAGAAATTCGAGGTCTTTCCGGAGGAAGTGGCGCTGCAATATGGCTATTCGGCCGACCAGCGCGTCATCAACATCATCCTCAAGGACAGCTTCGCCAGCAAGGAAATCGAGGTCGAGTACCAGCAGCCCTGGGATGGCGGCTTCTCTTCGCAGGAAGTGGAAGCAACCTATCTGCAGGTGGACGGCCCTTCGCGCTTCAACATCAATCTCGGCTGGGAAAACTCGAGCCTGCTGACCGAGGCGGAGCGTGGCATCATTCAGACCACTCCGTCCCCAACCTTTGCCAGCGATCCCGATCCCGCAGACTATCGCAGTCTGCGCAGCGATACGGCCGATATCGAAGCAACGGTAAACTGGAGCACGCGTCTCAGCCCGGGCAATTCGCTGAGCCTGAACGCAACCTACGAGCGCGGCGATTCCCGCAGCTTGCAGGGTCTCGACACGATCACGCTGATCGGTCCGGCCCCCGAGCTCGAAACGGCCTTCCGCACCTTCAACGCCAATGATCCGCTCGATATCGACCGGCGGACTGAGAGTTTTGCCGGCGCGGCAGCGCTTAGCACCAGCTTGGGTGACTGGGACATTACCGCGACGGTGGACGCGAACCACACCAAGACGCGCAGCGTTATCCAGTCGCGCCTGTCGGTCCTCAATTCGCAGGACTATGCGAACCTGCTCGCGGCCGCTGCTGACGGATCCTTCCCGCTCGATGGGCAGATCACGGGCATCAGCCCGGGCGGCTTCGATGAGGCATTGACCAAGACCACCACTGCATCGGGTCTCGTGACCGCGCGCAGCATGCCGATAACGCTTCCTGCCGGCGATGTGAACGTAACGATCGATGCCGGTTATAACTGGAACCGTATCAATAGCGAAGACACGCGCAATCCGGGTCTCGGCAACAAGCTGACGCGGGGCGACCTGACCGGCGGCGTCAATGTCGCGATCCCGATTACCAGCACGGTGGACGAGGTCCTCGCATTTGCCGGCGACATCACGCTGAATGCCAATGCAGGCATCGATTACCTTTCGGATTTCGGCACGCTGTATGACTGGTCGCTGGGTCTGTTCTGGGGCCTGAGCGACAGGCTCAGCGTCAATGTCAACTACACCAATCGTGATGCCGCTCCCTCGCTCGGGCAGCTCGGCAATCCGGAAATTGCCACCCAGAACGTGCCGGTCTTCGACCTGGTGAACAACGAGACGGTGCTGGTTACGGTTATCTCGGGCGGCAATCCCTTGCTCCCGGCGCAGAGCCAGAGCGACTGGCGCGTTGGCTTCCAGTGGCAGCTGCCGATCCTGAACGATGCCCAGTTCGGCATCGATTACGTCAAGAACCGTTCGACCGACGTAGCGGCGGCCTTCCCTGTTCTGACACCGGAAATCGAAGCGGCCTTTTCTGATCGCGTGACGCGCGACAGTTTCGGCACGCTGCTGCAGATCGACCAGCGCGCCGTCACCTATGCGCAGCAAGACCAGGAGCGCCTCCAGTTCAATTTCAATATCTCCGGTGAAATCAGCGGAGGCAGCGAAGAAGGATCGGGTGGCGATGCCTCGCAGGCCACTGGTCCGGCCAATGGCGGTCCGGTGCAGATGGCCGGGGGACCTGCCGGTGGACAGGCTGGAGGCCCTCCAGCAGGCGGGCAGGGCGGCTTCCCTGGTGCCGGTGGCTTTGCCCAGATGCGCGAGAGCATTTGCGCCGGGGATGCCGCTGCGCTGCAAATTCGCCTGAATGAGGCATTGAGCGCCTCGGCTTCAGGCGAAACTGCTCCTGACGGCCTGACCCTGCCGTCTCAGATGCTGCAGATGATTGCGGGCGATGACGGTGAAGTGAGCGCCGAGGAGGCCGAAACCCTTTATGGCCGCATGTGTAGCGGTCAAGGGCCGGGCGGCGGCGGATTTATGTTCGGCGGTCCGGGTGGCCCCGGCGGAGAGGATCAAGAGCGGCTCGCGGAAATGCGCGCGACCTTCTGCGAGGCGGAGGCAAGCGTCCTGCGTGACCAGTTCAACCAGGCGATCATGGCTGCGCGTACCGGTGAGCAACTGACCGGCGAAGATGGCGCAGCCATCAACCTCCCGCCGCAATTGCTGCAGGCGCTTGGCGGTGAAGACGGCGTTATCGACGCGGATGAATTTGCGGCTTTGCGCCTCCGCATCTGCGATCCGGAAGCAGCCGCGGCGCAGGGCGAAGGCGGCCCGAGCGCTGGTGGTCCTCCGGGTGGATTCGCCGGCGGTCCGCCGCGCGGTGGTGGTGGACCTCCGGGCGGTGGTGGCGGTTTCCGCGGACCTCCGATCGGGGCGATCATGGGCGCCGGCGGCAGGCCTTCCGGCGGACGTTGGTTCTTCAACGTGCAGTACAATCTGGAACTCACGAACGAGACGCTGATCGCACCGGGCATTCCCGTGCTCGACCTGCTCGATGGCAGCGCGCTGTCGGGTGGCGGTCAGCCGCGGCACACGGCGAACTTTCGCTTGGGCACTTTCTTCAACGGTTTCGGTGCTTTCTGGACCGGGCAGTATACCGGCAAGTCGCGGATCAACGGCTCGGGCCAGGTCGGCAGTACCGATCTGTTTTTCGACGACTACTTTACGCTGGGCGTTCGTGCCTTTGCCGATCTCGGCGCGCGCGAAGGCCTGGTAGAGGCGGTGCCCTTCTTCGAAGGAACGCGCCTCGGCATCGGCGTCGACAATATCTTCGATGCGCGCCAGACGGTGACGGACAGCACGGGTGCGGTGCCACTGCGCTACCAGCCTTACCTGATCGATCCGGTTGGCCGCCGCTTCGAGATCGAATTCCGAAAGATGTTTTAGGGTCTAAAGGGCTTGGGCAGCGGCGAACCCGCTAGCCCAGGCCCACTGGAAATTATACCCGCCCAGCCAGCCGGTCACGTCCACCGCTTCGCCGATTACGTAAAGGCCTGGAACGGTCTTTGCTTCCATTGTCTTGGAGGAGAATTCGGCTGTCGAAATGCCGCCCGCTGTGACTTCGGCCTTGGCGAAGCCCTCGGTTCCGTTTGGATGGAACTGCCAGCCCTTCAGTCGCTGTTCTGCTCCGTTCAGTGCCTTGTCGGTGACGTTACCCAAATCGCCTTCCACGGCGAGCTGTTCGGCTAGGACATCGGCCAACCGGTCGGGCAACGCGTCGCGCAGGATAGTGCGCAATGTGGCCGAGGGCGTCACTCGCTTCGCTTCCAGCAGCCAACCCGCCGGCCGATCGGGCAGAAAGTCGATCGCGACGGCTTCGCCCGGGCGCCAATAGCTCGAAACTTGCAGGATGGCGGGGCCCGACAGGCCGCGATGGGTGAACAGCGCCGCCTCGCGAAAGCTGGTCTTGCCCGCCTTGGCCTCGACCGGTGCGGCAACGCCCGAAAGCTCGCGGAACAGCACTTCATCACCGCCCAAAGTTAGCGGGACGAGGGCCGGGCGCGGCTCGACCACTTTCAGGCCGAACTGCCGCGCAAGGCGATAGGCGAAGTCTGTCGCGCCCATCTTGGGAATGGAAGGACCGCCCGTTGCGATGACGAGGGCCGGGGCGGTGAAACTGTCCCATTGCGTGCGGACGGTGAAGCCTGCAGGCCCGTGCGAAACCTCGGCCACCTCCTCATTGCAGCGGATCGTCACCGTGCCGGGACCGGCTGCGCATTCTTCCAGCAGCATGTCGACGATCTGTCGCGCCGATCCGTCGCAAAAGAGCTGGCCGAGCGTCTTTTCATGCCAGGCAATGCCATGGCGATCGACCGTTTCGATAAAGTCGCGCGGGGTGAAGCGGCTAAGCGCCGACTTGGCGAAATGCGGATTGGCGCTGTGGTAATTTCCCGGACCCGCGCCCAGATTGGTGAAATTGCAGCGTCCGCCGCCCGAAATGAGGATCTTCTTGCCGACCTTCTCCGCACGTTCGAGTACCAGCACGTTCTTGCCGCGCAGGCCCGCCTGTGCGGCGCAGAACAGGCCCGCTGCACCGCCGCCCAATATGATCGCATCGAAGCTCGACATGGCAGCGCCCTAAGCGCCTTGCGGGATAAGTGGAAGCGGCGCTTTGCCATTCGCCGGGCACGATCCTATCTCATGGCGCATGTCTCGCACGCCGGCCGGAACACCGCATGACCCGAGGGGGAAGGAGCGCTTCAATGAGGAGCGCGCCACCTACACGGTCAAGGGCAGCACGCAGCCCGACCTCGAAGCGGGCGTGAGCGCGATCCGCGAAGTGGTGAAGACGCTCAAGCCCAAGCCCGGGGTTTACCGCATGCTCGATGCGCGTGGGGACGTGCTCTACGTGGGCAAGGCGCGCGCGCTGAAAAACCGCGTGTCCAACTACACGCAGGTGGCGAACCTCACCAATCGGCTCCAGCGCATGGTCGCGCAGACGCGCGGCATGGAGATCGTCACCACCAATTCGGAAGCCGAGGCGCTCCTTCTCGAAGCGCAATTCATCAAGAGATTTCGCCCACCTTACAATGTCTTGCTGCGCGATGATAAGAGTTTTCCTTTCATCCTTTTGCGCGAAGGACATGACTTTCCGCGGATCATGAAGCATCGCGGCGCGCGCAAGGCCAAGGGCAGCTATTACGGCCCGTTTGCCAGCGCCGGATCGGTCAACACCACGATCAACGCGCTGCAGAAACTGTTTCTGCTGAGGAGCTGTACGGACAGCTTCTTCGAGCGGCGCGACCGGCCCTGCCTGCTCTACCAGATCAAGCGTTGCGCGGCGCCTTGCGTCGGGCGCATCGACAAGGAAGGCTATGACGAGCTGCTGCGCGAGGCGAAGCAGTTCCTTTCCGGCAAGTCCGATGCGGTACAGAAGAAGATCGAGCGGCAGATGCAGGAGGCGGCTGACGCGCTAGACTTCGAGAGCGCAGCCATGCTGCGTGACCGGCTACGCGCCGCGACCTTTATCCAGGGGTCTCAGGCAGTGAATGCGGAAGGCGTTGGCGATGCCGATGTCTTCGCGCTGGCGGCCAAGGGCGGGCAGGTCGGCATACAGGGCTTCTTCGTGCGCGGCGGACAGAACTGGGGCCACCGCGCCTTCTTCCCTAGCCACACCAAGGATGTCGACGAGGCCGAGGTGCTCAGCCGCGTGCTGGCGCAATTCTACGAGGAAGTGCCACCTCCGCGTACCATTTTGGTCGACCGCGAACTACCCGACCGTGCATTGCTGGAAGAAGCCTTCGGCGAGCTGGCCGAGCGCAAGGTCAGCATCTCGATCCCGCAACGCGGGGACCGGCGCAAGCTGATGGAACAGGCCAGCCGCAATGCCACGGAGGCGCTCGACCGGCGCCTTGCCGAAAGCGGGACGCAGGCCAGGGTCATGCGCGAAATGGCCGAGTTCCTTGAACTGGCCGACGTTCCGAGCCGGATCGAGATCTACGACAACAGCCACATCCAGGGTGCCAAGGCGGTCGGTGCCATGGTCGTTGCCGGGCCGGAGGGCTTCCTCAAGAACCAGTACCGCAAGTTCAACATCAAGAGCGCGCAGTCGGACGATGATTTCGGCATGATGCGCGAGGTGATGGAGCGGCGCTTTGCCCGCGCGATGAAGGAAGACCCCGACCGCGAGGCAGGCCAATGGCCCGATCTCGTCCTGATCGATGGCGGCAAGGGGCAGATGTCCGCCGTGCGCGACACGCTGGAAGAGTTGGGGATCGAGGACGTTCCGCTGATCGCCATTGCCAAGGGGCCGCATCACGGGCGCGAGGGGCGCGAAGTGTTCCACTTCCCCGATGGGCGCGAGAAAACCTTGCCGGTCAATTCGCCCGTCCTGTTCTACCTCCAGCGCCTCCGCGACGAGGTGCACCGCTATGTCATCGGCGCGCATCGGGCCAAGCGCAGCCGTGCCATCAGCGCATCGCCGCTGGACGAGATTCCCGGTATCGGCCCGGCACGCAAGCGCGCGCTGCTGCTGCATTTCGGTACGGCGGGGAAAGTCCGCGCGGCGGCGCTGGAAGACCTCAAGCGTGCGCCTGGCGTCAGTGAAAGCGTGGCGCAGAAGATATACGACTTCTACCACGCGGGCGGCTAGTTCCAGCCCCTATTCGATCAGCGGCAGGCGGGCTCCGCAGGCCTGGCAGTGCCGCGCGGTCTGGAGGTGGACGGTCTCACCACAGGCCGCACATTTGCGGGTCTCGGCTTCGGGCTTCTGTTCGTCTTCGGTCCGTCTTGCCTGGCGCAACGCGATCTCGCTGGTGACGATGCCGGTGGGCACGGCCAGCGTACCCCAGCCGAGCAACATCATCAGGGCGGTGATCGCGCGCCCAATTCCCGATTGCGGCGTGATGTCGCCATAGCCGACCGTAGTCATGGTGGTAATCGCCCAGTAGATCGAGGTCGGGATGCTGGTGAAGCCGCGCTCCGGACCTTCGATCACATACATGAGTGATCCCATCACCACGATGATCAGCGTGACGGCCGAGAGGAAGACGAGGATCTTGCGGCGGCTGGCCTTCAGCGCCAGCGCCAAGGTCTGGTATTCCGAAATATAGGCGGTGAGCTTGAATATCCTGAACACGCGAAGCAGGCGCAGCACGCGCACGTCGATCAGCACGTGAATGGCCGGGAAGACCAGCGCCAGGTAGGTCGGCAGGACGGCCAGCAGGTCGATCACGCCGAAAAAGCTGAAGGCATAGCGGCGCGGCTGCTTCAGGCAGGACAGGCGTAACAAATACTCGACCGTGAAGAGTATGGTGAAGAACCATTCGGCGATATCGAAGGCGAGATACCAGTGATCGTGCAGGTCGGGCACGCTGTCTGCCACGACCACGGCGACGCTGGCGAGGATCGCCCAGATCAGTAGCTTGTCGAACAGGCGCCCCGCAGGCGTTTCGGATTCGAATGTGACGCGATAGACAAGCGCGCGCCAGCCGCCATGCGGCTCGCCATATTCGCGTTTGCCGGGCTTGCTGCCCGCGTTCTCTGCCGGAGGCGTCATTCCCTTCCCCTTGCGCTCTCTCTAGGATGGATTGCTCGGGAAATGCCAGCCCGGTCTCATCCGATGTTTGACGGGTGAATGCGAGACATACTAACGATCGTTACAAACAAAGGGGGATGTCGCGTGAAATCGAAAGTGCTGATCGCACTATCCGGCCTGCTTGCCACGGCCTGGGCCTTGCAGTCTCAAGCGCAAACTTCCGGCTCTGCAGAAATCTGGGCGACGCAGGGACTCGAATGTGCCGATCAGGTCATTACCGGCTCGCCCTGGCTCAACCGCGGCATGGATCCAGAATGCCGCGCGCGCCTCGTGCTCGATCAGTTCGAAACTTTGGAAGAGAAGATGCTCTTCCTCGGCCGCGTCCCCGTCGGCATCAATGCCGAGGAAGAGGGCGCCATTCGCGATGTCATGGCCGAACTTGGGCTGCCGCAGATAGCGGGCTCCGATGGTCCGGCTGGCCTGACCGCTGGCGACGCCGATGCCACCGCACTCCCTTCGCCGATTTCGGTCGCCGCCAGTTTCGACACGGATATGGCGACGGCCTATGGTTCGATTCTCGCCGACGAATTTCGCGCGTCGGGGCGCGGCATTATCCTGGGTCCAGCTTATGACATCGCCCGCAACTGGAAGTTCGGCCGCCTGTCCGAAAGCATGGGCGAGGATCCCCTGCTAATGTCGGAAATGGCTGCTGCTCAAGTCGGCGCGCTGAGCGCGGGCGGCGTGCTGTCCATGATGAAGCACTTCGCCGTTTATGCGCAGGATGCCGGGCGCGTAGGTGACCAGCCGAGCGGGTCGGGCGAGACGGGCAACAATATCGTCTCCGAGCGGGCCATGCGCGAAATCTACCTGCCCGGCTTCCGCGCCGCGATCGAGCGTGGCGGAGCCGGTGCGGTGATGTGCTCTTTCCCGCGCATCAACGGCGTCTATGCCTGCGAGAACGCGCATTTGATGGACATCTTGAAGCGCGAATGGGGCTTTGACGGATACGTTGCACCCGATTTTCCGTCGGCACAGCGCAGCATTACGCGCGCCGTACTCGCGGGCCTCGATGCAGGGTCGACAGGGGCAAGCACGGTCAATGCGGCGCTGGCAGATGAAAAGCCGCTCTACCAGGCGGTGCTCGACGGCGAGGTGCCCGAACGACGCATCGACGACATGATCCTGCGGCGGCTGGTTCCCGCCTTCCGGCTCGGCCTAATGGACGATCCACCCGAACAGACGCGTGAGGCCGTTTCCACGACCGAGAACCGCGCTATCGCTGCCGACATTCTTGCATCGGGAACGGTGCTGTTGCGCAATGAAGGCGGTATCCTGCCCCTTGGCGAAGAGGTCACCTCGATCGCGCTGATCGGTCCGCAGGCGGGTGCCGATGCAGTGCTTGTCGAGCAGGGCTCCCCCTTCGTGGACCCGATCCACGCCAGTCCGGCCTTTGCTTCGATCGCAGAACGCGCTGGTGACGGTGTTGCGGTCAGCTATTCCCCGGGATCGCTGGGCCTGCGTCCATTACCAGTCGCGGATATCGAGCACTTCGCCACGCCCGGTGGCGAGCCGGGATTCCTCGCCCAATATTACTCCAGCGCCAGTATGGAATTCCCCGGCGCACCGCGTGCCGAGGAGGTGGTCGAGGATCCCTCGCTCGCCGCGGCCCCGGACATACCCGGCCTGCCGAGGAACAACCAGTGGTCGGTGCGCTATGACAGTGTCTTCACGCCGGAAGAGAGCGGCGTGCACCGTTTCACATTGCACGGTTCGGGAAGCGCGCGGCTCTATGTCGCGGGCGAGTTGGAAGGTGAGTACTACCACTCCGACTTCGCCAACTCCGCCTTCGCCAATGTTGAACTGTTTCAGGGCGTGCCTGTCGACATTCGCATCGAATACACGCCGCGTTCCGCCTTGCGCAGCGAACGGATGGAAATGTTCGGCGTGGAAATGGGTCTGACCCTGCGCTTCGGTCATGCCGAACCGGACGACCTGTTGGACGAGGCGGTCTCAGCGGCGAGCGAAGCGGACGTCGCTGTGGTCTTTGCCGGAGAGCTGGTCGGCGAGGGTATGGATCGCCATTCGCTGGCGCTGCAGGCCGACCAGGATCGACTCATCCAGGCCGTTGCCCGCGCCAATCCCAACACGGTCGTGGTGCTCAATACAGGTGGTCCAGTCGCCATGCCCTGGCTCGACCGCGTGGCGGCAGTGATGGAGATGTGGCTTCCCGGCGATGCCTTTGGCGAGACCATGGCCGGCCTGCTGTTCGGCGATCGTGAACCGGGTGGACGCCTGCCAATCACCTTCCCTGCGGATGAGTCCCAGGGAGCGGCGACACAGCCGCACCAGATGCCCGGCATCCTCGATCCCGTCACCGGATCGCTGGGAGATGCCTTGTTCGATGAAGGAATCTTCGTCGGCTATCGCTATTTCGACGAGCACGGGCAGGAGCCTCTGTTCCCCTTTGGCCATGGCCTTTCCTATGCCGATATCGAGATGAGCCTTCTCGATGCCGAATTGCGCAGCGATGGATCGCTGGTGGTGCAATTATTGTTGGAGAATGAATCGGACCGGCCCGGCAAGGCGGTGGCCCAGCTTTACCTTGGCCTGCCGGAAACCACCCAGTCGCCGCCCTGGCAGCTTAAGGGCTTTGCCGATGCGGTGGTTGGTGCCGGCGATAGCGAGCTGGTGGAGATCACCGTCCCGGCCGAGGCCTTCCGCTATTGGGATTCTGCGTCCGGCAGTTGGAAGGTCGCGGCGGGCACCTATCGCATGCGGATCGGCCCGTCCTCTCGCGAGGCGGTGTGGGAAGACGATTTCGAAATCAGCGAGTGAGCGGGGATCAGGACTTTTTCGGCATGGGCCGGATCATGCCTTCCTGCGCCACGCTGGCGATCAGGCGGCCATCGCGGCTGAATATCTGCCCCCTGCCGAAGCCGCGCGCCTGTCCGGACCACGGGCTCTCGGTAACGTAGAGCAGCCAGTCATCGGCGCGGAAATCGCCGTGGAACCATACGGCATGGTCGAGGCTCGCGGCCTTCACCTCGCCACGATAGAAGCTGCGACCATGTGGCTGGAGAGCCGTCGATAGAAGCTGGAAATCGGTGCAGAAGGCCAGAACTGCGCGGTGGATCGGCCGATAGTCTGGTAGGCTGGCAACGGTGCGGAACCAGCAATGGGCCTGCGGTTCGCGCGCCTCCGGGTCAAGCCAGTCGCGCGGTTCGACTGAACGGAAATCGATCGCTCTTGGCCTCAACAGCAGTTTTCGCATCGGTCCATCGGGCAGTTGCTCTGCAACTTCGCGGCGGATCTGGTCGTCTGGACGCAACTCCTCGGGCGGGGGCACGTCGGGCATCTGCGCATATTGGTGTGTCAGCCCGTCCTGTGGCTTCTGGAAGCTGGCGATCAGGTTGAGGATTGGCTGGCCGTTCTGGCTGGCGACGACGCGGCGATTGGAGAAACTTCGGCCATCGAGGTCGCGCTTGACGCGAAACTCGATCGGAAACTCGTCGCTTCCCGAACGCAGGAAATAGGCGTGCAGGGAATGGGTGTGCCGGTCATCGGCAACGGTACGGCGCGCGGCCCCTAGCGCTTGTGCAATAGCCTGCCCGCCAAAGACTCTGCCAAGGCCTTCGGGATGTTTGCGACCGATAAACAGATCGCCTCCGCGCTGCTCGAGGTCGAGCAGCAGCATGAATTCGGCGACCAGTTGTTCAGGCGTCGGATTTGTCGGGATCGCGTTTGCCATCGCACTTCCCATGCGCGGCAAAGTGTGCGCAGTCAACGTATGCCGGGAATCCTGCGGGCTGCGCGCCATGCCATTGCCTTGGTGCGATTGCTGCCCGGCCAGCGCTTTGTAGGTTCGGGAACAATGCCGACAGAGCGCAGCAAACCATTGAATGCGCGCGCATCGGCCTCCGCATAGCTCCATTCGCTGCGCCAAGTGATGGATAGGGAAACGGAGACATCCGGCCCGTTCCTGACGAAATGAGGCGACATGACCGGCACGAAGACCGCCCGTCCCGGTTCGAGCGACACTGCACGCCCCTGCGACAGGAAATCGTCCCGCCAGGGAAGTTCGGCGCCGCCGCCGCGATGATAGACTTCGTGCATCTCATGCGGGGCGAAACGTGGATTGCCAGCCGGATAGATCGTCATCACCTTGGTCCCGCGAACCTGCATCAGGATGTTGTGCTCGGGATCGAAGTGATAGGGGGTGATCCCGCCCGCCGAGGTGATGAAGATGAAGCTTTGCAAGGAAAGCATGTTCCCGGTGCGTGCTTCGATATCGGGTCGCAATTCGCCGAGCAGGTCGTGCAGCAATTGCCGGTAGGCCGGATGCTGTTCGACCCGCTTGAGCATGACCCAGCTCTTTGCATTGGCGATGTTGCGGATCGTCTCGCCGCCGGTCCTGCCGGTCTGCTGGGGTGCACCATCGACACCGATCGGCAAGTCGGACTGATTGCACTCGACCGAAGCTGTCGGGAGGAAGTCTGCCAACTCGGCGAGTTTATCCAGACCCATCAATGGATGGTCGCCCAGTTCGTGGTGCAGTTCGCAGATATTCTCTGGATACTGTCCGGCAAATGTCTCGCGAGACGATGTGGGAAAGACGCTCATTGCCGGTGAGACTTTTGTTGCCGGTCCATTTCCTGGCCCAGGATCGCCTTGAACACGCCGCGGCGCAGAAGGCCGCCGATCCCGAGTGAAATGCGGCCTATCGAACGGCGCGCAATCCACAATTCGCTCATCACCGAATGGTCTGGCGCTGCGCAGCTATCGCACCAGGTGATGTCCTTGCGGTCGAGCGTCTTGAGATATTCGCATTCTAGCAGCACGCCCGGCGAGAAGCTGGAAAAAGCCTCGTTGAAGGCGGTCTTGAAGCCGAAGGAGCCGGGCCGGTCGACGAAATTGGCCAGCATGGCAATGGGCTGGCCGTTGTGCTGGAGGCTGAGCCTGACCAGCTTGCCGTCCCTTGCAGCGCCATGCATCGCATCGGTAAAGAGTGCGTGTGTGCCTGGGTCGCAGGCAAGGGCGGAACCGGACTTGCCTTTCCAGCCCGAGCTTTCGATCCTGAGAAAATCTTCGGTCCAGCTTGCGATATCGGTATCGTCCCAGTGCCAGACGAAATCGGTTTCTCCCAATTCGTTGAGCTTGTTGAGCTGGCGTCGCAACTCCTTGCGCCGTTTCTTGGAACAGACCGTGTCGAAATAGTCCTCGCTGTCGAGCGGTGAGGCTAGCATGGCACGCTCCTCACGCATGACAATCCCGCCGGGACGCTTCTGCTCGCCGATGACATCCTCCAGCGCCTCGTGAAGCGGGCCAGCGAGCGGCATTTGCGAGAGGTGGAAAAAGAGAGAATTCCCGGCATGGCCGTCGGCCCAGGCCAGCGCGGCCCGCCAGAAGGCCCGTTCGCAGCCCAGCGCCACCAACGGCGTGCCGAGGAAGCAATTGGGATGAACCCAGTTTGCGATGTTGGGGAGGGGATAGGTGTAGTAGCGCGAGCTGCGGCGTACCGGCATTATGCCGGCAAGCTGGCCGTCGGCGCAGAAGCAGAGGATCTTGACGTCGCCGCCGGGATCGAGCGCGCGAAGAGAAGGCAACAGGTACCAGCTTTCGTAGAAGGGATTGGGTTCGCAGGCCCATTGCGCCAACGAATCCCAACGGGCGATTCTCTCCGACGTGTCGAATTCCGACCAGTCGCGCAGGCTCGTCACCAGCACCGGCTCAGGATTTTGGACAAACGGGCTCGAATGCCCCGAATTGGGCGCCGACAGATCAAGCGCTGCGGCGTTGCTGGCCACCTGGTAGTTAACCTTTCCGCGCCTTTCCCCAAGAAAAGCGCCATGTGGTTCTAGGAGATGCAGGCGAATGAAAGACTAATCTTCAAGGTAAAGAAAACCCTGCCCGGCGTTAAACCGGGCAGGGTTCTTTCGTTGCCCAATCCAGGCCTGCTGGTGTCAGGCGGCGAGAGCCGCGAGCAGCAACAGGGCCACAATATTGGTGATCTTGATCATCGGGTTCACGGCCGGTCCGGCAGTATCCTTGTAAGGATCACCCACCGTATCGCCGGTCACTGCGGCATGATGGGCATCCGAGCCCTTGCCACCGTGATTGCCGTCTTCGATGTACTTCTTGGCATTGTCCCAGGCACCGCCACCGGCGGTCATGGACAACGCCACGAACAGGCCACCGACGATCACGCCGAGCAGCAGCGCACCCAAGGCGGCAAAGCCGTTCTCGGGTCCGCCGATGGCCGTGATCACGAAATAGACCACGATCGGCGCCAGCACCGGCAGCAGCGACGGAATGATCATTTCCTTGATCGCTGCCTTGGTCACGAGGTCCACCGTCTTGGCGTAGTTCGGCTTGCTGGTGCCTGCCATGATGCCAGGATCGTTGGAGAACTGCTCACGCACGTCCTTCACCACGTCACCGGCAGCACGGCCAACGGCGGTCATGCCCATGGCACCGAACAGGTAGGGCAGCAGAGCGCCGAGCAGCAGGCCGACGATGACGTATGGGTTCTCGAGGCTGAAATCGACGCTCAGCGACGGGAAGAACTCCCTCAAGTCGGTGGTGTAGGCTGCAAACAGCACCAGCGCGGCAAGACCGGCCGAACCGATGGCATAGCCCTTGGTCACGGCCTTGGTGGTGTTACCCACGGCATCGAGCAGGTCGGTCTTTTCACGAACGCTGTCGTCGAGACCGGCCATTTCGGCGATACCGCCGGCATTGTCGGTCACCGGGCCATAGGCGTCGAGCGCGACGACCATGCCTGCCAGGGCCAGCATGGCGGTGGCGCCATAGGCGATGCCGATCAGGCCGGCGAGCTGGTAGGCGATGATGATGCCGGCAACGATCACGATGGTCGGCAATGCAGTCGACTCAAGCGAGATCGCCAGGCCCTGGATTACATTGGTGCCGTGGCCCGTTTCCGATGCCTTGGCGATCGAGCGAACCGGACGGAAATTCGTGCCGGTGTAATACTCGGTAATCCAGATGATCAGGCCGGTGATGACCAGGCCGAGCAGCGAGCAATAGAACAGCGAGCGCCCGGTGAACTCCTGACCCGGAACAGCAGCCGACATTCCACCAAGTGCTGCATCAGTTGCAAACCAGATGGCCGGAACGGCGAGAATGGCCGAAACAAGGAAGCCCTTATACATCGCGCCCATGACATTCGTGCCGCCGCCAAGGCGGACGAAATACGTGCCGATGATCGAGGTCACGATGCATACGCCGCCGATCAGAAGCGGCAGGGCCATCAGCCCGGCCAGCATGTCGCCGGCGCCCTTGAGTAGCAGTGCGGTAAGCACCATGGTGGCGCCAACGGTCACAACGTACGTCTCGAACAGGTCGGCAGCCATGCCGGCACAGTCACCGACATTGTCGCCCACATTGTCGGCGATCACGGCCGGGTTGCGGGGATCGTCTTCCGGGATGCCCGCTTCGACCTTGCCCACGAGGTCGGCACCGACGTCTGCAGCCTTGGTGAAGATGCCGCCACCGAGACGTGCGAAGATCGAGATCAGCGAGGCGCCGAAGGCGAGACCGACAAGGCCATCGACCACGGTGCGGTCTTCACCGCCAACGCCGTGGCCGGCGATCGCAGTCAGGTAGTAGTAGAACACAGCAATCGCGAGCAGCGCGAGGCCAGCCACGAGCAGCCCGGTAATGGCACCGGCTCGGAAGGCGAGGGTAAGACCATCTTGCAGTCCCACACTGGCAGCCTGCGCGGTCCGCACGTTCGAACGCACCGAGATGTTCATGCCGATGAAACCGGCAACACCCGACAGGATCGCGCCGATGACGAAGCCGATGGCCGGGACGGCGCCGAGGAACACGGCGACGAGAACGGCTACGACCACGCCGACCATTGCGATGGTGGTGTACTGGCGCTTCAGATAGGCTTGTGCGCCTTCCTGGATCGCCCCGGCGATTTCCTGCATTTTTTCGGAACCGGCACTGGCGCCGAGAACCTGGCGGCTGGTGACAAAGCCGTAGACGACTGCCAGCAGGCCGAGAATGATTGAAACAAGTACGAGGTCCATGACCCG
Source organism: uncultured Altererythrobacter sp. (assembly GCA_913056125.1). GTDB lineage: Bacteria > Pseudomonadota > Alphaproteobacteria > Sphingomonadales > Sphingomonadaceae > Alteraurantiacibacter. The sequence continues at coordinate 221,866 of CAJXNC010000003.1, forward strand.
TAATCCCCCTCTCCAAATGAAAACGGCCCGGTTTTTCCCGGGTCCGAAGAAGGACAATGGCTAAATGTCCGGCAGCCGACTCGCAAGCGGAAACGGGCCATTTCCACGGCAAAAGCCTATTTGTGCATGTATCCGAGGCCGGCAGCGTCCAGAATTGGTTCGCCATCGCAGAAGAGCGGGGCGAAACCTTGAGGTTCGACGCTCCCGATACGGGCCGCGGAAACCGGCGGTTCAACGCCTTCAGGCAGGGTAAAGAGCAACTCGTAATCGTCGCCCCAGCTGAGCGCTTCCATTCGCCGTTCTGCGGGCGCAGCGATAGGAACCGCCTTGCTGTCCAGAGCGATCGAAACCTCGCTTGCCAGAGCCAAGCGGAAAGCATCGAGCAGCAATCCGTCCGAGACATCCATCATCGCGGTGACGAGCGGGGCGAGTGCAAGGCCTTCCGCCAAGCGCGCCATGGGTCGCGAATAAGCGGTGTGGTCTCCCTTCGTGTTTTCGCGAAGAGCCTCATAGCCGATCATGGCCGTACCCAGGCTGCCCGTCACCCACAGGGCATCGCCGATCTGCGCTCCTGCGCGCGAGGGAACGGGGATGTGCGTGGCCCGGCCGATGGCGGTGAGGCCGTGCGAATGTGTCTCCGCGCCCGACACGGTGTCTCCTCCCAGCAGCGGGACATTATAGTGTCCCAGCACTTCGGCCAGTCCCTCGGCAAAGCGTGCATCGTCTTCGCCCAGCATGTGGCCGATAAGCACGCCGATCGGTTCGGCACCCTTGGCGGCGAGGTCGGAGAGATTGGTGGCGACCAGTTTCCATGCAACATCGGCCATGTCCGCGTCGGCGAGGTAATGGATGCCCTCGACCATCATGTCATGCGTGAGGACGAGCGCTTCCCCGCCGATTGCGAGCACGGCGCAATCATCTTCCAGGTTTCGGGCGGCAGGATGCGTCGCGAGAGCGCGAAGAGAGGAGATGAATTCCGCCTCGCTACTCACCTTGCCGCCTTGGCGACCGCGTCGAGCACGCCGTTGACGAATTTTGCCTCGCGCTCCTCGAAAAAGGCGTGGGCGACATCGACAAATTCGCTGATTGCCGCAGCGGTCGGCACATCGGCACGGGCGAGCAGCTCGTAGGCACCGGCGCGCAGGATCTGCAGCATGGTCTTGTCGAGACGCCTCAGCGTCCAGCCTTCGGCCAGCTTGCTGGTCAGCAGCTCGTCGATCTCTTCCTGCCGGGCGATCACACCGCTTACGAGGTCGTCGAAGAAGTCGATCTCGGCATTTTCATAGACATCGTCCTCGATCTCCTTGCCGAGGCGATGCTGGTGGAATTCGTCGAGCAGCTTGGCCGTGGCGGTGCCTTCCATCTCGCGCTGGTAAAGCGCCTGGACGGCACCGAGGCGGGCGGCGGAACGGCTACGGGAGCGGGCGGGCATATTCATTTAAGGCGCAGCTCCACGGATTTGGCATGGGCGGGCAGGCCTTCGACGCCGGCCAGCGAAACGGCGGCCGGGCCGACCTTGGCGAGCGCGGCCTCGTCCAGCGCGATGAAGCTGGTGCGCTTCATGAAATCGAGCACGGACAGACCGCTGGAGAAGCGCGCGCGGCGCCCCGTGGGCAGGACGTGGTTGGGTCCTGCAACATAGTCGCCCACCGCTTCGGGCGTGTGGCGTCCGAGGAACACGCTGCCCGCATGCTTCAACTCGGCGAACATGGCTTCGGGATCGTCCACCGCCAGTTCGACGTGTTCGGCAGCCAGGCGATTGGCGAGGGCAGGGGCTTCGGACATGTCCTCGACCACCACGACAAGCCCGTGATCCTCCCAGCTGGCGCTTGCCACGCGTTCGGTTGCCAGCTGCGCGATGGTGATATCGACAGCATCCTCGACTGCGAGGGCAAACTGCTCGTCATCGGTGATGAGGATCGATTGCGAGGTCGGATCGTGCTCGGCCTGGCTCATGAGGTCCGCCGCGATCCAGTCGGGGTCGGACTTGCTATCGGAAATCACAAGGATTTCGCTTGGGCCTGCGACCATGTCGATGCCGACCACGCCATAAAGCTGGCGCTTGGCTTCGGCCACCCAGGCATTGCCGGGGCCGGTAATGACATCGACCGGTCGTATGCGCTTGGTGCCATAGGCCAGTGCGCCCACGGCCTGTGCGCCGCCGATGCGCCAGACCTCGTCCACACCGGCAAGATGCGCTGCGGCGAGCACGAGTTCGTTGAGTTCGCCCTTGGGCGTCGGCGTGGCGACAACCAGCCGTTCGACACCGGCCACCTTGGCGGGGATCGCATTCATGAGCAGACTTGATGGATAGGCTGCGCGGCCACCGGGAACGTAAAGTCCGGCCGCATCGACCGGATACCACTTGGCACCGAGCCTTACGCCCGCCTCGTCCGTATAGTCGCGGTCTTCGGGCAGCTGCGCTTCGTGATAGGCGCGGATGCGATCGGCAGCGAGGTTAAGCGCCTCTTTCACATCCTTGTCGAGGAAATCGTAAGCGATCTGGCACTGCTCTGCCGAAATGCGCCAGCTGGTCAGGTCGGCGGTCAGCGCGTGTTTGTCGAAACGCATGGTCAGTTCGGCCAGCGCCTCGTCACCTGTCTGGCGGACCTGCTGAAGAATCGCGGTCACGTCGCGGCTGACATCACCATCGCTTTCGCGCCGGTCATTGACGATGCGCGCAAATTTGCGCTCGAAATCCTCGTCGCGTGTGTAAAGCCGCTGCATCAGGCCGCATCCTTCGCCGCATTGGCGCGGAACTGGTCGACCAGGTCAGCCACGCGGCTGTCGGTCTTGTAGGCAGCGCGATTGACGATCAGGCGCGCGCTGATCTGCATGATCACGTCTTTCTCGACCAGTCCGTTCTGCTTGAGCGTACGACCGGTAGAGACAAGATCGACGATTCTGCCCGACAGGCCGAGCGAGGGGGCGAGTTCCATCGCGCCGTTCAGCTTGACGCATTCGGCCTGCACACCCTGCTTTTCGAAGTGGCGGCTGGTCAGGTTGGGATATTTGGTGGCGACGCGCAAATGACTGGCAATACCCGGTGTATACTCTGTGCTTTCTGCCGGTTCCGCAACCGAAAGGCGGCAATGGCCAATATCGAGATCGACCGGCGCGTAGAGTTCCGAATAGTTGAATTCCTCGATCACGTCCGAACCGACAACGCCGAGCTGGGCCGCACCGAAAGCGACGAAGGTGGCCACGTCGAAGGCACGCACGCGGATGATCCGCATGTCGCCGCCCTCGCAGGCAAAACTCAGCGAACGGTCGGCCTTGTCGTGGAAGGCAGATTCCGGCACGACGCCGGCACGCGCCATCACGGGCAGCGCTTCCTCGAGGATGCGCCCCTTGGGCACGGCAAAGGTCAGGGGTCGGCCAGTTTCACTCATGGGCGCGCGCAATAGATGCGAGCAAGCGAAAGGGCAATGTCATTGGCAGCGAAAGATGATGGCGCAGCAGCAATGGAGATCACCAGCGTCCCGCAGGCGCTGGAATGGCACGCGGCGCATTGTGAGCGCGCCGATGCCCCGATAACCGCGCGCGTCATTCGCAGCCTGCTGGCGCTGATGAAGACGGATACGGTCTCCGGGCGGCGTCTTGCCAGCTGGGCGGGCAAGGGGATCGAGGACGCGCTGGCGCTGCGCGTGGTCGGCGGATTGCACTTCCTTTGCCTGACCGGAGAGGAGGAGCGGCTGGAGCCGGTCTTTGCAGGGCTGGTGACCGATCAGGCGCAGGTGGACGAGATCGTCTGCGCCGCTGCAGAAACGCATGACTACCAGTTGCTCAAATGGTTCGACGGGCCGCCGCAGACGAACGAGGCCGGGCGCTCCTCCAGCGTGATGGCCGGGCTGCTCTGGCTGTCGGGCAAGCTCGGGCCGAAATTCGAGATCACCGAGATCGGCGCCAGCGCGGGCATCAACACGATGATGGGCCGCTATTTCTTCGATCTTGGAGGCACAACCACCGGGCCGAGCCTGTCGAGCATGCGCATCAAGCCCGAATGGCGTGGGCCGCCACCGCCACAGAACCCAGTCGAGATCACCGATATTGCCGGCTGCGACATTGCCCCGGTCGATCTGACCGACCCGGCACAGGCACAGAGGCTCAAGGCCTATATCTGGGCCGATGCGCGCGAACGCATGGCGCGCATGGATGTCGCCATCGCCATGGCCAAGCGCGCCGCGCCCGACCTGGTGAAGATGGATGCCGCTCCATTTGTCCGCGAGAGGTTGGCGCGGCCTCAGGAGGAGGGCGTTACCCGCCTGCTGTTCCACACCATCATGTGGCAATACCTGCCCAAGGAAACGCGTGATGAAATCCGCACCATGATGGAAGAGGCGGGAGCGAAGGCAAGCAAGGAAAAGCCGCTCGCCTGGATCAGGCTCGAAACCAATCGCGAGACCTTCCGCCACGAGCTGACGGTGAAGTATTGGCCCGGTGGCTCAGACAAATGGGTACAGCTGGCCGAAGCGCATCCGCATGGCGCCTGGGTCGAATGGCAGGGAAGCTAGCTCAGCCGCCCGGCGGGATCATGATATCGACCAGCTCGATGGTGAAAAACAAGGTCGCATAGGGCGGGATCGGGCCGCCGCCGCGGGGGCCGTAACCCATCTCCGCCGGTACGGCGATCTCGGCCGTGTCGCCCACGCCCATATAGGGAATGGCCACCTGCCATGCGCGGATGAGGTTGCGCAGCGGGAAGGTCACAGGATCGCCGCCTTCGCTGGAATCGAACACAGATCCGCTGGTGAGCATTCCCGTATAGTGGACCGTCACAGTGTCGCGCACGCGCGGGGCGGGGCCGGTGCCGTCGCCCGCAATACGGCGGAAACGCACTCCGCCTTCGAGAACGGACCAGCCATCGGCGGGCGAGAGCGATTGCAGCGCGGCTTCCTGCGTGTTCAGCCAGCGCGCGCTCTGGGCGATTTCCTCGGCAGTCATGGCCTCCTGTGCCTGCGCGGGAGCGGCGAGGACGGCGGCGGCAAGCGCCGCTAGCATTGCGATATTTCTCATGGCGCGATCTCTAGTCACCGCATGGCGTTCCGTCATCCCCGGAAATGCGTTAGGGGTTCGCGCAGGATCACGTATTTCAAGGAATCTCTGCATGACTCGCATCGCCTTTTCGCTGCTCGCTGCAACTACGTTTACCCTCGCCGCATGTTCTTCCGGCCCGGTGGAGGATGCCCCGCTGGCAGGCGAATGGGTCCTGGTTCCCGGGGAATCGCACCTGTCCTTCGTGACGGTCAAGAACGCCCAGGTGGCGGAGGCGCATCACTTCACCAACCTGGCCGGTCTCGTCTCTGCGGACGGCGCAGCCACGCTGGCGATCGACCTTTCCAGTGTCGAGACCAATATCGACATCCGCAATGAGCGCGCGCGGGACCTGCTGTTTGATGTCGCTGATTTCCCTGAAGCTACGGTTAGCCTGTCGGTCGATCCTGCAAGTCTTGCTTCGCTGCAGACAGGTGACAGCACCACGCAGGAGGTGACGGCTTCGTTGGCTATTCACGGCGTTACGGCCGAAGTGCCCGCCACGCTTACAGTGACGCGTATCGCTCCGGGCAAGGTGCAGGTGGCAAGCGCAAGCCCGGTCATCGTCGAAGCCGGAAGCCTCGACCTCGCTGAAGGTGTCGAGGAATTGCGCGAAATCGCCAATCTTGATTCCATCACCGGGGCGGTACCGGTGACGTTCGAGCTGACCTTCACCCAACAATAAGCAGCCGAAACCTTCGCGAATTGTCGCAACTGTAACGATCGTTACAGTATGTTTTGGGAAATTTTTCCTGTAATTCAATGAATTGCGGGATCGCTGTCCTGTGCCTGCTGATGCAATTTTGGACAATTCGCGGTCAATGGGACAAAGCCTTGCGACAAAGGAGGGTTAGTCGGTGGCCATCGCCCGGAAGGGTGGATAGATCGAAGGACCACGACAATGAAGAACTTCATCACCGATACCGCCGCTGCCTGCGCCATCATTGCCCTCGCGCTCGCTCCCACGGTGGCACAGAGCCATGCCGACAATGCCGAAACGTTGCAGGTCGTTTCTTCGGCCGATCTTGCCTACGACGCCTAGGCGATCGTCTTGGGTATGTCGGGGAGGGGAATGAACTCCTCCTCGTCGCCTGGAACTTTGGGGAAGCGCCCTTCGCGCCAGTCTTCCTTTGCCTGGTTGATCCTCTCCCGGTCGGAGCTGACGAAGTTCCACCAGACATGGCGGCGGGTCGAAAATGCCTCGCCGCCCAGCAGCATGGCCTTGCCGCCCTTTTCCGAGGCGAGCACCATCTTCGCACCCGGGGCAAGCACGTAAAGCGTGTACAGCTGCAGCGCATCTCCATCGAGAGTGGCCTCACCGCCGACCAGCATTACCGCACGCTCGTCGGCTGAGATATCCACCGGGATCATCCCACCGGGGGCAAGGTTTATCTCGGCATAGATCGTGTGTGCATAGGTCGTAGTTGGCGCGCTTGCCCCCCAAAGCTCGCCCATGATTACCTGCGCACTGGCCCCCGCATCCTCGATGATCGGAAGGTCGCTAACCGCCTCGAAGGCCGGATCGATTTCTTCCTTGCCGTCGGGCAGTGCGAGCCAGGTCTGCATTCCGTACATGGCCGGACCATTGTCGCGCTCGCTCTGCGGGCTGCGCTCCGAATGAACGATACCCGTGCCGGCGGTCATCAGGTTAACCGTGCCGGGATGGATGGTCGAGAATGTGCCGAGGCTGTCGCGATGATCGATTGCGCCTTCGAACAGCCAGGTGACGGTGGCTAGGTTGATATGCGGGTGCGGACGGACATCCATGCCGTCCCCGCTTTCGAGCCGGGCCGGGCCGAACTGGTCGACAAAGACAAAGGGTCCGACCATGCGGCATTGCTTGCTTGGGACGGCGCGGCGAACCTGGAAACCGCCAAGGTCATGTGTGACGGGAAGCACTTCATTGGTAATCGTCATCGCCCGCTACTCCTATTGCCGGTCCAGCTCCTCGTAATGTCGGAAGATGCCGTCCTCGTTGAATTCCATGCGCCGTTCGGAGGCGAGATAGTCTGCCAACCCCTCGATCTCCGGCACGGTTCCCTGCAGCGCTTCGAGATTGGGGAAGCTGCCCTGCAGCTCGGCCATCTGGTTGGGGAAGGCGTAGTCGAGACCCTCCATCACCTGGAACAGGCTGGTGTCGACATGGCTCCACTGATCGCCCAGCATGAATGGTCCGCCATTACCGGCCAGCGCATTGTCGAAATGGATGAGGTATTTGGGCAGCCGGTTCTCGCGGAAGTCGTGTGCCTTCTCGAAGGCGGCGTCCATCTGGTCGGCATAATAGAGGCCGCTGGCGATGGGATGATGCGTGCCGTGGATTTCCTCTACGAAATCGGAAATATCCATCTGTAATTGCATCAATTTAAGATCGGTCGCCAGGTCGCCAGAGCCGAGACCTTCCTTGTCGGAAAGGTAGAGCAGGATCAACGCGGTCTGGCCGATGACGACGTCGCCATCGACGAGATAGGGCGGGGCGAAGGGGCGCATGCCGGTGCGGGCAAGAAGGTCTTCCACCAGCGCATCGGCGCTCTCCTCGCGGGCGACATCTTCGTAATCGAGCTCGGCCGCTTCGAGGAAGAGGCGCACGAATTCACCCCGACCGGGAATCATCGGCCAGTACCAGAGCTGGTAGCTCATCTGTGGTCGTCCGGCGCCAGAGCCTGGATCGCCAGGGCATGGACGCGCTGGCCGGGAATGTCGCCGAGCGCGGCATTGACCATGCGCTGGCGTTGCAGGCGGCTCACGCCAGAAAAGGCTGCACTTTCGATTCGCACGGTGAAGTGCGATTCCCCGCTGCCATCATCGCCCGCATGGCCGCGATGCATGGCCGTATCGTTGATCACGTCGAGCAGGATCGGATTGAACGCCTCCGTCAACAATTGCTCGATTTCTTTCTGCACCGGTCCGGACAATTTCCTGGCTCCTGATTTGGCTTTTTGGCCCCGAAAGGGGTTTTCATCTGGGCGCGGATACCCCACTTTCAAGCGGATGCGCTCCAGCAAATTTCACGGCAGGTATGACAGCGATGGGCGGGTTTGCGAAGCGCCCGGTTGCGAGGAGGCGGGCGAATTCCGTGCGCCCGGCGGTCGTGGCCACGGTTTCGACGGTCCGGGAGACTGGCGCTATCTCTGCCTCGACCACGTGCGCGAATTCAATTCTGGTTACGATTTCTTCGAAGGCATGAATGCCGACGAAATCCTCTCCGCCCAGTCGCCGGCTGCCGGCTGGCAGACCGAAACGCGCGCCTTCCGCGCCGATGCCGGCGTTGATGGCATGCCGCGCTGGGCCGATTTCCATGACCCGCTCGATGCGATCGGATCGCGCGCCAGTGAGATCAAGCGTGCGGCGAGGGGGCGGCAGCACGAAGTGTTTAGCCAGTTTACTCCGCGAGAACGCGAAGCGCTTCAGGTCATGGGCCTCGATCCCAAGGCCGACCGGAGCAAGCTGCGTCGGCGCTATTCGGAACTGGTGCGGCGCTACCACCCGGATCGTAATGGCGGCGACCGAAGCCATGAAGCCAAGCTGCAGAACGTGGTCGAGGCCTACCAGTTGCTCCGACGGGCAAACGCTTTCGCCTAGCTGGTGGGTATTGCGCCCAGCGTGTCCTTGAAAGCATCGCGCGTAGAAAACCGCCCGACATAGTTGCGGAAGCTTGCACGGTCCGGAAGCTCGTTGAACCGGACGCCCCAGAAGAGCTGACTGCCCACATAGACATCGGCCATGGTGAAGCGGTCGCCACAGACGAAGTCATGGGCGGAAAACCAGCTGTCGAGCGCGTCGGCCACGCGCTCCATGCTGCCAAATCCGACCGTGCCGCCCTTGTCCTCGGGGACCTCCCAACCCATGCTTTGCGCCGTTACCGCGGTTTCAACCGGTCCGGCAGCGAAGAACAGCCAGCGGAAATAGGCGGCACGTTCGCCCGGCGTCGGCATGAGGTCCGAGCGCTCGGCTTCGGCCAGATAGTGGCAGACCGCGGGTGCTTCGCTGACTACGCGGTCGCCTGCTGGCGTGTGGTGGATGATGGTTGGCAGTTTGCCCATGGGATTTGCCTCGAGCAACGCCTTGGGTTTGTCCGCCCATTCGACCGGAATGACCTCGAAATCCGCGCCCACTTCGGCAAATGCCCAGGCAGCGATCGCGCTCCTGCTCATCGGGTTATGAAAGAAGGTGTAGTCGGCCACAGAATCGCCCGCCCGGCAGTCAGCAAAGAGAGAACATTAGTGGAACAAATATGGGCGTCAACCACACATTGCTGGTTCGACCCCTGTTTGCTTCTGGCGGCAACTCAGACCGGAGAACCGGTCAGGTCGTCCAACTGAGCCTGCAGCGCGCGCTTGAATGCCGGACGGGCGAGGCCGCGTGCCCGATAGGCAAGCAGGTTCGGGTGATCGTTGATCATCTCCCCGCCGAAACTGCGCAGCACGAAGATCAGCAGGATGTCCGCCACGGAGAACTCTGTGGCGATCCAGTCCTTGTTGCCAAGTGCATCGGCAACGCGCTTCAGGCGTCCTTCGGCGAGCGGCATGAGCGAGGCGACCGCCGGGGCGCTCCAGTCCTTGTCGCCATGGAAAAGCGGGTAGAGCGCGATCGGGCGCAATGCCGGCTCGACGGAATTGAGCGTGGCGAACAGCCAGCTCATCGCTCTCGCCTTGCCGGCAGCATCGGAAGGCAGGAGCTTGCTGTGCTTTTCCGCGAGGTAGAGCAGGATCGCACCGCTTTCGAAAATCTCCACCTCGCCATCGCGATAGGCGGGTACCTGGTCGAAAGGCTGCCATGCAATATAGCTCGCATCGCGCGCAGTGGCCGCGTTCAGCAGATAGGTCTGATAGGGCAGGCCAAGCTCTTCAAGCGCCCAGCGGACCACCAGGTCGCGCACTTGGCCCTTGGCGAATTCGGGGACCCATTCGAAGGCACTGATGGTGATCTGGTTGCCGCTCATACCTCAAATCTCACTTCCGATTCGTCCCATCGGGCATCATGCGCGACCGGGCGGGTAGGGGGAAGGGGGTAGGGTTTTGGGCTGCAATCAGCCGGGCCGGTGTGCTCCGCTGGCGATGGCCTCTTCAATCATGTCGCGTTCGAGGCCGGCGATCTTCTGCCATGCGCGCCGCACCTCGATCCGCTCAAGCCAAGCCGCTGTCTTTGGACGCGCCTTGACGTCGAGTCCGTAGGACAAGGTCTTGAGGCAGGAGGCGACGGCCATGTCCGCGAGCGAGTAATCCCCTACCAGCCAGCCGTTTTCAGGAACCTGCTCTTCAAGATAGTCGAGCGCGGGATGGGCCTTGGCCTCTGCCTCGCTTGCCGCGTCCTCGTTCTTTGGCAGTCCAAGCAGGGCGGGGCCGATATAGCGATTGAAGGCGACGCCGCGCGCGCTGTTGGCCAGCACGGTGTCGGCAAATTCGTCGAGCCAGATCGCCATCCCACGTGCCTCGGCCTCTTCGGGCAAGAGCGGCGGTTCGGGAAATCTTGCGTCGAGGTAGAAAGCGATTGCCGTCGAATCGGGCAGGCGAAACTCGCCGTCCTGCATCGCCGGCATCATGCGGAACGGGCTCGCGGCGAGGAATTCGGGAGTGGGATTGTGCGGCGTCGCTTCGACCAGCTCGGCCGGTGCGTCCTTCTCCGCCGCAATCAGCATGACCTTGCGGACATAGGGGCTGGTGGGGAAACCAAATATCTGCATTGTCGCCTCTCTCCTGCCCATATGCTTGTTGCAGCCATTGTCTGCCGCGTCTAGGCAACCATCGCGATGAACGAGATGACCACGAATAACGATCCTTCCGGCACTCTGATGTCGGCCCCCGATACCGAAGTCGATGTCCGCGAGACGTTCGGCATCGATATCGACATGAAGGTTCCCGCCTTCACCAAGGCGGATGAGCGCGTGCCCGACGTGGATCCGACCTACGTCTTCGATCCGGACACCACGCTGGCGATCCTGGCAGGCTTTGCGCACAATCGCCGTGTCATGATCCAGGGCTATCACGGCACCGGCAAGTCGACCCATATCGAGCAGGTCGCCGCGCGCCTCAACTGGCCCTGTATCCGCATCAACCTCGATGCGCATATCAGCCGTATCGACCTGATCGGCCGCGATGCCATCGTGCTGCGCGACGGATTGCAGGTGACCGAGTTCCGCGAAGGCCTGCTGCCCTGGGCGCTCCAGCACCCGGTGGCACTGGTGTTCGACGAATACGATGCCGGCCGTCCGGACGTAATGTTCGTGATCCAGCGCGTGCTGGAGCAGGCGGGCAAGCTGACCCTGCTCGACCAGAACCGCGTGATCCGTCCCGATCCCAATTTCCGCCTGTTCGCCACGTCGAACACGGTCGGCCTTGGCGACACGTCGGGCCTCTATCACGGCACACAGGCGATCAACCAGGGCCAGATGGACCGCTGGAACATCGTCGCCACGCTCAACTACCTGCCCGAGGAAACAGAGCGCGAGATCGTCGGTGCCAAGACCACGCTCGATGCCAAGCTGGTAGCGGACATGATCCGCGTGGCGGACTTGACACGCCAAGGCTTCATCAATGGCGATATCTCGACCGTGATGAGCCCGCGTACGGTAATCAGCTGGGCCGAGAATACCGAGATCTTCAAGGATACCGGTTTCGCCTTCCGCCTGACCTTCCTTAACAAGTGCGACGAGGCGGAGCGCATGCTGGTGGCCGAATACTACCAGCGCGTGTTTGGCGAAGAACTTCCCGAAAGCGTTGTCGGCAAGGCGTAAGCCGGTCGGAAAATGCATTTCGTCGAGTGAATGCTTGCGTCACGCGCCTGCGTGGCTAGCAGCATGCTTTCATTTGTAACGGGACTCGACATCATGAATCGCTTTGCTGCCCTGGCTGGGGCTGCGCTTTCGCTATCGCTGGCAATTCCTGCCTTCGCCCATGACATGGCCGATCAGGACGTGCTGGAGCGCGACCTTACCATCCTTGCTCACGACAACATGGAAGGGCGTGAGGCCGGCAAGCGCGGCTATGAGCGTGCCGCAGGTTATGTTGCGGGGCGCATGGCGGCGCTCGGGCTCGAGCCAGCGGGTGACAATGGAACCTATTTCCAGTCCGTCCCCATGCTCGAATATGACCGGGCGGAATCGGGCAACACCATAGAGATCGCAGGGCAGGGCGACCTTGTCCTGTTCGAGGATGTCATCATCACCGGAACCGCGCAGCAGCAAAGCGGCACGATCGAGGCGGAACTGGTCTTCGTCGGCAATGCGCTCGACATGCCCGGCCGCGACAACTTCGAAGGTATCGACCTTGAAGGCAAGATCGCCGTGCGCGCCTATGGCGCTCCCGAAGGTCTGAATACCGAGCAGGCTGCGCATATGCGTTCCAGCGTCCTGCAGCGTCTGTCGGATCACGGTGCAGTGGGTTCATTGCTGCTGTTCACGCCGAGGCTTGCCGATCGTTACACCTCTTGGGAATCGCTGGTCGAGCGCTCGCTGCACGGCGGTTCGGTGACCTGGGTCGGCCCCGACGGCCTGCCCTATTCCAGTGCACCCAAAGTGCTTGCCACGGGATATCTCTCGGAAGAGCTCTCGCGTGCCTTGCTCGACGGGGAAGACTTCGATTTCGACGATCTCGTCGCGGCGGAGGAAGATGGCGAGCACCTGCCGAGTTTCGCGCTCGGGCGTATGGCCAGGATCGCCTTCAACAGCGAGTTTGCGCACTTCTCGGCTCCGAACGTCATCGGCATGCTGCCCGGCAGCGATCCGGCCTATGCCGACCAGTATCTCATCCTCACCGCCCATCTCGACCATGTCGGCATCCAGCCGACAGAGGAAGAAGGCGATGACGAGATCTACAATGGCGCGCTCGATAATGCGGTCGGCGTCGCCAGCATGCTCGAAGTGGTACGCATGCTGGGCGAGGAGCCGCCCCGGCGTCCGGTGCTGGTGATCGGCCTTACGGCCGAGGAAAAGGGCCTGATCGGGTCAAGCTACAATGCTGCATATCCCACGGTCCCGCGCGAGCAGATTGCCGCCAATGTAAACCTCGATATGCCCGTCATCACCTACGACTTCAGCGATGTCGTGCCCTTCGGAGCCGAGCGGTCCAACCTCTATCCGCAGGTCCTCGCCGCGACCGAGGAATACGGCGTGGAACTGGTGCCTGATCCGCAACCGGAACAGGGCTTCTTCACCCGCTCGGACCAGTATTCCTATGTCAAGGCGGGGGTCCCCGCCGTCTACCTCGATCTCGGATTCGGGAATGGCGGCGAGGAAGAGCAAAACAAGGTCTATGAAAACGACTATCACGAGCCCTCGGACGAGATCGACCTGATCGATTTCCCGGCGCTTGTGCGGTTCACCAGCCTCAATTTCGCCATCGCGCGCAATATCGCCAACATGGATGATCGGCCGATGTGGAACAGGGGCGACTTCTTCGGCACCGTCTTCGGTGGGCCGATGGCGGACTGAGGCTCCGCTCCTGCACTGCGAAGGAACATGGTTTAGACCGTGTTAAGCAGGTGTTTGAAGAAGCGGTCAATCGCTGGGAATCTATCGCTGAAATCACGCTCTTCGTGCATGGGATTCAGGTATGACCACGCTCAATAGCTCGGATGTTATCGGCACGATCGAAGTGAAGTGCAGGTTGAAGTCGGGCAATTCGGTCGATCTCGAAGTGGTCGATATCTCGCATGGCGGCTGCATGGTCGATCGCAAGCGCTGGAATTGCGAAGCCGGTGACCGCGTGCTGGTCAAGCTGCCCGGCCTCGCCTTCCAGCCGGGTGACATCGTCTGGGTCGAAGAAGAGCATGCAGGGATCGCCTTCGAGCAACCGCTTTACGATGCGGTCCTCACCCATCTGCGTGATACGGCTGGCGCTCCGGCCTGAGGCTGTTGCCTATTGCGGCCCCCGCGTGAGCACTGGCACGCGGTAGACCGTCATCGCGACATTGCGCTCGTCATGCGGCGTGGCCCATTCCTCGCCTTCCGGTGTTGTTGCTCCCATCGCTCCGACATAGAGGATGTCGCGATCGGGCCCGGCAAAGGCGAGAGTGATCGAACGACGCGGAACAGGTATCACGCCCAGCTTGGCTCCGTCTGGAGCGAACACGTAAACGCCCGCATCGCCGGTGACATAGACCCTTCCTGCTGCATCGACAGCCATGCCGTCTCCGCCAAATCCTGCGGTGTCTTCATCCAGCGTGGCGAAAATGCCTGAAGTGGTTCCGCGCTGGCCTGTATCGAGGTCGAACGCCACGACATTGCGCATGTCGGTGACGTAGAGGCGCGAACCGTCGGGGCTGGTCGCCAGGCCATTGGTAAAGGCCTGCGCCTCGTAAACCGTGGTCACATTGCCTTCTGCATCGGAGTGGTAGAGCCCGCCCTGTGTAAACCAGGCGCCGCCTTCATTGTCGGCATGAAGGTCGTTCAGGCGGCCAAGCGTGGAGCCATCCTCGAAACTGTCGGCGATCACCTTGCGCTCCGGCGACAGTTGCACGAGCGCCGAAGGCTTGTCGCAAACAAGGCCGGTGAGGCCCGGATCGGTGCAAGCGCGCTCCACTGCGAGCACGCTGCCATCCTGGGCGACGCTGACTGCGCCCGCGCCGAGCACGTAAGGATATTCGACGAAGTTCTGCCCGTCGGGCCAAAGTGCCCAAATGGCATTGCTCTGTTCCTGCGCGAAGAGGAGAACGCCTTCGGGCGTTACCGTCATGCCGTCGGCCGTCATCGGGCCGGACCAGGCCATTTCCCATTCGGCATCGCCGGAGATCACGCCGTCGATGGCAGGAATATCGACGGTATTCTCCTGTGCGGTGGCCGGGTTCGCAAGTAGTGCAGTTGCAGCCAGCAGCGGGGCGATGCGCTTCATCCTCAATCCTCCTGAGCTTCGGCCTCGATTGTGTTGTACTCGCCATCCGAGCCGGTCCGGTCATTGTCCCAGTCGATCTGGATCATGCGGTCGAAGCCTTCATCGCGCAGCCAGCCAACGGTGACCTGCCAGGGTTCGCTCAGCGTGGTCGGATCGGTGATCGTATATTCGCCAACCAACCGGTCTCCTTCGAGGCGAAGTCGTTCTTCATAGACGGCATCTTCAGAGAAGGCCGGAGCGCTGTGGAAATAGTCCGAAGGCGTGGAGACCATGCGCGTCTCCACCACCAGCGTATCGCCTTCCCAATGGCCCACCGATGTACCGTAAACCGTAGGCCACATGTCGAGCTCGTCGGGCATGGGGCGGCCATCGGTGTAGATGTAGCGCACCTCGTTATAGGAATTGGCGATGATCACCATTTCTGGTGAGAAGACGAACACAAGCGGGGTCGCCGCATTCATCATCATCGGGAAACCCCAGCCATCCGCCTTGCGGCCGCGCGCGGCAGCACGCACTTCGGCCATGCGGCGGCGGCCCTCCTCGTTCCATGGGGCCGCTCCACCGTTCAACGCCATGAAATTGCGGAACACCTCGGTATTGCCGCTTTCACGTGCTTCCTGAAGGGCAGGAGCGGCACCGCCAATCGTGGTGCCGATCGTGTATTCACTCACCCAATAACCGGGCCAGTAAGGTATCTCGGAAAATGCCTCGATGCGGGCCTCTTGCGCCTCGTCCGACTGGGCACAGGCCGGAGCGGCGAGCGAGGAAAGCGCCAATGCGGCGAAAGCAGTCCACCTCATTGGTTGGTCCCGATCTCGTTGCCCTCGGCATCGACGACATCGACCACAACGCCGCCCGGATCGCCGCTGCGCAGCGGGTTGGCGCGAACCTGGATCTCGGTGCCCGGACGCAAGGTGCGGGGACGCCAGCCACGGGCATAGAGATACATGGGCGCGCCCATCTCCATGCTCCATTCGACCTCCTCGCCATTCTCGTCGGTTACTACCAACTGGATATAGGCGTGCGGGTTGGTCCACTGGAATTCGCGCACCACGCCGCGCATGTTCACTTCGCGCGACATGTCGAACATCGCATTCGAATGATGCGCCGATGCGGTTGGGGTAATTGCCGTAAGACCCAATATTGCTGTAACGGCAAGCAGCTTCTTCATTATCCTCTCCAAGCCCATTGGCCCTGTTTGATTGCGTACATGGCAAGTTTATGCAGCCGCGTCATCACCTGAAATTGTGTCGGTCCGTATCAGGATCGGCGAATCCTCTCGCCATAACTGTATTAATCAGGTAACACAGCGTTATGGGTTGGTTGCGCAAGAACAAGTCAGGCACTGATGGCTACTGGAAGCCGGGCGAGGCCAGCTCTATGCTTGAGGAAGCGCCGTGGTCGCCATTCTTCGATGAAGGCGATGATGACGTCCTCGGATCATCCGGCAAACCCTTGTCCACTTCCGACTTGCCAGAGCCTGAACGCCCACCGCGCAAGCGCACGCGCTGGTGGTGGATCAGCCGCGGAATTGCGGGCCTCCTGCTGGCCTTCTTCCTGCTGGTCGCCTGGCTGGCGGTTACGGCTCCGCTGTCCAAGTCGCTTGAACCGATTGCCCCGCCGCAAATCACGCTGCTGGCTGCAGACGGTACGCCGATCGCGCGCAATGGCGCGGTGGTGGATGAACCGGTCGTCGCCAGCGAACTGCCGGACCATGTCATATGGCCCTTCCTCGCCATCGAGGACAGGCGCTTCTACAGCCACTGGGGCGTCGATCCGCGCGGTATCGGTCGCGCCTTGTTCACTGGCACGGGCGGCGGCAGCACGATCACCCAGCAGCTTGCCAAGTTCACCTTCCTCACGCCCGAGCGCACGCTGACGCGAAAGGCGAGAGAAGCTCTTATCGCCTTCTGGCTGGAGGCTTGGCTGACCAAGGACGAGATCCTGGAGCGCTATCTCTCCAACGCCTATTTCGGTGACAACATGTACGGCCTGCGCGCGGCCAGCCTGCACTATTTCTACCGCCAGCCGGAGAACCTTCGGCCGGAGCAGGCGGCCATGCTGGCGGGCTTGCTGCAGGCGCCGAGCCGCCTTGCGCCCACGCGCAATCCGCAGGCTGCGGCAGAGCGCATGCGGCTGGTAAAGAATGCCATGGTCGCCGCCGGCTACATCACGCAAGCGCAGGCCGATGCCATGCCGGTGCCCACGCTCGACGTTCGCGCCACCAACGACCTGCCAACGGGTACCTATTTCGCCGACTGGGCGCTGCCCGAAGCGCGGCGGCTGAGCGAAGTCGGCTATGTCAATCGCACGCTGACAACCACGCTCGATTCCCGCCTGCAGGGGATCGCGCGGCAGGTGATCCAGAGTGCGCCGCTCGGCAATGCGCAGGTCGCTCTGGTGGCGATGCGGCCCTCGGGCGAGGTCGTCGCAATGATCGGCGGCAAGGATTACGAGATTTCGCCCTTCAACCGCGCTACGCAGGCGCGGCGGCAGGTCGGCTCCACCTTCAAGACTTTCGTCTATCTCGCTGCCTTGCGCGAGGGCTGGGAGCCGGACGACACGATCGAGAACACACAGTTCACCGAAGGCTCCTACCAGCCGCGCAATGCCAGCGGCGTCTATTCGGACTTCATCACACTGGCGGATGCCTATGCCCAAAGCTCCAACGTTGCCGCAGTGCGCCTGCAGGCGCGGGTGGGTGACGAGGCGGTGATCCGCATGGCGCGCGACCTCGGCGTTACCTCGCCGCTGGACGAAGGCGATCCCAGCCTGGCGCTGGGCACCTCGACCATGTCGCTGATCGAGCTGACCTCCGCCTATGCCGGGATTGCCGCCAATGCCTATCCCGTGGAACCGCATGCCTTCGCGCGCGAAGAGCAAAGCTGGTGGGAATGGTTGTTCGACGGCCCCTCCGAACTGCCGAGCCGCGTGCATGAGGATATGGAATCGATGATGCGGCAGGCGGTCAATCGCGGTACCGGCCGCGCCGCCATGCTGAATGCGCCCAATTTCGGCAAGACCGGCACCACGCAGGATAATCGCGATGCGCTTTTTGTCGGCTTTGCGGAGGACCTCGTGGTGGGCGTTTGGATCGGCAATGACGACAATTCGCCGCTGCAGGGCATTTCGGGCGGCGGCCTGCCTGCGCGAATCTGGCATGACTTCATGGCCGCTGCGATTGGCGAAACGCGCCGTCCTGCACCGGCACCCACCGCTTCGCAGGATCCCGGCGGACCGATCCAGCCGCTCGATGTCGAAGGGCTGGAGAACATCCCGCTAAGCGATGACGGACGCACGACGCTCTCGATCGGCGATGGATCAGCGACGATCAGCACCGAGATCGAGGGCGTGCCGATCGATATCACGCTGGATGAGGACGGCGAGTTCTCCGTCCAGCCGCGTTAGGGGTAGATTGCTTCCACGAAGTACAGGCCTTCGGGCGGGGCGTTGAGGCCGAGATAGTCCCGGTCTTTCGCCGCCAGTGCCATCGCTACCTTGTTGCTGCCCCATTGGCCGAGCCCGACCAGTGACAGCGTGCCGACCATGCTGCGTACCTGGTGGTGCAGGAAGCTACGTGCTGCTGCGCGCACGATCACATGGTCGCCCTCGCGCGTCACGTCGAGCCGGTCGAGCGTCTTGACCGGATCCTTGGCCTGGCAGTGGGCCGAGCGGAAGGTGGTGAAATCGTGGCAACCGACAAGGTGCTGCGCCGCCTCGTGCATGGCTTCGGCATCGAGCGGGCGCGGCACGTGCCATGCCCTTCCGCGCTCGATGGTCAGCGGCGCGCGGCGATTGGCGATACGATATTCGTAGCGCCGCCCGATGCAGGAAAAGCGGGCATGCCAGTCATCGGGCTTCACCTCGCAGTCAATGACCGCAATCGGATCGGGCTTGAGGTGGTGGTTGAGCGCTTCGGACAGGCGGAAGGGATCGATGTCCTTTGCGATATCGACATGGCTGACCATGCCGAGCGCGTGGACACCGCTATCGGTGCGCCCGGCAGAATGCATACGCACTTCCTCGCCGGTCACCTTGAAGACCGCCTCCTCGACCGATTGCTGTACGCTGGGGCCGTGGTCCTGCCGCTGCAGGCCCATGAAGGGGCCGCCATCGAATTCGATTGTGAGGGCGAAGCGGGTCATCGCAGGACTGCCCCGACTGGTGCTGGCTTGCCGCGCAAATACTCCTCGGCCTGCATTGCCGGCTTGCCCGCGCGCTGCAATTCGAGCGGACGGATCGCGGCATTGCCGCAGGCAATGGTGAGCTGCTCGTCGAGCACCGTCCCGGGTTTCCCGTTCACCCCGATCACGCGGGCGCGCAGCAGCTTGATCCGCTCGCCATCCATTTCGAACCATGCGCCGGGGAAGGGCGAGAAGGCGCGCACCTGCCGTTCGATATGCAGGGCAGGCTTGTCCCAGTCGATCGCCGCTTCGGACTTGTCGATCTTGGCCGCATAGGTGGCATCGCGCCGGTCCTGCTTCTCGGGCCGGATGGTGTCGAGCTTCTCCAGCACCTCGACCATCAACCGCGCGCCCATCTGCATCAGCTCGTCATGCAGGTCCCCCGCGGTCTTGTCCTCGGTTTCGGTCTTGCCCTTGAGCAGCATCGGCCCGGTATCGAGGCCGGTTTCCATTTGCATGATGGTGACGCCGGTCAGGCTGTCGCCCGCCAGGATGGCCCGCTGGATCGGCGCCGCCCCGCGCCAGCGCGGCAGCAGGCTGGCATGGACGTTGAAGCAACCGAGCTTCGGTCCGTCGATGATCGCCAGCGGCAGGATCTGTCCATAGGCGACGACCACTGCCGCATCGGCTTCCAGCGCATGGAAATCGGCCTGTGCTTCCAAATCCTTCATCGTCTCTGGATGACGCACCGGCAGGCCCCGCTCTTCCGCCTTGGCCTGGACGGGGGAAGGGCGCAGCTGCTTGCCGCGGCCCGAGCGGGCGGGCGGCTGCGAATAGACCGCGCAGATCTCGTGCCCCGCCTGGTGCAGGGCGCAAAGGGTCGGCACGGCAAAATCCGGCGTTCCCATGAAGATCAGACGCATTGCTGTGGCCTTCCGCTTGACGGGGCTTTCGCTCCCAAGCCAGCGGCCCTATCTCCCGCTCCATGGCATCGCAAGAGATCGAGACACTGGCATCGGCGCTCGCCAAGCTGCCCGGGCTCGGCCCGCGCTCGGCGCGCAGGGCGGTTCTGTGGCTGGTGAAGCGGCGCGAAACGGCGCTCAAGCAGGTGCTCGATGCGCTGACGGCGGTGCAGGACAAGCTCGCCGAATGCGATATCTGCGGCAATGTCGACACGCAGAACCCGTGTTCGATTTGTGCGGATCCGCGCCGCGACCAGAAGCAGATTTGCGTGGTCGAGGACGTGGCTGATTTGTGGGCGCTTGACCGGGCCAAGCTGTTCACCGGGCGCTACCACGTGCTGGGCGGAAGGCTCTCCGCGCTCGACGGCGTTCGGCCCGAAGATTTGACCATCGATGCGCTGGTAGGCCGCGTGGCCGAGGGCGGCGTGGACGAGGTCGTGCTCGCCATGAACGCCACGCTCGAAGGGCAGACGACCAGCCACTACATCGCCGAAAAGCTCGAAGCCTATCCGGTGCGCATCACCCAGTTGGCGCATGGCCTGCCCGTGGGTGGCGAGCTCGACTATCTCGACGAGGGCACGCTGGCGCAGGCGTTGAGGGCGCGCAGGCCCGTCGGGTAAGATTGAAAACGGGGCCAAACCGCATTATCTGCGCCCCATGGCCATCATGGAAATTATCGAAGCGCCGGATCCCCGGCTCAAGACCGTCTCGACTCCGGTCGACACTTTCGACGACCAGCTCAAGATCCTGGTCGATGACATGTTCGAGACGATGTACGATGCGAATGGCATCGGCCTTGCCGCCATCCAGGTCGGCATCCCCTTGCGCGTGCTGGTGATCGACCTCCAGCCCGAAGATACCGATGCCGAGCCCGAAGAATGCGACCACGATCATGGCGGGGACGGGCACAGCCACGTGCATTATCCGCTCAAGAAGGAACCGCGAATCTTCATCAATCCGGAAATCCTCGATCCGGCCGACGAGATGAACACCTACCAGGAAGGCTGCCTGTCGGTGCCCGACATCTATGCCGAGGTGGACCGGCCCAAGGCCTGCCGCGTGCGCTGGCAGGACCTTGAGGGCAATGTGCATGAGGAAGCGATGGATGGCTTGCTTGCCACCTGCATCCAGCACGAGATGGACCATCTGAACGGCATTTTGTTCATCGACCACCTTAGCCGCCTGAAGCGTAATATGGCGCTCAAGAAGCTGGAAAAGGCGCGGAAAGCCGCGTGATCGGCTAGTCTCGCCCCGGAGGATGATTCGGGGAGGGACTTCATGACTATTCGTTATGCGATCATGGCCGGCGCACTGGGACTGGCCGGTTGTGCGCAGGCCGACACTGCGGAGCTGGAAGCCCGGCTGCAAGCGGTCGAGGACCAGGTCGAAATCCAGCGTGTGATCACCGATTATGCCGCTGCGCTCGATGCGCGCGATTACGACGGATATGTCGGTGTCTTCACCGAGGACGGCATCTGGCAAAACGGCGATACAATACGAAATGGCCGCGGCGAAATCCGCGAAATGCTCTCCGGCCTGTTCGGCGAGCCCGATCCCGATTTCGTCAATTTGTCGAGCTTCCACCAGTCGACCAATTTCGAGATCGATGTCACCGGCGACACGGCACATGCCAAGTCGCGCTTCATCTTCGTGATGCGTGGCGATGGCGGCTCCCCCACGCCCGCCCTGTCGGGTCAGTATGAAGACGACCTCGTGCGCACGGAGGATGGCTGGAAGATCGCGCATCGCAACGACCACACGATCATGCCTACGCCCGAGGAATGGATCGCGCAGGTCGAATCCTGGGGCATGAATACGCTGGAGGACTGAGAAATCGCGGCGATGGCCTGAACAGCCGGGCCACAATTACTTCAACGTCTGTGGTCCATTAAACGAATTCCTTAGAATTCCCCGGTAATCGTCTCCGCTTACGCTAGGTGGGGACCGGGCACGTATGATTGCCATGTTTGGACGGATTGCCGTTGCGACCTTCGCTGTGCTTGCGCCGGGGGCGAGTGCAAGCGCTTCCACTCGCTTCGCCGTCGCCACACCCGAGATCATCGAGATCAAGCACCTCGCCGCGACGCTGGACACTTTCTGGGTGCTGGTCGCTGCGACGCTGGTTCTGATGATGCAGATCGGTTTCATGCTGCTCGAAGCCGGGTCGGTGCGCACCAAGAATGCGATCTCGGTCGCCCAGAAGAACTTGCTGGACTTTGCCTTTGCGACGCTCGCTTTCGGCCTGATCGGTTTCGGCATCGCCTTTGGACCCGCGCTTGGGGCACTGCCGTTCGGGACAGATTCGAGCATGTTCTTGCTCAAGGGCATTTCAGGGGAGCATGCCGCCTTCTTCATATTCCAGGTGATGTTCTGCGGCACGGCTGCAACGATCATCTCCGGCGCGGTGGCAGAGCGCATGCGTTTGCGTGCCTATGTGCTGATCTGCGTCATCATGGCGGCGCTGATCTATCCCATGTTCACGCACTGGGCATGGGGTCGGGCGCTACAACCATCCGAAAGTGCGTTCCTTGCAAATGCTGGCTTTGTCGATTTTGCCGGGTCTACGGTAGTGCACGCCACTGGCGGCTGGTTCGCGCTCGCGGCCTGTCTCGTGCTGGGAGCCCGCAAGGGACGCTTCTCGGATGGCCCGCCCATGCGCATCGGCGGACACAGCGCAGTGCTCTCCTCCGCCGGCGCGCTGTTCCTGTTTGTCGGCTGGATCGGTTTCAACGGCGGGTCGACGCTCGCTGCATCCTCTGCGGTTCCCCCGATCATTCTCAACACGGTCATTGCCGGTTCCGCAGGCGGCGTTGTCGGCTACGGCCTGATGTGGTTCGGCGGCGCCATGCTGCCCGAAAGGGCGGTGAACGGCATGGTCGGCGGCCTTGTTGCCATCACCGCGGGTTGCCACCTCGTCGATCCGGGCGGTGCGCTGATCCTCGGCGCGGCCGGAGGGCTTTGCGCCAATGGCGCCAACCACCTGCTCGAAACACGGTTGCGCATTGACGATGCCGTTGGTGCTGTCGGGGCGCATGGTGTTGCCGGCGTGGTAGGCACGCTTGGCCTGGCCCTGCTGGCACCGGTCGAATTGCTGCCTGCCGGATCGCGCATGGACCAGTTCCTCGTCCAGGCGATGGGCAGCGGGATCAATTTCGTCTGGGCGTTCGGCGTCGGGCTGGTCTTCATCATCGCATTGCGGAAGTTTATCTATCTACGAATTTCCCCGGAGGAAGAAGCTGCCGGTCTCAACGCCACCGAACATGGTGCTCGGCTGGGGACCGACCACATCCAGGCAGCACTACAGACGCTGGTCCACTCCGAACCAGGTTCGCGCAAGCGGATCGATGTCGAGGCGGGTGACGAGAACGAACACCTGACCACGACGCTCAACGATTTGATGGACAAGCTCCAGCATGCCGAGGCCGAACGTTTCACCAAGGCCGAAGCTGCGGGAGCAGGCGAGGATGCACAGCGCCTGGCCGCTTTCGGCGAGATCGCTTCGGAATCCATCTTCCTGATCCATGATGGCAAGATTCGCAGCGCCAATGCCGCAGCCGCCACGCTGTTTGCGACCACCGTCGATGCCCTGATCGACAAGCGTCCCGAGGATCTCATGCGCGAAGACCTGCGGCAGGAGATGATCGGCTGGCTGGAATCGGGAGACGATGCCGTCGAGCAGGCGGTCGTCGTCGATATGCAGGAAAAGCAGGTACCCGTGGAACTGCGTTTCCGGCAGATGGACCTGAACGGTCACGACGTGATGGTGCTGCGCATGACCGATCTCAGTGAGCGTGAGGAAGCGCGCAAGCGCATCTACCACCTTGCCTTGCACGACACGCTGACGGACCTGCCCAATCGCGAATTGTTCAACCAGCGCCTGCATGAGGCATTGGCCAAGCAGCGCGAAGGCGCATTAACCGCGTTGCTGATCATCGACCTCGATCGCTTCAAGGACGTCAACGACCTGCATGGCCATCAGTCGGGCGACACTTTGCTTGCGGCTACAGCCGAGCGCCTGCTCAGCAATGTTCGTGGCTGCGATACGGTGGCCCGCCTTGGCGGTGACGAATTCGCCATCATCTACACCAATATCGCCTTTCCCAACCAGGCGCTGGACCTTGCCTATCGTATCCTGCAGTCGATCTCGGCGCCGCTGACCTTGCCGACGGGGACGACGATCCATCCGCGTACAAGTGTTGGTGTGGCAGTATCCCCGCTCGATGCCGAAGAGGCACAGGCGCTTATCTGCAATGCGGATTTGGCGCTCTATTCGGTCAAGAACCGCGGGCGGAACGGCTATTCCCGTTACAAGCCCGAGATGGGCCGTGTGCTGCGCCGACGGCAAGAGCTCGAAGAAGACCTGTCATTCGCGATCGAGCGGGACGAGCTGGAGCTCCTCTACCAGCCGCGCATCGACCTCAAGACCGGCGCCATTGCCAGTTTCGAGGCACTGATCCGCTGGCAGCGCGGAGACAAGCTGGTCAAGCCGGAAGACTTCATTGGCATTGCCGAGGATTCCGGTCTCGTCATCCCGATCGGAACGTGGGTGATCGAGGAGGCCTGCCGTGCAGTCACACGCGACCTTGGAGGCAAGGCCGTCAGCGTCAATATCAGCGTGCGCCAGTTCCAGGATCCCTCGCTCATAGACACGATTGCCGCGGCGCTCGAAGCGAACAGGCTTCACCCCTCTCAGCTCGAGCTCGAGATCACCGAAAGCGTGCTGATCGAGGACGATCAGCGCGCTTCCAACACGCTGAGCCAATTGCGTGCGCTGGGAGTGCGCATGGCGCTGGATGACTTTGGAACGGGCTATTCCTCGCTCAGCTACCTTACGCGCTTCAAGTTCGACACGATCAAGATCGATCGCAGCTTCATCCAGTCCGAGGATGAGCGGACCTGGCATGTCATTCGCTCCGTGCTGGGCATGGCCAGGGGGCTGGGTACTTCAGTAGTTGCCGAAGGCGTGGAGACGGCAGAACAGCTCGACCGGCTGGCGCAGGAAGGCTGCAACGAAATCCAGGGATTCTTCGTCGCCCATCCGCTGCCTGCCAAGGACGCACTGCAGAGGCTGAGCGGCGCACGCATCCTCGAGAAGGACGTCCGCGCCGCCTGAGGCGACTGCGGCGGAATCGAAAAGGGCCGCCCCTTGCGGAGCGGCCCTTTCGTGTTCCTGCAATCCGGTGAAGGCTTAGAACAGGCCTTCGATCTGTCCGTTCTCGTCGAGGTGGATTGCCTCGGCCGAGGGAACCTTGGGCAGGCCCGGCATTGTCATGATGTCGCCTGCGATGGCGACGACGAAGCCGGCACCGGCCGACAGGCGCACTTCGCGAATGGCGATCTCGTGATCTTCGGGCGCGCCCAGCTTGGTCGGATCGGTCGAGAAGCTGTACTGCGTCTTGGCCATGCAGACCGGGAACGAGCCGTAGCCCATCTCTTCCCACTGCTGCAGCTGCTTGCGCACGGCGGTAGGGATGGCAACCGAACCGGCGCGATAGATCTCGGTCGCAACCGTTTCGATCTTCTCTGCCAGCGGCATTTCGCTGGGGTAGAGCTGATCAAAGTCGGGCGCGCCGGCATCGGCCTTGGCGGCAACGATCTCGGCCAGTTCGCGTGCACCTTCGCCGCCATCGGCCCAGTGCTTGCAGATCACGGCGTCGGCGCCGTATTCCTTGGCCATCTCCTGGATCACCGCGATTTCGGCATCGGTGTCGAGGTAGAAGTGGTTGATCGCGATGGTCGGCGTGATGCCGAACTTCTTCACGTTCTCGATGTGGCGCTTCAGGTTCACCGAACCGGCGCGGACTGCATCGACATTCTCGCCTTCGGTCAGCTGGCTCTTGGGCACGCCGCCATTCATCTTGAGCGAGCGCACGGTGGCGACCAGCACGATGGCATCGGGCTTGAGGCCGGCGAGGCGGCACTTGATGTCCATGAACTTCTCGGCGCCGAGGTCGGCGCCGAAGCCGGCTTCGGTCACGACATAGTCGGCCATGCGCAGGGCGGTCTTGGTGGCGATCACCGAGTTACAGCCGTGGGCGATGTTGGCGAACGGGCCGCCATGCAGGAAGGCCGGGCGGTTCTCGAGGGTCTGCACCAGGTTCGGCAGGATCGCGTCCTTGAGCAGCACGGTCATGGCCGGATCGGCCTTGATGTCGCGGCAGAACACCGGCTCGCGCTTGCGGGTATAGCCGATGATGATGTCGCCGAGGCGCTTCTGCAGGTCGTCGAGGTCCGAAGCGAGGCACAGGATGGCCATGATTTCGGAAGCCACGGTGATGTCGAAACCGGTTTCGCGCGGGAAGCCGTTGGCAACGCCTCCGAGCGGGCCGGCGATCTGGCGTAGCGCGCGGTCGTTCATGTCGAGCACACGGCGCCAGGTGACGCGGCGCACGTCGATGTCGAGCGGGTTGCCCCAGTAGATCGAGTTGTCGATCATCGCCGAGAGCAGGTTGTGGGCGCTGGTGATGGCGTGGAAGTCACCCGTGAAGTGCAGGTTGATCTCGTCCATCGGCATGACCTGGCTTTTGCCGCCGCCGGCGCCGCCGCCCTTGACGCCGAAGCACGGGCCGAGGCTCGGCTCGCGCAGGCACAGCATGGTCTTCTTGCCGATCAGGTGCAGGGCGTCCGACAGGCCGACCGACGTGGTGGTCTTGCCTTCGCCTGCAGGCGTCGGGTTGATGGCGGTGACGAGGATCAGCTTGCCGTCGCTGGTGGTGGGCAGGGTCGCGGTATCGACCTTGGCCTTGTACTTGCCATAGGGGATCAGCGCTTCGTCCGGAACACCGGCGTTCTTGGCGACTTCGGTGATCGGGATAAGCGTAGCTTGACGGGCAATCTCGATATCGGTGGGCATGGGTGATCCTCTTCCTTGTAACCGGGTCAGACTTTTCACCATCGCGAAAATTTCGCGAATCTGAATTTGTAAGCACCCCATACAATCTTGCGGGGCACATTCTCAAGTACGATTTGCAGTGCTGGGCTTAGCGTGAATCGTGGATGATTGCGCGGAGGAACTTGTGTGCATTCCAGAACAGCGATAGGTTCTCTTTTCGTTCTCCTTTGTTCCTTTCAGGTCACCTTATGGATCCGCTTGTTCTTGCGATTGTCGTCGGCGCTCTCCTGCTGGGGGCGGCATTGGGCTACTGGTTTGGCAGCCGACCTGTGGCCGAGTGGAAGGAGCGTGCCGGTAAGGCAGAACAAGAGGCGGGGGCGCATGAAGAGAAGCTGGCTCGCATGGCTCCCGAGCTAGCGACCATGTCGGAACGGGCCTCTCGCGCAGACAAGTTGGCGGAGGATCTCGACAGGGCGCGCGAAGAGAATGCGCAGTTCAAGGCAGAACGCGCCGGCTTTGCCGAGCAAAAGCGCCTGCTGGAGGAAAGCCGCGACAAACTGCTCAAGGAGTTTGAGAATACGGGCGCCAAAGTTCTAGAGGCAGCGCGCGAGCGATTCAGCGCCGAAGCGACTGCACGGCTTGGCGACGCGCAGGAAAAGAACAAGGAGGCCGTGGCCAACCTCCTGAAGCCGGTTCAGGACCGCCTGCAGAAATATGAGGACCAGGTTGGATCGCTGGAGCGACAACGGACGGATGCCTTTGCCAAGCTCCATCAGCAGATCGAAACGATGCGGCTGGGGCAGGAAGAGGTGCGGCGCGAAGCCCAGCGGCTCGGCAATTCGCTGACCAATGCGCCCAAGGCGCGCGGCCGCTGGGGCGAGCGGGCACTCCAGAACGTGCTTGAGCAATGCGGCCTTTCAGAACACACCGATTTCGATCTCGAGCACTCCATGGAGACGGATCAGGGGCGCCTTCGGCCCGATGCCATCGTCCACGTACCGGGACAGAAGAAGCTGGTGATCGATGCCAAGGTTTCGCTCAACGCCTACCAGGCGGCTTTCGAGGCCGACGACGATGATGAGCGCAAGCGCCACCTGGACCTGCATGCCAAGTCCATGCGTACCCACGTGCAGACCTTGGGCAGCAAGGGCTACCAGAACCAGTTCGACGACGCGCCGGATTACGTGGTGATGTTCGTGCCCGGCGAGCATTTCGTCGCCGCCGCGCTCGAACACGATCCGGAGCTGTGGGACTTCGCCTTCAAGAACGGCGTGCTGCTGGCAACGCCGACCAACCTCGTCGCCATTGCCCGCACCGTCGCGCAGGTCTGGCGGCAGGACAAGATGGCTGAGGAAGCGCAGGAAATTGGCCGCATGGGCGCCGAGCTATACAGCCGTCTTGAGACAGCTGCCCGACACTTGAAGCGCGTTGGCGGCGGGTTGGAAACGGCGGTGAAGGGTTACAACGAATTCACTCGCAGCTTTGAAAGCCGAGTGCTCGTGTCAGCACGAAGGATGCAAGAAAAAGGCATCGAGATTGCCAAGGAAATTGACGAGGTCCCCCTTGTAGAAGGCGCTCCGCGTTATACCTCTGCAGACATTCAGGAACCGGACAGCCCGCTTCTGGTTGAGGCTGGCGAGGAGGAGGATTCCGGTCAATGAGATTTGCTGTCTGCGCCATTCCACTGCTGGGCCTGCTGGCCGCATGCAGCCAGTCCGACGCACCATCCGACGAACTCGAAGCTGCGGCCGAGGAATTGGTCGAGAATGTGGTCGAGACGCCTGATCCCAATGCAGGCCTCGGTCCGTTCGAGCCGCGCGACGAATGCAGCGAGATCGAAGGCTACGATTCCTTCCTCGCTGCGCTCAATGCGGCGATCGATTTGCGCGATACCGATCTGATGGTCGCCTTGGCCGCGACCGATATCAAGCTTGGCTTTGGCGGCGAGGATGGCGAGGAGAATTTGCGCCTCGCGCTCGACAATTCCGAAGGCGGATTGTGGAGCGACCTGGCCGAAGTGACGACATTGGGCTGCGCTGCCAATTCGCAGGGCGGCGTGACCATGCCTTGGTATTTCGCGCAGAACACGGGCGGCGATCCGTTCGAGACGATGATCGTCACCGGCAAGGCCGTGGCCCTGCGTTCTGCACCCGGTATGGAAGAACCCGTCGTGGCCACGATCGACTGGGACGTGGTTGAACTGGTACTCGACGAGGATTCGGGCATTTCGACTTTTGGTGGCGAAGGCGAGGATAGCTGGACCCGTGTGCGCTACGCGAATGGTCCCGAAGGTACTCCCGTGGAAGGCTATATTCGCTCGCCCAACCTGCGTAGCGTGATCGATTATCGCCTGATCGCCTCGAGCCGCAATGGCCGCTGGCGGATTACTGCTTTCCTCGCCGGCGACTAGCTGCCGAGGCTGTCCAGCACTTCGTAAGCGAGCACCGCACCCGCCACGGCGGCGTTGAGGCTGTCGGCACGTCCCTTCATCGGCATCGTCACGCGCAGATCGCAGGCCATTTCGTAGTCCTCGGGCAGGCCGCGGGACTCGTTGCCGACAAGCAAGAAGCAGGGCGCCTGATAGGGTGCGCCGCGATAGGGCACAGCTTCGCGTAACGACGCGGCGACCAGCTGGCCCTCTCCGCCACGCAGCCAGGGCAGGAATTCGTCCCAGCTCGCCTGCGCGATCGCCTGTGTGAACACCGCGCCCATGCTGGCGCGCACGGCCTCGACACTGAAGGGATCGGCGCAATCGTCCACCAGGATCAGTCCACCGGCGCCCACGGCATCGCCCGTGCGCAGCATGGTGCCGAGATTGCCCGGATCGCGCAGGGCCTGCGCCACCAGCCAGATTTGTGCTGAGGAACGGTCCAGACCACCAAGCGAAGTGTCGAATTCGGCGAACATGCCGACCACGCTTTGCGCGTTATCCTTGCCGGTAATCTTGGAGAGGATATCGGGCGAGGTCTCGACAATCTCGCCACCGGCACTTTCCACTGCCTCTTCCAGTTCCTCCAGCAGAGGATGCGGATCGCGGCTCTCGGCCATCACCAGCATTTCCGGCAGGCGGCCGCATTCCCGCGCATCGGTCAGCAGGCGTAGCCCCTCGGCAAGGAACTTGCCCTCTCGCTTGCGGTGCTTCTTCTCGCGCAAGCTACGCAGATATTTGACCGTGGGATTGGAGAAGCCGGTTATCGTGCGGCGCATCGGATCAGGACTTGTCCTCGCCGAAGCCGTCTTCGACCAGCGCGACCAGTTCCTGCAGGCGTGCCTCGCAATCCTCGCCAGAGACGCTGATCTCGACCGTGTCGCCCTTGGCTGCTCCGAGCATCATCAGGCCGAGGATCGATCCGCCTGCGGCTTCATTTCCATCCTTGCAGACCTTCACTTCCACGCCCTCCATCGGCGCCACGGCGCCGACGAACTTGGCGCTCGCCCTTGCATGCAATCCACGTTTGTTGACGATCAGGACTTCCCGCCTGGCCTCACTCACTCTCGTCCCCCCAAGCCTGTGCTTTTCAGGCCTTATGCATCCTGTCCGAGGAATTCGGAAGCCAGAGTGATATAATTACGCCCGGCATCGCGTGCCGCGGCAGCTGCGCCATGCAGGTCGAGCTCCTTGCGGGCGCCCGAAAGGCGGATCAGCATGGGCAGGTTGATGCCCGCGATGACCTCGGTACGGCCCGCCTGCAGCAGTGAAATGGCGAGGTTGGAGGGCGTGCCGCCAAACAGGTCGGTCAGGATCACCGCGCCTTCACCGCTATCGACTTCATCAATGGCCTTGGCGATGTCTTCTCGCCGCGCCTCCATGTCGTCATTGGGGCCAATACAAATGGTGGCGACGGCTTCCTGTGTGCCGACCACATGCTCCATGGCTTGGACAAACTCTTCGGCCAGGCGGCCGTGGGTAACCAGAATCATGCCGATCATGCGTGAATGCAACTCGCGAAGGGGAGGGGGAATGTCTTGATTGTTCTGTTGGCGATCATGGGTGTTGCGATCCTTCGACCTGGTCGGCCGCGCGCGATCCCAGATTGCGGTGCAGGACAGTGGGCGAAAAGCCGCCTTCGCGCAAGGCCTGTGCCATGCGTTCTGCGGTGTAAACACTTCGATGTCTCCCCCCGGTACAACCGAAGGCGATGTTGACGTAGCTCTTGCCCTGTTCGGCATAGTGCGGAAGCAGTTCGAGCAGCAGGTCGCGAATCCGGGCGAAAGAGGGATCGAAAATCGGGTTGCCTGAGATGAACTCGGCGACAGGCTCGTCGAGGCCGGTCAGTTCCTTCATGCCTGGTTCCCAATGCGGGTTGTCGAGAAAACGCATGTCGAAGACGAGGTCGGCCGTGGGCGGCATGCCGCGTGAAAAGCCGAAGCTCGATACCGTCACGGTCATCTCGCGCGGGGCCGTTTGGGCGAACTGTTCGCGGATCGTCTGCTTGAGGTCGTTGGTGGTGAACTCGGTCGTGTCGATCAGCACGTCGGCCCAGCGCCGCAGCGGAGCAAGCAGTTCGCGCTCCGCCTTGATGCCAGAAGGAACCGGCATGTCGTGGGCTAGATAATGCCTGCGCCGGGTTTCGTTGAAGCGGCGCTCCAATTCGTGCCCGGCACAGTCGAGGAATAGCGTCGTCACCTCGAGGTCGGGGATGAGGGAGATATCCTTCACATGCTCGATAATGTCGGCGGGAACGAAGCCGCGCGTGCGGCAATCGAACCCGATCGCCAGGGGCATGGGGCTGACATCGTGGCCGAGCAGCCGGTCGAGCAGGCGGATGGGGAAGTTGTCGATGGATTCCCAGCCGAGGTCCTCGAGCTCGCGCAAGGCGGTGCTCTTTCCCGCCCCGAGCATGCCGGTGACGAGGAGGATGCGTTGTCGGCTCAGGGCTGAGTCGCTGGCCATTCGCCGCGCTGTGCGCCGCAAAATCGCAATTGTGAAGGGGCGCTATTGTCGCAAACCGTATTGCCTGAGCGCCCATTCGGCCCTCAGTGGCAGGATGGACGGGTCTGGAAACAAAGCAATTACAGGGACTTCGAGGCCAAGAAATGAAGCTGTCCCTGCCTGTTCAACAAAACGTGGAGCGTCTGTGTCGAGACGCAAAAGCAGCGCCACCGGGCCACTGGTGGCGGGCATTTCTACCAGGCCGACATTGCGAATCTCGATCTGCCCTGCGGTATTGGGTGGCGGATCGGCCCACAATGCCTCGCCGCGCGTCGAAAGGGTGACACCGTCATCGCCGATTAGCTCGGCCCCTCGATCCACCAGGGCGAGGGCGAGGCTCGACTTGCCGCTTCCGGGAGGGCCTTCGATCAGCACGGCGCGGCCGCCGATCGACACGCAGGTCGCCTGATGGACGGCAGAGTTCATGCGGCGGGCAGGTCGAGAATGAGGCAGGCTCCGGGCTTGCCATCGGCCCTGTCTTCGACGCCGAGCGCGCCGTCATGCGCCTCGGCAATGGTGCGGGCGATGGCAAGGCCTAGCCCGGAATGATTGCCGAAGCCTTCCCCTTCGGGGCGATCCGAGTGGAAGCGGCGGAAGACCTTTTCGCGCACGGCCTCGGGAATGCCAGGCCCCTCATCGCATACCGATGCGATCACGCGGTCGCCGCGGCACATTACCTCGACCGTTACTTCGCCATTTTCGGGCGAGAAGGAGACGGCATTGTCGAGCAGGTTATCGGCAATCCTCTCCAGCCGCAGCGGCACGCCCATGACTCGGCAATTGCCGCCATCGTGATGCAGGCTGATCGTGCAGCCGGCATTCTCGCCGCGGTCTTCGCGCGTGTGGATGATGTTTGCGAAGAGACTGGCGAGATCGACCTCTTCGAAGGTCGTACGGCTGATCTCAGCATCGACCCGGCTCGCTTCGGAAATCTCGCTCACCAGCCGGTCGATCCGGCGCACGTCATGCGCTGCAACCTCGACAAGCTGTGCGCGAAGTTCGTCATCCTCGACCCGGGTCAGCGTGTCCGTGGCGCTGCGCAGGCTGGCGAGCGGGTTCTTGATTTCATGCGCGACATCGGCGGCGAAGCTTTCCACGGCGTCGATGCGATGGCGCAGGGCTGCGGTCATATCCGACACGGCGCGGGCAAGCAGGCCGATCTCGTCCTTGCGCTGTTGCATGCGTGGGACTTCGACGCCGCGCTCGCGACCGGTGCGGACCTGCACGGCAGCGCGGACCAGCCGACGCAGCGGTTCGATGATGGTGTTGGCGAGATAGAGCGAGAGCACGATCGAGACGAGCAGCGAGAGCGCGATGATTGTCATCACGCTGCCCCGTGCCTCGCGCACGGCCTGGGTAATGTCCACCGCGTTTCGCGTGGTCATCAGGGTGTCGCCATTGATGCCGACGGGCGCTGCAGCATTGATGACGGGCGTGTCGTCAGGGGCCCGACGCAGTTCGATCTGGGTGAGGCCTTGCTCGCGGGCGCGGACCAGTTCGGGCCAGGCAGAGGCACCCTGTTCTTCCGGCTCTATATAGGGTGGCGGGTTTGGCGCGCCGACGATGAAATTGACGGCATTGTCGGTCCAGCGCGCCAGGTCTTCCCCCAGCGGTTCCGCTACCGGATCGTCGAACGTGAAACTGGGACCGTCCAGCAGGAAGGAGTCTGCCATGAGGCTGCCGTTGGCATCGTACATGCGCAGCCGCATGCGCTGTTCCTTGCCGATCTGGATCAGCAGCGCTTCCTTGCGCTCGCGCGTCGCACCGGCCAGCGCCTCGGCAGTGATTTGTGCCTCGATGCGCGCCAGCTTGAAGCGCTCGTCGAGCAATTGCCGGCGGTAGGAATCGAGGAAGAACAGGCTGCCCGCCAGCACCAGCAGCGGGATCAGATTGACCGCCAGGATGCGGGCTGTGAGCGAGGCGCCGAGCGGGAAGGCAAGTCGTTCGAGCCTGCCCGTGCCCCCTTGCTTGCCCGGTTGCGTTTCAGGCATCGGAGAAACTGTAGCCGGCCCCGTAGAGCGTTTCGATGGCACCGAATTCGGGATCGACTGCGCGGAACTTGCGGCGCAATCGCTTGATGTGGCTGTCCACTGTGCGGTCATCCACGAAGACATCGTCCGGATAGGCGGCATCCATCAGCTGGTTGCGGCTCTTGATTACGCCGGGGCGCGCGGCCAGCGCTTCGAGAATAAGGAACTCGGTGACGGTCAGCGAAACCGGCATGCCGTCCCACTTCACCTGGTGGCGTGCCGGATCCATGGTCAGGCGTCCGCGATGGATTGCCTCGCTGTCTGGAAGAGTATCCACCGAACCTTCGGTCGTGACCTCCGTCATCGGATGTGCACGGCGCAGGATCGCCCGGATGCGCGCCACCAGCAGGCGTTGGCTGAAGGGTTTGGCGATATAATCGTCCGCACCCATGGCAAGGCCTGCTGCCTCGTCCTGTTCCTCGTCCTTGCTGGTTAGAAAGATAACAGGGATATCAGATGTTTCCCGCAGTTTTTGCAGGAGCTCCATGCCGTTCATACGCGGCATCTTGATGTCGAATACGGCGAGGTCTGGTGGGTTCGAGCGCAGGGCGGAGAGGGCCGCTTCGCCGTCGGAATAAACGCGCGTGGCGAAACCTTCGGACTGCAATGCAATCGAAAGCGTGGTCAGGATGTTGCGGTCGTCATCGACCAGGGCAATGGACTGCTGCCCGTCCAGTGAGGCGGCGACCTTTCCGTCTTGCTCCGGATTCGCGACCGAATTGCTGGTCATTGTCCCGCCATCTTTGCTGCACCTGGCTCAGACGTATTGCGTAACCACAAGTGAGGGCCGAAACAACTGTGACGGCACTGTTCGCACGATACATCGGCGCGTCCGATTTCACTTTGCGGAAATTCCTTGCATTTCCTTCGCGGGTGCAAATTGACCTTTCGGAGTCGCCCCTATATGCGAATTTCGAGTCAAGCGGGGCACTTCTGATCCCGCACCATTTCCCTCAGGGAGATCTATTCAGTGTCGACGACGCTTACCGTTTCACTTGCCGACCAGGGCATCGCTACCGGTGCCAGGATTCATGCCAACCTCGGAACCGCAGCATTGGTGGAGCATGCGCTCGCCAAGGGCGAAGGCAAGCTGGCCGCGCATGGCCCGCTGGTTGTCGAGACGGGACGTTTCACTGGGCGCAGCGTGAAGGACAAGTTTGTCGTACGCGATGCGATGACGGAAGAGACCATAAACTGGGGTGCCATCAACCAGCCGATGAGCCCCGAGCACTTTGCCAACCTCAAGGCCGATTTCCTCGCCGCGGTAAAGGACCAGGACGAGCTTTATGTGGCTGACCTGTTCGGAGGTTCGCAGCCGGAATATCGCGTCAATGTGCGCGTCATTTCACAGCTGGCCTGGCACTCCCTGTTCGTGCGCACCATGCTGGTTCGCCCGTCCGAGGACGAGCTTGCCGGCTTTGCGCCCGAATATACGATCATCAACCTGCCGAGTTTCAAGGCCGATCCTGAGCGTCATGGCTGCCGCAGCGATACGGTGATTGCGGTCAATCTCAGCGAGAAGCTGATCCTGATCGGCAACACCGAATATTCGGGTGAGATGAAGAAGGGCGTGTTCGGCCTGCTCAACTACCTCCTGCCCGAGCAGGGTGTGATGCCGATGCATTGCTCGGCCAATGTTGGCGCCGACGGCAAGACGGCGATCTTCTTCGGCCTGTCCGGCACCGGCAAGACCACACTGTCCGCCGATGCCAGCCGTACGCTGATCGGCGATGACGAGCACGGCTGGTCGGACAGCGCGGTCTTCAATTTCGAAGGCGGCTGCTACGCCAAGATGATCGACCTTTCCGCAGAAGCGGAGCCGGAGATCTACGCCACCACCAAGATGTTCGGCACGATCCTCGAAAACGTGGCGATGGACGAAGACACGCGCGAGATCGACTTCACCGATACCAGCAAGACCGAGAATACGCGCGGCGCATATCCGATCGAATTCATCCCCAACTGCTCGGAAGAGAATTTGGGTCCTGTGCCTTCAAACGTGATCATGCTGACCGCCGATGCGTTCGGCGTGCTGCCTCCGATCTCGCGACTGACGCCCGAGCAGGCCATGTACCACTTCCTGTCGGGCTACACCGCCAAGGTGGCGGGTACCGAGATCGGGGTGACCGAGCCCGAAGCGACCTTCTCGACCTGTTTCGGCGCGCCCTTCATGCCGCGCCATCCGAGCGTCTACGGGAACCTGCTCAAGAAGCGCATTGCCGAGGGCAATGCCCAGTGCTGGCTGTTCAATACCGGCTGGACCGGCGGCAAGTACGGCACTGGCCATCGCATGCCGATCAAGGCCACGCGCGGCCTGCTTAATGCTGCGCTCGACGGCAAGATGGACGATGTCGAATACCGCAAGGATCCGAATTTCGGTTTCGACGTGCCGGTCTTTGTCCCTGCGCTGGAGGAACTGGGCATCGACCAGGCTATCCTCGATCCGCGTTCGACCTGGTCTGACAAGGATGCCTATGACGATATGGCGCAGCACCTGGTGCAGCTCTTCGCCGACAATTTCGAGCAGTTCGCTGCCTATGTCGACGAAGGCGTACGGGCTGCCGCTCCTCAGGCGGCCTGAGCCTCGAAAGCAAGGCAGGCGATAGCGAGCGCTGTAAGGCTCGTATTGCGTTTCCAATTGCGGCCGTAGACCATGTTGCCCACGGCCTGTTCCAGCATGCGTTCACCGGTGCGCAGATAGCTCGCCGGTAGCGCGCTGGGTACACTCGTCCGGACTGCCACTTGCGGTGGATTTTCGGCGTAGGTTGCAGTGCTCGCATCGCGCATGTTCGCGAGAATCTCGCAATAGCGATCGAAGCGACGCTTCACGAGGGTGTTGATGCGCTCGCGATTGCGGCAGAGCAGCTCGAAACTGTGTGAAACGATGGTGAAGCTGTCGAGATCGGCTGCGACCGCATGTTTTGTCGCCGCTACCAGTTCTCGCAGCGACAGCGCCGTCAGCTGGGCGTGGCGCAATTCTGCCAGCGCATCGCCAATACAGCCGACCGGCACTTCGGTGACGCCAAGGATCCTCGTCGGTTGCTGGTGGCGTTGATCGAGCTCGATCCTGCAGAGTGAATCGGCAAAGCCCGGCGTATGGCTGGAATCGTATCCGAAGCCGAGCTGGGCGAGGGCGCGCAGCGTGTCGTTGTTTGCCGCATAATTACCCGCGCGGAAGGCGACCGGGCAGGGCGCACCTGCTTTCATCAATTCGTTGCGTGCCCAGTCGATCAGGGCGCATTGATCCTCGAAGGAAAAGTCTGAAAGGTTGTTGCCCTTTCGCGTGCCGGTAATCGGATTGCTGTCGCCAATTCCCAGCCATTCGGTGTGGAGGTGCAATTGCACATCATGGCCGCGCTTCAGTATCGGCTCGACGATATCGGCAATCGCTGCGGTGCCCCAATGCAGTGCAGGCATGGGATCGACGAAAAAGACGCCGCGATGGCCGAAGCGTTCGAACACATCCATCTGGTAGAAGATCCCGACATCGCCATCGCTCGTGCGGCCACGAACGGCGCGGTCGAAATTCTCTTCGCGCCGGTCGAGTCCCTGGCAGCGCGCAAAGCCCGCCTCGTACTCGGTGTCGATGGTGAAATAGATGCGTCTCATAGCGGTCTTGTCACATCAGCCCTGTACGCCAGCGCTGGGAATTCTCCTCTGTTGCGCCATGCAAGGCGCGCACTGACGCAGCAACTAGCGCAAATTGCTTGCTAAATGCTCAACCGTGAGAATTTCATCCCTTATCGCGGGCCGCGAAGGCCTCTGCCTCTTTGTTTTGACTTGAGGCAATGCGTCACAAAGGCATGATGCTGATAAGAATAGAGTCGTATCGTACGAGCTGGAAAGGGAGTTGGCCGATGAGTATCCTGAACGAAATCCTGAAAGGCATTGGCGGCGCGCCGGACGATGTCGCGAACTTGGCCGAAAAGGTCGGCATTTCCCCGAATATGGCCGAAATGGCGATTGCAGCGCTAGGGCGCTCGCACCAGATGCAGGGCGATACGGTGGAACTGGCATCGGCGCAGACCGGACTCGATACCTCAGTTCTTTCGACCATTGTCGAGCAGATCGGAGGCGAGGGCTCGCTGACCCATTTCGCCAGCATGCTGGAGAACAACCCGCAGGCGAAGGGCCTGCTCGACATGCTCGACCGCGATGGTGACGGCTCGCCGGTCGATGACATCACCGATATGGCCAAGGGCTTTTTCGGCAAGAAGTAGCCCGCGCCGGCTGCCTGCCTGTCAGGGCATGCTTGCCATCAGAGAATACATCGAGCCTACCAGCCCGATGGCGAACAGCGCGGTGGCTCCTCCGCGTTGCAGGAAGCGCTGCCTGCGATCCTTCGAATGGGGTACGATCATTAGCAGGATGAAACCTGCGGCCAGGGCCAGGATGAAATAGGTCATCATGGAGTCGTCTCCTCTCCCTTGTATTGAAGATGGAGTGGACCGGGCTGGTGAATACCGCCTCAACGAACAGGGCAAACCACCCGGCAAGCATATTGCCATGCCAAGCTGGCGGGAAGCGCAGGTCGGGAGTAGGAAGGCCAAACCATGTCCGACCTGATCCTGTCCGTCACCGTCCTTACCGCATTCCTGCTGATCGGCGGGGCCATCTATCTCTGGCGCAAGAAGGGCAATACAAAGCAGGCCATCCTGATGGCGGTGCTGGCCTTCGTGATGGTGGCCAATGTCGCAATCTGGCTGATCCCCGCGCCGGAAGAAGTCGGCGGCGCCGTCGTCGACTCGGCACCGCCGGCCCCCTAGCGACCAAACCCTCGGGCTGCGACCCTCAAAGGATCATCGGTCGTCGGGAATGGTCCAGGTCACGGTTCCCGAATAGGTTCCGCCAACCGGTTCGCCGCGAGCATTGATACCCGGATCGAACTCGGCCCTACGTTCGACCCAACGGCAGGTTGCCTGGTCGAGCAGGCGATGGCCCGTGCTCGAGGTGATCCGGCAACCCTGCACCTCGCCGCGCGCATCCACCTCAAGTGCATAGCTCGCCGTCCCTTCCTGTTCGCGCATCAGCGAACGGGTCGGATATTCGTTATTGGTAATCCAGCCGGCAGGGCCATTGGTCGGGAGCGGGCCATGGGCATCGAATTGCGGGGTGAGCGGCGCGAGGGGTGTGGTGTCCACCGGGGGAACCACGCGGATCACCTCGTCGAGCGGTGCCAGTTCGGTCACCGTTTCGAATTCAGCAATCTGGGTGATCTCGAAAGGCGGGGTGGGCGCAACCGGCGTCGATTCGACCACCTGCGTGGTGTCGGGCGGCGTATCTGTCGGTTTGGGGTCAGGGGGTGGGGGATCGAGCCTGACATCGGTCGTCCTGACGCGCGGTTCGGGTTCGGGCGTGAAGACCTTTACTGTCAGGCCCACGGCCAGGCCGGCCGCCAGCACGACATGGACCAATGCCACGCCGGTGACGCCGGCAATCCTCTTGCATGTATGGGGTTGCGGATCTGCGTAAGCCATTGACGTTTCTCCTCTTCCAGCCATCCATTTCTAGAATGTTATAATGTAACATTACATGAGTCGGGAGAAGATTGCAAATCCGCCTCTCTTGCAGGCCGATTGCTTAGGGGGTCAGGCGTGGATCAGGTGATCTCGCAGGACGGGTCCAGACGGAAGTCGAGATACTTGTCGACCGAGCCCTTGAGCTGGTCCATCTCGTTCTCGAAAAAGTGGTTTGCCCGCGGAATTTCGTCGTGATGGATGGTGATGTGCTTCTGCGTGCGCAGCTTGTCGACCAGCTTCTGCACCGAATTGGGTTGCACCACCGTATCCGCCGTCCCTTGGATGAAGATTCCGCTTGCCGGGCAAGGTGCGAGAAAGCTGAAATCGTACATGTTGGCGGGCGGGGCGATCGAGATGAACCCGCGGATTTCAGGGCGCCGCATGAGCAGCTGCATGCCGATCAGCGCGCCGAAGCTGACGCCGGCGACCCAGGTGGTCTGCGCTTCCTGGTGGATCGACTGTACCCAGTCGAGCGCGGCAGCCGCATCTGACAACTCGCCGATGCCGTTGTCGAAGCTGCCCTGGCTGCGGCCGACGCCGCGGAAATTGAAGCGCAAGGTGGCAAAGCCGCGATCGACGAAGTTCTTGTACAGCATCTGCACGATCCGGTCGTTCATGGTGCCGCCGCCCTGCGAATGGGGGTGCAGGATCATGGCCACGGGCGCGCGCGGACGCGGACCGGGAGAGAAACGACCTTCAAGGCGGCCTTCGGGGCCGGGGAAAATTACATGAGGCATGGTGTGCGAATGCTCTGTACTGGTTCTGTGAACCGCGCGGGTGGCGCGATGGAAGTCGCGGGCTATATAGGAATTCGCCGAGGTTTCGCAATTATTCCATGACGCAACGTATTTATCTCGATCATGCGGCCACCACGCCGCTCCGCCCCGAAGCGCTGACAGCGATGGAAGAGGGCTATTCGATCTGGGCCAATCCTTCTTCCCCGCATGGTGAAGGCCGCAAGGCCAAGGCTGCGCTCGAGGATGCGCGTGCGCGGGTGAAATCCGCCCTCAAATGGGAAGGCGAAGTGATCTTCACCGGCGGAGCGAGCGAAGCGTTGATGATCGGCTTGCGGCAGGCCAAGGCCGCGCGCAGGCTGGCATCTGCGGTCGAACACGATGCCGTGTTCCGGGCCGCGCCCGATGCCGAAGTCGTTCCGATGGATGATGGTGCAGTTGACCTCGGCGCGCTCGAAAAGGCGCTGGCGGGATCGGGCAATGCAGTTCTCTCACTGCAATCGATCAACTCGGAAACGGGCACGGTGCTGATACCGCATGAGGGGACAGAGGCACTCGATATGGTGCGCGAGGCGGGCGGGCTTTTCCTTGCCGACTGCTCGCAAAGTGCAGGCCGTGTGCCTCTGCCCGATGCCGACATGGTGGCTGTCGCCGGACACAAGTTCGGCGCGCCGGTAGGCGTCGGCGCGCTGCTGGTGCGCGATTTTGCCATGCTTGAGCCTACAGGTGGTCATGAGCGAGGCTATCGCCAGGGAACGGAGAACCTCCCTGCGATCATGGGCCTGGCTGCGGCGCTGGAGGCGGGCGGTATCGAGACCTGGCCGACAACCTATCCCGACAGGTTCGAATTCAAGGACCGCATGCGCCGCCACGGCGAGGTCATCTGCATCGGCCCGCAATGCTCGCACATCATCGCCGTGGCCCATCCGGAGATGAGTGCGCAGGCTCTGCTGATCCGCCTCGATGCGCTGGGCTTCGCGGTTTCCGCTGGCAGCGCTTGTTCCTCCGGGACGCTCAAGAAGAGCCGCGTGCTTGACGCCTTCGGCGTGAGCGATGACTTGGCGAGCCGGACGATCCGCGTGAGCATGGGCTGGAACACGACACCTGCAGAGCTGGATGCCTTCGTTGCGGCGTGGAAATCGGTCTAGGCGTAGCGTGATCTATCTCGACTACCAGGCGACGACGCCGCTGGCACCCGCAGCGCGCGAGGCCATGATGAAGTGGCTCGACGGGCCGGAAGGAACCAGCTTCGGCAATCCGCACAGCCAGCACCGCATGGGCCGCATGGCCGCCGCTGCGGTGGAACTGGCGCGTGAAAGGGTCGCCGCGCTACTGCCGCCGGGCGGGACGGTGATCTTCACCGGCAGCGCGACCGAGGCGATCAACCTTGCCATTCGCGGGAGCGGGCGGGGCGGTAGTATTGCCGTCTCGTCGATCGAACATGCCGCCGTGCTCGATACGGTCGAAGACCTCGGCAACGGCCATGTTTTGAAGACCGATGCAGATGGCACCTGTCACCCGGATCAGGAATGGCCGAGCGACACCCGCCTGATCGCGGTGATGCAGGTCAATAACGAGATCGGCACGATCCAGCCGATGGATAAATGGCTGGCTGTCGCCGGCACGCAGGACAAGCTGCTGCTGTGCGACGCGGTGCAGGCGGCAGGCAAGATGCCGGTGGCCGGGGCGGACATGATCGCCATTTCCGCCCACAAGATGCACGGCCCCAAGGGCATTGGCGCGCTCTGGGTGCGCGATGGGTTGGATCTCGACCCGCTGATCACCGGCGGCGGGCAGGAACAGGGCCTGCGCTCGGGCACGCTCAGCCCGGCCCTGTGCGCGGGTTTCGGCGCAGCGGCACAGCTCGCGGCCGAGCGAATGGAGGAGGATACGGCGCATATTTCTGCCCTG
The DNA here is from genome assembly GCA_913056125.1 of uncultured Altererythrobacter sp. Taxonomy (GTDB): domain Bacteria; phylum Pseudomonadota; class Alphaproteobacteria; order Sphingomonadales; family Sphingomonadaceae; genus Alteraurantiacibacter. The sequence goes on from CAJXNC010000003.1 coordinate 263,769, forward strand.
TGGGACCGCGCGCGCGACATGTTCGACGGCTGGACGCTCAACGGCTCGGCCGGGCACCGCTGGAAGGGCAATCTCAACATTCGGCGGGACGGTCTCGATGTAGCCCGGCTGATGAGCGAGTGCCGCGATGTGATGTTTTCTGCAGGCTCGGCCTGCGCCAGCGGCTCGGGCCGCCCCAGCCATGTGCTGCGTGCCATCGGCCTTTCCGACGAACAGGCGAAAAGCTCCATCCGCCTCGGTTTTGGCCGCTATACGAGCATGGAACAGCTTGAAGAGGCCGCGCGATCGATTATCGCTGCCGCCGACAGCCAGGGGTAAGAATCATCAAGATCAAATTCATCACGCGCGACGGTGACAAGGTCGAGACAGAGGCGAAAGCAGGGGATCGCCTGCTCGAGGTCGGCCAGGCTGCGGGCATGCCGCTCGAAGGGACATGCGAAGGGCAAATGGCATGCTCGACGTGCCACGTGATCGTGGCGCAGGACTGGTTCGGGAAGCTGCCAGAAGCCTCCGATGACGAGGAAGACATGCTCGACCTCGCCGCGGACGTGCAGCCGACCAGCCGCCTGTCCTGCCAGATCCTGCTGACCGAGGAGATGGACGGGCTCGAAGTCCGCATCCCCTCCGACAGTCACGACATGCAGGGTTATTGAGGAGCTTCCTCCTCGCTCTTGGTCTTTGTTGCTGCTTCCTCAGCTGCCGCTGAGGGCTTCTTCCTGAAACGCCAGAAGGGCAGTTTCAGCTTGCGCCAGACCCAGACGATCCCGGCGAGCGCCAGCCCCCAGGGCAACAGATAGGCGAACAGCATGATCACGGCGGCAATCGCGCTGCCCAGGGTCGCGCCCAGGGAGCCAAGTGCCCACCGGACCGGCTCCCAGAACCCGCCCGAACTACGCGAGCCGGATTCGTAGCCGATTGTGATGTCGCTAAAGGCGACGCGGCCGCGCATTTCGGCAAGCCAGCTGCGGGCCCGGTCGATCTCCTCATTCACCTGCGCAACGCCGCGCTCGGCCTCGACCAATTCGGCGACCGTGCCATTGCGGTTGCGCAGCACTTCCATCAGCCGGTCACGCAGCAAGGTACGGGCACGCAGCCGCGCTTCGGTATCGACGATCTGCTTGGACAGGTCCTCGCCCGAGATGGAGGAGGAGACTTGTTCGCCTCCAGCGCCCTCGGCGGCAGTCGCCAGCTCCTTGCCGAAATCGCGTGCCTGGTCGGCCACCACCTCGATCTGCAGCCTTCCATAAGCGTAATCACCCGATGAGCCGGACTGGTTCATGGCAATGATCCGGCACACATCGGGGCCTTTGCTCACGCAGAGATCGGCATGCTGCTGTTGCAGCGGCGTCAGCACGTCGCTGTCGACGCGAAAGCCGTATTCATAACGGTAGGCAATCTGCGGCATGCCGATTGGGATTTGTTCGCTTGCATCGCCATCAAGCGTGTCGGGCTCCGGCTCCGCGATATCGACAGAGACATATTGCCTCACGGGTTCGGCGGGAGCGGGGGGAGGGGACAGGTCGGGCAGTATGCTCGGACTTTCCATCGCTTCGTAGAAGCCGAATTGCTCCTGCGGGGCCTCGGTATTCTCGCGGGCTGCGCGATTGGGGGAACCGCATCCGGCCAGCATGGTCGTGGCCGCCAGGACTCCAATCAGTCTCTTGAGCATTGTGCCTCTCCTTCTCCTGCCGCCGGTCTTCCGGCCTGCGCACATCTTATGTGATAATGTATCATGGTCAAGTTGAGAGGATTTTCCACGCCTCTTGGGGAAATATCCTCCGCCCCCGCTGTCGCCCGCGAAGACCCGGTGTTAGGGCATCTGCATGTCCACCATCGAAGACGACAAGGATCCGTTCGACGCCATTGTCGATGCGCCATTCGACAGCGCATTGTCCGAACGCTACCTGGTCTATGCGCTATCCACGATCACCGCGCGTTCGCTTCCCGATCTGCGCGACGGGCTGAAGCCGGTCCACCGCCGCATCCTGTGGGGCATGCGGCAATTGCGCCTCTCGCCCGATAGCGCCTTCAAGAAGTCCTCGCGCGTCGTGGGTGACGTGATGGGCAAGTTCCACCCGCATGGCGATGCCGCGCTCTACGATGCGATGGTCCGCCTGGCCCAGCCGTTTGCCATGCGCTACCCGTTAGTCGAGGGGCAGGGCAATTTCGGCAATATCGACGGCGATAATGCCGCTGCCGCGCGCTACACCGAATGCCGCCTGACGCGCACCGCCATATTGCTGATGCAGGGGCTGGACGAAGGCACGGTCGATTTCGTCCCGACTTACAATAACGAGGAAGAAGAGCCGGTCATCTTCCCCGGCCTGTTCCCCAACCTGCTTGCCAATGGCGCCAGCGGCATCGCGGTGGGCATGGCGACCTCGATCCCCAGCCACAATGTCGCCGAAGTGATCGATGCGACGCTGGAGCTGATCGACAATCCGCATGTCGAACACGCGCGGCTGATGGAGCTGATGAAGGGGCCGGACTTCGCCACCGGCGGCCTGATCGTCGACAGCGCGGAAAGCATTTCCAACGCCTATGAGACCGGGCGCGGGAGCTTCCGCGTGCGCGGTCGTTTCCATGCTGCCGAAGCTGAAAATGCCGAAGATCGCGAGCTTGGGATTGAGCGGATCAAGGGCGGCGGCTACCAGCTGGTCATTTCCGAAATCCCCTACCAGGTGCCCAAGGGCAAGCTGATCGAGCAGATCGCACAGGCGATATCGGACAAGAAGCTGCCCATCCTCGAGGATGTACGCGACGAGTCCGACGAGCAGATCCGCATCGTGCTGGTCCCGCGCAGCCGCAATGTCGATCCGGAGCTGCTCAAGGAATCGCTCTACAAGCTGACCGATCTCGAAACGCGCTTCAGCCTCAACCTCAACGTGCTCGATGCCACGCGCACACCGATGGTGATGGGGCTGAAGGAGCTGCTCGGAAACTGGGTCGCCAGCCAGATCGACATACTCCAGCGGCGCACGCAGCATCGGCTGGACAAGATCGCCGACCGGCTCGAACTGGTCGAGGGTTACATCATTGCCTTCCTCAATCTCGACCGCGTGATCGAGATCATCCGTACCGAGGACGAGCCCAAGCCGGTGATGATGGCCGAATTCGGCCTGACCGACCGCCAGACCGAAGCAATCCTCAACATGCGCTTGCGCAGCCTGCGCAAGCTCGAGGAAATGCAGTTACGGCAGGAGAAGGACGATCTTCTCGCCGAGCGGGACGAGCTCGAAAAACTGCTCGCTTCGCCCGCTCGCCAGCGCACGCGCCTCAAGCGTGACCTCAATGCATTGCGCAAGGAATACGGGCCGGACACCGCCATCGGTGCGCGCCGCACCACTATCGAGGAAGCCGAGCCGGCGGTCGAATTCAGCATGGATGCGATGATCGAGAAGGAGCCGGTGACGGTGATCCTATCGAAAAAGGGCTGGATCCGTGCGGCCAAAGGACATGTCGACCTTGGCGAGGATGGCTGCGGCGATTTCAAATACAAGGAAGGCGATGAGGCGGCATTTGCTGTCCATTGCCAGACCACCGACAAGCTGCTGCTGGCGGCTGACGATGGCCGCTTCTTCACGCTCGGCGCAGACAAGCTGCCCAGCGCGCGCGGCTTTGGCGAGCCGGTGCGCAACACGCTCGATATCGATGCTTCGGCGCAGATCGTCGCGCTGATCGTGCATGAGAAAGACAAGCAGCTGCTGCTGGCCTCTACCATCGGCAAGGGCTTTGCGGCGGTGACCGACGAGCTGCTGGCCGAAACGCGCAAGGGCCGCCAGGTGGTCAATCTGAAGGGCGATGCGAAGCTGGCCGTTGCCACCACTATTGCACCCGAGCACGACCATGTCGCCGTGGTGGGGGAGAACCGTAAGCTGGTGGTCTTCGCGCTCGACGAAATGCCGGTGATGACGCGCGGGCAGGGCGTGACGCTGCAGCGCTACCGCGATGGCGGACTGTCCGATGCGACCACCTTCACGCTCGCCAATGGCCTGTCATGGGCGATGGGCGGCAAGGGCGATCGCACGCGCACGGAAGAGGAAATCCACATGTGGAAGGTGGCGCGCGGCGCCGCCGGGCGCTTGCCACCGCGCGGCTTCCCGCAGGATAACAAGTTCTAGGCGACAATAGAAAAGGGCCAGCGGATCGCTCCGCCGGCCCCTTCGTTTGTTCGAATGCCTTCCGGCTTAGCCGCCGTTCAGGGCTGCCTGGATTTGCTCCAGCGTGGCGAGCACGGTCAACGAACCAGCGTCATCAACCCAGAAGAGGTTGCTCGGCAGCGTAACCAGCTGTTCGCCTTCGCCTTTGATAACGACATTTTCGCCGGCCAGCTCGTCGATCATGCCGAGCGACTGCGCGTCACGGGTGATGACCGGAGTGCCAACCACCAGCGCGGCAGCAAGTGCTTCGGCCTGTGCGGCTTCGGCTGCGGCCTGGGCTTCGGCTGCAGCAGCTTCCTGCTGCGCGACCTGGGCGGCCATCATTTCTTCAAGCGCGGTCTTGGTGATGTTGAGCGTCGGGCCAGCCTCGCTGGTGCCGAACGAATTGGCAGGCAGCGGAACCTGATAGGTGCCGGTGTCGATAGTGACGTTGGTGCCGTCATTCGCGATGATCTGGCCGATCGGTGCATCGTCATTGCCCATCACGGTGTCGCCGACTTCCTGTGCCTGTGCGGAGATGGGTGCGGCAGCGACGGCTGCGGCGGCGAGGAGTACCTTACCTAGCTTCATGAATTCCTGTCCCTTGCAACTTCGAATCTCAAAAACGATGTCGTCCCGATCCCGCCAGAGCAGGCATGAGGCCGACCAAAATGGGAAAAAGGCATGTTTACCTTCACGGTCCGGGGTATCGCCCGAACCGTTAGCGTGCAACCCATTCTGGTCACAAAATATGCAGGAATCGGCCTGAATTGTGCCTTATTCGGATGAAATCGCAGGTTCAGCTTTGCGATTTCGCCCGATTGGGACGCCGTCGCTGACGGCGCGACTGGCCTTCCGAACGCTCCCCGCGCGGGGTCACGCGGGCATCGGGATTGCGCTTGGGACGGCTGTTCTTGGCCCGCTGGCGACGATTGGAATTGCCCCCGCGACCTTCCCTGCGCTCATCCGAATGCTCGGCTCCCGCGGCTTTGCGCGAAGGCTTGGGCAGGCGCGCAGCCTGAGCCACGAAGTCCTTGGGCAGCGGGGCAGGGGACAGCTGCACGCCGGTCAGCCGCTGGATGTCGCGGATGTAGCTTTTCTCGTCCGGCGCAACATAGGAGATCGCCAGGCCAGAGCGCCCGGCACGCGCGGTGCGGCCGATGCGGTGCACATATTGTTCGGGCACGTTGGGAATTTCGAAATTGAACACGGCGGAAACGCCGGGCACGTCGATCCCGCGAGCGGCGATGTCGGTCGCGACCAGCACGGGTATGCGGCCGGCGCGAAACCCGTCGAGCGCGCGGGTGCGTTGGGCTTGCGTCTTATTGCCATGGATGGCGGCAGCCTCGATCCCGGCGGCGATGAGGTGGCGTACCACGCGGTCCGCGCCATGCTTGGTCCGGGTGAAGACGAGACAGGATTCAATCTCGCCGGATGCCAGGCCCTTCTGCAACGTCAGGGTCAGCAGGGCCTGCTTTTCCTTCTGCTCGATGAAGGTCGCGAACTGGTCGACGCGTTCTGCGGTGGTCGATTGCGGGGCCACTTCCACCTTCACCGGATCGGTGATGAAGCGCTTGCCAAGCTGGGCGATCTCGTCCGGCATGGTGGCGGAGAAGAACAGGCTCTGGCGCTGGCGCGGCAGAAGGTTGGCGATGCGGGTAAGCGGCTTGATAAAGCCGAGGTCCATCATCTGGTCTGCTTCGTCGAGCACGAAGATGCCGACATGGTCGAGCACCAACGCGCGCTGTTCGATCAGGTCGAGCAACCGGCCGGGCGTGGCGACAAGGATATCGACGCCGCGGCGCAGCGCGTTGATCTGCTTGCTCACCGGCACGCCGCCAAAGACGGTCTGTACCGAGAGATTGAGGAAGCGCGCATAGGCGCGGGCATTGTCGGCGATCTGCGCGGCCAGCTCACGCGTGGGCGAAAGCACCAGCATGCGGCAGCCCTGCGGATAGCGGCCGGTGCTCTCCTGCGCGAGGCGGTGGAGCGAAGGCAGCATGAATGCGGCGGTCTTGCCGGTGCCGGTTTGCGCGATGCCGAGCAGGTCGCGGCCTTCGAGCAGGGCGGGAATGGCCTGGCGCTGGATCGGGGTCGGGTCGTTGTAACCCTTTTCCTCGAGCGCGCGCAGGATAGGCTCGGCAAGGCCGAGATCGGAAAAATAGGACATGAAAAGCACTCGTCACTTGGGGCGCACCGGATGGATTCCGGGCGCGAATTGGGGCCTTAAAGGCGACCCAAGCGTGACACGGGAAGCTTTGGCAGTAATTGCGACCGCTAGTCGGTGCCGGTCCTTACCCTGTTGGAAGTGGGCAGGCTCACGCTTGCATCCGATTGCACGACGGTTTCGTGCCGGTCGCCGCGCCAGATAGAGAAGTTTCAGCAGAAAGCAAGGAAATTACACGAACGGGCGAGCCCTGATGCACCTGCGTGTCACAACGTTTCACCGCAGGATCGGCTCGCACCGTCCCCATTTATCGAGAATCTGCGGGAACCGTTCACTCGCAATCGCGTCAGCCCTGAACGGTCGGACAAGCCGCAACAGTGGGGCATCTGCAAGGATGGCGCGCAGTGCGACCGGAGAAGTTTGAAGGAGCAGAATATGCCTATCAATTCACGTACCCCCACAGCCCTTGCTCTGGTGGCCTTGCTGGCCGTGTCGGCGACGGGCCTCTCCGCCCAGGAACTGGAGCCGACCGATCCCGATACGCAGATCACCGTTTATGGTTCTGCCCCGGCCGATCTTTCCGGGCTCGAAGCCGGGCCGGAGCTGGAAGGCTTCATCTCCGCCCGTCACGGCAATGAGTTGCAGGTCACAGGCGCGAATGGCCTGAACACCGATGTGCTGGTCGCCGAAGCTACCGATATCCGCGGGCGCGGGGGCTTTCTTGGCCTTGGTCGCACCGATCGCGCGGAAGATGCGCTTCTCAACGGCCTTCCTGTGACCGTGGAGACCGTGCAATGGGATGGCGGTCTTGTTGCGAGCCGGATCCGTTTCAGCAATCGCGATTACGAGACTGCCGCCATGATCCGCGGCGCCACCGCGCAGCAATTCGCTGCCCATGACGAAGCGATCGAGGAAAATGCGCTGGCGACCGAGGCGCTTCGCGGACGCGTGGCGAATATCGACCAGTACAACATTCGCGGCACCACCAATGTCTATTTCGACACTGGCAAATCGGCGCTGTCGAACGAGGCGCGGGCAGAGCTTTGCGCCGCCGCCGACCAGGCGCGCAGCATGGATAATGCCCTGCTGCTGGTGGTCGGATACACGGATTCCACCGGTAGCCAGGAATTCAACCAGGTGCTCAGCGAGCGCCGCGCGGGCAGTGTGGTCAATTACCTGCAGCAGCAGTGCGGTTGGGCACCCTACCGCATGCTGACCCCGACGGGCATGGCCGAAGCCGACCCGCTGGCGGACAACACCACGCCCTATGGCATGGCGCAGAACCGCCGCGTTGCGGTGAACGTGCTGGTCAGCAAGGCTGTCGACGAAGGTTGATAATGCACGGGGCGGGCGAAAGTCCGCCCCTGCTTTCCTTCAGCTCAGTGCGAGATCGGCAGGAAGCCGAGCGCGAAAACGAATGCGCCCAGGATGACTATCGAAATCGCCGCCATCGCGAGCAGGAACCAGTCTGAAACCGGCACCGGCTGATTGGCATCGAAATCCGAGACGGCAGGCCAGCTTTCCTGGCGCTGACCTGCTGCGGAAGGAGCTTCGGCCGGGGAGGCCAGAATGACAGCACTGACGCTTGCCTGGTTGATCGGCTCGTCGAACTCGGCGCCATAGACCGGCGGAGTCTCGCCCGGAGCCGAACGCACGATCCTTGCAGCGACGAGGCCCGCCTCGGGGATATCGACTTGCAGGGTCTCTCCCACTTCGAGGTGAGCGGATGTCTGGATACGCATGCCGGATCTGGAAAGATCGAGCAGCAGCACACGCTTGGCGCCCTGGCGTGCGGCGGCATCGAAGCCGAACTTGATGGCGCGCCTCTTCTCTCCGCGCTTTTCCGGCGAGAGGGCGTGATCGGATAGGCTTGCGATCTGTGGCAGCACGGCTTTTCTCCGCTGCCAACAATCGAGCAAAGGTGTAAATTGTGCGTTAAGCCCGTTGCGAGCCGACTTGCCCTGCAGTTCAGCGCAGCTCTTCGGCGAGGATCTCTTCGACCCGGGCGCGAGGCGGGAAACCCTCGGCGACCCAGCGCTTCTCGACCGCCTGCAGGATTCGAGCGACTTCGGGGCCCTTGCCGACGCCGCGTTCGACGATCTCGCCGCCCTTGAGCGGGAGGACGGGAATTTCCCAGTCGAGCACGGGGGCCGGGTCTTCTCCGAGAAGCAGCATCCGGTCCCGAGCACATTCGCGGCCCACGCGATAGGCGAGGGCCTTGGGGGCCTGCGAATCGTCCTGGCCTCGTTCGGCGCAGCATTTAAGGTGCTTGCGCTGGTCGTTCGAAAGCTTGAGCCGCGCGGCCACCTTGCCGGCAATATCCGGATCGGGCGGAATAAGCGCTGCCATGCGCCGCAAGGCAAAGGGTTCCACCTTGCATGCCACTTCATAATCGAGCAGCCGCTCGAGCAGCATGATCTCGTCCCCTTTGGCCTCGGGCAAGACCACTGGCAGCACGCCGAGCGTGTTCATGCGCGTCACAGCATGACCCGGTTCCTTCAGTGCCAACAGATTGAGCAGTTCCATCGCCACGCGCTCTCGGCTGAGGCCCTTGAGCGTGCTCGCCAGTTCCTGACAGGCCTCCTCCGCTTCGTTGTCGACCTTGCAGCCGAAACGTGCCTGGAAACGGAAATAGCGCAAGATGCGCAGGTGATCTTCCTTTATCCGTTCGCGCGCATCGCCGATGAATTTGACCCGCCGCTCCTCGAGATGGAGCAGTCCGCCGAAATAGTCGAACAGTTCGAGAGTCTCGGGATCGGCATAGAGCGCGTTGATGGTGAAATCGCGCCGCGCTGCGTCGTCCTTCCAGTCCTCGGCATATTTGACAGTTGCGCGGCGGCCATCGGTCGAGACGTCATGCCGCAGCGTAGTGATCTCGACATTTCCGCCCGGAAGGATGGCAGTTACGGTGCCGTGATCGATCCCGGTGGGCACGGTGCGAATACCGGCCTTCTTGCACAGCTCGACGACTTGTTCCGGCATATGCGTGGTCGCGGCATCCACATCGGCGACATCAGCGCCCAACAGGGTGTCGCGCACCGCGCCGCCGACCCAGCGGATTGTGCCATTGCCGAGCGCGGCCACGAGCTCGGCCAAATCCTCGCGCTGGTTCCATTCGGCTTCGGGCAGGGTGGTCGTCATGCCACCAGCTCCTGCCATGCGAGGCGATGAGAGAGATTGCTCAAGATGCCCGCCGTGATGCCCCAGATGCGATGGCCTTGCCAGTTGATCTCGATATAGGCGCGCTCATGCCCCTTGAAGAGTCCTACCTTTTGCTCATGGTTTGCCGGGTCGAGCACAAACCGTAGTGGCGCTTCGAACCAGTCATCCACTTCGCGCGGATCGGGCGATATGGAAATGTCGGGCGGAACGACGCCGAGGACGGGGGTAAGGTCGTAGCCCGAGCCGGTGGCGAATTGTGCCGCCTCGCCAACCACGCGCACGGCCGATGGAGTGATGGAGAGCTCCTCTTCCGCCTCCCTCAGGGCGGCTTCTATCGCGCTCTCGCCCGCCTCGATCTTGCCACCGGGAAAAGCGACCTGGCCGGGATGACTTTGCATGGATTGCGGGCGGTGCGTCAGGATCACGCCGGGTTCGGAACGCTCGGTCACCGCGATCAGCACGGCAGCGGGGCGCCTGCGTTCCGGGACAAAGCGGCCATCATCGTGCAGGCCTTTTGCGCCGATATGCGCGCTGCCTTCGAACAGGCGGCTCACCCGGTCGAAAAACGTGCTCATCGCTTGAATGTCCGGCCTGCGTCAAAGGGCATGCAGGCTAAATGGCAGCAAGGCCTGTCAGTTCCAAGGGCCGAGCGTGCCTTCGTGGGGGAGGACTGCCGGATTGGCGCAGCGCACCAGCAGGCGCTTGGGATCCCACGGGCCGGGTAGGGTCCAGCCCCCTGTGTGCTGCGCGGTGAAGCCGAACTTGCTGTAATAAGGCTCGTCCCCGATCAGCACTTGCGGCAGCGGAGCGGCCGAATTCGCGGCCAGGGCTTCGATCGCTGCGCTCTGCGCCGCCATCAGTGCGCGACCGAAGCCCTCTCCCTGGCGTTCGGGAAGCACGGCGACGGGGCCGATCATCAGCATGGGATGCGGGCGACCGGCAGCATCGGTCAGGGCGACCGGATAGGCCTGGATCGTCGCGACGAGCATGTCGTCTTCATCCAGCGCGGCAAAGCTGAGCGCGGGTAGGGCCTGAGTTCCCTCACGCACCTTGTAGGCGGTGCGCGATTGCCGCCCAGGTCCGAAGGCCCGGTCGAGCAATTGCTCGACCAGCTCGGGATCGACTCCCTCGAGGGGAATCAGGCTGAGCGCGGCATCGGTCATGGGAGCGCGCCGATAGGACCCGGCGCGCCGCCATGCAATTGTTTCAGCCGTTACTGTGTTCGGCCTTTATCCGGCTGGCGTGAGGTGCAGAAGCTTGCCGCGCGGGCCATCCTCCAACACCCAAAGCGAGCCATCATCTGCCTCGACGATGTCGCGCAGGCGGCTGGGGAAGGCATAGCGTCCTTCTTCCGTTGCGCTACCGGTGCCCGTGGCATCGGTAGCAACGCGCACGATGGACGTAGTGCCCAGATTGGCGATCAGCGCCTGCCCGGTCCAGTCGGCAAACAGGTCTCCGCGATAGAAGATGAAATCGCCCGGCGCGATGACCGGCGTCCAGTAAATGGCGGGCTTGGTGAAGCCGTCATCCTCCGTGTGGTCGGGAATATCGGTGCCGCGATAATTGATGCCCATGGAGCGGATGGGCCAACCGTAATTGTTGCCCTCCATCACCTTGTTGATCTCGTCTCCTCCGCGCGGACCATGTTCGAGATCCCAGAGCTGGCCATCGGCATCGAATTGCAGGCCCAGCAGGTTGCGATGGCCGTAGGACCAGATCTGGTCGGTCGGGCTGCCCATGTCGGCAAAGGGGTTTCCGGCAGCAGGGGAGCCATCGAGGATGAGGCGCACAACCGTGCCGAGATTGTTGGACAGGTCCTGTGCTGGATCCTGCTGCTGGCGGTCGCCGCTCGAAACGAAAAGGTATTCTCCGTCGGGCGAAAAGGCGATCTTGTGGCTGAAATGGCCATTGCTCGCGATGGCGAGGCTCTGCTGCCAGATTTCCGTCAGGCCCTCGATGACGCAGCTATCGGCCTGCTCGCAGACGAGCGTTCCGCGGCCAAGTGCTGCGCGGCGCGCATCGCCTTCGTCGGCCTTTGCCCAGGACAGGTAGATCGTGCCGCTTTCGGCATAGTCGGGCGCAAATGCGATATCGCCAAGCCCGCCCTGGCCACCATAGGCGACTTCGGGAAGGCCGCTCTCGATCGTTCCCAGGCTTCCGGTGGCGGGATCGTAGAACTTCGCCGTGCCGCCCTTTTCGGTGATGAAGAAACGGCCTGTGGTCGGCTCGATGGCGATGGCCCAGGGTTCGGCGAACTGGCCGTGGCTTTCGGCGGTAAAGGGCGAGCCTGCTTCAAGCTCGATGGCTTCGCCCGAGACGACCGCTGACGAAGTTGCCGCTGAAGGACTATCCCCCGTCTGTGCAGCGCTGCAGCTTGCAGCGAAAATGGCGACCGGGAATAGTGTGGATGTCAGGATTTTACGGTTCATGCTCTCAGGAACTCCCTCTCGCGATTTCGGCGCCCGGCTTGCCCCGGATGCCCTTGTTGCGGGCGTTGACGAGGCAGGGCGCGGACCATTGGCGGGGCCGGTTGTGGCGGCTGCCGTGCTGCTATGCAAGCCGGGACCAAAGGGCATAGGCGATTCCAAGAAACTGAGCACTACGAAGCGTGAGAGACTGGAAGTTGAAATCCGCCAGAGCTGTGCCTTCGGTATTGGCGTGGTCGAGCCGGAAGAGATCGACCGGATCAACATCTTTGCGGCGACGATGCTGGCCATGACCCGGGCGATGGAGCGCCTGTGTGAAGCTGTGGGAACGGAGCTTGCAATGGCACTGATCGACGGCAATCTGACGCCCGATGGCCGCCATCCAGACTGGCGCTGGCCCGCCCGCGCGATTGTTGGCGGGGATGGCAAGGAGGCGAGCATCGGGGCTGCCTCCATCCTCGCCAAGACCTGGCGTGACAGGATCATGGTGGAGGCGGCCAAGGAGCATCCCCATTACGGCTGGGAGCGGAACAAGGGATATGGCTCGAAGGAGCATATGGAGGCGTTGCGCCTCCACGGTCCTACGCCGCTGCACCGGCGCAGCTTCGCACCGGTGGCGCAATTGGCATTGCTGTGAAACCACTGTAAGCGACATCGACAATTGCCATGACTTGTCGGACCGGTCATGGGCTTGGAAACACGGCGTATTGGAGAGAAGATCTTGGGACTTAGGCAGCTCATCAAGCAACCGTTCCAGCCGATCATGCGCGCCCGCCGTGCTGCAGAAGCGACGAGGTCGCTTCATCCGCGTACATGCCCGATGTGCGGTTACCGTGGCTATTTCGACGCCTATGGGCGCCCGCCGCGGCTCGATGCCATGTGCCGTTCCTGTTTTTCGCTCGAGCGGCACCGGCTTTTCTGGCTGTGGTTTCGGGACAATAGCGACAAATTGCTGGAGCCGGTGGTGCATTTCGCGCCCGAGAAGATCTTCGTCTCGCGCTTTCGAGAGGCCCTCGCCGATTATCGCACGAGCGACCCGATGATGGCTGATGTCGATTTGCGGCTCGACCTTGAACAGCTCGACCTGCCCGACGATTCCGTCGGCACGGTGATCTGCAATCACGTGCTCGAGCATGTCGACGATACCAAGGCCATGGCGGAGATCTATCGCGTGCTGAAGCCGGGCGGCCTTGCCATTCTTTCCGTGCCCATCGTTGAAGGCTGGGAAAGCACTTACGAAGTAGATGGCATCACCTCGGAGCACGATCGCGAATTGCATTTTGGCCAATATGACCATGTGCGATATTTCGGCCGGGATTTTCGCGACCGGCTCAGGAATGCGGGCTTCTCGATCGAGGAAGTCACAGCCGAAGGCCCAGCCGTGATCGAATATGGTTTGCAGCGCGGCGAAAAGGTTTTCCTCTGCAGCAAATGAAGTGAGCGCAATGGGCTTTTCCGAAGGGTGTATCGAAAGCCAGGAAGGCCACATCATCCTCATCACCGGGGCCAATAGCGGCATTGGCTTCAGCGCAGCCAAGATGCTGGCCGGGCAGGGCGCGAAAGTGCTGTTCGCCTGCCGCAGCGAGGCTAAGGCGCGCGCGGCAATGGCGCAGCTGCGGGACTATTACGACGGGGATGTCGATCTCGGTTTCGTCCCGCTCGACCTGGCGGATCCTGCCAGTATTCGCGCGGCAGTGGAGCAGGTGGAACGGCTGGATGTGCTGATCAACAATGCCGGGATCATGAACCCGCCACTTCGCCTGACCGATCTGGGCGTGGAATCGCAATTTGCCACCAACCACCTCGGACATTTCGCGCTGACCAGCTTGCTGCTTCCCAAGATTGACGGGCCGGACCCGCGCGTGGTTTCCGTCGCCAGCCTTGCCCACCGCCGGGCGGCAATCGACTTCGACAATTTCGACGGTAGCAGGGGCTATCGCGCCATGCAGTTCTACGGCCAGAGCAAGCTGGCCAATATGCTCTTCTTCGCCGAGCTCGACCGGCGACTGCGCGCTATCGGATCGCCGATCAAGGCGATGGGCTGCCACCCCGGGCTGGCCGGGACCGGACTGGGCAATGGCGTGCTTGAGAACATGGTCTTCAAGCTGGCGGGTGTGTTCTTCAACACGGCCGACGCCGGGGCCTTGCCGACCTTGCAGGCTGCTACCGATCCCGAAGCGCAGGGCGGGGACTATTACGGGCCACAGGGCTTTGGCGAAACCCGGGGGGCCTCGGGCAAGGCGAGCCGAACCGCGCAGGCGGCCGATCCGCAGCTTGCGGCGCGTTTGTGGAATGTCTCGGTAGAGCTGACCGGAGTGGATCCGGGATTGGTTCCCGCCTAGCCGGCGAAGGCCTTGGCTCGCAATTCCTCGATATAGCCGCCCGCAAATCCTTCGAGGATAGCCGGATCGGCGGGCAGTCCCCCCTGTTCGTCCGACTTGCCGCCAAGTTCGTCACGGCTGTTGACCTTGGGGAAGGGCGCATCGGGCACGGGCACGCCGAGGAAATTGCATAGCGGCTCCCACCCTTCCTTCGGGTGGAAAACCAGCAGCCGCTCGGGCGCGATCGTGTCGATCACAGCCTGGTTATGCGCCTTGTACCATTCGGTCATGAAGGCGCGGTCGGACAGTTTGCCGCCGCCGAAATCGCGCAGATATGTTCCCTCGAACATCGTCATCAGTGGCGAGCCTTCGAGCGAGGCGAGCATGCGCGGCGACATGATCGTTTCGCTGACCGATTCGAACCACGTATCCGGATCGCGCACGGTCAGCAGGACCTTGGCATCGGGGTAATATTCGGACAGCTCGCGCCAGTAAGTGCTGGCGGGGAAATCGGTGGTCGAGCGATAGCCGTCGAAGATCGCATCCCAGTCGGGCTTGCCGTCGGCGACGTCCTGCCACAGCGGGATGTTCCTCGTCGCCCCGCGAAACACCTCCGCCATGTGGTAGCACGGACCCATGCCGATGTGCTCGAGTGCGAATTTCATCGAGAAGGTTGCGGTCCGACCCGGACCTGCGCCGATTACTTCCAGAGCCATGTGATCCCCCGAGTTGAGTGGTTTCACGTTGACCCAGAATACCGGCACGAGCAACGGGAATTCCTCAGAGCAGGGTCGCTACCGGCCCAACACATTGCCCGTGCTTGCAATTTTCGGCTATCCCCAGCTTCCGCGTGTCCCGGAAGGGGAAACGAGGGAGGGAGAGTTCATGCCGTTGCCGATTGGCAGGACCGGGCGAATACCGCGCCTGTACCTGCAATTGTTCCTGTCGGTCCTTGCGACGGCTTTCTTCGTCAGCGCCGAGCCCGCCCGCGCCGCGCCTCCGGAAGCATGCTCGCGCATGCCTGCCCAGCTTTCGGGCGCCGATCTCGACTGGTTTCGCTTCCGCCTCAAGCATCTCTTCCCGTCCAGATATGCGGAAATTCTCTCCGACATCGCAATCCGCGAGGCAGACGAAGACATGCTGGTCGGTCCGCAGTTCCGCCCGGCGCAGCAGGCAGAGATCATCCTCCCGCAGCAATTCCTGCCGCGCCTATGCCGCATGATCGTGGTCCAGGTGCTCTACGACCCGGATCGACAGCGACTGTTTGCGCCGATCGAGCCGCTGGCGCGTAGCTGCGTCGAGGAAGGCGGCTTCGAACCGCAATGCCTCGACCTCGCGATTCAGGATTTCTTCGCCCGGGTGCCGATTTTCGGCGAAGCCACCTTCTATACCGACGGCGACGTCCCGACCATGCTGACCTATCAGGTCGCCACGTTCCTGCTGGCGCACGAAGCGGGCCACGCCGTGCTGAGGGCGACGCTGACACCCGACGAGTTCATGGAGGTGGACGAGGAAACCGAGGCCGACATGCTCGCCCTGATGGCAACGGTCGATTCCATGACGGCGCCCGTCGCGCCCACCTTTGCCCTTGCCAGCGCCTCGCTTGTCGAACAGCCGGTGGACCCGCGCTTCGGTACCCATCCCAGCGCCTTTTGCCGCTACCGACGGGTTGGCACGCTGGTCGGAAGCGTCATCGACGGGCTCAGGACCTTGTCGAGCCTTTCCCGCGGACAGGGTGATCAACGGTCGGGAACTTCGGCACGGGAAAGCTGGCGCGATGTTCGCTCGCTGCTGCCAGCCGCGCCAGCCGTCAATTGCGAGGAGATCTCGGAGGAGCGCTTCGCACCACTGACCCGGGACCTGGATGATGTCGCGGCAATTGTCCGGCAGGCCGGTGTCGCACCGTTTGCGGATGAAAAGGCGGAAGCTGCGATAGCCGCACTGCAACAGTTCTCGGCCCGTACGCAGCAGGGCAGGGGAATGGCCGACACGGCCGCGCTGAACCTTCTCCTGCATATGCAGAGCACGCAGAGCGCGATGGGCAATGAAGATCTGGGCCAGCCAGCATCGGAAGCGGATAAGGCTCGGGTGGCGGACCGGGTCCTGACGCTGTTCTCACCCGACGAAATGGAGGAGTTCGGCTCAGGAGACCGGTTTTTGATCAGTTGGCTTCGCGCAATGACCAACTTTGCCCGAAAGTCGACTGACACGCCCTTTGCGGAAGCGATCGCCGAACTACAAGAAGATCTCGACCTGGCGTTCTCGTATGCCGATCCGGTCGAATGGCTGCAAGCCAATGCCTATGGATTGACGAGGGTCCTTAGTCAGTCGCCGAGCGATCTCGAACAGGCCACGATAGCTGTGCTGACCTATACCAGCACGCAACTCGTCATCGGGGACTGCAGCGATGAAGCGATGCGTGCAAACCTCATGTCCCGCAGGACATACTCTGTCGTCGGCCAGGTCGCTCCGATTATGAGCGTGGAGCAATGCCAGACGGCGCGGCGCGAATTCGGGCGCCTGCTGGCACAGAATAACGGGTACGTCTTCGAGCCCTGAGCGGGGGCGGAATGCGGTTTCAGCCTTGGCAGCTCTCAGCGAGATAAGCGTCCAGTCTTGCGCCCAGTGGGCTGCCGTAGGTCGCGCGCAATTGTTCGAAGCCGATCAGCCCGGCAAATTCGGTAAAATTGCAGATGTCCTCCTGGAACCATTCGTCCAGCATATCGGCATCACAGCGACTGCTTTCCCTGCACGTCAGGACATCGTCGTAATAGTCGATCAGGGTAATGAACTGTCGCTGGGTGTCGCTGTCCAGCGAAACCGATGGCTTGGCGTCACCAATCAGGTTTGCCTGGTAGGCGAGAAGGTAGTCCTCCTCGTGCTCGACGAAGAAAGCGCTGACCGCCTGTTCTGCCGCGACGATCGTCTGGTCGTAGCCGATCTGCAGGATCGTCAACGATACCTGCTTACGCATCATGTCCTGCTGCTGGTCGCGCTCACCCGTATAGATCAGCCACATCACGGCAACGGTCGCGATCACCGCTAGGTTGGCGATCGGAGTGATCGATGCCAGCAGAAGCGCGCCAATGCCGCGTCGCGTTGGCACCTCAAGTTCGCTGTCGTTGCTCAACTCTCGCCACAGGGCCGCAGGAACAACTCGACCTTGGCATCGTCGCGTTCGACCGCAATTGACCGATCGCCCGGCCTGATCTTGCGCAGGCATTGCACATCTTCGGGTGACAGCAGGAGATAGCGCTCGCTGAAGCGTTGCGGGAAGGCCCCGAGTACGGGCGTCGGCGGGCATTCGCCGAGATCAAGTACGGTGCCGCGTCGACTGACGACCAGTTCGTCCCGGTGTTGTAGCAGGCATCGGTATTGCTCTTGCGTCACCACCGAAGAACGGGATTGCTCATTGTCCTGAGCGGTCGCCTGTTGCGAGGCTAATGTCCCAGCGATTACGCAGAAGAAGACGCTCGATCTCACCTGGCCTCCACTCCCTTTTCTTCTTACTTCTGAGGGTTCTGCCGCAGTCGAACCCGAGAGGCAAGCGGGCGCGGTGCCGTATTTCCCGACCCAATCGCCGACATTCCCCATAACCGAGTCTTCCGCGCCACACCCCATCATATCGAGTCTGCAAAGAGTCAGGAGACTCAATATCTTGTGCCGGACTCTTTTCGTTCCGCATTAACCATATTCGCCCAACATGCCTCGCAGCGGCATTTGCTGCTTGACCCGGGACTCCTCAGGACTCACCCTGTGGATAACTACAGGGGAAAGAAGTGGGCGAACTGACGAAAGTCCGCGCGGCACCGCGCGTGAAGAAGCTGGCTGTTGCCAAGGCGGAATTGCCCCTGGGGCAAATCCTTGCCGGCGATTGCGTGGAGGAAATGCGCAAGCTGCCCGATGCCTGCGTCGATCTCGTCTTTGCCGACCCGCCCTACAATTTACAGCTCGGCGGCGATCTCAACCGCCCCGATGG
The DNA here is from genome assembly GCA_913056125.1 of uncultured Altererythrobacter sp. Lineage (GTDB taxonomy): Bacteria > Pseudomonadota > Alphaproteobacteria > Sphingomonadales > Sphingomonadaceae > Alteraurantiacibacter. Next base: position 281,963 of record CAJXNC010000003.1, read on the forward strand.
CAGCCATGTCGATGCCGTGACCGACGATTGGGACCAGTTCGACAGCTTCCAGCTTTACGACCAGTTTACGCGTGACTGGCTGATCGAGGCGAAGCGTATCCTCAAGCCCGATGGTGCGTTGTGGGTGATCGGTAGCTACCACAATATCTATCGTGTCGGCGCGATCCTGCAGGATCTCGGCTTCTGGATCCTCAACGACATCGTCTGGCGCAAGACCAATCCCATGCCCAATTTCCGCGGCACGCGCTTCACCAATGCGCATGAGACGCTGCTGTGGTGCTCGCAGGGCGAAAAGTCGAAATACCACTTCAACTATCGCGCGATGAAGACGCTCAATGACGAGCTGCAGATGCGCAGTGACTGGACCTTCCCGATATGCTCGGGCGGGGAGCGTCTGAAGGACGATAAGGGCCACAAGGCGCATCCCACGCAAAAGCCCGAAAGCCTGCTTTACCGCGTGCTGCTGGCGACGACCGAGGCAGGCGACGTGGTGCTCGACCCGTTCTTCGGTACCGGCACGACCGGTGCGGTAGCCAAGCGCCTCGGCCGCGACTGGATCGGCTGCGAACGGGAAGCTGCCTATCGCAAGGTGGCCACCGCCCGCATCGAGAAAGAGCTTCCGCTCGACGAAAGCGCGCTCAAGACCATGCAGAGCCGCAAGAGCCAGCCGCGCGTTGCCTTCGGCTCGGTAGTCGAGGCGGGCCTGCTCAAGCCGGGCACCGAGATCTTCGACAAGAAGCGCCGCTGGGTCGCCAAGGTGCGCGCCGATGGTTCGATTGAATCGGGCAAGCTGACCGGCTCGATCCATGGCGTGGGCAAGGAGCTGCAGGATGCACCGAGCTGCAATGGCTGGAGCTTCTGGCATTACGAGCAAGGCGGGGAAATCAAGCCGATCGACGCCGCACGCCAGCTTTACCTGCTCGCTACCGAGGATTGAGCGCGGCCTGTCCTACATGACCCTTCAGTTCTAGCTGTCGGGATCATGAGTACCGAAAATCACTCATTCGTGTCTTTTCTGAGTGGAAAACTGCCCGCCCGGTTTTCTCGTTCAGGACAGTGTGTCAGGTGTGAGGGGTTAGCAGGATTTACCGGGTGAAAGTGCCGTGACCGAATCGATCTATCTCCAGCCCGTCGCGCTCGCCCTGTCCCCGCAAAGCGTGCATGGCGATGCCGTGCGGCTAGGCGGCTCCATGGCCTACGCGCATACATTCGCGGTGACGACAGTCCGCGATGGTGTGGTGGTCGAGCGCAATGTCTGCGGTGCCCGCGACATGGCCGAAGTGATCGGCAATTTACCTGAAGGCTTGGCGGCGGAGGCCGAGGCGCAATGGACCGCGCTCGGCAAGCAGCATGCCCCGCTGCAACTGGGCGAACGCACGATCCGGCTCGACCAGCCACAGGTCATGGGCATCCTCAATGTCACGCCGGACAGCTTTTCCGACGGCGGCAAGTTCATGGACGATCCGCTCGCCATGCAGGAACAGGCCGCCGACATGCACGAAGCGGGTGCGGCGATCATCGACATTGGCGGCGAAAGCACACGGCCCGGAGCAGCGGCGGTGTGGGAAGGCGACGAGGTGGAGCGTGTCATCCCCGCCATCGACTATTGCCGGGGCATGGGCGCGGCGATCAGCGTCGATACGCGCAGGCCGGGCGTGATGGAGAAGGCGATTGAGGCAGGCGCGCATATCATCAACGATGTCTCGGCCTTGCGCCACGATCCACGCAGCCTGGAATTTGCTGCAGCCAGCGGCAAGCCGGTGATCCTCATGCACGCTCCGGGCCCTAGCGCCGAGGCGGCGGAAAAGCTGCATGACGATGCGAGCTATGGAAACGTCGTGTTCGACGTGTTCGACTGGCTCAAGGAGCGGCGCGATGCCGCGCTGGAGGCGGGCATTGCGCGCGAGAACATCATTCTCGATCCGGGTGTGGGCTTCGGCAAGAACGTGGCACAGAACCTTGCCTTGCTGAACGCGCTGCCTTTGTTCCACGCGCTCGGCCAGCCGCTCCTGCTCGGAGCCAGCCGCAAGCGCATGATCGGCGCGCTGTCGAACGAGGCGGCGGCGCACCAAAGGCTCGGCGGATCACTGGCGCTGGCGCAGCTCGGCATGGATGCGGGCTATCACCTGCTGCGCGTGCACGACGTGTTCGAGACGGTGCAGGCGCGCAATGTCTGGCGGGGCCTACGCGATGCGGCGCTTACCGATTTCACCGGGTTGGTGGACTGAACTGGCCGCTCAGGCGGCGTTGTCGATTCCGAGGTCGCTGAGCTTGCGGTAAAGCGTCGAGCGGCCAATGCCCAAGCGGCGGGCGACTTCGGTCATGCGACCACGGTAATGTCCGATGGCAAGGCGGATCACGTCGGCTTCGATATCCTCGAGCGGCCGCAAATTGCCGTCATCGGTGTAGAGCATGACGCCCGCACCCTCGGTCACCGGCTTGGAGCCTTCGGCCATTTCGCCGATGATTTCGGAGAGCTGCGGGAAGTCCTGCGCGGTCAGCGCATCGCCATCGCAGAACACCGCGGCGCGGAACAGCACGGCCTGGAGCTGGCGGACATTGCCCGGCCAGTCGAAGGCAGCGAGGAGCTTGAGCGCAGCATCGGTAATGCCCAGTTCGCGAAGGCCCGGCTGTTCGCCAATGCGGGCAAGGAAGTGGCGGGTGAGCGCGGCGATGTCGCCATTGCGGTCGCGCAGCGGAGGCAGGGTGATGGTCGTGCGCGAGATCGCCTCGAGCAGTTCCTGGCGGAACAGCCCGCCGGTCACCATGTCGGCCAGCGGCAGATTGCTGGCGCAGATGACGCGAACATCGACCTTGAAACTGTGCTTTGCGCCGATCGGGCGGACCTGGCCGGTCTGCATGGCTTCGGCGAGGCGGTCCTGCAGGTCGAGCGAGAGGCGGTCCACCTCGTCGAGCACCAGCGTGCCGCCGTCGCAATTCTGCAAGGCGCCGACCTGGCGTTCGAAGGCGCCGGCAAAGGCACCCTTCTCATGGCCGAACAGGACCGATTCGAGGCTGGAAGCAGGCACGCCCCCGATATTGATCATGCGGAAGGGCGCCTTGGCACGCGGGCTTGCCGCATACATGGCGCGCACCAGCATTTCCTTGCCGGTGCCGCTTTCTCCCTCGATCAGCACGTTGCCGTGCCCGCGCGCAGCCTTTGCCGCCTTGGCCAGCGCATCGCGGAAGGGCGGCGCGGTGCCGACCATCGCATCGAAGTCGAGATCGGACCCCATCTTCTCGGTCAGCGGGGTGAGTTCGTCGCGCGGTGCCTCGCGCGTCGTCGCATTGCGCAGCGCCTGCATCAGGCGTTCCGGCGCGACCGGCTTGACGAGGTAATCGGTAGCGCCCGCACGCATCGCTTCCACCGCAAGGAGTGGCGAGGTGCTGGCCGTCAGCATCAGCACGGGCAGGGCGGGGCGGCGCGCCTTGAGCTCGGAAATCAGTTCGCAGGCCTGGTCGCCGGGCACCCACTGATCGAGGATGATGGCGGACAGCTGCATGCCCTGGCGCGTGCCGAGCGTGGCGATGGCTTTCTCAGAATCTTCGACGACCAGCGTGCGCCAGCCCTCACGCGCGGCAAGCGCAGAGATCAACCGGCTTTGTGCCGGTTCGTCGTCGATCAGCATCAACATGCGCTGTTCGGGCTCGGCCATGTGTCCCCACTTGTTTCTTGGCGACCGCGAAGGGTGCGGGGACAGGCATTATCAGCAGTGAGTAAAGAGCCGATTAAGGCAACACTTGAGTGCTGCCTTGTCCAGCGATAGAGGGTCTGGCAGTTTGCACCGACACTAAGAGAACAAAGGCGAGAAAATGGCCGATTCCCACGACATGAAGCCCAACGAGTCCACCTATGGCGGCTTCATCTCCATGCTCAAATGGTCGATCCCGGTTATCGCGATTATCGTCGCTATCGTTATCGCGCTGATTTCCTGAGCCCGCTCTGATGGGGGGTCTCAGAATTGCGGTACTGAAGGAACAGGCCGCCGGGGAAACGCGCGTCGCCGCGACGCCCGAGACGGTGAAGAAATTCATCGGGCTGGGCGCCAGCTTCGCAGTGGAACAGGGTGCGGGGACGGGAGCCTCGATTTCCGACAAGGATTATCGTGCCGCAGGTGCCGATGTGCTGCCCGCTGCGCAGGCCGTCGAAAAGGCGGATATCGTGCTAGGTGTGCAGGCACCTGACGTGGAGGCTCTGGCGGGGGCCAATCCCGGCGCATGGGTGGCCGCGACCTTCGATCCCTTCGGCAGGAAGGACCGCGTCGATGCCTATGCCAAGGCAGGCCTTGAGGCGCTCAGCATGGAGTTCATGCCGCGTATCACCCGGGCGCAGAGCATGGACGTGCTCTCCAGCCAGTCCAATCTTGCCGGCTATAAAGCAGTTCTCGCGGCAGCCGACCAATATGGCCGCGCCTTCCCTATGATGATGACCGCGGCGGGCACGATCTCGGCTGCCAAATGCTTCGTTATGGGTGTGGGCGTTGCGGGGCTGCAGGCGATCGCCACGGCGCGCCGCTTGGGCGCTCAGGTTTCGGCGACCGACGTGCGCTCTGCGACCAAGGAACAGATCATGTCGCTCGGGGCCAAGCCGGTTTTCGTCGAGAGCGTCGAGGGGATAGAGGGCGAAGGTTCGGGCGGCTATGCCACGGAGATGTCCGAAGAATACCAGAAGGCGCAAGCCGAACTGGTATCCTCCCACATCGCCAAGCAGGATATCGTAATCACCACCGCGTTGATCCCGGGACGCGCCGCACCGCGCCTGATCTCGGACGCGCAAATCGCCACGATGAAGCCTGGCAGCGTGATCTTCGATCTCGCCGTGGCGCAGGGCGGCAATGTCGAGGGCAGCGTAGCCGACCAGGTGGTTGAGAAGCACGGTGTCTTCATCATGGGATATTCGAATGCGCCCGCGCATCTCTCCGCAGATGCCAGCGCGCTGTTCAGCAGGAACCTGTTCAACTTCCTCTCCGCCTTCTGGGACAAGGAGACGGGCAAAGTCGAACTGGACGAGGAAATCGGAGATGCCGTTCGCCTGACCAAGGGCGGCGCAATCGTAAACGAGAGGATTATGGGATGAAGAAGGCACTTTTCGGCCTGGCAGTCGCCGGCGCAATGATGACGGCAACAGGCACTCAGGCGCAGGCGCCGGAATACGCCGATGAGCCGAAGATCGAACTCAACCACTTCCTGATGGCGCTTTCTGTCGAGGATATCGAGGCGGTGACCGCCTTCTATGTCGACGTGCTAGACTTCGAAGTGGTGAAAGACGCGCCGCTTGGCCCGGCAATGCACTTCCGCTGGCTCCGCAACGGTACGCAGGGCCTCGAACTGGTCCAGGTTGCCGACTCCGTGCCCGGTCCCGAGCGTGGACCGCCGCCGGCACATCTTGGCGTGCGCGGCCCCGGCCAGCTGATGATGCAGGTCGAAGATCTCGAAGCGACCAAGGAAATCCTCCTGTCCAAGGGCGTGACTCCTGCTGTCGATATTACCGACCTGACCGCCATGCTCGGCATCAAGGTGATGTTCGTCGTCGACCCCGAAGGCAACAATATTGAACTGGTCGAGGTGACTGAAGAGTAAGCCATGGACTTCATTTCCATCCTGTCGATCTTCGTACTGGCCTGCTTCGTGGGCTATTACGTCGTCTGGTCGGTCACCCCGGCGCTGCACACGCCGCTCATGGCGGTGACCAATGCCATCAGCTCGGTGATCATCGTTGGCGCGTTGATCGCTTCGGCTGAGGCAGGAAGCATGCTGGCCAAGTGGCTCGGCCTTGCCGGCGTGGTGCTGGCGAGCGTGAATATCTTCGGCGGATTTGCCGTCACCGAGCGCATGCTGGCCATGTACAAGAAGAAGGAGAAGAAGTGATGCTCTCCTTCCTCGCGGCAGGCTCGGCACACGGGCCGGTGAACCCATGGGTGGCCCTGGCCTACCTTGTTTCGGGGATCCTCTTCATCCTCGCTTTGCGCGGACTTTCGCATCCCACCACCAGCCGGGCGGGCAACCGCTTCGGCATGGTCGGCATGCTGATCGCCATGGTGACGACGCTCGTCACCCATGACATCGCCAACATTATCGAGATTGGCATTGCTATTCTGATCGGCGGTCTGATCGGCTTCACCATTGCCCGCCGCATCGCCATGACCGCCATGCCCGAGCTTGTGGCGGCGTTCCACTCGCTGGTCGGCTTGGCCGCGGTGCTGGTGGGCTGGGCGGCCTATCTCAATCCTGATGCTTTCGGATTGCTGGTCGATGGCGGGATTGCGCCTGTCAGCAAGATCGAAATGGGCCTCGGTATCGCCATCGGTGCGATCACCTTCTCCGGCTCAGTGATCGCCTTTGCCAAGCTTTCGGGCAAGATGAGCGGGTCGCCGATCATCCTGCCGCTGCGCCACGTCATCAATCTCGGTACGTTGGCAGCGATCATCGTCCTGACCGCGCTGTTCGCCATGGCTGCACCGGCAGAGACCTTGCCGCTGATCGTGGCGCTGACCGTGCTCGCCTTCATCATCGGTTTCCTGCTGATTATCCCGATCGGCGGCGCGGATATGCCGGTCGTCGTTTCCATGCTGAATAGCTATTCGGGCTGGGCAGCGGCGGCGATGGGCTTCACGCTTGGCAATACGGCGATGATCATCACTGGCGCGCTGGTCGGATCTTCGGGCGCGATCCTCAGCTACATCATGTGCCGGGCCATGAACCGCAGCTTCATTTCGGTGATCGCGGGCGGCTTCGGTGCAGATGGCGGTTCGGGCGGCGGCGAGGCGCGCGAACAGCGCCCCTACAAGCAGGGCAGCGCGGACGATGCAGCCTTCATGCTCAGCCAGGCCGAGAACGTGATCGTCATCCCCGGCTACGGCATGGCGGTGGCGCAGGCCCAGCATGCGCTGCGCGAAATGACCGATTTGCTGGAAGAGCAGGGAGTCAATGTGAAGTTCGCCATCCACCCGGTGGCGGGCCGCATGCCCGGGCACATGAACGTTCTACTGGCGGAAGCTTCGGTCGATTACGACAAGGTGTTCGAGCTGGAGGACATCAACAGCGAATTCGCGCAGTGCGATGTCGCCTTCATCATTGGCGCGAACGACGTGGTGAATCCGGCGGCCAAGACCGACAAGTCCAGCCCCATCTACGGCATGCCGGTGTTCGATGTGGACAAGGCCAAGCAGGTCTTCTTCATCAAACGCAGCATGGGCGGTGTGGGCTATGCCGGTGTCGACAATGACGTGTTCTACATGGACCAGACCATGATGCTGCTGTCCGATGCCAAGAAAATGGTCGAGGAAATCAACAAGTCGCTGGGCGACTGATCGCGTCTATCGCTCGGCTCGCATGGTTACTTTCAAGGAACCGCTTGCACGTCTGGGCGGTTGACTGAAAACTGAGCGCTGGCGGTGATGGTATCGCCATTTCAGGCAAGGGACTGTCGATTTGCGGAAGCTGGGGCTGATCGGGGGAATAAGCTGGGTCTCGACCCGCAGCTATTACGAACAGATCAACCGTATCGTGCAGAAGCGCGAGGGACCGCGCTCGAGCGCGCCGATGTTGATCGAGAGCCTCGATTTCGCGCCGCTCTTCCGCCTTCAGACCGATGAGGATTGGGAACGTGCGGCAGCCATCCTGATTGCTTCTGCCAAGCGGCTCGAGAGCGCTGGTGCAGGCATGCTGGTGATCGGCGCCAATTCGATGCACCGCGTCTATCGTCAGGTGGAAGCCGAGATATCCATCCCCATCCTGCACATTGCCGAATGCGTCGGTGAAAAGATGGCCGCAGACGGCGTGAAGCGTGCCGCCTTGATCGGCACGCGCAATGTCATGACAGAAAGCTTTTACCGCCGCCGCCTTGTCCAGCACGGCGTGGACCTGCTGCCGCCGCAGATGGACACTGTCGAGGCGGTCGAAAAGATCATTTACGAAGAACTGATCATCGGCAAGGCGACACGCCAATCCGAGCGCGTGTTCAAGACGATCATTACCGAAAAGGCGCAAGAAGGCGCACAAGCCATCGTGCTCGGGACGACAGAGCTTGAGCTGGTGGTTGACACCAAGGCCAATGTCCTGCCGATCTATGACAGCACACAGATCCACGCCCAGAGCGCAGCCGAGTGGATCTTGTCGGGGGATTGAGCGCACGCTTCGCCGCCGTTCGCTTGCTGTTCCCGTTGTCACATTGCCGCGCCCTCTCTAGCTGACTGCCATGTCGCTTGCTGCCTATGCTGCCGATCCCGCAAAGACCCGAGGTCGCGAATTCACCCATGCGGGTGAAGGGACGCGCGGGCCGCGCAGTGCTTTCCAGCGTGATCGCGACAGGATCATCCATTCGATCGCCTTCCGGCGTCTGGCGGGCAAGGCGCAGGTCTTCGTCGCGCCCGATGGCGATCATTACCGGGTCCGCCTGACGCACAGCCTCGAAGTGGCGCAGATCGGCCGCGTGCTGGCGCGTTCGCTCGGCCTGGACGAGGACCTGACCGAGGCTTTGTGCCTGTCACACGATATCGGCCATCCACCCTTCGGTCATTCGGGCGAGGATGCGCTCAACAATGCGCTGCAGGTGCATGGCGGCTGGGATCATAACGAGCATTGCCTGCGCGTGCTGATGCGGCTCAACAGCCCCTATTGCGATGTTCAGGGCCTCAATCTCAGCTGGGAGGTGCTCGAAGGGCTGGCCAAGCACAATGGCCCGGTGAGCGAGCCGGGCTGGGCCTTGTCAGAGCTCGATGCCGACTTCCCGATGGACCTGCGAAAATGGCCCTCGCTGGAGGCGCAGGTGGCGGCGCTCGCGGACGATATCGCCTATGACAATCACGATATCGACGATGGGCTGCGCGCCGGATTCCTCAAGATCGACGATCTGCTGGCGCTCGATTTTATCCGCGAGCAGTGGGAGCGCGTGCAGTCACGTCATTCGGATGCTCCGTTGGCAGCGCAATTGCGCGAACTGGTGCGCGACCAGATCGGGATCATGGTCAACGATCTGATCGAGACGACGCGCAGCAACCTGGCAGGCATCAATTCGCCCGAGGACGTGCGCGAAACGGGCGCAGCTATCGCTTCGTTCTCCGAGAAATGGGCCGCGCGCGAGAGGGAACTCAAGGCCTTCATGTATGAGCGGCTCTATTACCATCCGGAGCAGCTCAATACGGCGGAGGCGGCACATAAGGTGGTTGCGCACCTCTATGCGGCTTATGATCAGGACCCTTCCCTGATGACCGAGAAGTGGCGCGACAGCCTGCCCGATGATTCCGCGGGCAGGGCGCGGCATATTGCCGATTTCATTGCTGGCATGACTGACAGATATGCCATGGACCGGTACCGGGAAATCTTCGGGGGGGTGCCGGACGGGCTTTCGAATGTCTGAAGTGCAGAGGATCTTGCTGGTCGGCGCGTCCGGTCTCATCGGGCGCGAGGTAATTGCCCGTGCCGTCGGCCGCGAGGATCTGCGCCTGCTGGCGCTTGCCCGGCGCGAGCTGGACCTGCCGCGCGGCGCGCGCATGGAAGTATTGCTGGCTCCGGCGGAGGGCTGGGACGAGGCAATCCACGCCATTGCTCCAGACCGGGTGATCTGCGCGCTCGGTACCACGCAGCGAAAGGAAGGCGGTGACAAAGAGGCCTTTCGCGCAGTCGATCACGATCTCGTGCTGCAGGTCGCCCGGGCATCCAAGGCAGCGGGCGCGACGGGTTTCGTCGTGATCTCCTCTGTGGGCGCGGATGTTCACTCGAAGAACTTCTACCTTCGCACCAAGGGTGAGATGGAACGCGAGTTGATGAAGATCGGCATCGACCGGCTCGACGTGCTGCGTCCCGGCCTGCTGCTCGGCCAGCGCCGCGACGATCTGCGCCCGCTCGAGAAACTTGGCCAGTTGGCTGCTCCGCTGACCAACATGTTCCTGACCGGTGAGCGCAGCAAATACCGCGCAATTGCTGCGAGCGATGTCGCTGCGGCGGCGCTGCAATGCTGCCGCGAGAAGGCGCGCGGGCGTTTTGCCTATCAATATGATGGGATCATGCGGCTGGTCGGTCGGCTCTAGGTCCATCGCCATCCCCGGCTTGGCAGGCGTGATGCCACGCTTTACCAATGCCCGCCGGAAGGGGATTGCATGACAGCTTGGATCGATAAGGCGACCAGCCTGTTCGCTATCTGGACGGTGCTTGGCGTCGCCTGGGCCTGGGCCGTGCCCGATCATTTCGTCTGGATCACACAGGCACAGTTGGCCGGGCAAGGGCTGATCAGCGTGATGCTGGGCGTGATCATGCTGGGCATGGGCCTGACGCTGAGCTTGGAGGATTTCAAGCGCGTCGCCAGGCTGCCGCGCTGCGTCGCGGCCGGTGTCGGCCTGCAATTCACGATCATGCCGCTGGCGGGCCTCACGCTCGCCTTGCTGTTCGGCCTTGAAGAGGGGCTCGCCGTGGGGCTGATCCTCGTTTCCTGCTGCCCCGGCGGTACGGCCTCCAACGTCGTCACCTATCTCGCGCGTGCCAATCTAGCCCTTTCGGTGACCATGACGCTGGCTTCGACCATGATCGCCATCGTGCTGACCCCGCTGCTGACCGGATGGCTGGGCGGCGTGTTCATCGAGATCGACCGCTGGAGCCTGTTCCGTTCGATGGTTGCCATCGTACTGATCCCGGTCATCGCAGGCGTATTGCTCAACACCTTCCTGCCGCGCTTGACCAAGCGCGTAGCGCTGGTCTCTCCGCTCATTTCGGTGATCGTCATCGTGATGATCGTCGGTGCGATCATGGCCAATTCCAAACCGTTGATCATCGAACATGCCGGTGTGCTTCTGCTGGCGCTGTTACTGCTTCACGCAACCGGCTTTGCGCTCGGCTATGTCCTGCCTCGACTGATGAAGTTCGGCGTTGAGGAGGCGAGGACCATGAGCATTGAGGTGGGGATGCAGAATAGCGGTCTGGGCGCCAGCCTTGCCTCTGCGCCCAGCTTCGCCGCGCAATTTGCCAATCCGATGCAGGCGGCATTGGCACCCGTGCCATCGGCTATTTCATCGGTCTATCATGTCGTTATTGGTTCGATCCTTGCGGGGATCTGGGGCCGCAAGAAGGGAGGCGAGTGATGGACTGGTCGATAATCTTTGGCCTGGTCAATGTGGTGGCGCTGTTGTGCTGGGCGGCGCTGATCCTGCTGCCGCGTTCGAGCACGCTCAGCACGCTGATCTTCTATGTCGGGATCGGACTGCTGTGCCTCATCTATGGCGTTCTTCTGGTCCTGCTTCTGACCGGTGCCATCTCAGGCGCGGGCGAAGCCGGTTTCACTTCGATCGAGGGCATAAGGTCTATCTTCCGCACCGATGCAGGCGTGGTGGTCGGCTGGACGCATTACCTCGCTTTCGACCTGTTCGTGGGCCTGTGGATCTCGCGCGATGCCGACAACAAGCATTTCAGCCGGTGGTTGCAGGCGCCGATCCTGCTGCTCACCTTCGTTGCAGGGCCGCTTGGTCTGCTGGTCTGGTATGTCGTGCGTGAACCTGCCGCGCGTCGGGCCGCGCGCAGCAAGAGGAGCAGGAGCAAATGAAGCGAGAGGCACCCGCCGCCGCACGCAATCGCGATCCCATTGCCGATGTTCTTAGGGAGGAACTGCCGGCCATTGGAACGGTGCTCGAATTCGCCAGCGGAACGGGTGAGCACGTGGTGCATTTCGCAGCTGCCTTTCCGCAATTGCAGTGGCAACCGAGCGATCCTGACCCGGAAGCGCGGGCTTCGATTGCCGCATGGCGCGAAGAATGTGGCCTTTCCAATGTCGCGCAGCCTCTCGCGCTCGATGCGTCAAACCTCGAAGCGGCGGACCTGCAGGCCGATGCCATACTATGCATCAACATGGTCCATATCAGCCCAGTCGCCGCGACAGAGGGGCTGATGGAACTGGCCGGGCGCATCCTGCCCGCAGGTGCGCCCCTGATGCTCTATGGCGCTTATATCGAAGACGGGGTCGAAACGGTGCAATCCAATCTCGATTTCGATGCCAGCCTCAAATCGCGCAATCCCGAATGGGGGCTGCGCCATACGGCCTGGATGGACGGACTGGCTAAGGCTGCGGGGCTCGACCGCTCGCGTCGGGTCGAGATGCCGGCCAACAACATCATCCTGGTCTATCGCAAGCTGGCGTGAGCGATCACGTGCCGGAACTTGCAGCGCGCATCAACTTCGCAAGCGAGTGTAAGCTAGATTGCTTCGTCGACGTCGTTGGCGACGGATTCAAGGTCCTGCCCAGCACCGCGAACCGTGTTGCAGGCACTTGCAGTGAGGGCGAACAGGCTGGCGGTTACAGCCAGGATGATCTTGCGAGCCATTACTCTGTCCTTCTTCAAAAGCCCGCCATGCGAGCCACTTATTGTGAACCCGTGAAGCAGAATCAGGTTCCAGCAGCCTGACGCTGGTCCGAAAACCGCTTTCTGGCAAGTGTTCGCTCGCGCCAGGCGATGATCAGCCCGGCAATGATGATGAGTGGAGCGCCGAGCCAAGTGGTCGCCGGAGGGAGCGTTGAGAAGAGCAGCCAGCCAAACAAGGTCGCCCAGACAATCGCCGAATAATCCATCACGATCACGCTCGAGACCTTGCCGTATCGCAGCGCCACGGTGATCAGCACCTGCCCCCATGTGCCGGACAGGCCGATGCCGAGCAGTAGCAGCCAGTCTTCCCAGCTATGCCCCTGCATCACGAAGGGCTGGAACGGTGCGGAGCAGATCACGCTGGTGACGGCGAACCAGAAGACGATCACCAGCGGCTTGTCGGTCTGCGACAGGTCGCGGATCTGGATCGAGATGAGCGCGATCATGAAGGCGCCGCCAAGCGCTACCAGTGCACCGGTGAGCGGGATATGACCTCCGCCGGGCTGGGCGATGATCAATATGCCGGCAAACCCTGCGGCGACGGCGGACCAGCGCCAGATACCCACGCTTTCCCTTAGCAGGACAATCGACAGTAGCACGGCGAAGATCGGGACCGAGAAATTGATCGTCTGTGCTTCGGCCAGAGGCAACAGGATCACCGCGCCGAAATTGAGTACCATGCCGACTACGCCATAGAGGCCGCGCACCACATGCGCCTTCGGTCTTTTCGTACCCAGCGAGGCGATACCGCCGGTCATCACTGCCCAGGTAAACAGGATGGGTATGGGCACCATTTGTCGCCAGAAGATGATTTCGGCGATGTGGATTCCGCGTTGCGATGCGAGTTTGATCAGCGCCGCCATCGCCGCCATGCCGGCAATGCCCGCAACCCTGATTGCCAGCGCCAGAAGCGGCTTGTCGTTGGAATTGTCGTCCACCTGCGCGCCATACGCCGATCAATGCGCCGATCAAGCGCCGGAAGTTCTCGCTTGGTCGGAACGTGTGGACCATTTGTCCAATGGTTGAACCCCTCGTGTCTTATCGTTGTAACACGCTAAGACTCATGATTCTCCATGCGACCTCTTCCCGATGATCTGGACGACGCTGCAAATTGCCATGCGCGAGATCAGGCGGCACAAGCTCCGCTCGATGCTGACTTCGCTCGGGATCATTCTCGGGATCATGGGTATCGTGACGATGACGACGCTCGGCAAGGGCGGAAGGTATTTCGTCGAACGGCAGATTGCCTCGCTCGGTACGAATGCGATTTTCGTGGCCCCGGTGGCGCTGGGGTCGGGCCCTCCGCGCAATTTCGAACAGGGCGATATCGATGCCATTCGGGGCGATATTGCCGGCGTCTGGGCGGTGGCGGGCCAGGTTACCCGAGGGGCGACGGCTATTTTTGCTGGCGAAAACATGCAGACGACCATCGAAGGAGTCGGCAATGACTATATGGACATTCGGGCCATCGGGATCGAGCAGGGCCGGCGTTTCACAGCTCCCGAGGAGGCGAGCGGGGCACGCGTCTGCATTATCGGCCCGACCATTCGCGATACGCTGTTCTGGCGCGGCGAAGATCCGATCGGCCAGCAGCTAAGGGTCGAGCGTGTTCCGTGCCGCGTCATCGGTGTGTTTGCATCGCGTGCCGTGGGGGACAGCAATGCGGATCTTGATGCCTGGATCCTGATGCCTGTCCGGGCAGTCCAGCGCCGTTTCCTCGGTTCCGATGGTTTCAGCGCCATCGTCATTGGCTATGACGAGGCCTATTCGAGCGACAGCCTGCAGACTTCGCTGGTCGACCTGATGCGCGAGAGGCGCCACATCCAGGATGGTGAGGAGATCGACTTCGACCTGTTCGATACGCGACGAATCCAGGAAACCGTACAATCGGTGACAGCGCAATTGACGCAGCTCGTCGCCGGAATTGCAGGTATCAGCCTAGTGGTGGGCGGAATCGGGATCATGAACATCATGCTGGTTTCGGTTAACGAACGAAAGCGCGAGATCGGCATCCGCCTTGCCGTTGGCGCCAAGGCACGTGATATCCAGCTGCAATTCCTGACCGAAGCCGTCCTGCTCTGCGCATTCGGATGTATCGTCGGCATACTCATGTCGATGGCGATTTCGTTTGGCTTGCTGAGCCTGCTCGAAATCCCCTTCCAGTTCGATCTTCCGGCCTATTTGGCCAGTCTCGCAGTCTGCGCGCTGATCGGCATTACCTTCGGTTATTTCCCTGCGAGCAAGGCGGCGCAACTCGATCCGATGGACGTGCTACGGCAGGAATAGAATTCGTCGGGACGAGGGCGTTGTAGAGCAGCCCTGCGCTCGCCATATCGTCCGCCATGCACTGGCCTGCCTTCATCACTTTTGCCAGCGATGCGACGCTTGTAGGCTTGTGGGCCGGGGGGTTCCTGCTGCTTGCGGTATTGGCCCTGCTGGCGGATTGGCGCCGGTCGAGGCGCAAGAATATCGACCGCGTGGGCTGCCTTCCATGGACGCCGATTTTCCTCGCCGCCGCCTTTATTGGTAGCGGATTGCTGATGGTCGCGGTGAAAGGGTGGTTGGCACCTTAGTCTATTGGTTACGCCCTCGCATCCGCGAGGGCATCCTCGGTGCTGTTCCCTCCGCTACGCTGCGGGGCACCTGCGGACGGCCGGTCGGCCTTGCGGCTCGCTGGTCGCGAGCCGAACCCAAGCTTGGTCTTGATGTACGACCGAGCTCGAACCCGATAGCGTTCGCAAGCGCGACCGCGCGCCCGAGCTTATGCGAGGAAACCGCAAGCCCGGATGGGCTTGCGCAAGGCATGTCAGAGACATGCCTCCAAGTACGCCTGGTCGAAGCCGAACTGGCGGGCTTTTTCCAGCGTGTAGGGACGCAGGCCCGAGGAGCGGAACTCGCCGAGGATCTTCCCGTCTTCGCTCTCGTCCAAATATTCGAAGTTGAACAGCTCCTGCGTCACGATCACGTCGCCTTCCATGCCGATCACCTCGGTGATGTTGGTGGTACGGCGCGAACCGTCGCGAAGGCGCTTCACCTGCACGATCAGGTCGACCGATTCCGCGATCTGGCGCGAAATGGCTTCCTTCGGAATCTTGATGTCGCCCATCAGGATCATGTTTTCCATACGGCCCAGGCATTCGCGCGGGCTGTTGGCGTGCAGCGTACACATGGAGCCGTCGTGGCCTGTGTTCATGGCGGCGAGGAGGTCGAAACACTCCGCGCCACGAATTTCGCCCAGGATGATGCGGTCAGGACGCATACGCAGGGCGTTCTTCACAAGGTCGCCAATGGTGATGGCGCCCTGGCCTTCGAGGTTCGGCGGGCGCGTTTCGAGCGGCAGCCAGTGCGGCTGCTGCAGGCGAAGTTCGGCCGCGTCTTCGATAGTCAGCACGCGTTCGCCCGGGTCGATCATCTTCGACAGGGCGTTGAGCATGGTCGTCTTACCCGAACCGGTACCGCCCGAGATGACGATGTTCATGCGGCAGGCACCGGCAATTTTCAGCGCGGTCGCCATCTTCTTGCTCATCGAACCGAAACCTTCGAGCATGTCGATGGTGATCGGCTTTTCGGAGAACTTACGAATGGAGATCGCGGTGCCGCGCAGCGATAGCGGCGGCACGATCACGTTCACGCGGCTACCATCCTTGAGGCGGGCGTCGGCAAGCGGGGTGGTCTGGTCGACACGGCGACCGACCTGGTTCACGATACGCTGGGCGATCTGGAACAGGTGGTTTTCATCGCGGAACTTGATGCCCGCGAGCTGCAGCTTGCCCTTCTTTTCGATGTAGGTCTGTTCGGGACCGTTGACCATGATGTCCGAGACGTCCGGATCCTGCAGAAGCTCTTCGAGCGGTCCGAAACCGAGCAGTTCGTCGATTAGGACCTTTTCCAACGCGAACTGTTCGCGGCGGTTGAGGGTGATCTTCAGTTCCGCCAGCACCTCCATGATGATGGGGCGGAATTCCTCGGAAAGCTCTTCCTTGGTCAGCGTTGCCGCGGCTTCGGGATCGACGCGTTCGAGCAGGCGCGGCAGTACCTGTTCCTTGATCTTGTGGACGCTGGCTTCGAAGCCTGTTGGCTCGTTTGCCGGTTCGTTGACCGCGTTAGCGCGGTCGGCGAGGCGCGACATCGCATCTTCGCGGACCGGTGCGCTATTGGTGGGCTCGCCGGGAACGGCGCCTTCGCCGGGAATCGGGGGGAATTGTTCGCCGCCGGATTTGCCGGTTTCGGGCGCAGACCCGTTGGCAGGGCCGCCACGCATAGGCTTGGCGACGCCAAAGGACGGGCGGGCACCCGGCTTCATGCCGCCTGCACCATTCTTGCGTCCAAAAGCGCTCATTCGAGATTGCCCCTCATCTGTTTCGGTCGTTGCAGCATGCGTGACACATGGTGCTTTACGATCATCTCTAATGCGGAAATTTGGTAAACAACCGGTAAAGGCTGCCCTCTGACAGGCCCGTTTTGCGAGGAAAATTCCTATCAACAGTCACGATGGGGCAACTGCTTGATGTGCAGGGGGGCGAGACATATCCCGGCGAGGGCAAATGTGCCGCAGCCGCGCCGGGATGGATTTCTTGCCAGAGGTCACTGTAACGCTAACCCGCTATGCCGAGCCCGATGCGCTCCTGCGCGAGGTGCTGGATAGTGCCACGGCGCAGCAAGGCGTCAGTGGGGAAGTACTGCTGGTCGAGCAGGATCCCGATGGCAGCGTGGACGAAAGCGAATATGCCAATGCCAACCTGCCCCTGCGGATAATTCGCGCCGAGCTTGGCGGGCTGTCCGAAGCTCGGAACCTGTCGCTCGAGCATGCCAAGCATGACCTCGTCCTCTTCCTCGATGCCGATGCAGTTGCCGTAGAGGATTGGGCAGCCCAGCTGGCCGATGCTTTGGCGGAGCCCCGAGTGGCGGTCGCAGGCAGCCGGATTGTGCCGCGCTGGACGGGCAGGGAGCCGTTCCTGGCGCGCGCCCGCGTAGTGAGGGACCAGTTCTCGCTGCTCGACCTCGGGACCGGACAGAAGCCCTATCCGCGTGTCGTCGGGGCGGCTTTCGGTGTCGACCGGGCCAAAACGGGCACGCTGCGTTTCGACCCCAATCTCGGGCGGCGCGAGGGCCGGCTGTTCGGCGGTGAGGAAAGCGATTTCTGTCACCTTGCGAGCGAAGCCGGTCTCGATATCGTCTATCAGGGTGCTGCCTGTGTGGAACATGTCGTCGCGCCGGAGCGGATGCGACTGGGATGGATCGCCAAGCGGCTCGTCTTCGCCGGGCAGGGCAGGGGCAGCCTTGGCGGCAAGCCTTCGCCCAGCCGTTCGCCCGGACTTGTCGACTGGCTGACCCTGCCGATCACCCTGCCACCCTATGCGCTGGGTTGGCTTTGGGGGAAACTGGGATCGGACCGGCAGGCCAGGCGATAATGCGCAAGATCGGCCTCCTGACCTTGCCGCTGCACCAGAATTATGGCGGCATCCTGCAGATCCTCGCACTCTACCGCTTCCTGCTCGATCAGGGTTTTGAGCCGGTTTTCCTGCACAAGGAGCCTGTCACCCCGCTGAAAAAGCAGCTCTTTCGTTCGACGATCGGCCGTGTGCTCGAACGCCTGCCCGTCGATGTCCGTGGCTATCGCGCGCGGGCGATGCACCAGCGCTTCGTGCGCGCGATGATGCCCAGAAGAACGGCAATCCTGCGTACGGAGGAAGACCTCGCGGCAGCGGTCGCGGAAGAGCAATTGGATGCCGTGATTGTCGGCAGTGACCAAGTCTGGCGGCTCGATTATCACCGCGACACCGGCCACATGCAGTATTTCCTCAATTTTGCGCGCGGTGAGCATGTGCGCAAGATCGCCTATGCGGCGTCCTTCGGAACCGAGGAATGGCAATACCCGCAATGGAGTGGTGAGATCGGCCGGCTACTCGCCGGTTTCGATGCGGTCTCCGTAAGAGAGCAGGCAGGCCGCGAAATCTGCCGGGAGGAATTCGGCAAGGAGGATGTATCTGTCGTTCTCGACCCGACTCTGATTGTCGGAATGTCCTTGTATGACGAGCTACTGGAGAGGACGGATCCAGTGATTTCCGAAGGCTCCGTGATGCGCTACGTGCTCGATCCCAACCCCACGGTCCAGCGCATCGCCAATCTTGTGATGTCCTCCTTGGGCAAGGAAGAGGACGGGATCGAAATCGGCGTCCAGGGCGCGTCACAAGACGTTCCGCACTGGTTGAGGGCCTTCCGCGATTCCGGCTTTGTGGTGACGGATTCCTTCCATGGGACCATCTTTGCCATCATCTTCCGCAAACCATTTGTGTCCGTGGCTAATCGCGAACGCGGCATGGTTCGCTTCACCTCCTTGCTCGATGCTCTTGGCTTGAGCGACAGGCTTGTTGCCGCCGATGATGAAGAGAGGATCGCCAGGATGGTGGACACGCCGATTGACTATGGCGCGGTTGAACAACGGCTGGAAGAGCTGCGCAAAGGTTCGCGATCCTTCCTGCTTTCGGCGCTGGCTTGAGTGGCAATGGATGATCCAACCGCCCCGATTTCGCCTCCACGGGACCTGGCAGGGCAGCAAACGGGCAACCGCTACCTTTTGGTGGCGAGGATTGGCCCAAATAGCCTGCATAATGGCTGGCTCGAGCCCGCCGGAAACCGGAATTTCGACGTCCTGCTCAGCGCTTTTGACGAGCGAGCCAGTATGCCGGAAGGGCATGGGATATTCTCCGAGTTCAGGCCGGGGCCGAAGATTGCCGGCCTCGCCGAGATCTTGCGCGATCATGCGGAGCTATGGCGCCGCTACGACCATATCGCCATGTTCGATGACGATCTCGCCAGCGATGCGAAGACGATCTCCCGCATGTTCGAGCTTTGCCGTGAACATAGGCTGCAAATCGCGCAGCCCTCCCTCGACCCTTCCAGCCACACATCCTTCATGGGATTGCTGCAGCAGAAGGGCTGGCAGCTGCGCTACACCAACTTCATCGAGATGATGTGTCCCGTCTTCTCGCGCGAGGCACTGGAAAAGGTCGAGAGCCTGTTCGGGCTGGGATATGAAAGCGGGATCGACCTTGTCTGGTGCAATATGCTGGCCACGGGAGAACGCGATTTTGCCGTGCTCGACGAAGTGGCCGTGCGGCATACGCGCCCCATTGGCGGGCAGATGGATGCCAACGGCTTTGTCGACGGGCGCACTTACGAGACCGAGATCCAGCAAGTGCTCGATCGCTTCTCGCTGCAATATGTCCGGCTGCAACCCTATGCTGCGCTGGATCGCCACGGGCGCGTGGTCGCTTCGCGCTTGCAGCTGGCCATTGCGGCACTGCCCCTGCTGTTCAGTTCGCTTGCCCGGGCGCCCCGTTTGCGGCGCGGCTGGAACGCTCTTGTTTATTTTGTCCGAACCCTCCTGTTCCGTCCGAAGCGACTGCCGGTCGGATGAGTGATTGCGACAAGCCATTGCTCGATAAGGTCATCGAGAATCGCAATTGCATCGGGTGCGGTGCCTGTGCCTTCGCCTTCCCCGAACAGTTTGCCATGCGCGCGATTCACGGCTCGTGGCAGGCGCAATTGCTGCCCGCCGCGGCAACCGAGCCGGATACCGCACCAGAGACCATCTGCCCCCACTCCGGTGCGGGGCTGGATGAGACCGAGATAGGCGCGCGACTCTATCCGCAGGCGAAGAAGGATCCACGGCTCGGGCGTTATCGCTCCACGCTGGTCGGGCATGTCGAAGAGGGCGGCTTTCGGGCCGGTGGCAGCTCGGGCGGGATGATTACCTGGCTGCTTGCCGACCTGCTGGAGCGGGGAGAGGTCGATGGCGTCGTCCATGTACGGCCTGCCATGCATCGAGACGATGGCCTGCTGTTCGAATATGCCATTTCCACCACTGTGGAGCAGGTGCAGGAAGGTGCGAAGTCCCGTTATTATCCCATTGAAATGTCTGGAGTCCTCAAGCTCGTCAATGAGGGCGACAAGCGCTTCGCCTTTGTCGGCATTCCTTGTTTCGTCAAGGCGGTCAGGCAGTTGCAGTTCGCTGGCCTGCTGCGCAAGGATGCCGCAAGAATTTGCGTTGGTCTCGTATGCGGACATTTGAAGAGCAAGTATTTCGGCGAGTACCTGGCCTGGCAGGCAGGTGTCGCCGAAGAGGAGATCGAGACGCTCGATTTCCGCCACAAGCTGGCTGACCGTCCCGCCTCGCAATATGGATTTGCCGTCAGCCAGCGGGGCAAGGACACTCCGCTTGTCCGTCCCATGCAAGACCTCAATGGGAAGGATTGGGGGGAAGGCCTGTTCAAGAACCCGGCATGCGAGTTCTGCGACGATGTCTTTGCCGAATGTGCGGACATATCGGTGGGCGATGCCTGGCTGCCCCGCCATGTCGATGATCCCGCGGGCACCAATGTGGTGGTCATCCGCGATGAGGTCACTGCCACACTGGTGCAGGCGGCTATCGAAGACGGACGCCTCTCATTCGAAGAGGCAAGTTGCGACACGTTGGCTCTGAGCCAGGCTGCGGGCCTGCGCCATCGCCGTGCCGGATTGAGCCACCGCCTTGCGCGGCGGATCGAGAAAGGGATCTGGGCGCCGAGGAAGAGGGTAGAGCCAGCACTCGCCAAGTCGCCGCGCCGTCGACTTGTCTATGACTACCGCCTGCAAATCGCCGAGACTGGCGCAGCGCAATTCGAAGCTGCGAAAGCGGCTGGCGATGTGCGCCTGTTCGAGCAGGCGATGGCTGGCCTGTTGCAGGACTATCGCCGGACGGTTCGTGACAATCTGCCGCTACGCCTGGCGAAGAAGGCATGGCGGTTCGGGCGCAAACTGCTTCATGCGGCCTTGCCATGAGCGGGCAGGCACTTAAGGCAGAGGTCGCATTGATGCCGGAGAGGGATGCATGGCTGTCGCAATAAAGGGAACCAGGCTGGTCTACTTCCCGGTTCCCAAAGTCGCCTGTAGCTCGATCAAGACGGCCATTTTCGAGCACAATGTGCCGGGCCGGAGCGACATGCTGAACTATTCTGCCGAAACCGGGCAGGGCAAGCATATCCACCACATCTACCCGACAAAGCGCTTAATGCTGCGCGGTCTGCCCGATCGGCTGCGCTACTCGGTTGGCTGGAAATGGTTTGCGGTGGTGCGCGACCCGCTTGCACGGTTCGTATCGGGCTATCGCAACAGGATCCTGCATCATCGCGACCTCGAAACCGCGCCGATCCCCGAAGGCCTCCCGCAAGAGCCTGATATCAATTGCTTCGCCATGGAGCTTGCGCGCTATTGCCGCGCGAATGTCAGCCTGAACCACCATTTCGTGCCGATGGTCACCTATCTGGGCAAGCGGCCCGAGCGGTTCGAGCGTATCTTCGACATTTCGCAGATGGCGCAATTGCGGGACTATATCGCCGAGCATGGCGCCGATTTGTCATTCGACCGCAAGCAGGTGGGCGGGCCGTCAATCTCGGTCGATGAACTCGATGACCGTTCGCGCGCGGCGCTCAGGGAAGTTTATGCCGAAGACTACGCCATTTGGGGGCGCTTCTTTGGCGGTCAGGCGGATTAGCTGTCGCGCTTTGCCGCGCTTCTGCGCGCAATATCGTCCCAGATCGAAAAGTCGAAACCAAGATTCCGCCGGGCAGAGAAGCTCTGTCCCAGCGCATGCGCCAGCAGTGCCAGGGCCATGGCAATGGCGGCACCCAGCGCGCCGAGTGGCGGTATCAAGAGCGTTCCGGCAGCTAAGTTGAGGACGATCGCCCCGGCCGTCCAGCGAAAGGATATGGCGGCATTGCCGGCAGTGACGTTCAACCGTCCGGCCGGGCCAAGGCTCGCGGCCAGGACATAGCCCGCTGCCATGATCCAGACTGCCGGGGCCATTTGCACGAACTCAGCGCCGAAAGCGTGCAAGATGAACCATGCGGCTGCCGCCAGCGGCAGGGCCAGCGCAAGTGTTGCCAGCGTCGTCACCCGGGTGAAGCTGCGGGTGATGTGCACCAGACGTTCCTTTTCGCCAGCCTGCCAGAGTTCCGAGGCGCGTGAATCGAAGCGCGCGGCGACGACCTGGTTGGGCAGGAGGAGGAGGGCGGCCATGCGCCCGACCGGCTGATAAAGTCCGGCCTGCTCGGGTCCGGCAAGCGCCGCCAGCATCATTGTCGCCAGATCGCTCTGGAGCAGGAGCAGCAGCGAAATGCCGAGGAAAGGCATGGCCTTGCGCAGGTGCTCGCCGATGCGGGGCTGTTCCGCCTTACTGGTTCCCTTTGGCAGTTGTCGCAAGTTACGCCACACGAACCAGCCGCCGAGGAGTGCGACCAGGACATTGACCGCGAGATAGCCCTGCATGAAGGTCACATGCGTCAACGAGGCCGCACCAAGGAAGAGCGGGCCGAGCCACAGGCACAGCAAGAGCGGGCGGGCAACGTCATGCGGGATCTGGCCACCGGCGACATCCCCGAAGCCGAGCGCCGTTCCACGCCACAGATAGATGAAGGCGATGACCGGGACCGCGCCGAGGGCGAAGGGCAGTATCGAGGTGTATATCGCCAGAGTCTCGTCGAGAATCTCAAAGGCGAGAAGCGCGAATGCGCTGGCCATGGCGCTGACAAGGCAAAGCACCAGGATCGCGCCGAGCAGGAAGCGTCCAATGCCCTTGCTATTGCCATCGACCCGCATCGCGGCGATCTCGCGCACGGCCAGCGAGGCCAGGCCGAGGACGGATATATTCGCTGCCAATTGCACGACCGCGATGGTGACCGAGACGATACCAAGACCCTCCGCGCCCAGCAGCCGGGCCATCAGCACGGATTGCAGGAAGGCGAGGCCGATCCCGGCAACGCGGATGATCATGCTGGTGATCGATCCGCGGGCGATCGGCCCGCGGCTGGCGGCGAGACTGCGCGATATCAAGGTCTCGACAAGCTTCATGCGATCATTTCCCGCGCCTTGGCGATCACCGCGTCGCTCCAATCGGGGCATTCGGCGAGCCATTCGGAGTGGTTGCGGTGAAAGTCCTCGCTGCTGCCGAGCAGGTCCAGCGCGGTCTCGGCGAGCATGTCGCGCGCATCCGGCTTCAGCAGCTGCAACAGGCCGCGCCGGGCAAGGCCCTGCGTGTAGCCGGGGAAGTCGGTTCCCGAATAGAGTGCCGGAACGCCCATGGTCACCGCCTCGCAGGCCATGGTGCAGCTCTCCCCGACATAGGCGTCGCAATGGCCCATCAAATGGTGCAACCGGGCCGGATCGCCATGCCACAGATGCGGGCGGAGGAAATCGGGCGGTTCGATCTCGGCGGAGACATGCAGCTTGGCCTTCGGAGCGAGCGCGGAGACGAGCTGTTCGAGCTGCTCCTCGCTCCAGCCGGCCTTGCCAAGGTCGTGGTTCGCTCCCCAGCGGACCAAGCGGATGAGGACATTGCGGCGATCAGGATCGAGCCCAAGCGCCTTGGCCTTTTCCAAGTCGGGCTGGAATGCGGAAGGATGGAAATAGCTGAGATCCTTGGTCCCGAAGAGCCGGGTGAAGCGGTCTTCGGGCAACGCGCCGGTGTAATCCTCTGGCACGATCACATGCGAGATGAAGGGCCACGCAAGCCGCGTCTGCAATTTCGCATTCTCGCTGTCATAGACCGCGAGCGTCGGGATGCCGAACAGCTTGCCGACATGTGAAATGGCCACGCCGCCAAAACCAATCATGAGGTCGGGCCGGTCCGCGCGCACGAGCCGGGCAAGCGCAGCGTCGCGTTTCAGCAGTTCCACCGCTAGTCCCGCAGCGCCATTGCCCTGGCGGCTGATCGGTGTGTGCGCGATGGAAAAACGTTCGAGCAGGTCGGTGGCGACATCCTTGTGACGCGATGCCACCGTTACCCTGTCGCCATTGGCGATGAAACTGCGGATCGGTCTGAGGAAGAACAGCACATCTGCAGGGTGCACGATCTCGAAAAGGACATGCAGGGGCTTGTCAGAATTCGACATAGAGTTCGCCCGATTCCAGCTCTTGGCTCGGCAGGGGCAGGTGATCGCCCCAGACCAGCCTCGGCTGCTGGTCCGCAGGCACAGTAATCTCATGGTCGCCGCGCGCAATGTGCACGGTCTCGCCATCGACAAGTGCGTTGCCGTCAACCTCGATCGCGCCACCCTCAACCGTATAGGTTCCGGGCACGAGGAATTCCTCTGTGAAAGTGCCTTGCCGTGCCGAAAAGTCCTTGCCCGCAACCCAGATCGGCCAGGAAAACTCTATGTAATTGTCCTGCAGAGCCGCAATGTCCTGAGGGAAGAAGATGTCCCGTCGCTGGCCGCGAATGCTCTCCTCGAGCAGCGAGTGATTGGCGAGGAAAAGCGGAACCACGCGCGCTTGCATGGCTTCGCGATAGGCGGGCAGCCCGGCGCTCTGGTAGGCATTGATGCCCCATGGGGTGAGGAAATTGTTCGCTTTGGGCCAGCCGCCAAGCATGTAATTGTGATCGAAATAGGTGACAGGCTCGGCAAAGACCTCGTGCACATTCATTTCGACCTGGCGCTGGCGATCGATCAACTCGCGATCCTCGATCAGCCAGATGCCGCTTCCGGTGACCAGTAGTACCAGGGCCAGAATGCGGGCCGAATAGCGCTTGGTCAGGAACTCGATGGCCGGTACGCAGGCGATGGCGAGAGGGGCGAGGATGTAAACATAAAAATAGCCCGCCGTGTTGGTGTAGAAGAGGATCGAGGTGATCGGCAGCCACAGCCCGGCAAATGCGATCTTGCGCCCGGCCGGCATGTCCGAACGCCACAAGATTGCGGGAAGCACGGCAATCATGATCGCGAGGATCGGGGCAGTGAATGCGGCCTTCACGGCCATGCGCCAATAGGGCGGGGTGCCAAAGAAGAAGGCCCAGTTGCCAGCCGTGCTGACCACTTTCTGCGTGCTGCCCGAGGCGCCGCTTGCAGAGGTTACGCCCTGCGCATGAAGCATGTAGATGGCGGCAAAGCTGACCATCGCGGCGATGGCACAGCCTGCCAAGCGGACAAATTCCGGGCGACTCCAATCGGTTTTCTGCCAGCGCCAGATGGCTATGCCGGCAAAGGCTGGTGCGTAGAGCACGGCCTTGACCGAGACCATTGCGGCTAGTCCGGCGAGTACGCCGAAGCCGATGATGGCTGGCAGGCGCAGCCGGGCTGTCGCCAGCACGGCGAGAGAAGAACAGAGCAGGGCGGTCAGGATCGGATCGACCCGAAAACTCGTACCGTGCTGCAGGACATAGCCTGCCGAGACATAGGCCAGCGCAGCGAAGAGTGCGGTGGCTGTGCTCGCAAAGCGCCTGGCGATTGCGATGATGCAGCCAATCGTCACCAGTTCACAGACGAACATGAAGATTCGTGCGAAGACAATATGATCCGTGCTCGTCTGGAACATGCCGGGGAGCCATGCGAAGAGGCGGACATGGATCGTCTGTAGCGGGCGGCCAAGCTCACCCTGGGTAAACTGCGCGACTTCGCGGAAATAGGAATATTCGTCCCAGTTGATCGCGCGGGTGAAGACCAGCGAGATTTGCAGCACCAGCAGGATCAGCAATGCACCGGCAGGCGTGGCGTAGCTGGTGCTATCCTCGTGCGCTTGCGCAGGGGCGATGGCGGGGGCCTTGTCCTGCAAGGGAAGGACGGCGCTGGTCATGGTTAGCCCTGCTGGCGCTTGGCGATATCGATTACGGGTGTGTCGGCGTGCCCGGAAGCGGTCGTTTCCGGATCGCCCAGCCTTGCCACCTTCTCCTCGATCTCGCGAACCTTTTGCAGGTTCATTTCGAGCAGCTTGCGATTGGTCGCGATAAGGTCTGCCAGGATGCCCATCACCGCGGTGATCGTGCCCAGCATGAGCAGGGCCCCGCCAATGACGAGCGACTGGATATGGCCTTCGCCATCGCCGCTCATCCAGAACCACAGGAAGCGCAGGATCGGCAGCATGCCGACAAAGGCTGTGAGAAGGCCGGTGCCGACGAAAACGCGCAGCGCATTATGCGTGGTGTATGCGCGCAGGATGGTGACGCCGGTCTGTCCGATAAAGCCGGGGATCGACTTGAAGAGGCGGCTCGGGCGCTCGGTGCGATGGGTGCGAACCGGCACGGTGGTAATGGCCATCCTCTTGCGGCCCGCCTGGATCAGCATGTCGGTGGTGTAGGAAAACTCGGTGGTGATATTGATGCGGCGCGCGGCCTCGCGGCTGATTGCACGGAAGCCGCTCACCGCGTCACTGACCTCTGTGCCCGCGCAGCTCTGGACTACGCGGCTGCCGATCTTCTGCAGGCGTCGCTTGAACGGGCCGAAATGGGCATTGTCGTGCACGCCGCGATCGCCGATCACGATGTCCGCTTCACCCTTGATGACCGGCTGGACCAGCGCAGCGATGTCCTCGCCCTCGTACTGCCCATCTGCATCGGTGTTGACGATCACGTCGGCCCCTGCGGCCAATGCAGCGTCCACGCCTGTGCGGAAGGCAGCGGCCAGACCGCGATTGCGGCGATGCTGGACCACATGGTGCACACCCCACTGGCGGGCAACCCGAGCCGTATCGTCGCTGCTGCCATCGTCGATGACGAGATATTCGATCACATCCACGCCCTCGATCCGCCGCGGCAGTTTCGCGAGCGTTTCGGGCAGGTGGTCCGCCTCGTTCAGGCAGGGAATCTGGATGATCAGCTTGGTCATTGGGCCCCCGGTCACCGGCCCGCATCCGGACCGCGTAATAGGGCTTTGTTAAGCATGACGGTTTAACGATTGGTAAAACACGCGCCGCCTTTGGCGGGGCGATTTGCCGAGAGCGCCGGAAAGCCCTAAGCGGCTTCTTCCACTCGGGAGATCGCAGTTTCCATGCAACAATCGGATCGCGCCGGCCTGCTATTCGCGCTTGCCGGCTTCTGCACGCTCTCGATTGGCGATGCGATCATCAAGGGAATGGCAGGGGAATGGCCGGCCCCCGCCATGGCGGCAACGCGCTATATCTTGGGTACGCTGCTGCTTGGCGTGCTGATCGTCCGCAGCGAAGGAGCGGGCGCGCTGGCACTGCCGAAGGATAAATTGCAGTGGTTGCGCGGCATTGCCATCAGCATGTCGGCGATCGGCATGTTCCTGGCGGTGTGGATCATGCCGCTGGCGGAGGCGACAACCATCGCCTTCACGCAGCCGATGATCACTGCCCTGCTGGCCATGCTGTTCCTGAGCGAACGGGCGCACAAGAGCACATGGATCGCCACGATTGCCGCTTTTATCGGCGTTTTCATCGTGTTGCGGCCCAATTTCGACAGTGCCGGTTGGGGTGTGCTGTTCCCGCTCATGGGCGCGACGGGCATGGCAATCACCATCATTGCAAACCGCAAGGTCCACGGCCGGGCGAGCATCCTGGCCATGCAGTACTACATGTCGGTCACGGCGATGATCTTCCTGATTTTTGCGACGCTGGTGGGGCACTTCAGCGGACTGGAAGGGTTCACGATGAGCTGGCCGCACTGGTCGATCGTCGCGCGCTGTGCCTTTATCGGCCTTTCCGCCACGCTGGCGCAGTGGTTCATCTATATGGGTACGGCGCGGGCCGGGGCAGGGACCATAGCCCCCATGACCTACGGCCAGCTTCTAATGGCGGTAGCATTCGGCTACTTGTTCTTCGACGATGTTCCCGATGCGATTGCCATGCTGGGCGCGGCGATCATTATCGGAGCCGGTCTCTATCTCTGGCACGCGGGAAGGCAGCGCGACCGTGCGCGCAAGGCCGCCAATGGCAACGACTGACGGCGACGAGTGCTGGCTGTGCGGCCGACCGCTGGGGCGCCGGGTACAGCTTCATCATGTGGTGCCCAAGGCGAAGAAGGGACGAGAGACGGTGAAGGTCCATCCGATCTGCCACCGCACGATCCATGCGCATTTCACCAATGCGCAACTGGTGCGTCTCGACGGGGCGCGAGAGCCGGTCGCCGCACACCCGGAAATCGCGACCTTCCTTGAATGGGTTGCGGACAAGCCGGCAGATTTCCATGCGCCGGTGCGGCGCAAGCGGGGCTAGGGATCGGCCGACAGGGAGCGCATGCCCTTGGTCCGGCTTGTCAGGTGATATTGGCGGCACAGTTCGCAGCGATAGGGACGTAGCGTGACCCTAGCCTTCAACGCGGCCTCGGTCGCCTCTGCAAGCGTGCCATAGCGGCGCTTCCTGGTGCAGATGCCCAATCGGGTTTTCATGCGCGCGCTTTCACCAAACAAAAAGGGCGCCGCAAGTGGCGCCCTTTTCGAATTTGCGTGGTGCGACTGGATCAGTCTTCAACGTGTTCCGCCAGCACGGTCAGGCCCTTGTCGCCGACTTCGGCGAAGCCGCCCTTGACCTCAATGCTTTCCGGAGCGGCCCCGGCGGTCTTGTAGACCTGCACAGCGCCGTCCTTGATCGTCGACATGAAGGGCGCATGGCCTTCCAGCACGCCGAATTCGCCTTCCGCACCGGGGACGACCACCATGTGGACCTCTTCCGAGCGGACCAGCTTGGCCGGCGTGACGAGTTCGAAGTGCAATGCCATGGCGATCAGGATTCCTCGGCGAGCTTTTCGGCCTTGGCGAGGACCTGGTCGATGCCGCCGACCATGTAAAAGGCAGCTTCCGGAAGGTGGTCGTATTCGCCTTCGACGACGGCCTTGAACGAGGCGATCGTGTCTTCCAGCTGGACGAATTCGCCGGGAATGTTGGTGAACACTTCGGCCACGTGGAACGGCTGCGACAGGAAGCGCTGGATCTTGCGCGCGCGGGCGACGGTGAGCTTATCTTCTTCCGACAGCTCGTCCATGCCGAGGATGGCGATGATGTCCTGCAGGCTCTTATACTTCTGCAGCGTCTCCTGGACCTTGCGAGCGGTCTCGTAATGCTCCTGGCCGACAATGCGCGGCTCGAGAACGCGGCTCGAAGAGTCGAGCGGGTCGACCGCCGGGTAGATGCCCAGCTCCGAAATCGCGCGGCTCAGCGTGGTCGTTGCGTCCAAGTGGGCGAACGAGGTTGCCGGTGCAGGGTCGGTCAAGTCATCGGCAGGCACGTAGATGGCCTGCACCGAGGTAATCGAGCCCTTGGTGGTCGAGGTGATGCGTTCCTGCAGGTTACCCATGTCGGTCGACAGGGTTGGCTGGTAGCCCACGGCCGAGGGAATACGGCCGAGCAGGGCCGACACTTCCGAACCCGCCTGGGTGAAGCGGAAGATGTTGTCGACGAAGAACAGAACGTCCTGGCCTTCCTCGTCGCGGAAATACTCCGCCATGGTCAGGCCCGACAGGGCGACGCGGGCACGGGCGCCCGGAGGCTCGTTCATCTGGCCGAAGACCAGCGCCACCTTGGACCCTTCGGAGGTCGCATTGCCGTCCGCGTCCTTGGCGATAACGCCGGCATCGAGGAACTCGTGATACAGGTCGTTGCCTTCGCGGGTACGCTCACCCACGCCGGCGAAGACCGACACACCGCCGTGGCCCTTGGCGATGTTGTTGATCAGTTCCTGGATCAGCACGGTCTTGCCCACGCCGGCGCCGCCGAACAGGCCGATCTTGCCGCCCTTGGCGTAAGGCGCGAGGAGGTCGATCACCTTGATGCCGGTCACGAGGATGGCGGCTTCGGTCGACTGGTCGATAAAGGCGGGAGCCTCGGCATGGATCGGGGCAGCCTTGTCGGCGCCGATCGGGCCCCGCTCGTCAATCGCTTCGCCGACCACGTTCATGATGCGGCCGAGCGTCTTCGGGCCGACCGGGACGGAGATCTGCGCGCCGGTGTTGATCACTTCCTGGCCGCGGGTCAGGCCGTCGGTCGAGTCCATCGCGATCGTGCGCACGGTGTTCTCACCCAGGTGCTGGGCAACTTCGAGAACCAGCGTCGAATCGCCGTTCTTGGTTTCGAGCGCGGTCAGGATCGCCGGCAGTTCGCCTTCGAAGGTCACGTCGACGACGGCGCCGATGACCTGGCTGATCGAGCCGTTGGGGCTCTGGTTGAGTACGGGAGCGGTGGCCATTTTGCTTTCCCTCAGGTTTTAGAGCGCTTCTGCGCCCGCAATGATTTCAATAAGTTCGGTGGTGATCGCGGCCTGGCGGCTGCGGTTGTACTGGATCGTGAGCTTGTCGATCAGCTCGCCGGCATTGCGCGTGGCGTTGTCCATCGCGGTCATCGACGCGCCGTGTTCGGAAGCTTCGCGTTCGAGGAGTGCGCCGAACAGCTGCGTGCGGACGTAACGCGGCAGGAGCTCTTCGAGGATTGCTTCCTCATCCGGTTCGTATTCGACAACGGATTCCGAAGCCACGCTCTCCTCGGGCGAGGGAACCGGGATCAGCTGCTGCGTCACCGGATCCTGCGCGAGGGCCGACTTGAACACCGGGAAGACCAGTGATGCTACGTCGAATTTGCCTTCTTCGAACAGCTTCACGAGATCGTCGGCAATCTGTTCGGCCTGTTCGTAGCCGGGATTGCGCACTTCGCTGGTATCGAAGTGCTTGTCGATCTGATCGGCATAGTCGCGCTTGATCGGTGCGCGGCCCTTGCGGCCGACGAGGTAGAAGGTCACCTTCTTGCCGGCGGCTTCGAGAGCCTTGGCCTGCTTCTTGGCTTCCTTGACGATATTCGCGTTGAGACCACCGCACAGGCCCTTGTCGGTGTTCACGACAACGAGCAAGTGGCGCTGGTCCGAACCGGTGCCGGCAAGCAGCTTCGGCGCGCTATCGCCGCTGACCTTGGTCGACAGCGAGGCCATCACCGATGCCAGACGCTCCGCGAACGGACGCGCGGCTTCGGCGGCGGCCTGAGCCTTGCGCAGCTTCGCCGCGGCGACCATTTGCTTCGCCTTGGTGATCTTCTGCGTCGACTTGACCGACTTGATCCGGTCTTTGAGTTCCTTGAGGCTAGCCATTTCGGCTCCCTAGCTGGTGTCTCTTGTGGGCTCAGGCGAACTGCTTGGCGAAAGCGTCGAGCGCGGCGACGGTCTTGGCCTTCGTTTCGTCCTCGAACTTGCCGCTCTCGCGGATTTCGGTGAGCACGTCGGCATGGCCCTGGCGCATGAAAGTCAGCATGGCAGCTTCATATTCGGTCACACGGTCGACCGGCAGCGCATCGAGATAGCCATTGGTGCCGGCGAAGATCGAAACGACCTGCTCCTCGAAGGGCATGGGCGAGAACTGCGGCTGCTTGAGCAGCTCGGTCAGGCGCGCACCGCGGTTGAGCAGCTTCTGCGTCGAGGCATCGAGGTCCGATCCGAACTGCGCGAAGGCAGCCATTTCACGGTATTGGGCTAGCTCCAGCTTGATCGAGCCGGCGACCTTCTTCATCGCCTTGGTCTGGGCCGAACCACCCACACGCGAGACCGAGAGGCCCACGTTGATGGCCGGACGGATGCCCTGGTAGAACAGGTCGGTTTCGAGGAAGATCTGGCCGTCGGTGATCGAGATCACGTTGGTCGGAATATAGGCCGACACGTCACCGGCCTGCGTTTCGATGACGGGCAGAGCGGTCAGCGACCCGGCGCCATTGTCCTCATTCATCTTCGCCGCACGCTCGAGCAGGCGGGAGTGCAGGTAGAACACGTCGCCCGGATAGGCTTCACGGCCCGGCGGGCGGCGCAGCAGCAGCGACATCTGGCGATAGGCGACGGCCTGCTTGGTAAGGTCGTCATAGACGATCACGGCATGCATGCCGTTGTCGCGGAAGAACTCACCCATGGCAGCGCCGGTATAGGGGGCCAGGTACTGCAGCGGGGCCGGCTCCGAAGCGGTCGCGGCGATGACGATGGAATATTCCATCGCGCCGTTTTCTTCGAGCTGGCGGACGATTTGCGCCACGGTCGAGCGCTTCTGGCCGACGGCGACATAGATGCAGTAGAGCTTCTTGCTCTCGTCATCGCCCGCATTGACGGTCTTCTGGTTGATGAAGGTGTCGATGGCGACGGCGGTCTTGCCGGTCTGACGGTCACCGATGATCAGTTCGCGCTGGCCGCGGCCGACGGGAACCAGGGCGTCGAGGGCCTTGAGGCCGGTCTGCACGGGTTCGTGCACCGACTTGCGCGGGATGATGCCCGGCGCCTTCACCTCCACGCGCTGGCGGGTCACGTCGGTGATCGGGCCCTTGCCGTCGATCGGGTTGCCCAGCGCGTCGACCACGCGGCCGAGCAGGCCCTTGCCGACGGGAACGTCCACGATGGTGCCGGTCCGCTTGACGCTGTCGCCTTCCTTGATCTCGGCGTCAGAGCCGAAGATCACGACGCCGACATTGTCGGCTTCGAGGTTCAGGGCCATACCGCGCACGCCATTGGCGAATTCGACCATTTCACCGGCCTGGACCTTGTCGAGGCCGTGGATGCGGGCGATGCCGTCACCCACCGACAGGACGGAACCGACTTCGCTGACTTCGGCTTCGGTGCCGAAATTGGCGATCTGGTCCTTGATGACCTTGGAGATTTCTGCGGCGCGGATTTCCATTTATCAGCCTTTCAAGTGAGCTTGTGACCTGGGCGGATCAGGCGCTCTTCATTGCCTGGGCAAGAGAATTGAGACGGGTGCGGATCGAAGTGTCGATACGCTTCGAACCGATGGTAACGACGAGACCGCCCAGAAGGTCGGGATCGACGCGGGACTTGAGCTTGATGGTGCGGCCCTCGCGGGCACGCAGCTTGGTTTCCAGCTCGGAAAGCTGGGAATCGCTGAGGGCATGGGCGCTGGCGACTTCCGCATTCACTTCGCCGCGCTGGGCGGCGGCGATCATGGCGAAGGCGCGGATCATGCCGGGCAGGTGCGACACGCGGCGATTTTCCGCCAGCACGCCGAGGAAATTGCGGGTCAGATCGCTGAGGCCGAGATGATCACCCAGGCCGGCCATGACCTTGGACAGCTGGCTGCGCTTCACTTCGGGGTTCTTGATCAGCGCGCGAAGTTCGCCCGATTCGGCCAGGGCCTCACCCAGCTTTTCGAGGTCGGACTCGACGGCAGTGACGGTTCCCGCCTCGCTGGCGAGATCGAATAGTGCACTGGCATAACGGCCTGCCAGGCTTGCCTGAATACCGGCGGAAAGCTCCACGCGTGAGGTCCCCTGTGAGGTCCGAGAAACGATAGATTTCTCTTGCCCTAAAATGGACTCAAAGAACAGTGTCCGGGCAAGGTTGGCGCGCGCCTAGCAGCAGGTGACATGGGATGCAAGCCGGGTTCCCGGGAAAGCTCAGTCCTCCCCCGATTCCTCCGGCGGTGCTGTTGCCTGGCAGTCATAAACAAGGCGCTCGTTGGGTCGATCGGGCAGCAGGTTGAGAATCTCCGCCTGCTGGACGCCCAATTGCAGCGACACTTCCGGATCGGAGTTGCAGCCGGGTGCCTGGTAGGTTGCGCGGGCAGTTCGGCTGGCCGTCATCATCTGCCGGTCGAGCAGGTAGCGCTCGACTATATATTCGCCCGTTTCGGGATCGTAGCGATTGACGGAAACGGTTTCCTCGTCGCCCGGCACCAGCACGCGGGTCCATCGGCCATTCGTGAGGCCGTATTGCGTACGCTCGTTGACACAGCCCGTATCGCTCCATTCGATAGACAGACTCTCCTGCGCCTGACCGAGAATCCTGCTGCGTTGGGGGTTTAGGCGACAGGTCAGCGCGCCATTGGCAAGCTGGACGGGGATCACGCCGCTATCTTCGTCATCCAGTTCGGCGCGCAATTGCTCTTCGAGCCGGTCCTCGATCTCGTTGAAGGACGGGCGGGTAAACCAGCTGATCGCGGCGAGGACCAGCGCGGCCAGAGCCACCGATCCGCCAATCGATCTTGCCCGCATGTCCCCGCGCCGATGCGCGTCATAGGCAAAGCCGGCACCGCCCAGTGCCACTACAAGCAAGAGGAAAGCCAGCGCTGCGCGGTTGCTGCGCTGTTCGAGCACCCTGAATTCGATATCGCGGCGGGTGTCCGCGCGGCGCTGTGCCTGCGCCTCTTCTTCCGCCTTTGCTTCTGCCTGCGCATCGGCGCGGAGCTGTTCTTCGCGGACGCGGTCCTGCGCTTCGAGCTCGTCGAGGCTGCGACAGGGGAGCGAATTGACCTGCGGGGTAATGTCGTTGGCGCGCAGGAACGGAAGCAGCTCGCGAATCGATACGGCGAAGAAGAACTCCGCCTCGGTGCCCATGCTTTCCGCACCGAAGCTGTTCACGCCGACCACGCGGCCGCAATTGTCGACCAGCGGGCCGCCACTATTGCCGCGCGCGATCGGGGCGGTGTGGAGCAGCGTGTCGAATTCGCGGCTCGGGCGGCGTCCCGAGAGGAAGCCCTGGCTGGTGACGGGTGGCTGGGCTCGGAAAATGTCCTCCGTGCCGAGGCCCTGCGCCTGGTCGACGTTCATGGGATAGCCGATGGCGGTCACGGTGCCGGAGGCGACAGGCGGATTGCCCGACAAGGTCAGAGGCGGCAAGCGCATGGGCGACGTGGTGACGACCAGGGCAAGGTCGTTGCGCGGGGAGACGGACACCAGCCTGCCATAGACGGCTTCTCCGCCGTCGGAAGGGACGATGCCGATGCCGAGCCGGTCATCCTCCATCGCCTCTGCCACCACGTGGGCATTGGTGACGATGGTCTCCGCATTCACCGCAAAGCCCGTGCCGTGGCTGATCGGGAAGATTTCCTCTCCATCGCGGCCGACCACGACAACGCGGACGACGCCTCTGGAGGCTGCTTCTATATCCGCCGGATCGGCCGCAGCAGGCACGGGCAGCAAGGTGGCAAGCGCCATTGCGGCAAGCAGGAGCAGGCGGGCGAATGGAGAATTCATGCTGCCCGCATCGCAGTGTGCGCCCTCAAGCGCAAGATTCGAGAAGCATTCCATCGCATTGGCCCTATCATGCCCCTCATGAGCGAAGAGATATTGCAGGACGATGTACGGCAAGCGGTGGAACAGGCCGCGCGCCTGCTCGACCGGGAGGGAAAGGCGCCCTCACTCGGCGAGATCGCGGAAGCGGTCGGATATTCGCCCGGGCACCTCCAGCGCGTGTTCAAACGCATCACCGGATTGTCGCCTGCCGAATTTGCCCGTGCCTTGCGGGAGGAGCGCGCGGTTGCTGCCCTGTCGCAAGGCGGACGGGTGACCGACGCCATATATGATGCCGGATATGAAAGCCCGGCGCGCTTCTATGCCGCGATGCAGAGGCGTTTGGGCATGACGCCGTCTGCCTGGCGCAAGGGCGGGGCGGGCGTGGTCATCGGCTGGACCTTGCTCGACACGTCGCTGGGGTCGGCGCTCTTGGCGGTGACTGAAAAGGGCATTTGTCGGCTATCCTTCAATGAGGGGGAGGAGCATTTGCAGGCGCATTTCCCCAATGCCGAACTGGCCGAAGGGGCGGTGCCGCACGACCTCGCCGAGGCAGTACTCGAGGTGATCGAGCGGCCATCGAGCGCCTCCGACCTTCCGCTCGATGTCGAGGGCACGCCTTTCCAGCAGCGTGTCTGGGCGCAATTGCGGGCCATCCCGCCGGGAGAGACGCGCAGCTATGCCGAAGTCGCTGCGGCTGTCTGCACGCGCAAGGCCAGTCGCGCTGTGGGCGGCGCCAATGGCGCAAACCCGGTGGCCGTGATCGTTCCATGCCACCGCGTCGTCGCGGCAGACGGCTCGCTGGGCGGATATGCCTATGGAACGAAGATCAAAGAGGAATTGCTCAGGCGGGAGCGCGCGGCAGGCTAGGGATTATCGTTGCAACGGATCAGGTGGATCGCCGGCCAATTGTAATCTCTTGTAACCGCGCCGCCATTTTGGCCCTTTTTCTTTGACACCAATTTGATGGTCGCTAGGCTCCTGCCTTGTCGATCGCAATAGTGCGACAAACGGAGGGATTTCTTCAATGCGAATGAACCGGACTGCAAATACCATCCTTGGTGCCATTGTGCTCTCGGCGGGCCTGACCGCCTGCGGGACTTCTGAGGAAGGAGCAGAAGCCACTGGCGAGGAAGTGGCCGTCGCAGAAGAGATGACCGTGATTGAAGAGCGGCAGGCCAATTTCGAAGGTATCGGCGATGCCTTCATGGCTATCCGCGGCCAGCTTGAAGAGGCGAGCCCGGACTTCGGCGTGATTGCCGCAAGCGCCCAGACCATCGATACCAACGCCAACAAGATTTCGGGCTATTTCCCCGAAGGCACCGGAATGGATTCGGGCGCCGATACAGAGGCGCTGGCAACGATCTGGGAGCAGCCAGAGGAATTCGCCGCAGCAATCGATCGCCTGACCGGCGCCAGCGCCGGACTGGTCGAAGCCGCCGCATCGGAAGATGTCGAAGTGGTCGGTGCTGCAGTGATGAACCTCGGCGGTGCGTGCATGAACTGCCACGAGACTTTCCGCCTCGACGACGAAAGCTAGGTTGGATGCCGGCTTCGCCGGTAGCTGATGCACGCGAACCATGACTGAAGATCGCATCAAGGTCTGGGACCTGCCCGTCCGGCTCTGCCACTGGAGCTTTGCGGTGCTGGTCCCGGCTTTGTGGTGGACTGCCGAAAACAGCGAGATGGGCTGGCACATGCGCTTGGGCGTATTGTTGCTGGCCCTGCTCGTCTTTCGCATCCTGTGGGGCTTCTTCGGCAGCTCCACGGCGCGCTTCTCCAGCTTCCTCAAGGGGCCGGGCAAGGTGTTCGCCTATTTCCGCGGAGCCACCAAAATGCAGCCCGCCACGATCGGTCACAATCCGGCAGGCGGGTGGAGCGCGGTCCTGCTGCTCGGTGCCATGCTACTACAGGTCTTTTTCGGCCTGTTTTCCGGCGATCCTTTTGACGGTGCTACCGGACCTTTGAATCATGTGGTCGGCGTGATGACGGCTGGCGCCATGACCGACCGGCACGAATTCTTCTTCAACATTGTGCTCGCCCTGGTGGCGCTGCACCTGCTGGCCATTGTCTTCTACGCCGTGGTCAAGCGGGACAGGCTTGTGCCGCCCATGGTCACGGGCAGTCGCAAAATGCCAGCAGGCGTGGCCGGCATGGTGGGCGTGCCTGCATGGCGCGCCCTTGTCTGTGCAGCGATTGCAGCTGCGCTTGCCTATTGGGTCTGGAGCGGCGCTCCGGGCCTTTGAGTGCCTGTGGGATCGCAGGCTCCAATTCACACGAAACTGTAGGGATCGATATCCACGCCCACACGCACGCCGGGCGGGAAATCGAGATCGCCCAGCCAGGCGCGGATCACGTCCTGCAGGCTGGCGCTGCGCCGCGCATTGAGCAGCAGGCGGTAGCGATAGCGCCCGCGCAAGAGCGCTAGCGGTGCCGGGGCAGGGCCGAGCACTTGCACATCGTCGAGATGCGGGCGCGTCGCACCGATGCGGTTGGCTGCCTCGCGCGCTTCGGCTTCGTCCTCGCTGGAAACGATGATCGCCGCCCAGCGACCGAAGGGCGGGGCGCCGGCATGGCGGCGTGCCTCGGTCTCGGCCTCGTAAAAGGCGTCGCGGTCCCCGGCAGCCAGCGCGGCGATGACCGGCGCCTCCGGGTGACGCGTCTGGATCAATACCTTCCCCGGCTTGGCCCCGCGCCCGGCACGTCCCGCCACCTGCGCGACCTGCTGGTAGGTCCGTTCCGCTGCGCGCAGATCCCCTCCTTCGAGGCCGAGATCGGCATCGACCACGCCCACCAGAGTTAGCTCGGGGAAATGGAAGCCCTTGGTGACCAGCTGCGTACCGACAATCACGTCGACTTCGCCCGCCTCGGCCATGGCGATGAATTCGGCCGCCTTTTCGGGCGAATTGAGCGTGTCGGAAGTTGCCATGGCCACGCGCGCCTCTGGCAGGATCTGTGCCACCTCATCGGCAATGCGTTCGACGCCCGGGCCGCAGGCGACAAGGCAATCGGGCTCGCCGCATTCGGGGCAAGTTTCGGGCGGCGTGGTCTCATGTCCGCAATGGTGACAGGCCAGCCGCCGCGAAAGGCGATGCTCGACCAGCCAGGCGCTGCAATTGGGGCATTGGAAGCGGTAGCCGCAATGGCGGCACAGTGTCAGCGGGGCATAGCCGCGCCGGTTGAGGAAGAGCAGCGACTGCTCGCCCTTTTCCAGCCGATCCTTCAGCGCCTCTACCAGCGGCGCGGCAAGCCAGCTCTGGCTGCCGGGCTTTTCCTCCAGCAGGTTGATCGTTTCGATCTCGGGTAGCGTCGCCCCGCCGAATCGGCTCGGCAGGACGAGTTTCTCGTAAGTTCCGGTGTCGGCCATGTGCAGGCTTTCGAGCGCCGGCGTGGCACTGGCGAGAATGACGGGGAATTGTTCGAAACGCGCGCGCATCACCGCGATGTCGCGCGCATTGTAGCGCACGCCGTCGCCCTGCTTGAAGCTGATCTCATGCGCTTCGTCGACCACGATCAGGCCGAGATTGGCATAGGGCAGGAACAGGGCCGAGCGCGCACCGACCACGACTTGCGCCTCGCCGCTGGCAATGGCGCGCCAGGCGCGGCGGCGTTCGGTTGCCTTGAGCGAGGAATGCCACAGGACGGGAGCAGCGCCGAAGCGGTCTTCGAAACGGCGCAGGAAGGCTTCGGTCAGCGCGATCTCGGGCAGCAGGACGAGGACCTGCCGCTCGTCCTCGATCGCAGCGGCGATGGCTTCGAAATAGGTCTCGGTCTTGCCAGATCCGGTCACGCCGTCGAGCAGGAAGGGGGCGAATTCTTGCTCCCTGACCGCCTCGACAAAGCGATCCGCCGCTGCCTGCTGTTCGGGTTCGAGTTCGGGGACGTCGAAGTCGGCGCGCGCGCGGGGGTAGGGGCGGTCGCAATCGACCTCCACCGGCTCGAGCACGCCCTGGTTGACGAGGCCGCGCAGCACGCCCTCGGAGACGCCGGCAATCTCGGAGAGTTCGCGAATATTGGCCTGCTCGCCCTCGAGTGCAGCCATCGCCAGTTCGCGCTGCGCCGTCATCCGCTCGGGCATCCCTCCCGACAGGCGATACTCTGTCATGGTCGCCGCGCCCTTGAGCGCTCCGCCGCTGGAAATGACCATGCGCGCGACATGCGCCATCGGTGCGCAATAATAGTCCGCCGTCCACTCGATCAGCCGCCGCAGTTCAGCCTTGAGCGGCGGGACGGGCAGCACGCCCAGCAATGGGCGCAGCTTGCTGTCGGGCACCGAATCTGCGGGCAGGCGTTCCTCTTCCCAGACAATGCCCGTCACCTGCCTTGGGCCAAGCGGCGCGACCACGACCGATCCCGGGACTACTTCCATCCCTTCCGGGACCTTGTAGTCTAGCGGGCCGAGCGCGGCGTTGAAGATAAGCAGGCGGACGCGGTTCATGGGATGCCCGATATGGTCCCGCCACATGCCGGACCGCAAGCGCGCGAGAGGAGAAAGTGGATGAAGATGCTGGAAAAGACGCCTTGCGACAGACGAGCGGTGCTTGGCGGGATCGTTGCAAGTACCACGCTCGCTCTTCCAGGCTGCGCTACTTTCGAGCGCTGGAGCCTGATTGATGCGATCCGGCAATTGCTGTTCCTTTCCAGCACGCGCGCCTTTGCCCGGCTGACGGCCGATGGCGGCTATTGGGACGAGGGGGTGCGCACGCTCGGTCTCGAAAGCTTCATGGGCAATCGTGGCGGGATCCTTGCTTCGATCCTGACATCTGCCCTGTTCAAGGATCGTATGGAAGATGCCTTTGCCGATATTGCCGAGGATGCCTCGGACCGCGCCGCGCCCCTGGTGGCCGATGCGGTGCGGGTGATCGGCGTCGACAATGCGCTGGCGCTGGTGCGCGGCGGGCCGACTGCGGCGACGCAATTCCTGCGCGGCTCGATGGGCGAGACATTGGTCGAGGCCATGGTCCCCGAAGTAGGGCAGGCGCTGCGCGTGGCGCGTGAGCCGCTGGTTGGGCAATTGCTCTCCTCCCTGACCGGCGTCGATGTGGCGGGCGTTGCGAACACGTTCTCCGACCGTGTGGACGACGTGATCTGGCAGGAAATCGGCGTCGAGGAAGCGGCGATCCGCGCGGACCCGCTTTCCACCAACGATGCGCTGATCATTGGCGTATTCGGACCCAACGCCGCGCTCTGACCCAAAATGACAGGGTGACAGCGCGCGGCCTGCGACCATATAGGCCGTGGGAATGGCTGACGAATCTCCCCTCGAACTGTTCAAGCAGGCGCTGACCGGCGCGGCGCGTGCCATTGCGCATGAGCCGGAGGCGGAGGTCGGCTGGACCGCAGAAGCGCCCAATGTGACGGGCAAGAGCTTGCGCGTGCCCATGCCGGGGCGCAACTTGCCCGCCGACCAGGCGCGTGAGGCCCGCGGCTTTGCCGACAGCTTCGCCCTGCGTATGCGCCATCATAACGAGGGCCTGCACCGCGCCGCCATGCCCGCCGAGCCGGAAGCGCGCGCCTGTTACGAGGCGATCGAACGCGTGCGCTACGAGGCGATCGGCGAAAACAATTTTGCCGGCATGCGTGACAACCTCGCCGCCAAGACCACGATGATGACGCGTTCGGACCCGATCAGCCGCGCCGAACACGCCGATGACGTGCCGGTACAGACCGCGCTTGCCCTGATGTTGCGCGAGGAACTGACCGGCCAGCCGATCCCGCCTTCCGCGCGCGAAGGCGTGGAGATGGTTCGCGAACATATCGAAAGCCGCATTGGCGACGATTTCGAGCAATTGGCCGAGAATGTCGCCGACCAGAAGGCCTTCCGCGATCTTTCGCTCGACATGCTGCGCCATCTCGACCTCGTCCAGTCCGAAGAAATCGATGACGATTCGGGCGAGGAAGAAGGCCCCGACGAGGACGGCAAGGACGAGACTCAGGACGAGGAGTCCCCCGACCAGTCCGAGGAAATGGGCCAGCAGGAGATTGCCGGCGAGCAGGGCGAGGGTGACGGCGAGTCCGAAGACACGCAGGAGGTCGAGGGCGAGACCGAGATGACCGAAGGCGAGGCCGGGGACGAGGGTGAGGAGGGCATGATGCCCGTGCGCCCCAATCGCCCTTGGACAGACCTTCCCGAAACCTTCGACTACAAGGTTTTCACCGAGCAGTTCGACGAAGTCGTCGAAGCGACGGAGCTGTGCGATTACGAGGAACTCGACCGGCTGCGCGCCTATCTCGATAGCCAGCTCACCGGATTGCAGGGTGTGGTCACGCGGCTCGCCAACCGCCTCCAGCGCCGCCTCATGGCGCAGCAGAACCGCAGCTGGGATTTCGACCAGGAAGAGGGATTGCTCGATGCTGCACGGCTCGCCCGCGTGGTCGTCAGTCCCGGCCATTCACTCAGCTACAAGGTTGAGCAGGAGCAGGAATTCAAGGACACGGTCGTCACCCTGCTGATCGACAACTCGGGCTCGATGCGCGGGCGGCCGATCTCGATTGCCGCGATCAGCGCGGACATCATGGCGCGCACGCTCGAACGCTGCGGTGTGAAGGTCGAGATCCTCGGCTTCACCACGCGCGCCTGGAAGGGCGGGCAGAGCCGCGAGCGCTGGCTGGCCGATGGCAAGCCGCAAAATCCGGGTCGCCTCAATGATCTGCGCCACATTATCTACAAAAAGGCGGACGAGCCGATGCGCCGCGCGCGCAAGAATCTTGGCCTGATGATGCGCGAAGGATTGCTGAAGGAAAATATCGATGGCGAGGCACTGCTTTGGGCGCATGACCGCATCCTCGCCCGGCCCGAAGATCGGCGGATCCTGATGGTGATTTCGGATGGCGCGCCGGTCGACGATTCAACGCTCAGCGTGAACAATGCCGGCTATCTGGAAACGCATCTGCGCAAGGTGATCGACTGGATCGAGAAGCAGAGCCCGGTCCAGCTTGTCGCCATCGGCATCGGCCATGACGTAACCCGCTATTACAAGCGCGCAGTGACGATCATGGATGTCGAGCAACTTGGCGGCACGATTATCGAGCAGCTCGCGGACCTGTT
Organism: uncultured Altererythrobacter sp.; assembly: GCA_913056125.1. Classification (GTDB taxonomy): domain Bacteria; phylum Pseudomonadota; class Alphaproteobacteria; order Sphingomonadales; family Sphingomonadaceae; genus Alteraurantiacibacter. The sequence goes on from CAJXNC010000003.1 coordinate 324,100, forward strand.
CGAGGTTGAGTGACCTGCTATAGTCCCCGGTGGAAGGGGAAGTGCGGATGGAACTCGGAGCATTTTCGGTCAGCCTGGCGGTAGAGGATCTGGCCAGGTCGCAGGCCTTTTACGAGAAGCTGGGTTTCACCAAGACAGGCGGCGAGGGCGGCTACGCCATCATGGTCAATGGCGGTACGGTGATCGGCCTGTTCGAGAAGATGTTCGAGGACAACATCCTCACATTCAATCCCGGCCTCAGCAATGATCCCGAGCAGATCGCGAGCTTCCAGCCGCTGGAAGACTTCACCGATGTGCGCGACATCCAGGCCGAGTTGCAGGCCAAGGGCGTTGCCTTCGAGCAAAGCGCCGATCCAGACGGCGATGGCGTGGCGCATTTCGTGATCAAGGACCCGGACGGGAATGTGATCATGGTCGACCAGCATTTCCCGCGCCCGAAAAAGGGCTAGACCGCCATGCGCAAGCTCCTGACCATCCTCGTCATCGCCGCGCTCATCCTTGGCGGCTGGTATGTCGCTTCGCCCTGGCTGGCGATGAAGGGCATCGTCGATGCCGCGCAAGATCGCGATCTCGAGGCACTCGATGCGCGGATCGATTTCGAGCAGTTGCAATCGGACACAAGCGGACGGTTCCGCGAAGCGATCGATGAAAGCACGCGCGATGGCGGGGCGCTCGAACAGCTTGGCGGCGCATTGGTGGGCGGGCTGGGCGATCTCGTGATCGAAAACGCCATTACCCCGCGCGGTATGGCCAATCTTGTCACCGTCGGGTCTTTCGGCGCGTCATTGGTGCCCGAGCGCTTTCGCGGGCAGGAGCTCGAATGGGATGTCGAGCGGCAGGGCCTCAACCGTTTCGAAGGGGTCTCGACCTGGGAGGATGGCAGTGCCGGTCCGAAAATGCTCTTCACGCGTGAGGGGATCGGCTGGGAACTGACCGGCGTGGAACTGATGGGCGGCGACTAACCCCGCTTTCCTACTGCGGCTGGGCCATGCCAGCGTGGCCGCATGGCCTGCATTTCCGCCCGCAAGCAAGCGTCCTGCATATTGGCCGCGCAGTGCCCCGCTTTTTCGCTTCAGGAGGGTGTGTCAGGTGTGAGGGGTTATCGATTTGTCGCGCTTCCAGCGGCTTGTCCAAATCAGCCACTCGCTCTAAGTCCCGCCGCCATGACAGCCACGGCCCTGCAGCTTTTCAACTCGCTCACGCGCAAGCTCGAGACGTTCCATCCCGTCCACCATGGCGAGGCGCGCGTCTACACTTGCGGGCCGACTGTCTATAATTACCCGCATATCGGCAATATGCGCGCCTATGTCTTTGCCGACCTGCTGGGCCGGACGCTGAGCTGGAAAGGCTACAAACTCACCCATGTCATCAACATCACCGATGTCGGGCACCTGACCGACGATGCCGATGATGGCGAGGACAAGATGGAGAAGATGGCCGCGCAGCGGGCGCAGGACATCTGGGATATCGCGAAGCACTATACCGAGGCCTATTGGGCCGATGTGAAGGCGCTCAACATTCGCCAGCCCGCGCATTGGTCTGTGGCGACGGATTATATCGAGGACATGCTCGAATTCGCGAAATCGATCGCGGACAAGCATTGCTACGAACTGGATTCGGGCCTGTATTTCGATGTTGCGACCGTCGCCGATTACGGGCGATTGGCGCGCGCCGTTACCGATGAGGGTGAGGGGCGTATCGAAGCGGTCGAAGGCAAGCGCAATGCGGCCGACTTCGCCATCTGGCGCAAGACCCCGCCGGGCGAGAAGCGGCAGATGGAATGGGATTCACCCTGGGGCAGGGGTGCACCGGGTTGGCATCTTGAATGCTCGGTCATGTCGGGCAAGCTTCTGGGCTTTCCTTTCGACATCCATACGGGCGGGATCGACCATCGCGAAATCCACCACCCGAACGAGATTGCGCAGAACCAGGCCTTTTGCGGTTGCGGGTCGCTGGCGGAGACCGCCAATAGCGGCGCGAACCTGTGGATGCACAACAACTTCCTCGTCGAACGCTCTGGAAAGATGAGTAAATCCGCGGGCGAATTCCTCCGCCTGCAGCTCCTGATCGACAAGGGATACCACCCTCTCGCCTACCGCATGATGTGCCTGCAGGCGCATTATCGCAGCGAGCTGGAATTCAGCTGGGACGGGCTCGAAGCGGCGCTGACGCGGCTCAAGCGGCTGCTCATGCAGGTCGAGAAGCTGAAGCAGCGCCTGGAGGATATTCCCGCCGAGCCGGATGGCGGCTGGACGCTCGAATGGGCGCATGGCGAGATTGGCGGCGCGCTGTTGCCGCTGCTTGCGCGCTTTGACGATGCCATGTCGGAAGACCTCAATTCGCCGGTCGCGCTGACCGTGCTGGAGGAGGTGCTCGGCTTCAAGAAGATGGACCCTGTGCACAAGTACCAGCTGCTGGCCAGCATGGATGCGGTGCTGGGGCTCGACCTGCTCAACGTCACGCGAAAGGACCTGCGTATTCGTCCAAAGGGCGCTGAGATCACAGAGGAAGAGATCGAGGACGCGCTGGCGCGCCGTAAGGCCGCACGGGCGGAGAAGGACTTTGCCACTTCGGATGCCCTGCGGGACGAGCTCACCGCGAAAGGCGTCGAGGTGATGGATGGCGATGCGCTTGGCTGGGAGTGGACGCTCTGACTGTCGCACTGCTCCCTGCGCTTGCGAAATCGGCACTGACAGGAAGGCTGCCTGCCGGGATCGACACGCTGTGGTGGGAGGATGGCGAGCAATTGGTCGAGCTGGCCCCGCAGGCCGAAATCGGCTGGTTCGACATGTTCGAGAAGGCGCGACCGCTCAAGGCGATGGAGCGCGCCACTGGGTTGAAATGGCTCAACACCGCCTTTGCCGGGGTGGACTGGCTGCCGCTCGAGGATTTCCAGGTGCGCGGTGTGAAGCTTACCAATGGCTCGGGTCTCAACGCCGGTCCGGTGGCCGAGTTTGCAGTCCTTTCCATGCTTGCGGTGGCGCGCGGCTATACAGAGATTGTGCGCGCGCAGGATGCGCATGACTGGCTGTCGGGACCTCCGGGGACGGTCGAACTGGCGGGAAGCCGGGCGCTGATACTCGGTTATGGCGAGATCGGCCGCGCGGTGCATCGCATGCTCGCGGGATTCGAGGTCGAGGTGGTTCCCGTCACGCGCAGCGGGCGCGACGGGACGCTCGGCCCTGATGAATGGCAGGCTCAGCTCGGCACGTTCGACTGGGTGGTGCTTGCCATGCCGGGAACGCCGGACACAGCGAAGATGATCGATGCGGACGTGCTGGCAGCGATGAAGACCTGCGCCGTGCTGGTGAATGTCGCGCGCGCGGACATTGTCGACCAGGATGCGCTGGTCGCTGCGCTGCGCGCAGGCAAGATCGGCGGCGCCGTTCTTGACCTGACCGATCCCGAGCCGTTGCCCGCCGATCATCCGCTGTGGGACGTGCCCAATTGTCATGTGACCATGCATCTTGCCGGCATGCCGACGCAGCGTAGTTTCCTGCGTGCGGTCGATCGTTTCGTGTTGAATTGCAGCAAGTTCATGGCCGGTGAAGCGCTTGAGTCCGAGGTGGACCTGGCGCTCGGATATTGAGCGGCTGCTTTCCGCCATGACTCTGACTTCTACCTCTGTTACGAGTTGCGAATGAGGCGCAACAGACGCCTTGCGGTCGCTGCAACTTGAGGAGGGCTTTCGGGGGGAAAGCCCAGGCAGGGGAGTTGTTGCATGGCCGAATCTGGCAAGCAGAAAGCATCGGATCTTTTTATCGAATGCCTCGAGGCCGAGGGCTGCGAATATATCTTCGGCGTGCCCGGCGAAGAGAACCTCGATTTCCTCGACTCGCTGTCGCGCTCCGACAAGATCAAGCTGGTCCTTACCCGTCACGAGCAGGGTGCGGGCTTTATGGCTTCGACTTATGGCCGCCATACCGGCAAGACCGGCGTCTGTGTCGCAACTCTGGGACCTGGTGCGACCAATTTCGTGACAGCTGCCGCCTATGCCCAGCTTGGCGGCATGCCCATGCTGATGATCACCGGCCAGAAGCCGATCAAGAAGAGCAAGCAGGGTCGGTTCCAGATCCTCGATGTCGTCTCGATGATGGAGCCGATCACCAAGTTCACCCACCAGCTGGCCAGCGCCGACAATATTCCCAGCCGCGTACGCGAAGCCTATCGCTTGGCGGAGGAGGAAAAGCCCGGCGCGGTGCATCTCGAACTGCCCGAGGACATTGCCGACGAGCACACCGATAGCCGTCCGATCCCGCGCTCGCTGGCGCGCCGTCCTTCCGCCGAGCCCAAGGCCGTGCGCCAGGCCGTAGAAGCGATCGAGGCGGCCAAGGCGCCGGTGCTGGTGATCGGCGCGGGCGCCAACCGCAAAATGACCGGCCGCATGCTGCGCCAATTTGTCGAAAAGACGGGTATTCCCTTCCTCACTACACAAATGGGCAAGGGCGTGATCGATGAGCGGCATCCGCTCTTCCTTGGTTGCGCGGCCCTGTCTGCGGGCGATTTTGTTCACCGCGCCGTCGAGGACTCCGACTGCATTATCAATGTCGGCCACGACGTGATCGAAAAGCCGCCCTTCTTCATGCGCAATGATCAGGATGGCGATGTTGGAGACGACAGCCCGCCCACCGTGATCCACGTCTCGACCAAGACTGCCGAAGTGGACCCTGTCTATTTCCCGCAGATCGAGGTGATCGGCGACATCGCCAATGCCATCTGGCAGATCAAGGAAGACATCGTCCCGCAGGGCAGGTGGCAGTTCGACCACATGCTCGAATATCACAAGGCCGAGCTCGAACACACGGGCAAGCTGGCCGAGGATGCGCGCTTCCCGATCTTCCCGCCGCACTTGGTGCAGCAGGTGCGCGATTCCATGCCCGAGGACGGGATCATCTGCCTCGACAATGGCGTCTACAAGATCTGGTTCGCGCGCGGCTACACCGCCTATTTGCCCAACACCGTGCTGCTCGACAATGCGCTCGCCACCATGGGCGCGGGCCTGCCGTCTGCGATGATGAGCGCCATGCTTTACCCGGAGCGCAAGGTCATGGCGATCTGCGGCGATGGCGGCTTCATGATGAACGACCAGGAGATGGAGACCGCCGTGCGCCTCGGCCTCAACCTGACTGTGCTGATCCTCAATGACAGCTCCTACGGCATGATCCGCTGGAAGCAGGCCAATATGGGGTTCGAGGACTGGGGCCTGACCTATGGCAATCCCGATTTCGTGAAATTCGCCGAAAGCTTCGGGGCGCATGGCCACCGGATCGAAAGCAGCGATCACCTGCGCGAAACACTGGCGCATTGCCGCGATACGCCCGGCGTGCATTTGATCGATTGCCCGGTCGACTATTCGGAGAACGACCAGATCCTGAATCACCACATCAAGGAACTGAGCAAGAAGCTCTGAGGGGGTAGATCAGATGGTCAAACTCAAAGACACCTATCCGCTCTACCTCAACAACAAGGCAGCGCAGCCCAACACCGACCTTGAGGTGCTCGACAAATATACCGGCGAGGTGGCTTTCCGCACCGCGCTGGCGACGCCCGACATCATCGATGAGGCGATTGCTGGTGCCGTGCGCGCTACCGAGCCGATGGCGCGGCTGGCGAGCTATGAGAAGCGCGACGTGCTTGAACATTGCGTCAAACGCTTTCGCGAGCGTTTCGACGAGCTGGCCTATTCGCTGTGCGTCGAGGCGGGCAAGCCGATCAAGGATGCCGAGGGCGAAGTCGGCCGGCTGATCGACACGTTCAAGATCGCCGCGGAAGAGGCGGTGCGCAATTATGGCGAGGTCCAGCCGCTCGACATCAGCCCGCGCGCCAAGGGCTATATGGGGATGTGGAAGCGCGTGCCCATCGGGCCGTGCAGCTTCATCTCGCCCTTCAACTTCCCGCTTAACCTCGCCGCGCACAAGATCGCTCCTGCCATCGCTGTCGGCTGTCCCTTTGTGATGAAGCCCGCCAGCATGACGCCGCTTGGCGCCATCATCATGGGCGAGGTGCTGGCCGAATGCGACATCCTGCCCGAAGGCGCCTTCTCGATCCTGCCCGCCAGCCGCGCGGGATCGGACCTGTTCACAACGGACGAACGCCTCAAGCTGCTCAGCTTCACCGGATCGCCAGGCGTGGGCTGGACGCTCAAGGCCAAGGCGGGCAAGAAGCCGGTCGTGCTCGAACTGGGCGGCAATGCCGCGGTGATCGTCGACAAGGATGCCGACCTCCAGCACGCGATGGAGCGGATCATCTTCGGCGCCTTCTACCAGAGCGGGCAGAGTTGCATCGGCGTGCAACGGATCATCATCCACGAGGATGTCTATGACGAGTTCAAGGAGATGCTCGTCGCCAAGACGGCCACGCTCAAAGCCGGCGACCCCAAGGACCCGGACACCTTCATCGGCCCGATGATCAGCGTGAAAGAGGCTACCCGCCTCAAGGGCTGGATCGACGAGGCGGTGGCCAATGGCGCGACGCTGCTATGCGGCGGCGGGCTCGACGGAGCCATGCTCGAGGCGACCCTGCTCGAGGGTGTGCCGCGCTCCTGCTCCGCTGTGACCGAGGAAGCTTTCGGACCGCTCGCCAATCTCTCCAGCTTCTCCGACTGGGAAGAGGCCATGGCCGAGGTGAACGATTCCAAGTTCGGCCTGCAGGCGGGCATCTTCACCAGCAATATCCACCAGGTGCTCGAAGCCTGGGATATTCTCGATGTTGGCGGCGTGGTGGTGAACGATGTCTCGTCCTACCGGGTCGACAACATGCCCTATGGCGGGGTGAAGGATTCCGGTCTCGGCCGCGAAGGCATCAAGTTCGCCATGGAGGACATGACCGAGATCCGTAACCTGGTGATCAGGCGGGTTTAGGAATTGCCGGGGAGAAACGGGGATGCAGGTCGAGGTTCCCTATTTCGACAATTCATGTGTGGATTTGAGCGAAGATACCTCGCCTGACGATCCGGCAATCGCGGCCTTCCTGCAATTAGGGAGGGAGAATAGGCTGGCTGATTCCCGGCATGTCTATGCCTATTTCCAGGACTTCTATGCGGGTGTTGGCGTGGACGATCAGGACTGGCTCGACGCGGAAATGGGCATCTTGTCGAGCCCAGACGAAATCTGGGGATTTGTCAGTCCGGGGGCGATCTTCGTCGAGTCGGATCGCGACGATGCAGCAATCCGTTTCGTCGTGATGGAAGCGGAGTGCGTTTGGGAAGAAGAGCATGGCTTGATGCTCGTCTGGCGCGAGGGCAAGCAGCTTTCCAAGGTGAGCGGCTTTGATGGGCATTTGACGAACGCCGACGCCTTCGCTGACGAGAACCTTGCGCAGACGGTCTACGTTGCCGTGCTTGAGGAATATACGACCCGATTAGAAGGCTGAGGAACTCAAGCAGCTGATAGCTTCCCGCAATCCTTCTACCCCTCCTCCAGCAGCAGCAGCTCGCATTTGACCCGCAAGAAGAGCGGGTCGAGCGAATGATCGACTTCGGTCACTACCGCATCGGCCACCAGCTGGCCGGGAATGGCAAATTCGTGCTCGGGCAGGAAGGCGATGAAGCACTCGCCGGCTTCGACCGCCCCTTCGCCTTCGAACAACATTTCCACCCGGTGCCGCGTCCCGGCAAAGGTGATGCTGGCCCAGTTTCGTTCGTTGTGACGGATCAGGTGACCCTTGCCTTGCGCGAGTTCGGCCAGCGCATCGAGCAACCGTTCGCCGGGCGTGCGCATGCGCTTGCGGGCGGGAGAGGGTTTGCGGGTGGTTTCAATATGCATGGGTGCGCTCCCGATAAGTGTTCATGAAATGTTCCACCCGTTTTTCGGTGCGAGGACGGGGCATGCGGCCATTGCGCAGGTCGAGCACGAAGCGCGGGTCATGCGTGGCAAGGCGACCGAACTTGGTGGCGGGCATGCCGGTGCGGCGCAGGAAAACTTCGATCTTGCGGATCAGCATACTGGCTCCTCTCTTCTTGAATTTCTTCAAGGCAATGTTGCTGGCGAATCACCGTGCCAATAGCTGTCTCGCAAAATCCTACTTGTCTAGGAAAAATACTTCATGTAGGGGGCGTTTACTACGCAAATGCAGGGAATCCGGGATGAGTGCGCGAGAGAAACTTGCCGATCTGGTTCGTGAAGGCGGTAATAGCCTGGCCGGTTTGTCGCGCATGCTCGGGCGTAACCCAACGTATTTGCAGCAATATATCACAAAGGGCAGTCCCAGGAAGCTGGAGGAGGATGACCGCCGCAAATTGGCCGAGTTCTTCGGTGTGCCCGAGTCGGAACTGGGTGGGCCAGAGGAAAAATCCTACGATACGAATCGGGATTGGGTCGAGGTGCAGCGCCTGTCGGTCGATGCTTCCGCCGGCCCGGGCGCAGCGCCGGGTGCCGAGCGTGGTTTCGATGCCTTTCGCTTTTCGCGCAAATGGCTGCGTGAACACGGGCTCGATCCTGCCAATCTCTCTGCAATTCGAGTGGTTGGCGATTCCATGGTGCCATTACTGCGCGAAGGGGACGACCTGCTTGTCGATTGCCGGCCGGGCGGATTTCGCGACGGGGTCTATGTCGTGCGTTTCGACGGAAACCTGCTGGTCAAGCGTGTAGCGTCGCAAGGAAAGGGGCAGTTTTCGCTTCTGAGCCAAAATCTCGCCTATCCGCCGATTAGCGTTTCTGCCGACGAGATCGACATTATTGGCCGCGTGGTCTGGAAAAGCGGGCGATTGTAGCATTCTGTCTTGAGAGCGTCCGTGCTCACGGTCACCGGCGTCGTCATTAGCAATAATTTAGCGGTGCGCTCGCTATAGACTGTGAATGTCGATGCGCGCGCGAACAGATCGAAGGGGAGAGAAGACCCGGGCCTTCCGTGTCGGGCCACCCGCTTTTATCCGTGTTTCCAAGCCGATAGCCGCAGGCGTGATTGCATGTGTAGCATTAGTGGCGCTGGTAGCAGACTACTATTCGCCGCCACAGATATGGTACGGGCCGGTTTACCTGATGATCTGCGCCTTTGCGGCCTGGTTCACCAGTGCGCCAATGGCTGTTCTGCTGGGAACGGCCATCCTGACATTCCAGACTTTAAGCGGCAACCATGTGGGATACCCGCATGGTTCGGGTATCGCCGCGTCCGACATCGCATTGAAGTTTTTCTCTGTGCTGGCGGTGGTGCTCATGCTCAGTCAGGCGCGGGCGTCGCTTGAGAGGGAATGGCGTCTTGCCCGGACTGACCCCTTGACCGGCGCACTCAACCGGCAAGCGTTCTTCGAAACGATGAAGGCCGATGCGAACCGAAATGGACCCGCCATGCTGGTCTTTGCCGATGTCGACGGACTCAAGCGCCTGAACGACCTTATGGGACATGAGAAGGGGGACGAAGGTCTCTGCCATCTTGCCGGTCGCATCAGGGGAGCAATCCGCAAGGTTGACCTTTTTGCACGGATCGGTGGCGACGAGTTCGTGCTTTTCATGAAAGTAAGGGATGAAGCGGCCGCCAAGCTGGTGGCCGAGCGGCTAGACGCGGTGCTAAATCGCGAGGAAGACCGGGAAGCAGGCATTCTTACCTGCAGCTTGGGCGCCCTGTTTCTTCCGCTCGGCTCACAGTCGATCGACCGCGAATTGCGTCTCGCGGACGGGCTGATGTATTCGGCCAAGAAATCGCGAGCAGGCTTCGCTGTGGCCGCGGTCACCGCGGGTGACTTGCAGGACGATGTATGGACGGACGAGCACGGTAATCCCCGGGACCGCAGCACCTGCAGCGGCGGAACTCGGTCGCGAAACCTGACGGTCGGTTTGCCTACCGCACAGGTGGTTCATTAACGGACCGAAAAAGCAGAGGCGGCACTTGCTTGCATTCGAAAGGCCGTATCGCCACTTTCGTTGCATGACTTCTCCGCAACAATCTCCCCTCCGCGCCGCCATCATTCCCGTCACGGGTTTCGAGCAGAACTGCTCGCTCGTCTGGTGTTCAAAGACGATGAAGGGCGCGCTGATCGATCCGGGCGGCGATCTCGACAAGCTGAAGGACGCTGCGGCGCGCGCGGGCGTGACGCTGGAGAAGATCCTCCTCACCCACGGTCATGCCGATCATTGCGGCCAGTCAGGCATGCTGGCCAAGGAACTCGGCCTGCCGATCGAGGGACCGCATGAGGACGATCGCTTCTGGATTTCCCGCCTCGAGGATGACGGTCCGCGCTTCGGCATGCATTGCGAGGTTTTCGAGCCCGACCGCTGGCTCAAGGATGGCGACACGGTGTCATTCGGCGAGGTTGAGCTGCAAGTAATCCATTGCCCCGGCCACACGCCGGGCCATGTCGTCTTCTTCCATCCGCAGACCAGGTTCGCTTTCGTCGGGGACGTGCTGTTTGCCGGTTCGATCGGACGGACCGATTTCCCCATGGGCAACCACCAGGACCTGCTCGACGCGATTACCGGCAAGCTCTGGCCATTGGGCGACGATGTGACCTTCGTGCCCGGCCACGGCCCGCATTCCACCTTCGGGCGCGAGCGGCAGACCAACCAGTTCGTCAGCGATGCCGCGCTGGGGCGGGCCTAGATGATCCTGGCCTGATCAAATCAGGTCGAAGGCTGCCAACAGGGCTGTCACGACCAGTCCGAGCGTCGGCACGAAAGTCAGAAACATACCTGCCTTGCGCAAGGCGCCTGCTTCGTCCGCATCCATCCCCAGGCCATGCGCAATACGGCCGAGCAAGAATGCGAAAGCGGCCAGTGCCAGGGGCCAGCCGCCATGGCCGGTCATTTCGAGCGCTCCGACCAGGATCAGGACGAGGGGCGTATATTCGATGAAATTGGCCTGCGCGCGCATTCGCTTGATAAGGGCTGGATTGCCGCCATCCCCGTGCATCATACCTGCATCGAAGCGGGCCTTGCCGCAACGCATGGCCAGCCACAGATTGATGAGTGCGGCAATCGCTGCCGAAACGAGAGTGATATGCAGGTTCACGCGCTATCCCCAACCTTGGTCCCGACCCATGCAATAAAGGCGTCCCACGCGGCTTGCAACGCGGGGAAAAACCTGTATAGCGCGCGCCTTCGCCGCATCCAAAGGCCAGCTTCCGCCGCGCTTGCGCGGGCGGGTTGCTTGCCCTAGGGCGGCTATCAACAAGTTTAGCATTTTCAAGGAACAGGTGCCGCAATGGCTGTCCCTAAGAGAAAAGTATCGCCGCATCGTCGCGGCAACCGCCGGGGTCATGACTCGCTCAAGGTCGAAGCATTCCACGAATGCTCGAATTGTGGTGAGCTGAAGCGCCCGCACAATCTGTGCACCGCTTGCGGCCACTATAATGGCCGCCAGATCCTCGAGCCCAAAGGGCTCTAAGCCCTTACTGAAGGGGGTATTTAGCGCATGAGCCTGCCGCGTATCGCTATCGATGCGATGGGCGGCGATGAAGGTGTGCGCGTAATGGTCTCGGGCGCGGCGCTTGCGCGGCGCCGCCATGACCGTTTCAAATTCCTGCTTGTGGGTGACGAGGCGCGGATCAAGGCCGCTCTCGAACAGCATCCGGGCATGGCAGGGGCCTCCGAAATCCTCCACTGCGACGATGTCGTCGGCGGTGAGGAAAAGCCGACCCAGGCGCTTCGCCGCGCCAAGACCACCAGCATGGGCATCGCTATCAATGCCGTGAAGGCGGGCGATTGCGGTGCGGCCGTCAGCGCGGGCAATACTGGCGCGCTGATGGCGATGAGCAAGCTTGCCCTGCGCACCATGCCGGGTATCGACCGTCCTGCCTTGGCGGCGATCATGCCGACGCTTGGCGAGAATGACGTGGTCATGCTCGACCTCGGCGCCAATACCGATTGCGATGCCCGCAACCTCGTCCAGTTCGCGATCATGGGCGCCGCCTATTCGCGCATCCTCACCGGGCGTGAGCATCCGCGCGTGCGCTTGCTCAATATCGGGACCGAGGAAACCAAGGGCACGGACTCGCTACGTGATGCTGCAGCCCAGCTGCAGCAGGCGACCGGCCTGGCAATGAGCTTCGACGGCTTCATCGAAAGCGACAAGATCAATCGCGGCGAAGTGGACGTTGTGGTGACCGATGGTTTCTCGGGCAATATCGCACTGAAGGCGATCGAGGGCGCGGCGCGCTTCGTCACCGACCTTCTCAAGGAGGCCTTCACGTCCTCTTTCCGGTCCAAGGTGGGTTTCCTGGTTTCGCGTCCCGCGACCGAGCTGCTGCGGCACCATCTCGATCCGAACAACCACAATGGCGCGGTCTTCCTCGGCCTCAATGGCGTGGTTGTTAAATCGCATGGCAGCGCCAATGCGCAGGGCGTTGCCAATGCCGTTGCAGTGGCGGCACGATTGCTCGAAGAGGATTTGACTCAGCGCATCGCGGCCGACCTTGCCGAACTGGGCGAGGAGCGACTGCGCGACAACGGGAATGGCAGCAAGTGATTCGCACCATATTCAAGGGATCGGGTTCTGCCCTGCCGAAACGCGTTGTCAGCAATGACGAACTGGCCAAGACCGTCGACACCAGTGATGAATGGATCCGCGAACGTACCGGTATTGCCCAGCGCTATATTGCGGGCGAGGGCGAAACCACCGCGACATTGGCGACCGATGCCGCGCGCTCCGCGCTCGACAATGCCGGGCTGACGATATCCGATATCGACCTGATCGTTCTGGCGACGGCAACGCCTGACCAGACGTTCCCGGCAACGGCAACCAAGGTGCAGCATGCGCTGGGCGGAGCGGGGTTTCCGGCCTTCGATGTTTCTGCCGTATGTTCGGGCTTCCTTTACGCGCTTGCCACCGCGGACTCGATGATCCGCGCAGGCATGGCCAAGAACGCGCTGGTGATCGGTGCGGAAACCTTCAGCCGCATCCTTGACTGGGAAGACCGTGCCACATGCGTGTTGTTCGGCGATGGAGCAGGCGCATTTGTCATTGGATCCGAAGAGGTTGCGGAAGATGGTCCGGGGTTGCTCGCAAGCCAGCTGCATGCCGATGGTGAGTATTCGGACCTGCTCTTCGTCGATGGTGGCCCCTCAAGCACGGGCACTGTCGGCCATGTGCAGATGAAGGGGCGCGAGGTCTTCCGCCATGCGGTAACCAATCTCGCACAGGTGCTGAACGATGTCCTGAACAAGGCCGGTGTCGAGGCATCGAGCATCGACTGGGTGGTTCCCCACCAGGCCAATTTGCGCATCCTCGACGCGACGGCACGCAAGCTGGGTCTGCCGATGGACAAGGTCGTCGTCACGGTCGACAAGCATGCCAATACCTCTGCGGCATCCGTGCCGCTGGCCTTCGATACTGCGTGGCGGGACGGGCGCATCAAGCGCGGCGACCTGGTCATGTTGGAGGCCATGGGCGGCGGTTTCACATGGGGCGCCAGCCTGTTCAAAATCTAGCGGGTGAGGCCGGCCTTAACCTTGCCAAGGTCCGGTGATTCCTGCATAATCCGCACTGGGTCGCCGGATTACAGGAGATTGGACGCATGGATTCTATGCGATCCGTCGGCACGCTGACCCGTGCCGATCTGGCGGAGACGATCAATCGCAAGATGGGATTTTCCCGGGCCGAGAGCCTCGACCTTGTCGAATCTCTGCTCGGCAAGATGTGCGATGCGATGGCCGATGGCGAGAATGTGAAGATCTCCGGCTTCGGTAGCTTCATCCTGCGCGACAAGAAGGAACGGATCGGGCGCAATCCCAAGACGGGTGTCGAAGTGCCGATCACGCCGCGCCGTGTCATGACCTTCCGCGCCAGCCAGAAGCTCAAGGACAGGATCAGCCAGGCATCGTGAGCGCATTTCCGAACACTCCCCGTTTCGATGATGGCAAGGCACCTGACGCCTTGCGCACGATCGGGGAGGTTTCGGCGGCATTCGGGATCAAGCAGCACATTTTGCGCTATTGGGAAGAACAGTTTCCCATGCTCAAGCCGCTCAAGCGGAGCGGCGGCAGGCGTTACTACCGGCCCGAAGACATTGCCCTGCTGGCGGAAATCAACCGCCTGGTGAACCGTGAAGGCTACACGATCAAGGGTGCCAGACAGGCATTGAACGGAGCAGAGGCGGCGCAGAAGAGTGTCGAGCTCACGCCAGCCGTAGTCGATGTGTTGTCGCAGCTTCGGGCGATCCGGGCGCGGCTGGCGGGCGCGCTCGAAGCCGCCTAACCGACCTTTTCAGGACCAAGTTCGGGATCAAGATCGCGCGGCCGCGCGAAATGCACAATCTTGCCGGTGCCGGGCGCAAGGTCCTCCCAATCATCGATCGCCAGTTCGATCACGGCAAAGGCGGCGGTGGGATATTTCGCCATGACCTCGTCGAACAGCTTGTCCTCGTTTTCGGGCGGGACGAGATCGAGCGCCAGTTCCTGCAGGCCGGGATTATGCGCTGCCAGCAAGACGGCATCGGCATCGCCGCCCTGTTCGCGCAGGATCTGCTGGAGGCAGGCGCTATCGGCCAGATAGGCACCGGTCTCGAATTCTATCGGCATGGCGAGGCCGGAGGATTCAAGCGTGCATTTCACGCGTTCTGCCGGACTGGCGACGATCTTCTTCCAAGCGACGCCGTGATCGAGGATATGCGAGCCCATCAAGGCAGCGCCCCTGCGCCCGCGCTTGTTCAGCCCGCGGTCGAAATCACGCTTGGACAGATCGTCCCAGTCGGATTTGGCATGTCGCAATAGGCCAAGCAGTTTTACCAAGCGTCATCCTCATTGGCTGCAGGCGCACTTTCCTTGTCCACCCAAACACCGCCACCGAGCCGATGTAAAGCCTCGTCCAGCGTTACCCTGGAAATGGGTGTGCCTTCGGGGAAGGCGGACAGAAGGCGGGAGGGGAAGGCGGGCGAGAGGACGACAAAGTGGCCATGGTCGTCCTTGCTGCGAATCAGCCGCCCGAAGGCCTGGGCGAGGCGTGCGCGAATTATCCTGTCATCATAGGCAGATCCTCCATTGGCCGCTCGGCGCGCACGGTGGAGGATGCTCGGCTTGGGCCATGGCACCTGTTCGAGGACCACGCAGCGTAAGCTCTGCCCGGGGACGTCGACACCATCGCGCAAGGCATCGGTGCCCAGTAGTGAGGCATGCGGATCGTCGCGAAAGATATCCACCAGCGTGCCCGTATCGATCGGATCGACATGCTGGGCGAAGAGCGGCAAGCCGGCGCGGGCGAGCCGGTCGGCAATGCGGCCATGCACCGCGCGCAGCCTTCGGATCGCGGTGAACAGGCCGAGCACGCCGCCGCCGCATTGCTCGATGATGCGCGCATAAGCGCCCGCCAATCCTGCCAGATCGCCCTTCTTGATATCGGTGACGATCAACACTTCTGCATTGTTTGCATAGTCGAACGGGCTGGGGGAGGTGGACAGGATTGGCTGCACTTCGAGGTGCGTTGCGCCCGAACGAGCGATGGCGCTGTTCCAGTCCTCACCTTCGGCGTCGCGGTCACACAGTGTTGCGCTGGTCAGCATGGCGCCATGCGTTCCCTCCAGCACGGTGCGGGCGAAGGGCTTCACCGGATCGAGGAAGCGCCGGTGCAGTCCGACATCGAATTCGCGCGCATCGCTGCGATCCACAGCCAGCCAGTCGACGAAATCGGGATCGCCCGGTCCCCCGAGCCGGTCGAGCAGCGCTTCCCAGGCGGCGAGCGTGTCGATCCGCCAGGCGAGCGAGGAGCGCGCACCTTCGATCCGCGCGCGGCCCTGTCCGTCGAGCCAGTCGGGCGCTTCTTCTTGCAGGCGCTCGAGCTGGATGCCGAGCTTGATTAGCGGCTGTCGAATGGCGCCAAGGGCGACGCCCGCCTGCTGTGCCAGTTCGATGAAATTGCCTTCGAGCTGCGCGGCCTCGGTCTCGATGCCGTAGCCGGCCTCCTGTCCGCCGCTTTCATCACGCGCATAGGTGAGCGCACGCACGGCGGCGAGCAGGGTCTCGATCTCCCCCGAAGGCGTTCCATCGGCCAGCCTTTGCAGCCACCCCTCTCCGGGCAGGGCTTCGGCTGCTTCGCAGGCCGCGGCAATCGCCTTGGCGCCTTGTTCGTCATAGCTGGCGACATCTGCGAGGCGTGCGGAAAGGCCGCGGCGGCGACCCTTGGAGCCGCGTTCGGGGCCGAGGATCCAGCGCTTGAGCTCGATTGCCTCCTGCCCGGTCAGCGCGGCGGCAAAGGTCGAATCCGCCGCCTCGAAAACGTGATGTCCCTCGTCGAAGATGATGCGGGTGGGGCGCTGCGCATGGTCGCGCCCGCGCGCGGCATTGACCATCACCAGCGCATGGTTGGCGATGACGAGGTCGGCCTGCGCGCTGGCCCGTGCGGCATGTTCGATGAAGCATTTCCGGTAATGCGGGCAGCCGGCATAGACGCATTCGCCGCGCTGGTCGGTCAGCGATCGGATCGCCCGCTGGCGGAACAAGGTGCCGAGCCAGCCGGGCAGGTCCCCGCCGACCATGTCGCCATCGCGCGACCATGCCGCCCAGCGCGCGACAAGCTGCGCCAGGATTGCGGCGCGTCCGCCAAAGCCGCCTTGCAGCGCGTCCTCGAGATTGAGCAGGCAGAGATAGTTCTCGCGCCCCTTGCGGATGACGACCGGGCGCGAGCCATCGGGGCGCTCCTCGGGCCATGCGCGACCGCTCTCACTGCGCAATTGCCGCTGGAGGTTCTTGGTGAAGGTGGAAACCCAGACCGTTCCGCCCGAGGCCTGCGCCCAGAGCGAGGCGGGCGCGAGATAGCCGAGCGTCTTGCCGATGCCCGTTCCCGCCTGCGCCAGCAGCATGTGCGGCTGGTCCCCCTTGAGGCGCGGGGCAAAGATGCGCGCGACGTCAGCTGCATATTTGCGCTGCCCTTCGCGCTTTTCCGCGCCTTCGCCGGTCAGCCGGTCGAGCTGCTGCTCCACCACATCCTGCGGAAGCTCGACCTGGCGTGGCTGCGGACGTTCGCCGGTTTCTTCCCATTCCGGCAGGCGCGAGAAAAGCCACTTCTCGGCCCGTTCGGGCTGGCGGATATGCGGCGCAAGCACTTGCGCCCAGGGCCAGCGCAAGCGGGCCAGCGATTGCAGCGAACTCCATGCACCTTCGCGCTCGCGCCATTCCTCGCTTTCGCAGGTCGCCAGCAGGCACGCGGCTGCGGTCTGGAGAAAGGCGGGCACGTCCTCGCCATTTTCCGGCGCATCGAGGCCCAGCGCATGGGCCAGCGCCTTGGGCGTGGGCACGCAGAACTGCGCCGGATGGACGAAGGCGAACAGTTCGAGCAGGTCGAGGCCCGAGAGATCGGGATAGCCCAGCCGCGTGGCGATGAGCGGGGCGTTGACCATCAGCAGAGGCGTGTCGGCAGCGGCCATCACCGCCTCACCCTTGGCTATGGTGCGGATCTCCCCATGCGCGTCGCACAGCCAGCATCCGGCATGGCTGGCATGCAGGGCAGGGAGCGCCAATGGACTTGTCGGGGGAGCCATGCGCCAAGAATGCGCAAGGGAGAACGAAAAGTAAACGCGTGCTGATTGCGCTTCCACCGCACAGAGTAGCGTTGAAGCCGGTTACGAGCCTGAGACTGGCATATTTTCGCCTCATTTCGCCGCAGGAGCAAATCCGCCTGTCGCGATAATTTCGCAGATAATACAATAAAAACAATATTCTAACGCACGGATTAACCACAGATTACGGGAACGCTGGAGCGCGACTGCCTGTTTCTATCCCTGCTATGACGACGAAATCATATCTCGCTCGCAGCGCCGGTTCCGCGATTGCCGCGGCCCTGGTGCTTGGTCCATCCCCGCTCCTCGCGCAGGAAGCCGCAGCCCCTGCGGCGCCAGCGCAGACAGAGGCGATTGCGCCCGAACCGGGACCTTCCCTGCCTGTCCTTGTGTCTCCCGTTGCGCCCCAGCAATCACCCGCACCTGCGCAGCAAGTTCCCGTTCCTACTGCCGCCGATTTGCCCGGCGGCGCTGCCGGCCAGGCGAGTTCCCCCCCATCGCCTGCGCCGGCACCAGGAACCTCGCCCAGCAATATCGTCACCACCTCGAATCCGGTCGTACAGGAAATTCCCGAGCAGCCGGAGCAGGCGGCAGCGTCTCCGGCCGGAAATTCCGAAGCGAGGGTCGCACAGGCCAATGAGCCTGCCTCCGCTCCTGCCGCCACCCCGGCTCCTGCGAATGAAAGCGTGACCACAATCGAGGAACCTCCGCTTCCGATTGCCGAAGAGGCGGCGGACGAACCCCTCTTCGTCGCCCCGCAGCCTTTCATCGAACCGCTGCCCGAGAGCGTGCCGCAGGCCGATGGCACGGCAAATGATGTCGGTCTGATCGCAGGCGCGATTTCGCTTCTTGCCTTGCTGGTCCTGGGCCTGCTGGTATTCCTCGGCCTGCGTCGGCGGCGTGCGGTAGTAGCCGTTCCGCGTGTCGAAAGGCCGATGGTCAAACCGACTGCCAAGTCGCGAGAGCCTCTGAAGTCGATCGCCGCGACTGTGCCCGACGAAGCTGCGCCTGAAAAACGGCCTGAGCGCGACATCCGCGACTGGGCGCTGCCGCTGTCTGCACGCCAGGATCCTCCGCAATCGCAATTGCGCGAAGGCGAGGGCGGACTGCCGCATGCCGGTGCAGCAATTGCCCTGCCGCGCAAGGCTCCGGCCGCTCTCGAGGAACGAAAGGCCCTGCTCGATCGCATGGTTGCGGCGCAGCCCGACCGTGCCAATCCGTTCCGCTCCCGCAAGGCGCGGCGTCATCGGGCAAGGCTGATCCTGCAGTCGCTCGGTCGCAAGTTCGAGAACGGCACGTCGAACATCGATTTCAGCCAATATCCCATGAACTGGCCAGAATTGGCGCGCCGTGACTTGCCCAACGTCGCCTGACCCAACGCGAAATAGGAAAGGGGCGGCACCTCGCGGTGCCGCCCCTTTCGCTTTTGGCCAGCCGGATCAGCTGCGCGGGACGCAGCTCCAACCTTCGGGATCGTTGGGATCGCCTTCGCCCTCGAAGCGCGCGACATTGGGCCATGCGCAATGCGGGCGGGTCAGCGAACCGTCCATCTTGCCGCCGATCAAGCGTTCGGGCGCTTCGTCGGTGTTCACCCAATCGTCGAGAGCGGCCAGGTAATCGACAGAATCCGCGCCCGGTCCACCGCCGCAATGGCCCATGCCGGGAATGGGGAAATAGCGCAGTTGGTCAGCTGCTGCCTCGTTCTGCGCCATGACCGCATCGACATATTCTGCCGTGACGAGGGTGCTGGGGGCAGGGTCGTTTTCGCCGTGATACATCAGCAGTTTGCCGCCATTGGCGAAAAAGGCCGAGAGATCGGGGTCCTTCGCTTCGTACATGTCGGCGAATTCGCTGGTGCGCACGGCGATGTAATTGGCGTCATCGAAGCTGGCGATAGTCACCTCCTCGTCGCCGAAGAAGAGCGGGAAGAGATTGACCAGGCCATTGCCGCCCGTGGCATCGACGCCCGATCCATCGGCGACGGTGAAGAACGACCAGCCCGCTTCGCCGCCACGCTGCATGGGCGCCATGGCAAAGCTGCCGTCAGAGGCGCGAATGCCATCATAGACAGTCTGCATGGCGGTGACCTGCGGCGCGGTCAGGCAGCTTGCCGTCTTGCCCGCTTCGCATTGCAGGCTGGCAGGGTCGAATGTGCAGCTGGCGGGATTGTTGATGATGCCATCCTCGACACCGTCATTGGCGTCGCACTGGGCGAGGGCTGCGCCTTGCACCAGTTGCAGGTCTTCCATGGTGAAACCACCCGCGCCATTACCTGCGGCGAATGTCTGCGTCTTGAACACCGAACTGGTCTGGACCTGCAAGGTATAGACCGGGGCGCCGGCGATGATCGCGTCGTAATCGTCCGGGTAACGCTGCGCTTCCATCAGCGCCATGCGTCCTCCGGTCGAGCAGCCCTGGAAATAGGCAAGCTGGTGTTCTTGTCCGTAGTAGCTGTCCGCCACCGATTTGCCCCTCACGGTCATTTCGTGAATCGCACGGTGAGAGAAGTCGATCGCCGATTCCGGCCGCTCGACCATCCAGCTGTTTGCCCAGACATCGGTGCCGTCATTGCCGCCATTGGTCTGCAGCGTGGCATAACCCTTGGACAGGCCGTCACTGGCGCTCTGGATGGTGACATTGCCGGCCCAGCCGCCGCCGCCAAGGCCCAGCAGCTTGCCGTTCCATTCGGCAGGCAGGCGATAGACCACGCCGATATTCGAGCCCTCGACGGGCGAAAGCGTGGCGGTGACTTCGCAATAGGCAGGCAGCGCCTCGCTCGCCTCGACCCAATTTGTGCTGGCTTCGGTTGCGCCGAGCGCCTCTGCGGTCAGGGCCGCGCAGCCCTCTGCGGTGCCGATGATCGGCAGCTCGACTTCCGGCTCCTGCGAGCAGGCCGCAAGGGCAAGGGCCGTCAGGCTGACGGCAGCGATCTTCTTCATGGAAATCCCCTCCAGAATTTGACTTTGCCCAAGGCTAGCGAGCCGAATCCGGAAAGGCCAAACAAAAGCGCCGCTTGATACAATTGGATGAATCTTGGCTCTGGACGACCCTGTGGCGCATGATACCTTTCGTCGCATTGCATAGGGAGAGAAGTCAGATGCCGGGTGAAGCCTATCCCGATTTGCCGTTGTTTCGGATCCCATGGACCGCGCTTTCCGAGGCGGACATCAGTACCAGACTTGCGTCGGTTTCGACCGTCGGACCGCGATCTGCCTCGCGCGCCAGCCGATCGCTGGTGGGCAAGACTGTGCGGATCGTCTGCGACAATGGGACAACCGGGGTCGATGGCCCGACCCTGACTTACAGTTTCCCGACCGCTGACAGCCTGGCGCTGACGGTGGACGATGGCACACCAACTCAGGCGGGCTACAGGGCGCTCGACATGGGCGACATCACCTTCTTCGCCCATATGATCCCGCTGGAGCTGCGCGGCTATGCCGTGGTGATCGACAATCACACCAATGCCGCCACCGTTTTCGAAATTTGGTTCGGCGGTTACGAGAAGCGCAAGCGCGAGATCATGCGCGAAGTCTACCAGGGCTATGTCGCAGTCGAGGGAGAGGAGCCGAGCACAGTCCGCCACGAGTTCAACAACCGGCTGGAGGGCGGGGGCTATTACTGGAAGCAGGATAATGGCGCCGAGACGCTCGAATATTATTCTTCGATTTCATACACCCACTGGGTCGAACTGAGCCGGACGAACCTGGAGCCCAATCTGGGCCATAGCGCTCCTGCCGACTATATCGAGATCGGCCACGGCAGATATATCTACACCCGCACCGAATGCGAATTCTCGGGCATCTTCACCGTCTATGCCTTCGACGTGAACAAGCTCACACAGGTGGGCTTGCGGCTGGGCTTCAACGCGGCTGACGAGCTGGAATTCTACGTTTTCAGCGGAGAGGGCGAATGGCTAGGCCAGATCGCCAAGTTCGAAACCTTCGGCTCGACCGAGGGCGGCCCGATGCTGCCGCGCCCGGGGCCGGGCCAGACCGAAGATGTCGATGCTACGGCCAAGGGTGCGCGGGCGGTCTATCGCCCGATGGAAACCTACGCGACCATGACCAAGGAAGAGGTCGACGCCATCGTTCCTGACAATACGCATGTCTTCGCGCAGCGCGTCGGTGCAGGCAGCGGCGCTACCGGCATGGCTACCAATGTCGATACGCCCAGCGACAAGCTTGTCGGCAAGTCGGCGACCATCCAGTACGACAACGGCCCGACCATGGACTACGAGTTCACCAGCGTGGACGAACTGCGATATCGCAAGGATGGCGGGGCCTGGCAGACCGTTCGCTACCATGCCTGGGAAGCGATCGAGGGTGTGTTCCTGATGGGCTATTGCCTCAAGGGCGAGCCGAACCATGATGGCCACATCACAGTGCTCGATTTCGAGGAAGGCAAGGCGACCTGCTATAACGGCTACCTTAACACGCCCTACATCGCCAACGAGGCGGGCTGCCGCCACCTGTTCGGCAAGCTCATATCGGAAGGCGTTCCCGATCCCGGCAGCGCGCGGCACGATTATACAGAGGACATGCTCGGACGGGCCATCACCTATAGCTACCAGCCCGGCCTGACCTCGATGCATCTCTATTCGACACCGGGCACGACCAGCTGGATCATCTTTACCGGCACGCAGCAGATGGGCCTCGAATGGTCCGGCACGGGCGCGCAGGTGAAGATCCGCGACGGGCTCTACTTCCTCTACTGGATCGAGGAAGCGTGTAACGGCACGCTTGGTACGATCCTGCTCAACATGCGGACCATGCACGATATCGGCATTGGCTATCACTGCGGGACCGAAGGTCTGAGCATGAGCCCGGTCGGCGCT
The DNA here is from genome assembly GCA_913056125.1 of uncultured Altererythrobacter sp. GTDB lineage: Bacteria > Pseudomonadota > Alphaproteobacteria > Sphingomonadales > Sphingomonadaceae > Alteraurantiacibacter. The sequence goes on from CAJXNC010000003.1 coordinate 346,350, forward strand.
CTGCTGCGGCATGCCGGCCAGTTCGATGTCGAACGCTTCTTCCAAGACCGGACCCGGGGGTAAACGTCATGAGCAACAATACTGACACCACTCGCCGCACTTTCCTCAAGGCTGGTGCCCTGGTTGCGGCCCCGGCCGCCGCTATCGGCATTCCGGTTGCTGCCATCGCTGCCGACGATGGGAGCAAGGCTGCGCTCGCACGCTTGCAGGACGAACGCGCCATCGAAGCGCTCAATCGCGACTTCCTGCGCGCCTTCAATCGGGGCGGGGCAAAGAGCACGGCGAACCTGTTCGCCGATCGTGCCGCTCCGGGCATTGCCAAACACGTCCGCAGGCTCAGCCTCGAGCTCGCCGACGCGCCCCGGAGCTTCGTCATTGCCGATGATGGAGCCAGTGCGACGGCTCGTTACGATTGCACGGTCGAGATCGCGCAGGAGCTGGAAGGCGATGAAACCCTTGTCCAGATGGCCCGCCTGCAAGGCAATGCAGCTGGCGTGGAGTCTGCCCGCAAGACCCTGTCAGCGCGCTATGCCAAGGGCGCTGACGGCTGGATGATCACCGAAATCGAGTTGGCCTGATTCACGGCCGGACCGGATAGCGAAAGGGCGGCCACTGGCCGCCCTTTCTCGTTAGCCCTGTGCGTCGGCCTGCTTGAGCGGCACCGCTTCCTTGAATGTGTGGGTGAGGTAGGGGAAGGGGATCTCGATGCCTGCATCGTCGAGCGCCTTCTTGATCGCGCGTACGACAAAGTCCTTGGCCTCGGGCAAGGGTTGTGAGCCGCTATCCGACCACCAGCGAACCAGAAAATCGACTGAGCTCGATCCGAAGTTTTCGGCAAAGACATCGACGCCCTTGTCCATGTCGACTAGGTCGATTCCTTCCACTGCCGCGCGAATGACCTCTGCGGCCCTGTCCAGATCGGTGTCATAGGAAACGCCAACGATTATCTGGTCGCGGCGCACCGGCTCGTCGGTAATGATCTCGACCGGGTTGGTGAAGATCATCGAGTTGGGCACTATCGTCAGCTCGCCGGAGAACTGGCGGATATGCGTTTCGCGCAATGTGGTGCGTTCAACCTTGCCGAGTATGCCGCCCGTCTGGACCACATCCCCGATTTCCATCTTGTCGCGTAGCATGATCAGCACGCCGGCCAGGAAGTTTTCGAAGATATCCTTGAACGCGAAACCGATCGCGACGGCGCCGAAGCCAAGCCCGGCGAAGAGGCCGGCAGGAGTGAGGCCGGGCACGGCGACTGTTGCAGCGGTCAACAGGCCGACCGTCCAGACCAGCAGCCGCGTGACCAGTGCGGTAAGCTGCTGCAGGTTTTCCCGCAGATCGGCTTTCACGGCTGCCTTGCCGGCGATGCGGACCACTATCTTGGCGACTATCCAGGTCAGCAATACGATCAGCAATGCGACGGCAAACTTGGGCAGCATCGCCACCGTGTCCATCACCATGATGTTGAACTGCTCGCGGATTGTTTCCGTGAAATCCAAGGTATTCTCTCCAAGATGCTTTGCTGATCGGGGGCCTAGCGCCCTTTCGCGCTTGCGCAATACGGGTCTTTGGGCAAAAGCGCGCGACCATGTTTGATGAAGAACTAGTCTCTGCCGCCCGTACATCCAAGGCCTGGCCATTTCAGGAGGCCATGAAGCTGGTGAAACGTTATGGCGGAGCCAAACCCGAAGGCGTGCCTGCGCTGTTCGAGACCGGCTACGGCCCCTCGGGCCTGCCGCATATCGGTACCTTCCAGGAAGTGCTGCGTACCACGCTGGTGCGCAAGGCCTATGAAATCGTGGCGAGCGAGAACGGCGCGCCCGCGCCGACGCGGCTGGTTGCCTTCAGCGATGACATGGACGGTTTGCGCAAGGTGCCCGACAATGTGCCGAACAAGGAAATGCTCGAGCAGCATCTCGGCAAGCCACTGACGCGCATTCCCGATCCCTTCGGAATGCATGAAAGCTTCGCCCATCACAACAATGCGCGGCTGCGCGAATTCCTCGACCGTTTCGGCTTCGATTACGAGTTCGTCTCGGCTTCGGACCGCTACAATTCTGGCGCGTTCGACGATGCCCTGCGCCAGGTCCTGCGCAAGTATGACGACATCCAGGTGATCATGCTGCCGACGCTGCGAGCCGAGCGTCAGGCGACTTATTCGCCGGTGCTGCCGATTAGTCCCAAGAGCGGGATCGTGCTGCAGGTGCCCGTCGAGGTCGTCGATGCCGAAGCCGGTATCGTTCGTTTCGAGGATGAGGGCGAGATGATCGAGCATTGCATCCTAGGCGGACAGGCAAAGCTGCAATGGAAGGTCGACTGGGCCATGCGCTGGTATGCGCTGGGCGTTGATTACGAGATGTGCGGCAAGGACCTGACCGACAGTGTCACCCAGTCGGGCCGGATCGTGAAGGTGCTTGGCGGGCGCAAGCCGGAAGGGCTGATCTACGAGCTGTTCCTCGATGCCAAGGGCGAGAAGATTTCCAAGTCGAAGGGCAATGGCCTCTCGATCGAGGAGTGGCTTACCTATGGGAGCGAGGAGAGCCTGGGTCATTACATCTACGCCAATCCCAAGAGCGCCAAGCAGCTGCATGTCGGCGTGATCCCGCGCGCGGTGGACGAATACTGGCAGTTCCGGTCCAGCATTCCCTCGCAGGAATGGGACAAGCGGTTGGGTAACCCGGCCTGGCATCTGCTCCACGCGACGGATAATGACGATGGCGCGGGCGACAGCCTGCCCGTTACCTTCGGCCTGCTGCTCAACCTCGTCAGCGTGCTCGGTGCCGGGGCGACGCACCAGCAGGTGTGGTCTTACCTTGGCAATTACATGCACGATGCCGACCCGGACGATCACCCCGATCTCTACCGGCTGGTCGAGAAGGCGCTCGCCTACAACCGGGATTTCGTGGCGCCGACGCTGAACAAGCGCGCACCGACCGCGAACGAAGCCGCCGCGCTGCGCGAACTCGATGCGTGGCTCGCTACGGTCGATCCGGAGACGCCTGCGGAAGACCTGCAGAACAAGGTCTACGAGATCGGCAAGCAGGAGCAATATGGCTTCGAGAACCTGCGCGACTGGTTCAAGGCACTTTACCAGACCCTGCTCGGCAGCGAGCAGGGCCCGCGCATGGGCAGCTTCATCGCGCTTTACGGGATCGAAAACAGCCGCAAGCTGATCGCCGAAGCGCTAGAGCGGGCTTAGGTCCACTTCCGCGTACGGTACCACTTGGTGATGACGTATTTCGATCCGCTCACCACCGGGCGGCCGGCATGCATGGTGTGCTTGTTGGGCATTCCGTCCTGATCGGCATTGTTCCATAGCAGCAGCACGCCGGGCTTGGGCTCGACCGAAATCTCGAGATCGGTGAAATCGGTCGTCCCGCCTTCCTCCACATCGTTGAGGAAAACCATGGCGGTATAGGCGCGCTGGCCGCCGCGCCCCATCTCGAACTCCCAATAGCTGGTATTGGGATAGAACCAGTCGTGATGCGGCTTGAATTCCTGGCCGGGCATGTAGCGCTGGCCCTGGATCGTCTCGCCCCATTCGGGCTCTATGCCCATGAGGTCGTTAATCCGCCGGTTGATCTTCTTCACGAAGGGATCGTGCGGATCGACATCGCCCGAATAAGAGGTGCGGTAGCCTTCCGAATAGTCGATATCGAAGACCTCGGACGGCTTGGCCACCTCGTCGATCATGGCGACCATGCGCGCGCATTCCTCTGCCGTCATGAAATCGCCCACGGCGTAAAGCTCGGCCTTGTCGCTGGGGAACTGCCAGACGCGCGGATTGGCGGCGAGCCGCTCGCGCACCGCCTTGCCGGTCTTGCGCAAGGCGGCCTGGTCGACTGCCAGATCGTGTTTGATCTTCGTGCTCATGCCCCCTGATTCCAAAGGCTGGACCGGTAGGCAAGCGCTTCATGCCCCGGCGCTTCAATACGAAGCCCCCGCCACGAGGGGCGGGGGCGAGGGGCCGGCGGCCGATTGGGGGGAGGGAACCGCCGGCTGGGGGACTTGTGCGCTGTGCGCCTACCAGAAGAAGTCGTAGATCACGTCGACCACTTCGCCGGAATACGTATCGACCAGCAGGGCGTCGTCGTAATAGCGGATCCAGCGATAGGGTCCGTAGACGGGCGGCAGGCGATAGTAATACGGATCGTTGATCCAGTAGCGGCTGCCGAAGAACAGGCTGTCGAGGAAGTAGCCAATGCTCAGGCGGCGATAGCTGTAATTCCGGTAGGGCGCATAATAGACGCCCAGGCGGAAGACCACGCGGTTGCGGTCGCGATAGCGGCGCCAGTCATAGCGGTCGCTGCGCCTCCAGTCGTCCCGGTTCCAGCGGCGGTAATTGTTGCTTGCCCGGCGCTGGTCGCGATTGTTGTAGCGATAGGAACTGTTGCGGTCCCGGTCGCGATAGGAGGTGTTGCGGTCGCGATCGCGGTAGGACGAATTGCGGTTGTTGTCGCGATAGTCCCGATTGCGATCATTGCGCGCGGTCCGATTATTGCGGTCGCGATCGTTCCAGTCGCGGTCGCGATCCCGGTCGCGATTGGTCACGGGGATATTGCCGAGCCGCTCGTTTCGTTCGCGCAGCCGCGTGCCGAGATTGTTCGGGCTGCGATTGTCATTGCGATCGTAGCGGCGATTGTCATTTCGGCCGACCGGTTGCGCCTGCTGGTTGCGATTGCTGGCCTGCACAACGCCGCGCTGCTGCTGCGTGCGGTTGCGGTTCGCCTGCTGCTGGCGGGACCGGTTGGTATTGGCAATACCGCGCGAACTCGCCCGGTCGTTTTCGGCAGAGCGGCGCTGCACCTGCTGGCCGCGATTGGTGTTGCTGTTCGCCTGGCGCACCTGCTGCGGCCGGGCCTGCGGACTTCTCACCTGCTGAGGCTGTGCTGCCCGCTGGTTGCGGCCGGAATCGCCATTGCGTTCGCTGCGGCGGGTCTCACCGCGATTGCTGCGGCTCTGGCGTGCTTCTCCGCGATTGCCGCGATTATTGTTGCGGGCTCCGCGATCTCCACGGTCACGCTGCTGGCTGGCAGAGCTGGACTGCGCCGATGCCTCGGCCGGGATGACGGGGACGGCCATCGCTATTGCCAGCGCTGCAAGGCCGCTGGACTTCAACAGGTTGGTGAGACGCATGGCCTCCTCCTTCTCCTAAAACGTGGTTGGGGCCGCCTTTGGAGGGGAGGGAGCGGCCCCGGTATGAGATGCGTTCTAGGCGAGTCGCAATGAGCGTTAACTGAACTGGTCTGGTTGCCTTCTGTTCAGGTAGATGAATGGTTTCATGAACAACCTCCATCGTATTTCGGGCACGGTTCGGCAGAACCCCTCACACCTGACACACTGTCCTGAAGGGAAAATCCCCGGGCGGGGGTTTGTGGACGAAAATGGCGGTTTCTCGTGATTTGCTGCGGACATGGGTCATCCCGGGCTGCCAGATATGGGCAGCCTGAATGGACCGGCAAAGGCGCGGTAGGAAAGTGCCCGGATGCGGTTGGCAATAAGGGGGCCGGACGAGGCTTCTCGTCAGCGGCAACGCCGAGATCAGGCGGCCTGCTTGATCTCGCGCAGGGTCAGGCCGAAGGTCAGGTCCTGGCCGGCAAGCGGGTGGTTGCCATCCGCCTTCACCGATTGCTCGCCCACTTCGACGATATAGAGCGTCATGGCGGTGCCGTCCTGCTGCTGCGCCTGCAGCGTCATGCCCGGCTGCGGGGCCGGCTCGGGCGGCAAATTGCTGAGCGGGATATCGATGATCAGTTCGTCCCGGCGCGGACCGAAAGCGCTTTCGGAAGGGATTTCGACGGTTTCCTCGTCGCCGACCTTCATGCCGGTCAGCGCCTGTTCGATTTGCGGGAAGATCTGGCCCCCGCCGAGCTTGATGTCCTGCGGGCCTTCCTGCTGGGTATGGCCGACGACGGTGCCGTCGCTGGTGCGCACTTCATAGTCGATCGACACAATGTCGCCTTGCTTGGGAGAGGTCATGGTGATCCTTCGGGATTGGTGTCTGCGGGCGGTCACTGCACCGCCGGGGCATGCGCTCTCGCATCGAACGCCGAGCTGGCATTGTCTCAAGCCTGCCCGCGCTAGTCAAATGGGGGTGGATGGGACCTGCTTGCTGAGGCACGAATATAGAAACTCTAGCATTCGAATTCGAAGTTTATTGCCGCTTCATACCTCGCAGACTTTCAATTAGTGCTTCAATGTCTGGCGATTTCGCTGAACCTGAATACTTGAGTTGAAATTGTTTAATTTTATGGCGGATTCTCGGATGAACGATGGCGATGTTCCAGAAACACTATTCAAGTATCGGAGCCTTGAGGAGCCTTTCGGGCGGCGAACGGTCCAAGACGTTGTACTGCGCCAGAGGATTTTTTGGCAAAATCCTCTTCAATTTAATGACCCTTTGGACTGCAATCCCGTCTATTATTTTGGGGACACTGTCCAAGAGCGTGAAGCATTCCACAGAAGAGGAATTTCGACACAATTTGCTGATCTGCCAAGGGCGGAGCGCAGGCGGGCTCTGAGAGATGTTCGTCGGAGGCCAGTGGAGTTCTTTGAACAAAGGGCTCGTGAAGGATTTAGGGATTCGATGGAAGAATCCGCAGTTTGCTGTCTCTCCGCCGTACCCGACAACATTCTTATGTGGGCACATTACGCAAATAGCCATCGTGGCATCTGCTTCAAATTCTGTGGACCAGTGACGGCCGAATGGGTGCCCTTCCCAGTAAGCTATTCGCCTGAGCGGCCTCGGATAAATTTAACAAAACTCAGGGAAATCCCTGCAATGCAGAATTCTGTTCTGCTCAAGAGCCAAGATTGGTCATACGAACAGGAATTCCGAATGATCGATTATCGCGGTGGAGCGGGATATCGAGATATTCCTCGCGGTTATCTCAAGGGAGTCATCCTTGGCGCACGGATCAGCGACGAAGACGAAGAGTTCGTACGGACTGTGTGCGCGGAAAGGCCTGAGATTGAACTTGAGCGGGCGAGAATTCACGACACTGAGTTTAGGGTTGAAATAGGCCCTGCCGATTAGCTGATCACCTCGTCAGCTTCTTGTAGGCCAGCCTCGTAGGACGATCGGCAGCATCGCCAAGGCGGCGGCGCTTGTCTTCCTCATAGGCCTCGAAGTTCCCTTCGAACCATTCGACATGGCTGTCGCCCTCGAAGGCGAGGATATGCGTCGCCAGGCGGTCGAGGAAGAAGCGGTCATGCGAGATAACCACGGCGCAACCGGCGAAGTTCTCGATCGCGTCTTCCAGCGCGGCGAGCGTTTCCACGTCGAGGTCGTTGGTCGGTTCGTCGAGCAGGAGGACGTTGCCACCCTCCTTGAGCATCTTGGCCATGTGCACGCGGTTGCGTTCACCGCCCGAAAGCTTGCCGACATTCTTCTGCTGGTCCGGCCCCTTGAAGTTGAAGGCGCCGACATAGGCACGGGTCGACATGTCCTGGCCATTGACCTTCATGTAATCGAGCCCGTCGGAAATCTCCTCCCACACATTGTGCTTGGGATCGAGGTGGTCGCGGCTCTGGTCGACATAGCCGAGATGGACGGTCGAGCCGATCTCGATCGTGCCTGAATCGGGCTGTTCCTTGCCGGTGATGATTTTGAACAGGGTGGACTTACCCGCGCCGTTCGGGCCGATCACGCCGACAATGCCGCCCGGGGGCAGCATGAAGGAAAGGTTTTCGAACAGCAGCTTGTCGCCATAGGCCTTGGAGATGTTCTTGGCCTCGATCACCTTTCCGCCAAGGCGCTCGGGCACCTGGATGACGATCTGTGCCTTGCCGACCTGGCGATTGTCCTGGCTGTTCTGCAGCTCCTCGAACTTGCGGATACGCGCCTTCGATTTGGTCTGGCGCGCGGCGGGCGTCTGCCGAATCCATTCGAGCTCGCGATTGAGGGCCTTCTGCTTGCCCGATTCCTCGCGGCTTTCCTGTTCGAGGCGCTTGGCCTTCTTCTCGAGGTAGGTCGAGTAGTTGCCTTCATAGGGATAGTAGGAACCGCGATCGAGCTCGAGGATCCATTCCACCACATTGTCGAGGAAGTAGCGATCGTGGGTGATCATCAGCACGGCACCGGCATATTCCTTGAGGTGGTTTTCCAGCCACTGGACGGACTCGGCATCGAGGTGGTTGGTCGGTTCGTCCAGCAGCAGGATCGAGGGCTTCTGGATCAGCAGGCGGGTGAGGGCGACGCGACGCTTTTCACCGCCCGACAGGCTTTCCACGCCCATGTCCGAAGGCGGGCAGCGCAAAGCTTCCATGGCGATTTCGAGCTGGTTGTCGAGCGTCCAGCCATCGACCGCATCGATCTTCTCCTGCAGCGTGCCCATTTCTTCCATCAGCGCATCGAAATCGGTGTCGTCCTGGGGATCGCCCATTTCGGCAGAGATGGCGTTGAAGCGATCGACCATGTCGGCGATGTCGCGTGCGCCATCCTTGACGTTTTCGAGCACGGTCTTGGTCGGGTCGAGCTCCGGCTCCTGCGGGAGGTAGCCGACGGTGATGTTCTCGCCCGGCCAGGCTTCGCCCGTGAAGTCCTTGTCGATGCCCGCCATGATCTTCATCAGCGTGGACTTGCCCGCGCCGTTGGGACCGACGATGCCGATCTTGGCACCCTGGTAGAACTGGATGTTGATGTTCGACAGCACCGGCTTGTTCGCGCCGGGGAAAGTCTTCGTCATGCCCTTCATGACATATGCGTATTGGGCGGCCATCAGTCGTCCTTGGTAAGAATTTTCATGTGTGTCCGGATTTGCCCGCGCAGATAGGGGTTAAGCGGTTGCGGGGCAAGCGCACATGGGCCTTGCACATAGGAAAGCGGCCCCGCCAGTGGCAGGGCCGCTCCGTCGGTCGCGATGTCGGGGGCCTATTGTTCGACGAGTACGCCGCAGGCTACGCGTGACCCGGCATCGCCGGAGGGCTGGCTGACGTAATCATCCTCGCCTTCATGGATCACGATGGCAGAACCGTCTGCGTCCATCAGGTCGTCGAACGAGCCGGCCGAGGCTGCATCGATCGTGCCGCCGCCGCTGTCTTCGATAAACAGGTTGGGCAGGTCGCCGGCGTGCGGATTGGGCGGATCGGAATCCACGCCGTGATTGAAGCCTTCCGGGTTCCAGTGTCCACCGGCGCTGGTGAAGTCTGCGGCGGAGCAATCGCCAGTGGTATGGATGTGCAACCCGTGCAGGCCCGGTGTCATGTTGCCCACGGCAACGTGGACGACGAGCCCGCTATCGGTCTCGCTTTCGGTGACAAGTGCGGTGCCGACCACTTCTCCGTCGGTGTTCATAAGCTCGGCGCTGGCCGAGCGGACCGCATCGAGATCGGTATCGTTCGCGAGTTCCTCGGCAGGATCGGCTTCGGGGCTGCAGCCAGCCAAAGCAGTACCGGCCGCGAGCGCGATAATCAGGGTGCGTGTCATCTTCGTTCTCCGCTTTCGAATACGTCCTAACAGCGAGCGAAACGGGCAAGTGTTCCGAAACCGGCAGATCGCGCTTGCACTCCGATGCTCTCCGCGCATAGCTTGCACGCCATGAGGGACACCGGCCGCAAGCGCCGGATGGGAGAGGGACAACAATGGATAGTGAAGCGAAGAGCGCCAATATGGCGCTTGTATCCGCAATCGTGGCTGTGGCGACTTTGGGCGGGTTCCTGTTCGGTTTCGACAGCGGCGTCATCAACGGCACGGTCGACGGATTGCGCCTGGCTTTCGATTCGGACGATGTCGGGACCGGTTTCAACGTCGCTTCCATGCTGCTGGGCTGTGCGGCGGGTGCCTTCCTCGCCGGGCGGCTGGCCGATATCATCGGACGCAAGCGGACGCTGCTTCTGGCTGCTGCCTTCTTCATCATCAGCGCCTGGGGGTCGGGCATTGCCGGCTCCTCGGGCGAGTTCGTGTTCTACCGCATAGTAGGCGGCCTTGCCGTCGGCGCAGCGAGTGTGCTCGCGCCTGCCTATGTCAGCGAAGTCACTCCGGCCCATTTGCGCGGCAGGCTGTCCAGCGTGCAGCAGGTGATGATCATTGTCGGCCTGACTGCCGCCTTCCTGTCCAACTATTTGCTCGCGGCATTTGCTGGCTCGTCCATCGAGAGCTTCTGGCTCGGCTACGAAGCATGGCGCTGGATGTTCTGGATAGAGCTGGTACCCGCAACGATCTTCCTGCTGGCCCTGCTCTTCATCCCGGAGAGCCCGCGCTACCTGGTCTCGAGGGCTCACACCGACGCTGCGACCTCCGTGCTGACGCGCTTGTTCGGCAGCGATTTCGCCGCCCGCAAGGTGGGGGAAATCAAGCAGTCGATCGCACAGGATCACGCGCCCCGCCTGTCGGACCTGATGGACCGCCATACGGGCAAGATCCGCAAGATCGTCTGGGTCGGCATCGGGCTTGCTGTGTTCCAGCAGCTCGTCGGCATCAATGTGGTGTTCTATTACGGCTCGGTGCTGTGGCAGGCGGTCGGCTTCAGCGAGAACGATGCACTGCTGATCAACGTGCTCAACGGCTCGGTCTCGATCATCGCGGTGCTCGTTGCCATCGCCCTGATCGACAAGATCGGACGCAAGCCGCTGCTTTTGATTGGCTCGATCGGCATGACGGTTTCGCTTGGCACCATGGCGATTGCCTTCATGAGCGGGGAACTGGTCGACGGCACGCTGGTCATGTCCGACGGGGCGGGCCTGACCGCGCTGATCGCGGCCAATGTCTATGTCGCCTTCTTCAACTTCAGCTGGGGCCCGGTCATGTGGGTCATGCTGGGCGAAATGTTCCCCAACCAGATCCGCGGCTCCGGCCTGGCGGTGAGCGGCTTCTGGCAGTGGATCGCCAATTTCGGCATCACCATGACCTTCCCGATCATGCTGGTATCGATTGGCCTGTTCGGCGCCTATGGCTTCTACGCCGCCAGTGCAGCCGTCTCGATCCTCTTCGTGTGGACGATGGTGCACGAAACGCGGGGCACAGAGCTCGAAGACATGGAAGGCTGATCCGACTGGCGCCCACCAAGGCGGCTCAGCGACAAGGGAGCACGACCTCTGCATCCATGCCGAGGCGCACTTCGGCGAGCGAAACATCGCCGCCACCGCGCGTCTGCAGGATGAAGGGGGCGGAGACGCGGGTCATGTCCACGCCCTTGTCGCGCAGGCATTTGAGCGGGATGCCATAGCGCGTGAATGTGCCGTTAGCGGGCAGGTCCATCGCGCTTTCGCCCGTATCGGCAATTCCGCTGCGCATGGCGATGACCGTGCTTTCAGGCGCCGCGTCCACGCGCAGGGTGAAGAGCAGCAGCACGTCGCCATTGGTCTCGCGCGCAATGTCGATGGGTTCGAAGGTCGTGAGCGAGATTGCCGCCTCGCCCGATGAAACGGCAAAGCGGCGTGCCCCTTCCTGCACATTGCTATCGACGGCAGTGATTTGAGCCCTGCCGTCCAGCGCCTCCGCGGGGAGGGTGGTGATGCGTGTCTGGCTGCCCGCCTGCCCGGGATCGGAAATGTTGAGCGACCATGCCGCCGCCGGTTCGCCTGCGGCAAGCCATGTGCTGGCATCGCCCGCATTGCCCGTATCGGCCAGCGGCAGATCCTCCCATGTAGCGGGCGTGCTTGCATAGGTGAGGCCGTATCCGAAATCGAACAGAGCGCCGTCCGCCATGTCGGGTGTGCGCGGCCATGCAGTCGGCAGCGCGCCGCTGAAATCGAACCGCGGTGCACCATCGGAGTCGCCCACCAGCACATCGGCAATGCCGCTGCCGCCTTCCGAACCGGGAAGCCAGGCGACGACGAAGGCATCCGAAGAATTGAGCGCCTCGTTCACATAGAGAGGACGGCCGGTAATCATCACCGCGATGACCGGAATGCCCGCATCCTTGAGGCTCTTCATTGTCGCGTAGGGCCCGGTCAGGCCGAGATCGAGCGCGAGCGTTTCGCGGTCGCCCTGGAATTCGGCATAGGGACGCTCCCCGAATACCACGACCGCAGCATCGGGACGCGTGGTGAAGCTCCCATCGGGTGAATGCTCTACGCTTCCGCCGCCCGCTTCGACCGCCTGTTGCAGCCCCGAAAGGATCGAGGTCGCGCCGGGGAAGTGGCTGTTATTGGTGCCAGTGCCCTGCCAGGTGAGCGTCCAGCCGCCCGATTGCCGGGCAATATCGTCTGTCCCTTCGCCAGCGACCAGCAGCCGCCCGCCCGGAGCGATCGGCAGGACCCCGTCATTACGAAGAAGGACGAGCGACATACGCACCGCCTGGCGGGCAAGTTCGCGGTGCTCGGGCGCGCCGAGAAGCTCGTATTCGCCAGCCAGCAGCCTTTCGGAGGGGCGCGGCGCATCGAGCAGGCCGAGCCGCGCCTTCACCCGCAGGATGCGCGTGACTGCTTCGTCGATCCGCTCCATCGGGATTTCGCCGTCCTGCGCGCGAGCCAGCAGGTCCTCGTAAAGCGGTTTCCAGGTATCGGGCGCCATATACATGTCGATCCCGGCCATCAGCGCCTCAGGGCAGCTTTCATTGGTACAGCCGGCAACCTGTCCATGCGCATTCCAGTCCGACACGGTGAAGCCGCCGAAATGCATGCGATCGCGCAGCACGCCCGTCAGCAGGCTTTCATTGCCGGTCATCTTGACGCCCTGCCAGCTGGAGAAGCTGGCCATGACGGTGCCGACACCTTCCTCCATCGCCGGACCATAAGGCGCGCCGTGAATGTCGCGCAGCTCCTCTTCGCTCGCAGAGCTGTCGCCCTGATCGGTGCCATTGTCGGTCCCGCCATCGGCCAGGAAATGTTTTGTCGAGGCCATCACGTTGGGGCCGGAAAGCAGGTCCATATTGTCCGGGCCGCCCTGCAGCCCGCGCACCATGGCCCCGACATAGGAGGAGACCAGCGCCGGATCGGAGGAATAACCTTCATAGGCGCGGCCCCAGCGATAATCCTGCGGCACGGTTACCGTGGGGGCAAAGGTCCATTCCTGCCCGGTCACGCGGATTTCGCGTGCGGTAACCTGGCCGATTCGTTCGATCAGGTCCGGAGCGCGGGCAGCGCCGAGGCCGATATTGTGCGGGAAGATGGTGGCGCCGACGATGTTGGAGTGGCCATGCACGGCATCCGTGCCCCACAGGGCAGGGATGCCGACACCGCCATCGCTAGTGTCGGTCGAAGCCTCCCAGAACTCGTCGGCCAGTCTGAGCCAGTCCGAGGCCGGGGCAAGGTCGTTGCCATATGGGCCGCTATTGCCGCCATTGAGGACCGAGCCGAGATTGTATTGTCGCACATCCTCGGGCGTGACGCAGCACAGGTCCGCCTGCACCAGCTGGCCGATCTTCTCCTCCAGCGTCATGCGCGAGAGGAGGTCCGCAATGCGCGCCTCCATCTCGTCGGACAGCGTGACGGGATAGGTGTGTTCGGGCCAGATTTCGGGATGGGCGGTGCCCGGTTCGCTTGGTTCCTGCTGAGCGGTGCAGGCGGCCATGGCCACACTGGCGAGCATGGCCGCAGCCAGCTTCGGAAAACGCAACATTGTTCCTCCCCACTCCCCGCCATCGGTGCGGGGTTCCCGGTCCATGGGCGCCAAATTCGCCAGTCAGGCCGCTGATGTCAAAGGCAATGTGGAGGGATTAGAAATCATGGTCGGGGAGACAGGATTCGAACCTGCGACCCTCTGTTCCCAAAACAGATGCGCTACCAGGCTGCGCCACTCCCC
>CAJXNC010000004.1:0-207500 GCA_913056125.1 uncultured Altererythrobacter sp.
ACCAAGGCGCTGGTTGCCGATTACGAGCAGCAGTACCAGGACGGCTTCATCACCCAGCAGGAAAAGTACAACAAGGTGATCGACGCCTGGAGCCGTTGCGGTGACCAGGTTGCGAACGCCATGATGGACAAGATCCGGGCGACGCCGAAGGATGATGACGGCCGTGAAAAGCCGATCAACTCGATCTACATGATGAGCCACTCCGGTGCGCGTGGCAGCCCCGCTCAGATGAAGCAGCTTGCCGGTATGCGTGGCCTCATGGCCAAGCCGTCGGGCGAGATCATCGAAACCCCGATCATCTCGAACTTCAAGGAAGGCCTGACCGTCCTTGAATACTTCAACTCGACCCACGGCGCTCGTAAGGGCCTGGCCGACACCGCGCTCAAGACGGCGAACTCGGGCTATTTGACCCGTCGCCTTGTCGACGTGTCGCAGGACTGCGTCATCGTCGAGGACGACTGCAAGACCGAGAATGCGCTGGAGATGCGTGCCATCATCCAGGGCGGTTCGGTCATCGCCTCGCTTGGTGAGCGTATCCTGGGCCGCACCGTGGCCGAAGACATCATCAACGCCGCCACCGGCGAAGTGATCGTCAAGGCCGGCGAGCTGGTGGACGAACCGATGATGGTCGCCATCGAGGAAGCCGAAGCGCAGGTTGCCAAGATCCGTTCGCCGCTGGTCTGCGAAGCCGAACAGGGCGTTTGCGCGACCTGCTACGGTCGTGACCTTGCTCGCGGTACGCCGGTGAATATCGGTGAGGCTGTCGGTGTTATTGCCGCGCAGTCGATCGGTGAGCCGGGCACCCAGCTGACCATGCGTACCTTCCATATCGGTGGTGCGGCGCAGCTGAACGAGACGAGCCATCTTGAATCGATCTCTGACGGTAAAGTCGTCTATCGCGACATGCCGACTATCGTCGACAAGAAGAAGCGCATCCTCTCGCTTGCCCGCAACGGCGAAATGGTCGTGGTCGATGCCGAGGGTCGCGAACGCGCGATCCACCGCGTTCCTTACGGTACCGTCCTGATGTTCAAGGACGGCGCCAAGGTGAAGGAAGGCGATCGCCTGGCCGAATGGGATCCGTTCACCCTGCCGATCATCACCGAGCAGTCGGGCGTGGTCCGCTACCAGGATCTTGTCGAAGGCAAGACGATGGAAGAGCGCGTGGACGAAGCCACCGGCATCGCCCAGCGCGTTGTCACCGAATATCGCGCCACTGGCCGCTCCAAGAAGGAAGACCTGCGTCCGCGCATGACCCTGCTTGGCGAAGAAGGTGGCAAGAAGGGCGAGGAAACCGAAGCTGCACGTTACATGCTGGCTCCGGGTACCACGCTTTCGGTCGAGGACGGGCAGGAAGTCGCCGCGGGTGACATCCTGGCGCGTGCATCGCGTGAAGCCGCCAAGACGCGCGACATCACCGGCGGTCTGCCGCGTGTTGCCGAGCTGTTCGAAGCGCGCATTCCGAAGGACAATGCGGTCATTGCCAAGATTTCGGGCAAGATCGAATTCGTCCGCGACTACAAGGCCAAGCGCAAGATTGCGATCGTTCCGGAAGAGGGCGATCCCGTCGAGTACCTGATCCCCAAGACCAAGGTGATCGACGTGCAGGAAGGCGACTTCGTGAAGAAGGGCGATACGCTCATCTCGGGCTCGCCCAACCCGCACGACATCCTCGATGTCCTCGGCGTGGAAGCCCTGGCGGAATATCTCTGCACCGAGATCCAGGAAGTCTATCGACTGCAGGGCGTGAAGATCAACGACAAGCACATCGAGGTGATCGTTCGCCAGATGCTGCAGAAGGTCGAGATCACCGATGGCGGAGACACCACTCTGCTGCCGGGCGAGCAGGTCGATCGTGCCGAAATGGACGAGTACAATGCCAAGCTCGGCCGCGGCAAGAAGCCGGCCGAAGGCACTCCGATCCTGCTCGGCATCACCAAGGCTTCGCTGCAGACCCGCAGCTTTATCTCGGCTGCTTCCTTCCAGGAAACCACGCGCGTGCTCACGCAGGCCGCGGTCGAAGGCAAGAAGGACACGCTGATCGGCCTGAAGGAAAACGTGATCGTCGGCCGCCTCATCCCCGCCGGTACCGGTGCGGGCATGAACCGCATTCGCGTTACCGCTTCGAGCCGCGATGCTGCGCTTCGAGCACAGTGGAAGAAGCAGCAGGAAGCGCTTGAAGAAGCCAGCGCTGCTGCAACCGCCGTGGTCGAGGAAGAGCCCGAAGCCGATGCGGTTCCCAGCGAGGAAGCGATGAAGGCTGCCATGGGCGGTGGCGAGGCTGCGACCGAGGAGTAAGCCTGCGGTCATTGCATGCATTTGAAAAGGCCCCGAAGGTATTTGCCTTCGGGGCCTTTTTGCTAAGGTGTTGAAGATGTCGCGGATCCGTATCTTAGGCTTGTCCCCTGCAGTGGTTCTGGCGGCGTGTACTGCTGAACCCGCGCCCGTGGATGACCTCTTGCCGGAAGATAACCCTGCAACCGGGGCAGAGATGGTCGCGGACCGGCTTTCCGGCGAATATCGCATCATCCGCATCGGCGATCATATCCCGCAGCCCGGCCATGAGGAGGGGATGCTGGTCACCATCAGTGCAGACCGTATCCACTATCGGTCGGAATGTATTTATGCTGACTGGGAATGGCGTGTGGAGCGCGGGGTCATCTACACTGATCGCTACGCAGAGCCCGGTGCCGCCATGTGCGCGCGTGCCCTGTCCGATGACGAGCTGGCCGCGGAGGGCGTGTTCGATTCAGTGCGCGACTGGACGGTGGGCGTATATGACGGCATCGCCATCCATGGGCCGCGAGACACGCTGGTTCTGCGCCCGCTCTCGCAGGAAGAAGACAACGCCGTCTTCTCGATGGAAGATCTGGTCGGCGAATATCGCGTGGCAGGGATCGACGGCATGCCGCTTGACGGAAACATGGGGATCGCGTTGTCGATCTCGGAGAGCCGCATTTCCTTCGAACCCGAATGCCTCGGTTTCGTCTGGCGGGCGGGCGTGCCGCTGCCGGGCCTTCTGCAAGTCGAGCGCGATCCCACCTACGGCTCGCAACGGACGCCTGGCGGTTCGCTCGTCTCCTGCCAGCCAAGTGTAACGCCGGAATTCGGTGAACTGGCAAGTGCACTAGACCAGGTGGACCGCGTGACGCGGACGGAAGAAAACGGCATTGAGCTGAGCGGCAGTGGTCGCAGCGTGCTGCTTTTCACGCAATAATATTGCCTTTGCGTGCGTCGCCGGGCCGGGCATAGCTTGCGCGGGGGAGGACGCATATTGCGCCGGATAATCGTCAAACTGCACCGCTGGATCGGCATCGTGCTGGCAATTTACGTCGTGATGATCTGCCTCACAGGCAGCGTGCTCGTCTACCGCCCCGAACTGTTCAGCCATTTCGAGCCGAAGCCTGTCGTGGTCGAGCGGGGCGAGCGCTTGCTCACCGATGAGCAACTGCTTGCCGCGGCCGGCGAGGCGTTTCCGGGCTACGAGCCGAACCAGCTCTGGCGTGGGCGCGAGGAGGACAATGCGGTCGAGATCGAACTCCTGCGCGACGGTAGCCGACAAGGGGAATTGTTCGATCCCTATACAGGCGAGGCACTGGGGCCCGCGCTCAACCTTGGATATCGCGCCACCGATTTCCTGCTCAAGCTGCATGCCCAATTGCTGGGCGGGGATTCCGGCCGCGCGGTCAATGGTGCGCTCGGGCTGTTCTTCGTTTTCCTGGCGCTGACCGGTGTACTGGCATGGCGCCCACATAAGCGGCGTCGACCCAAGCCGGAAAAGACCCCGCACACGATCGGGAACTGGACCATGCGGCGCCTGCACAAGACCACGGGAATATGGGCGGCAGTCTTCGTGCTGATGTGGGCGGTGACTGGCGTGCACCTCGCTTATCCGTGGATCTTCGACTCCATCAACGAGTATTTCGATCCGTTCGACGAGATGAACCCGGTCGAGCGAGTTGGCGATCAAATCTCCTACTGGCTCGCTTATGTGCATTTCGGCCGTTTCGGCGGACGCCTGCCGGGCTGCGAATGGGATTCGGCCTGTAGCGAGGGGCTGAAAGCGCTGTGGTCGGTGCTGGCGCTGGTCCCGGCCATGCTTGCGGTGACGGGCCTGTGGATGTGGCTTCGCGGTCTTCGGGCAAGGGCGCGCGTCAGGCGCCTGGCTGAAGGTGGAGAGTCGGGCTGACGCTGGGCCGATTCTGCGTTAGGATGCCTGCGGGACCACTGGGAGGGAACCTGTCATGAAAACACTTGCATTGCTTTTTGCCGCTACCGGCCTTGCCGCCAGCAGTCTTGCCATCGCACCGACCGTCGCCATCGCCCAGGCGGGTACGGATATCAGCGGCACCTGGACCGCGACCTTCGATAGCCAGGTGGGCGAGCAGAGCTACACCTACACGTTCAGCGTCGAGGGCGGCACACTTACCGGCCACAGCGAATCCAATATCGGCGAATCCGACCTCACCGGTACGGTCGAAGGCGACAGCGTGAGTTTCGTCGAGAACCTGAACTACCAGGGCATGGATTTGGCGATCACCTATACCGGCACGATCAAGTCCGCCGACGAGATCGAGTTCACGCGCGACGTGGCCGGGCAGGGTGGCGAAACCTTCACTGCGACGCGCCAATAGCAATCAGGCAGTTTCTCATCGCCTGAAATCGCCTATGGGGGCGGGATGATGACCGTTACCCGCTTTGCCCCGTCCCCTACGGGCCGCCTGCATGTCGGCAATATCCGCACTGCGCTGCATAACTGGTTGCTTGCCCAAAAAGCTAAGGAGCAAGCGGGCGGGCGCTTCCTGCTGCGGATCGACGATACCGATGTGGAGCGCAGCCGTGAGGAGTATGTCGAGGCGATCCGGGCGGACCTCGCCTGGCTGGGAATCCATCCCGATGGCGAGGAGCGGCAGTCGGCAAGGCTCGAGCATTACGAAGCCGCATTTGCAAAGCTGCAGGAAGAGGGGCGCGTCTATCCCTGCTACGAGACCGCGCAGGAACTCGACCTCAAGCGCAAGATCCAGCTCGGCCGCGGCTTGCCGCCGATCTACGATCGCGCAGCGCTCGCGATGAGCGATGCCGAGCGCGCCGCGAAAGAGGCGGAAGGCATTGCTCCGCATTGGCGCTTCAAGCTGGATCATGACGAGCCGATCATGTGGGAAGACGGCATTCGCGGGCAGCAGAAGTTCGATGCCGCCCAGCTTTCCGACCCGGTGATCCGGCGCGCCGACGGCTCGTGGCTGTACATGCTGCCGAGCGTCATAGACGACGTCGAAATGGGCGTGACCGACGTGCTCCGCGGCGAGGATCATGTTTCGAACACTGCCGTTCAAATTCAGATGTTTACCGCACTTAATGCTGCGCACCCAAGATTCGCCCATGAGGCGCTCCTGGTGGGCAGCGAGGGCAAGCTTTCCAAGCGCCTCGGTTCGCTCGGATGCGATGCCTTTCGCGAGAGGGGGATCGAGCCGCAAGCGCTGGTCGCCCTGCTGGCAAGGCTAGGCACGTCGCAGCCGGTGGAGCCGATTGCCGATGCATCGCTGCTGGTCGAGACTTTCGACCTCGGCACATTCGGTCGGGCTCCTGCGCGCTTCGACGATGAGGAGCTGGCACGCGTCAATACGGCAATCGTGCATGGCCTTGCATTCGACCAGGTGGCTGATCGCCTGCCTGCCGGCATGGATGAGGAGGGCTGGCTCGCCATCCGTCCAAATATCGAAGTGCTCGGCGATGTCGCCGACTGGTGGAGCATCGTGACGGGCCCCGTCGATCAGCCTGCCTTTGCCGACGAAGATCGCGATTACCTGCGTACCGCCGCACAGGCCCTCAGCGAGACAGGCGCGGACTGGAAGGCGCTGACCGCGCGCCTCAAGGAGCGGACTGGGCGTAAAGGGAAATCGCTGTTCCTTCCGCTGCGGCAGGCGCTAACCGGCATGGATCACGGGCCCGACATGGCAAGCTTGCTGCCTCTCATCGGTGCCGATGCGGCAGGAACGCGGCTCGCCCGGGCGGCGGGCTAGCCCCTTTTCAAGCCAACGCAGCAACAGGGCATTCCATCGCAATGCAGCAATTGGGGCTTGCATGCCCTTTGTCTTGCGATGATATGACATTACGTAACAACATAACATCCCCCATTGCTCAGATTGGATTCTCCCGCATGAAAGCCTTCCGGGTTTCGCTCTTCATTACCGCGTCCATTTTCGCTGCCACTCCCGCCCTTGCACAGGATGCGCAGGCCGATTCAGTTGAGTCAGAGCCGACCTCCGATGATTTGCACGACACGATCGTGGTAACCGCAGCCGGGCTTGAACGGCTCGACGTCGTGGCCGGAACCTCGGTGGTCGAGGGAACCGAATTGCAGCGCAATCTCAACGGGCAGGTCGGCGAAGTGCTGGCCAAGCTGCCCGGTGTCACCGCCAGCGGCTTTGCACCCGGTGTCTCGCGCCCGGTCCTGCGCGGCTTTGGCGGCGAGCGTGTGCGCGTGCTGACCGATGGCGTGGGCGCGATCGATGCCTCCTCGACGTCGGACGACCATGCCGTGACGGTCGATCCGCTGATCGCCAGCCGGATCGAAGTTCTGCGCGGTCCCGCTGTCCTGCTTTATGGCAGCCAGGCAATTGGCGGTGCGGTCAATGTCATCACAAAGCGCATCCCTCCGGCCATTCCCGATGAGCCGATCCACGTGGACGGGCTGCTCGCATTCGACACGGCGAGCAATCGCTATGAGGGCGGCCTCTCGGTCGATGTCCCGCTGGGCAGCGAGTTCGCCTTCCATGTCGATGGTTCCTACCGCAACACCGACAATGTCGAAATTCCGGGCTTCGTCGCCTCCGACCATTTGCGCGACGAATTGCTGGAAGCCGCGGAGGAGGAAGTAGAAGAGGGCCATCTCGAGGAAGCGGAGGAGCTGCGCGAGGGCGCCAATACACGCGATGTCCTGCCCAATAGCTGGACCGAAACCTATACGCTCGGCACCGGCTTCGCCTGGATCTCGGGCGAGAACCACTTCGGCCTTTCCCTCGACTATTACGATACCAATTACGGCATTCCCGGCCTGCCCGGCGTCGGCCACGTCCATGAGCATGAGGACGAGGATCACGACGATGAGGACCACGAGGACGAAGATCACGATGATCATGAGGACGAAGAAGGCCATGGCGAGGAGAGTGTCTCCATCGGCATGAAGCGCTACCGCGTCGATCTGCAGGCCGGATTCGACCTGGGCGATGGCCTGTTCGACAGCGTGCAAACGCGCTGGGGTTATAGCGATTACACCCACACCGAATTCGAGGGCGACGAGATCGGCACCGTCTTCGATGTCGAAGGCGTGGAAGGCCGGGTCGAACTGATCCAGTCGCGCCGCGGTAACTGGCAGGGTTCAACCGGCGTCCAATATTCGCACAGCAATTTCGCCGCCATTGGCGAAGAGGCTTTCGTGCCGACCAACAGCACCGACAGCGTGGCCATCTTTGCCCTGCAGGAAGTGGACTTCGAACCCTTCGAACTCGAATTTGGCGGCCGCTACGAGAATACGTCGGTCGATGCCACGGACTCCGTGGGCGTGAAGCGCGACTTCGATACATTCTCGGGGGCCATTGGCATTAACTACGCCCTGATCGACGGGATCGATGAATTGCGCGCCGGGCTCAACCTCTCGCGCGCAGAACGCGCCCCTTCGGCGCAGGAACTGTTTGCCGACGGACCGCATGTCGCGACCCAGCAATTCGAGATCGGCAATTCCGCGCTCGATACCGAAGGGTCATGGGGTGTCGAAGCCTATCTGCGCGGAACGGTCGGCCCGGTGCAGGTCAGCGCCAGCGTTTATCGCAACTGGTTCGACGGCTTCATCTTCCTGTCCGACACGGGAATGGAAGAAGATGGGCTGGAGGTCTTCCAGTTCCTCCAGCAGGATGCCGACCAGTTCGGTATCGAGGGCGAGATCACCTTCCCCGTCTATGAGACAGGCGATTTCAGCCTGCTGGCGGATCTGCGCGGCGATTATGTTCGCGCGACGTTGGCGGATGGCTCACCCGTTCCGCGCATCCCGCCGCTCAGCCTGCTTGGCGCTCTGGAGGGCCAGTTCGACCATTTCGATGCGCGTGCCGAGGTGCAGTGGTTCGACGGGCAGGACCGTGTTTCGCTGCATGAAACGCTGACCGATGGCTTCACCATGGTCAATGCCTCGCTGGCCTGGCATCCCTATGAGGGGCGCGAGAACTTCACCGTGATCGCGCAGGTGGATAATATCTTCGATGTCGAAGGGCGCCGCCATTCCAGTTTCACCAAGGAATTCGTTCCCCTGCCGGGACGCAATTTCAAGCTGACGGCGCGGGTGAGCCTCTAGGGCCCACCCTCGCTATCGGCGGCTATTCCTCCGACGTGACGCTGTCGGCAACATCCTCGACAGCGTCGCCAGCCTGCTCGGCGGCATCGCCGACCTGTCCGGCCGCTTCGGCGATGGCATTGTCCCTGCTGACCTCGGAGGCACTGCTCTGCGAGACGAGGTAGATTCCCACCACGGCTGCCACCACGATCAGTAGCAGCACAAGCCATTTGATGACGCCGCCGGAGCCCTGGCCCTCTTCATGTACCACGGTGGTATGAGTGTGGGTATTGCCCGCTGGATCGCGCGTTTCAACGATACGCTGTTCGGTCATTGTAACCTCCTTCGTATGAGGCCAACAACCATTGCACGGAGCCTGCGGTTCCCGCCTAAATCCGCATCAGAGCCTTCGATGACGCATTAACAAGCGGAAAAAGAACGAAAAACCTGTACCTAAACCTCGTCGTAATGGAAAGGCGCGATTACCGCCTTGGGGTGCGCCTCATATTCGAAGGTCTGCGGCCGGTCGGGCTCGATCCCCTTGGTCGAGCGCAGCAGCGGCACCCCGCCGCGATGCCAGCCCTCGTCATATTCGCAGTAGAAATTGATGATGCCGTGCAAGCTCGCAATGCGCCATTTGCCGCCTTCGCGCTTGTAGCTGTTTTCGTAGGTCGCTTCGCCCCAGCGGCCTTCCTTGCCCAGCCAGCCCACCATCATCAGCGTGCGCCAGCGGCCCTTGGCGGTGCCCCTGGCGCTGTCCACATGGATCACCGGCTGCAACTGCATGTGGTTGAAGATCGCGCCGTCCTGGTATTCGGGAAGCTGGTGCAAATACTGTCGCACGCGGTCTCGCCCGACATAGACACCGCGCCCGGCAATCTCGAGCGTGCCATCCTTGGCGAACAAGTCCGCCGCCTTGTCCCACATGCCCTTGTCGACATAATAGCCATAGGCCGCCTGGAGGTTGGCGATCTCGGTCCAGTCCTCCGCCTTGCGCGCGCGTGCTTCCAGCTCGTCGAGCCGTTCGGCCAGTTCCTTGGTGGTGGTCATGCTGCTCCCCTGCCTTTTCGCGCGACCCTAACGCGGCTGGGAGATTTGGCTAGAGCCTCGGCAGGGTCACGCCGCGCTGGCCCATATATTTGCCCGCCCGGTCAGCATAGGTCACTTCGGGCCGCTCATTGCCCTGCAGGAACAGGAACTGGCAGGCGCCCTCATTGGCGTAAATGCGCGCGGGCAGCGGCGTGGTGTTGGAGAATTCCAGCGTCACATGGCCTTCCCAGCCCGGTTCGAGCGGGGTGACGTTCACGATAATGCCGCAGCGGGCATAGGTGCTCTTGCCGAGGCAGATCACCAGCACATCTTCGGGAATGCGGAAATATTCAACCGTGCGCGCCAGCGCGAAGCTGTTGGGCGGGATCACGCAGACATCGGTCTCGCGATCGACCAAGCTATCGCCGTCGAAATTCTTCGGATCGACGATGGCAGAATTCACATTGGTGAAGATCTTGAATTCGGGCGCGACGCGCGCGTCATAGCCGAAGGAGCTGAGCCCGTAGGAAATGCAGCCATCGCGACGCTGCGCCTCCACGAAAGGCTCAATCATGCCTTCGTTCAATGCCTTGTCGCGGATCCACTTGTCGGAAAGAATCGCCATGCGCGATGGATTCCCGATGTGCGGGCGATGCACAAGGCGGCGCGGCACTTATCCCCGCCATGTGTAGCCCGATTGGAGCGGGCTCAGTCCTGTTCCCAGCGGTAGCGATAGGCATCGCCGTCACGCAGTACTCGCCCGGCGCTGGTCTTGCGGAAATGGGCGGGGAAGCAGAGCAGTTCTTCTTCAGCGGCACGCTTCATCACGCGCTGGCGGGTGGCGCTGGCCGTCGCCGGGTCGGCATCGAAGGCGAAGGGCAAATCGTAGCGGATCAGCTGCACCGGGTGGTGGATCACGTCCCCCCAGAAGATCGCTTCTTCCGCCCCGGCCTGTCCGTGCACGGTGCAGCAGCCGGGCGAATGTCCGAAGGCGGGTTCGAGCCAGACTCCATCGCCGATTTCCTTATGCGCGACATGGTTCTCGTCCACGACAATGCCCTGGCCCGCCTCCATCACCGGGATGATCGAATCCGCGAAACTTTCGTGATGCAGCTCCTCGCCTTCGGGATTGGCCTTGAAATACTCGTAATCGGTCTTGCCGAAGAGGTATTTGGCGTTGGGGAAGGTTGGCACCCATTTGCCGTTCTGCAGCATGGTGTTCCAGCCGACATGGTCGAAATGCAGGTGTGTGCACATGACGAGGTCGATGTCGCCGGGCTCGAACCCGGCGCGGCGCAGATTGCCGAGATAATCGGTATCGAGCTGGTGAACCGCCTCGACCAGGCGGTTCTTGTGATTGCCGTCGCAAGTGTCGACCAGGATCGTCTGCCCATCGACCTCGATCACGAAGCTGTGCACCGAGAAGGTCATGCCCGAGGTGTCGGGATCGAGCGTGATCTCGTCATCGCCGGGATCGTACCATTGCTTGAGGCGCTTTAGGTCCGCAGGCGTCACGCCGGGCAATTGCATGTTCATCGGCGTGGGCGATTCCATTTCGAAGACCTTGTGGATCTTCATCCGCCCGATTGTGATCGGCTGCATTTTTCTCTCCCTTGGACGGCATCCTAGTGCGCAGCGAGTGGGCAGGCTAGGCACAATGCCCATGAAGATCGTGCTCAGCCGCAAGGGATTCGATTCCAGCTCGGGAGGCGGACCTTCGCCCATCGTGGACGGCGTGCCGGTGAGCCTGCCGATCCCGGCCGGCGAGGGGCGGCCCGGCACCTCTTACGGTGCGCTCGGCCTCGCTGAACATGTGCTCGGTGCCTCTAGGGGCCGCTTAGGTTCCGCTGACCTCGCGCATCACGATCCGCAGTTTCTCGAGGACGGGACCTGCCTGTTCGGCCAGTGCGGCGCGGCGCAGAGCCACCTTGAGAACCAGGGCGTGGGGAAAGGTGACCTGTTCCTCTTCTTCGGTCTTTTCCAGGGCTTGGATGAGCCACTACATCATCGCATCTTCGGCTGGCTCTGGGTCGAGGAGGTGGTCCATCATGGCGATCCGGCAATGGAGGAGCTGCGCGAACTCGGCCATCCGCATGCGTTGGAGCCGCATGGCAGCAATGATGCGATCTATGTCGGTTCGGGCAGGAAGGCGCGCTCGGTTCACCCGGAATTACGGCTGACCTTGCCAGGCACCCGGCCGAGCCTGTGGCGTGTGCCCTCGTGGATTGAGCGGGCCGGGTTATCATATCACGCGCGGGAGGATCGCTGGCGCGGCGATGGTGTGCTGCAAAGCGTCGCTCGGGGGCAGGAATTCGTCGCGGATACGGGGGATGATGACGAGGCCCATGAATGGGCGCACCGCGTGCTTGCCCTGATGAGCTAGGCCTGATTGTCCGCTCCAGCTCCGCTGAATCGGCGAGGGCCGGAGCCGCATCCACCTCAGTGGACCAGCCTCTAGCTGTTGAAGCGGTTGATCGCTTCGTGCACGCGGTCTTCCGCCTCGGCGCGCGGCAGGCCGGGCGGAACCGGGTCGCCGAAATGCACGCGGATCACGCCAGGCTTCTTCCACAACCGGTGATAGGTCGGGCCGCTATCGACTGCGACCGGCACTACGGGCAGGCCCAGCAGCTTGTAGAGCGCGGCAAAGCCCGATTGCAGCGGCGGTCGCTGCCCATGCGGGACGCGCGTTCCTTCCGGGAAGATGATGATCGGACGGTCCTGGTCGATATAGGGCCTGGCTTCCTTGAGCATGGTCCGCAGCGCCTTTGCGCCTTCATTGCGGGCGACGGGTATCGCCCCGTAGGCGCGCGCGGCGCGGCCCCAGCCGGGAATGTCGAACAGCTCCTTCTTGGCGAAGCCGGTCGGGTTATCGAACAGGTGAGGCACTTCGATCGCTTCGAAGAACGCCTCGTGCTTGATAGCACAGAGCGCCGCGCCCTGCGGCGGATTGCCGGTGATGCGGACCTGGATGCCCAGCAGGTTCTCGACACACCAGTGATGCCAGGTCGACCAGCTATCGCAGATCGCGCGGAATCGAGCGATTGCCACGGTCAGGGCGAGCAGGGCGGTAATCACATAGAAGACGGAGCCGCCATAGAAGGCGATGTAAAAGACGAGGCTGCGCAGGACATGCACCGCTTCAGCCCCAGGAGATCGCCCAGGCGGCGATCAGCTTGTGATATTCGAGGACGAGGATGGTCAGCGATGGCTCTGTCGGCACCGCGTCACGCAACACGCGGACATTTTCGGGCAGGCGTGCCGCGAGCTCCAGCGCGGCGCGGCGCATGTGCCAGTCCGATGTGACCAGTCGCAGCGATTGATAGCCTTCCCCTTCGATCCAGGCCGCCGCCTCGCGCGCATTGCCGCGCGTATCGAGCGCGCTGAAGCCGAGGCTGATGCAGCAATCCATCAGCCGGTCCTCGACCTCGTATTCCGCGGCGAACTCCGCAGGCCGCACATCGCCATCGACGCCGGTCACCAGCATCTTTTGCGCCGCGCCGAGCCGCAGCAATTCGAGCCCGCGCTGGATCCTCCCGCCACTGCCGGTCGGCACGACGATCGCATCGGACCGCTCGATTCCCGCAGGTTGCGGCAAGGCCATGGCGAACCAGACGAATCCGAGGAACCAGACAACCAGGACGGAGGCGACGATACGGCGGATCACAGGCTGCGCCTCAAGGCCGACATGACGGTGATGCGCGCCGTAACAACCGCCAGCAAGACGCCGAGCAGCGGGATGCAGCCCAGCACGATCCAGTCGCCCAGGCCCAGTCCTCCGCCGGCGACCAGCCCTGAATCGAGCCCGGCGAACTGGCGGCCCAGCAGCATAATAGCAGTGAAGCCGAGCAGCAATCCGGCCAGCCCGCCGAGAAAGGCATCGAGGCCGATAGAGCGCTGGAAGATACCGGCAATCTGCCCATCCGTCCCGCCGAGGTGGTGGATAACGCCGATCGTGTCGCGGTTTGCGCCAAGCGCGCTGCGGGCTGCAAGCCACACTGCGGCAGAACTGGTCAGCGCCAGCAGCAGGACCAGTCCGAGCGCAAGATATTGCAGCGATCGAATTGCCTCGAAGACGGGTGCGAGCCAGCTGGCCTGTGCATCGACACGGGCACTGGGCACACTGGCCCGTACTGCCCGGTCCAGGCCTTCAAGACGTTCGGGTGTCATCGCCCCGCGCAGCCTCACGTCGATAAGGGCGGGGGTGGGAATGCCGTCTTCGCCAAGCGCATCAGCGCCCAGCCAAGGAGCCAGAAGGTCTGCCAGCTCGTCATCCGGAACGCGTCGCACCTCCTCCACATCTTCGCGATTCGACAGGACCGATACGGCCAGCTCCGCCTGCCTGTCGCGTCGTGCCGGGGCCGCTTCCACGATCTGTACCGTCGCGCCGCCTTCTATCTCTGCCTGTGCATTGGCGGCGAGGTTGTTGAGCGCGAGGCCCGCTGCCACAGCGATCACCGAAAGCGCGACCATGATGGCGATCACCCAGGGCATCGGGCCGGACATGCGTGCCTGCGGCAGGATGCGCGAAGAGCGGCCGGACAGGCGCGTCGAGCGGCGCGGCGTGAAGCTGGGCTCGCTCATGTCCGGGCGGGCTCCCGGCGTGGCGGATAGCGCAACGCCCCGGTGGGATCGGAGAGTCGTCCCTTGTCGAGGCGCATGATCAGCGAATCCGGTACCTTGCGCAGCAGATGGACATCGTGGGTGGCCACCACCACGGTGGTGCCGAGCCGGTTGAGCGCTTCGAACAGGCGCAGCAGCTTCACCGCCATGTCCGGATCGACGTTACCCGTCGGTTCGTCGGCTACCAGCACTTCGGGCCGGGCGATGACCGCGCGGGCTATGGCGACGCGCTGCTGTTCGCCGCCCGACAATGTTGCCGGTCTTGCATCGGAACGATGGTCCAGACCTACCCATTCGAGCATGTCGGACACGGGCTTGCGGATCTCGCTCTCGCTCATGCCGGAAATGCGCAAGGGCAGGGCGACATTGTCGAAAGCCGACAAATGCGGGACGAGGCGGAAGTCCTGGAACACCGTGCCGATCCTGCGCCGAAAGGCGGGCAGGTTCTTGCGCGGCAAGGTGATCACATCGGTCCCGAACATGCGGATCATTCCGCGCGAGGGGCGCTGGGCAAGGTAGAGCAGGCGCAGCATGCTGGTCTTGCCTGCGCCGCTGGCGCCGGTGAGAAAGTAGAAGCTCCCCGGGTAGAG
Organism: uncultured Altererythrobacter sp.; assembly: GCA_913056125.1. Lineage (GTDB taxonomy): Bacteria > Pseudomonadota > Alphaproteobacteria > Sphingomonadales > Sphingomonadaceae > Alteraurantiacibacter. The sequence continues at coordinate 14,563 of CAJXNC010000004.1, forward strand.
CGTGAAGGAGATATCGCTCAGCACCTCGCGATCGGTGCCGTATCGCAGCCCGACATTGTCGAACTGGACAATGCTCGTTGTCGCCTCGCTCATGCCCGGAATGCTGCGCCTGCAAACCGGACACCGGAGCACCCGCTGATGGGCAATAGGCGGGACTGCGCGTTCATGATCCGGGCTATAGCGGGTGTTCGATGTGGAAAAAAGCCACGGACGACCGCAACAAAATTGCTCCACAGCTTGTTGCCTAGCGCGCGTGAGCCTAGATTCGCCGGCACGATGATTATCCAGTGCCCCGCCTGTTCAACACGATATGTGGTGCCCGACAGCGCGGTCGGCGTCGAAGGGCGCACTGTGCGCTGCGCCAAGTGCCGCCACAGCTGGTACCAGGATGGCCCCGAACTCGAAGCGCGGCCGGCTCCAGCCCCGGCTCCCACGCCTGCGCCCGCTCCGGAAGCGGAACCAGAGTCCGAAAGCACGCCTCCGGCATCGGTTCCACCGCCTCAACCTGTGCCCTCGCCCGAACCGGAGCCAGTCGAAAGCGAGCCTCCGCTGGCTGACGAACCGATCACGCCGCCGCCTGTCGCCACTTTCAGCGATGACGAGCGCAATGCGGATGAGGTCTCCCGCTTCGATGCGGAGCCGCCCTTCCGGCCCCGGCGCAACTGGATCAAGGTTTGGACCTGGGCGGCCCTGTTCTTCGCCGTGTTTGCCGGCGGGACAATCCTTGCTGTCAGCTATTGGGGACTTCCCGAATGGGTGCCGGTATCACGCCCCATCTTCGCGCCTGCGCAGCCCGACCTCGAGCTCGATTTCCCCGTCGAACAGCAGCAGAAGCGCGAAATGCCCGGCGGGATCGAGTACTTCGCCGTCAATGGCACAATCACCAATACGGGCGGTTCTGCTCGCGATGTCCCGCCGATCCTGATCGTGCTGCGCGATGCACGCGACCGGATCGTCTATAGTTGGGAGATCGTTCCGCCGCAGCGCAACCTCGGTCCGGGTGAGAGCGTAACGGTCACCGAAGCGGTCACCGATGTGCCGCGGTCGGCCCATGTCGCTCAGATCGGCTGGAAGGCCGGATAAGCGCTTTCGACGCTCGGCAAAAAAGAGCCGGTTTGAATGCTTGCAGGGGCAGGGGGCCTTTGCTAATGGCGCGCTCCTACCTGCCGGGTCGCTGCTTCAGCTGCCCTTGCGATGTGCGGTCGTGGCGGAACTGGTAGACGCGCAACGTTGAGGTCGTTGTGGGATAATATCCCGTGGAAGTTCGAGTCTTCTCGACCGCACCATCACCCTTCAGGAACATCATCATAGGCGAGGCGGAAGCCGACATTGCTGGCCCCTAGGCCGGGGTCGCGGCCCTGCCGGGCTGCCGGACGGTAGCGCTGGCAGTAATTGGGCGCGCAGAGATAGGACCCGCCCTTCATCACGCGGCTGGCATAGGTCGGATTGAGCGGATCGTAGGCCGAATTCTCGCTCGGCCCGCGCGGATTGGTGTTGTCTGCCGGGTCATGGCCGGGGCGGTAGAAGTCAGAAGTCACTTCCCAGACATTGCCGACCATGTCGTAAAGCCCGTTGGCATTGGGCGCGAAGCAGCCCACCGGGGCGACGCCCTTGAAGCCGTCCTCGGCCTCATTGACCATGGGAAAGACGCCCTGCCAGCTATTGGCGCTCTCGCCATCGGGCTGCTCGCTATAAGGCGCGGCACCCGCGCTTGCGGCATATTCCCACTCGGCCTCTGTCGGAATGCGACCGCCGGCCCAATCGGCATAGGCCTGCATGTCCTCATAGGAGAGATGGACCACGGGCTGGCTCGCCTCCGCATCGGGTCCGGTCGGACCATAGGGCTTCTTCCAGTAGGCGCCCGGCACATATTGCCACCAGTCTGCAAAGCGCGTTGAGGGTTGCGATGGCGGGGTGAAGACTGCCGATCCGGGTTGCAACAACACTTCGGGGATCTGGTCTTCCGGAACGCCATAGAGCGCCGGATCGACCGGCTTTTCCGCCAGCGTGACATAGCCTGTGGCGGCAACGAATGCTGCGAACTGGCCATTGGTCACTTCATGCGGGTCGATCCAGAACCCGTCTACGCTGACCTCGTGGACCGGGCCTTCTTCCGGGTAGATATTGTCCTGCCCCATCATGAAGCTGCCGCCCTCGATCCGCACCGGCGCATCGGGCGGGGCTGGGCAGGTTGCCTCACTCGCGAAATCGCTCGCCAAGGTGGGCGAGAGCGGCGTCGCCGCCTCCTCTGCGGACTCGACTTCGCCGCAGGCGGCAAGGCTTGCCGCCAACAGGATCAAGACGAGGGTTCGGCTCATTCGGTCAGGCTCGCGAGGTATGCTTCTGCGGCTGCATCCATGTCGCGCACCGGATTGCCCGGTCCCGGGCTGCGTCCGTCGATGAAATCGTTGAGCACGTTGCGATAGGACAGGAACCACTCTCCGTCGATCTTCACCAGCTGGTCCTCATAGACACCATAGGTGCCCATCTTGAGGCTGTCATCCGGCCCGTCATTGGCCATTTCGACCCACAGCGAGGTTGCCCAGGCGCGCTCGCCTTCGACGCGCACGGTCGATTGCAGGATGACATGGCGCAGCTTGGCCGGATTGCCATCCTCGGTCTGGTAGAAATTGCCGATCCCTTCGGCAAAGCGGGTCACCGCCTCGCGGATTTCCTCGCGTCCGGTATAGGTGCCGCTGGCAAATTCGATCGTGCCATCTTCTGCGAAAGTGGCGACGTAGGCGTCCCAGTCGTGGAAATCGATGGCGAAGAGATAGCGCGCCATGAGGTCTTCGATCGCGGCGCGATCATCGGCATAGCTGGCCACCTCGTCCTGCGCCTGCGGCGCACAGGCTGACACCAGCGCCAATGTTGCCGCCGCAATGGCAATCTTGCTGCCCTTGATGATCCTCATTTCCCTCTCCCTTGTTCGCTTGTCACTCGCCGACCCAATCCTCATTGGCGCGGGCGATCAGATAGTCATGAATGGCCGCTGCCTCGTCATCGCCGATCAAATCGGCAAAGCTCGCCATGCCGTTGGCGGCGCGCGATCCTCCCAGCACGATATCGGCGAAGGCCGCATGCGTTTCGGGCGACATGTGGCGCAAATCCTTGACCCCGCCGCGTGCTCCATTTCCGTGGCAGACGGCGCAATGCTGTCCGTAAAGCGCTTCGCCCGCGGCGACCTGCTCGGGTGAAGCCTCGAGCGGCGGCGGCGGCGAAAGCTCGGGGACGACAAAGCTCTCTTCGGGCATGGGCGGAAGCTGCGCCGTGCCGCCAAGCTTGAACACCAGCAGGCGCGGCGGGCCGAGGAAGAGTTCGGAAAATTGTGCGCGCTCGACATGGGCTAACCCGCCGCCCCAGCCTGCATTGACGGCGATATATTGCTCGCCATCGACCATGTAGGTGATCGGCGCGGCGATCGGCACATTCTGCACCGGCATTTCCCAGACCTTCTCGCCATTGTCGGCGCGATAGGCTGCGAAAGTTGTGCCGATAGTGCCTTGGAAAACGAGGTTCCCTCCCGTCGCCAAAACCCCGCCAGACCCCTTCTGCGGATAGGCTACGCGCCAGACCTCGGTCTGCGTCACCGGATCCCATGCAGCGAGCCATCCCTTGGAATGCTCGTCGGCATATTCGGCAATCTCGCGACGGATGTCGTCATGGCCGCCAAAGGCCGTGCCAAGACCCTGGCCGGGCTCGTATGTCGGCGCATCGGCATAGGCCATATAGGTCTCGGTCACCGGGATGTAGACGAGCCCCGTGTCGGGCGAATAGGCCATGGGGTTCCAGTTATGCACCCCGCCCGCGCCCGGGCTGACCATGACCGGCACTTCGCCATAGCGTGCTTCCGGGTTCTCGATCGGACGGCCCGTCTCCATGTCGATCCCGGTGGCCCAGTTGATCGGGGCGATGGTCTCGGCGCTCAGCAGCGTCCCGTCGCGCCGGTCGAGCACATAGAAGAAGCCGTTCTTGGGCGCCTGCATCAGGACCGGCATGCTCTCCCCGTCCAGCGCGATATCGGCGAGCACCATCTGCTGCGTGGCGGTGTAGTCCCATTCCTCGCCCGGCACGGTCTGGTAGTGCCAGCGATACTCCCCGGTCTCCGCGTCGAGCGCGACGATACTGGCAAGGAAGAGGTTGTCGCCGCCTTCGGGATCGCGCCATTTCTGCGACCAGGGCGAACCATTGCCGGTGCCGATATAGACCAGGCTAAGCTCGGGATCGTAGGAGATCGCATCCCACACCGTGCCGCCGCCGCCCGAAAGCCAGTACTCGCCGGACCAGGTCTCGGCGGCCATTTCCATCGCCGCATTCTCGAAGCCTTCCGCCGGATTGCCCGGCACGGTGTGCCAGCGCCACAGCAGTTCGCCGGAATTGGCATCGTATGCGGAAACATAGCCGCGCACGCCCATTTCGGCGCCGCCATTGCCGATCAACACCTTGTCGCCATAGACGCGCGGCGCGCCGGTAATGGTGTAGTTGTCGGCTGGGGCGGTTGTCTGCACCGACCACACTTCCTCGCCGCTCGCCGCATCCAATGCGATCAGCCGCCCATCCAGCGCACCGATGATCACCTTGCCGTCATGATAGCCAAGCCCGCGCGTGACGATGTCGCAGCAGGCCAGCCGCCCGAAGCGCAGCGGTACTTGCGGATCGTAGCGCCACAGCTGCTCGCCCGTCGCCGCGTCATAGGCGGTGGTGATGTTCCACGGCTCTGTATTGAAGAGCACGCCATCCACTACCAGCGGGGTCGCTTCCTGCCCGCGATCGGTGTTGAGGTCGGCATACCAGGCAAGGCCCAGCTGGCCTGCATTGTCGGCATTGATCTGGTCGAGCGGGCTGTAATGCTGCTCGTCCCACTCAAGGCCGGTGCTGGCCCAGTCGACATTCTCCGGAGCGCCGGAACATCCCGCTGCAACAAGTACCAGCCCTGCAAGCACTGCGGGGCGCCATGACGCGATCATTCCGTTCAGGCCTCGCCGATTGCGCTGGCATCCGCCCACCAGCCATGCACCTGTCCGACACAGCGATAGGGCATCTTCACGCGGGCGCGCGGGCCGTTGTCGATGTCTGCCAGGTCGAGCAGGATCAAATCGCTACGTCCGCCTTCGGCCTGCACGGAGCCGAGGCCGATCAGGTAGCCATCGCCCTCGGGTGCATCGGGCGTGCGCGGCACGAAGCACATCTCGGACAGCGAAGTGCCCTCGATGGTGAACACCTTGCTCGTGCCCGCCTCGTGATCGATGATTGCCCAGCCGCCATTGGCCTGCAGGAAACCCCAGCGATAGGGCAATGTGTGATAACGATCATCCTGCCGCGCCAGCACGCCGGTGATCTCGGGGAAGATGGTCACCGCTTCGTAGCTGTCGCCGCCATCGGCCAGGTCGACCGTGAAACGGCGCAGATAGCCCACGCTTTTGGCCGGATCGAAGGGCTCGTGCAGGCTGGGGAAGAAGGGGAATTGGAGCCCTTCGCCGCCATCCATGTCGACGGTGATCTTCGTGCCATCGTTCCAGCCGCCCATGACGTGGGTGCAGAAGAGGTTGGGGCCGGTGAACCACTTGATATCGCTGCCATCCCCGCCCCGGCGCAACACGCCCATGTAGCAGGGGAGCTGCGAATTGTAGCGGAAATGCGGGCCACCCTCGGCGATCAGCTCTTCATCCGCCGGCATATTGGGGAGGTAGAGAACGACGTAATCCTGCGTGACGCAGAAATCGTGCATCATGCCGGCATAGGGCGCCTCGACCGTTACCGACCAGGTGATGTTACCATCCTTGTCGGCACTGAAGACATTGACGTCCTTCGACAGGAAGCCGTTGGCCTCATAGCCGAAGCTGACAAATTCGCCTGTCAGCGGGTCGATCTTCGGATGGGCGGTGTGCGTCTGGCTCTCCAGCTTGCCGCCGAACGTATATTCGGGATCGATGGTCTCGAGCGTCAGCGGGTCCATGGCGACAGGCGGGCTGTCCTCCTTGAACACCAGCAGCTTGCCGTGATGGGTGAAAAGCTGCGTATTGGCCGTGCCGCGCGTCAGCCCCTCGACGCTGGGATCGTCCGTGGCGGGATTGCGATACATGCCGAACAGGCTCCGGCGCGCTTCGGCCTGCGCGTTCCAGCGGGCATTCCTCGCATAGCGCGTCTTGTAGTCGACATGCCCGTCCTTGATGCGGAACATGGACACATGGCCTTCCCCGTCGAAGGGTATGTCGTTCTCCCATTCCTCGGGCTTGGGATATTGAGGATCGGGCCCGACGCGGTAGAAAGCGCCATTGAGGTCCTTGGGCCAGTCGCCTTCGACCTCGCAATCGCGCAGATCCATTTCGGTCCGGTTGGTGCCGCTACCACCGAACAGGCGCGGGTCTTCGGGGAAGTCCACTTGCGGTGCGCCTGCGGCGGGATCGGCGGTATTCTCCTGCGCCATCGCGCAGCCTGCTGCGCCAAGTCCCATCAGCGCAACGCCCGTGCCGAGAGTCGATGCCCCCATGAAGCCGCGCCGATCCAGCTGCGGCCCTTTCGCCTTGTCCGTCATATTGTCCCTCTCCCTCGAAAACCTGCGGCTTTCGTTGGCCCTATGCTTGCCCGTCATCCCCGAGGTTGCAAGGGGATTCTAACGAACGATACAATTGGCCACATAAGCCTTGGCCCATGGTGCGGTTCTGCTTTCCACAGCTTGTGCCCGGTCCTCCTGGTGCCGCAGAGTTGAAAAGGCGGACCCCGGCGCTTAGGTCGCTACCTATCCCAACAGATCGAGCGATTCCATGACCACGCATACCACCCGCATGCTCATTATCGGTTCCGGCCCGGCCGGCTTTTCGGCCGCCATCTATGGCGCGCGCGCCGGGATGGAGCCGATCGTTGTGCAGGGCCTGCAGCCCGGCGGACAGCTGACCATCACCACCGATGTCGAGAACTATCCCGGCTTTGCCGATGTCATCCAGGGCCCATGGCTGATGGAGCAGATGCAAAAGCAGGCCGAGCATGTCGGCACGCGCATCATTTGGGACACGATCGTCGAAGTGGACCTCGAGAACGGTTCGCCCTTCAAGGCTATCGGCGATAGCGGCGACGAATATGTCGGTGACGTGCTGGTGATCGCGACCGGCGCGCAGGCCAAATGGCTTGGGGTTCCGGGCGAACAGGAACTGGGCGGCAAGGGCGTTTCCGCCTGCGCGACCTGTGACGGCTTTTTCTTCCGCGGCAAGAAGGTGGCAGTGATCGGCGGCGGTAACACCGCGGTCGAGGAAGCGCTTTACCTCACCAACCACTCGGACGATGTGACGCTGATCCACCGGCGTGACGAGCTGCGCAGCGAGAAGATCCTGCAGGATCGTTTGCTGGCGAACGAGAAGATCACTCCCTTGTGGAACAAGACGGTCAAGAGCTTCGTGGCGGGTGAGGACGGCGCGCTGCACCATCTCGAACTGGTCGACACGGTGACGGGCGAGGAAAGCACGCTCGAAGTGGACGGCGCCTTTGTCGCCATCGGTCACGCGCCCTCGACCGAGCTGTTCAAGGGCAAGCTGCCGATGGACGAAACCGGTTACCTGCTTGTCGAGCCGGGCACGCCCAAGACCGAGATCCCCGGCGTATTTGCCGCTGGCGACGTGATGGACCACACCTATCGCCAGGCGGTGACGGCGGCCGGAACGGGCTGCATGGCAGCGCTCGATGCCGAACGCTTCCTTGCCGAGTTGGAGGATTCCCGCCGCGAGGCTGTCGCTGCGGAGTGAGCATATTGCCGCTCGCCCGATAGAGGCGTAGTCTCCCCGAAAAGGTCGCGCAGGTCTTGGGGGAGATTTGTATGGCAAGTGTTGCATCGAAGGGCGCGCCGCGCGCCGGATTCCGGCCCAGCTTCCATCTGTGGATGGCGCTGGCCATGTGCTTCTTCATTTTTGGCGGCTTCGGGCTGACCTATCTCGCGCCCATGGCGGCGGGTACGCGTCCGCCCGACCCGCCCGTCGTCCACCTGCACGGCGTGGTCTTCTTCGCCTGGATGCTGCTGCTGGTGCTGCAATCGGCGCTGGTGAACGTGAAGAACGTCAAACTGCACCGCTCGCTCGGCCAGTTCGGGGTCGCGCTGGCCGGGATCATCGTCTTCCTCGGCCTGCTGATCACCATCATCAGCATGGCGGACAGCAGGGGTGAACCCGTCAATTACGGTCTGATGTATTTGTCGCTGATCGCGCCCATCAGCTTTGCTGCGATCTTTGCCATGGCGATCCGTGCGGTGCGCAAGCCCGCCGTGCACCGCAACCTGATCCTTCTGGCGACGCTCAGCATCCTCATGCCCGGCATCAACCGGCTGTATATGGTCGGTTTCGCGCTCGACGGCGTGCCCTTCTACTCCACCTACATGACCATGAACGCTATGCTGGCGCTGATCCTGTGGCAGGAGCGCAGGGCGACAGGTTCGATCAGCCAGTTTTCATGGATTTCCGCGGCGATCATCCTGGTGCCGCAGGCATTCCTCTATCCCGTAGCCGGGTCGGAATGGTTCCAGGCGCTGTGCAATGGAATGCCTGGCCTCATTTATTATCGCTAGCGTCTGATCCACTATCGTGGAAGCGGCACCGGCCCGCGCCCCCACCCGGCCTCCCAAGACATTATCCTGATTGGGAGGCCGGGTGGGGGCGCGGGCCGGTGCCGAAATCGATTCAGCTAAGCTGAATCAAACTCTAGTCCGAAACAGGCTCCACAAAGCTGTGCCTTGCGGTTACTCCGGTAACCAGACGAGGAACAGCATATGACCAAGCCCAATTCCGCCTATTCCGAACTGCTGCAGAATTTCGAGAAGGTCGGCCATATCAATGCCGCCCAGGCCACGCTGTTCTGGGAATCGCGCACCTACATGCCGCAGGGCGGTGCACCCACACGCGGCAAGGTGCTCTCGACGCTCACCGGAGTTGCGGCGGAGGCGATGGCCGATCCGCGCATGGGCGATTTGCTCAGCCGGGCCGAAGACGAGGAGGCGGGAAGCCTCGAGGATTGGGAAGCGGCCAATCTGCGCGAAATGCGCCGCCGCTGGCAACACGAGACCGCCATCCCCGTGGCGCTCGCCAGCCGCATTGCCGAGCACAATTCGGTGGCGCAATCGGTGTGGGACAAGGCGCGTGCCGAGAATGACTTTGCCGCCTTTGCCCCGACCTTGCAGCAAAGCTGGGACAATGCCTGCAAAGTTGCCGCGATCAAGTCCGACGCATTCGGTGTCGCGCCCTACGATGCCATGCTCGACGAGTTCGAGCCGGGACTGACAACCGCCGCCGTCGATCCGATTTTCGACGATCTGGCCAGTTTCCTTCCCGACATACTCCAGCAAATCCTGGCCAAGCAGGCACAGGGGCCGGAGATCCTGCCGCTCAAGGGACCGTTTCCCGAAGAAAGGCAGCTGGCGCTCAGCCGCAAGCTCGCCGCCATGATCGGCTTCGATTTCCACCATGGACGCATCGACTCGACTGTCCATCCCTTTGCTTCGGGCGTTCCCGGCGATGTGCGCATCACCACACGCTTCGAACCGGACGATCTGACCGCCGGCATCATGGCGACGATCCATGAAACCGGCCACGCCATGTACGAGGCCGGGCTGCCGGCGGATTGGGCCTTCCAGCCGGTAGGCGAAGCGCGCGGCATGGCCCTGCATGAAAGCCAGTCCCTGCTGATGGAAATGCAGGCAAGCCGCAGCGCCGAGTTCCTGCCGGTACTTTTCGGCATGATGCGTGACGAATTCGGCGATGGCAGCGAGGCGTGGAGCGACACCAACCTGCTGGCGATCTACCGCAAGGTCGGCCCCAGCTTCATCCGCGTCTATGCCGACGAGGTCACCTATCCGTTGCATGTGATCCTGCGCTACCGGATCGAGCGCATGGTCGTGGAAGGCGAGATCAAGGCCAATGACCTGCCTGCTGTCTGGCGGGATCTGATGGTCGAGCTTGTAGGCGTCGCTCCGCCCAATGATAGCGAGGGCTGCCTGCAGGACGTCCACTGGGCAGCCGGGTTGCTCGGTTACTTCCCGACCTATTCGATCGGCGCGGTCACCGCCGCGCAGCTTTACGCAGCGGCGCGTGAGCAGGATCCGGCTATCGATGCGAGCCTTGCGCGTGGCGATTTCAGCGCACTGGTCGGCTGGACGCGGGCCAATGTCCATTCGCAGGCCAGCCGCTTTGTCAGCAGCAATGAAGTGGTCGAGGCTGCGACCGGGCGGCCGCTTTCGACCGAGGCCTTCAAGCAGCACCTGACGCGGCGCTACCTCGAGGAATAGGCGAGGAATTTCGCCACCGGGGTAATGCTGAAATTCCTGATCTTCGGTTCCCGCCCGGAGTCTGGTCACTCGGCGTGATCAGGGAGATATTAATCCTGTTGTGTCTTAGTCAATCCTACCGTGTCACCTGCAAAGGCATTGTGAGGGAGTAAGATGACTATCGGTCACTGGCTGCACGCCGCACCTTACGCAAAAGAACTGAATCTGCCGGGGGCGTCCGAGCAGGCCGAGATCCTGCGCAACTGGCTGGCCGGGCATCGGGCAGATATCGAACGCGCAATGCGGCAAGCGGCCAACCCGTTCGAGCTTTCTGTTCAGACGACAGCCAATGGATTGCAGGTTGAAGGCGATGCCGTCGCTATCGTCATCGCCACACGCTTTTTCGACAGGCTGTGTGCAGAGAAGTGGCAGCCTGGCGAGATGAGCAGGAGCCTCGAACCGGTAATGGTCGATGCTGTCATGGATGCGCTCAAACTCGATCTGGCTCTTGCGCTCAACGGCCTGTCAAAGGTCTTCACCCTCGAATCCATATCGCAGGTAGCCTTCCTGCAAATGCTGCTGGTCGATCCGGGGCAGCTTCTATTCGCCTTGGGGCCGACGGGGACGGGCAAGACCTATCTTGCTATCGCCGCCGGGCTCAACTTTCTGGCCGAAGGCAGGGTCAATCGTGTGATTCTGACGCACCCGCATGTTTACGAGCCAGGAGAGGTCGTTACTCCTGCTTCGCGCAAGGAAATGGATCCGGACAGCCAGCTCGACTACTTCGACGATATCCTGTTCGAACTTATCGGCCAGGACAAGACGACCGAGCTGAAGCGAAGCCGCAAGCTGGAAATCCTGCCCTTCGGGCGGCTGCGTTCGCGCGTCCTTGATGACACCTTCGTGGTTCTCGACGAGGCGCAGAACGCCACGATAGCCAAGATGCGCATGGCGGTGACCCGTATTGGCAAGAGAACACAGATGGTGCTGACGGGCGATCCTTCGCATTGCGAGGTCTTGGGAGATGAACCTTCGGGATTGCTCGATCTGCTCGACCTTGTCGAGGGGACCGAGCTGGCGCGCGTGCACACTTTCGACAGTGCGAGCATTGTCCGCAATGACCTGGCAGCCAGGCTTGAAGGGCTTTATGCCGATCGACAGAAGAAATCGCCGGTCAACCTCGCGGCCTGAGCCAGCCGCCCGAACGGTCTCTTTTCATCCCTATTCGTGTTCACGCCCGAAATCGGGCCGCGGATCGTCCTGCCCCAGCGCCACGATTGAGCGGCGTATGGCGCGCGTGCGGCTGAACGTATCGTGCATCATCTCGCCATCGCCCGCGCGGATCGCCTCGCGCATCAGCGCCAGGTCGGTGAGGAAGGAATCGAGCATTTCCAGCACCGCATCCTTGTTGTTGAGGAAGACGTCGCGCCACATGGTCGGGTCGCTGGCGGCTATGCGCGTGAAATCGCGGAAGCCGCCTGCCGAATATTTGATCACCTCGCTGCGGGTCACCGTCTCGAGATCGCTGGCCGTGCCGACGATGGTGTAAGCGATGAGGTGGGGGATGTGGCTGGTGACGGCGAGGACCTTGTCGTGGTGCTCGGGATCCATGGTCTCGACCATGGCGCCAAGGCCTTCCCAGAAATCGACCAGCGCCGCGATCTTGTCCTCCGGCGCGCCTTCGGGCGGGGTGACGATGCACCAACGCTGATGGAACAGGGTTGAAAAGCCGGCATCTGGGCCGGAATGCTCGGTTCCGGCAACAGGGTGTGCGGGGATTATCGTGTGCTCGGGCAAGGCTGCCTGCAAGGTCTGCAGGATGCTGCGCTTGGAAGAGCCGACATCGCTGATCACGGCATCGGGCGAGAGACCCGGCAGGATCGCCTTGGCAGCTGCACCCATGGCGCCAACGGGCACGCACAGGATGACGAGGTCGGCACCTGTCACAGCCTCGGCGGCATCGTCATGGATCTCGTCCGCCAGCTTGCGTTCGCGTGCCCTCTCGCGGACGGCGGGATCGGCATCGAAGCCACTGGTCGTCACGCCGGAGAGTTCATCGCGCACGGCAAGGCCGATCGAACCACCGATCAGGCCAAGGCCGATAATTGCCACACGCGCAAAACTCATTGAGCTTCCTCCGCCATCTCCCGCAGGGCGGCAGAGACCTCGTCCATCTGTTGGCTCGTCCCAATGGTGATACGCAGCGCCTGACGCAAGCCCTGTCCGGGCAGCCAGCGAACTGCATAGCCCCTTTGCGAAAGGCCTTCCTGCGCCGCCTCAGCCGTGAGAGCGCCCTCGAAGAGTAACAGCACGAAATTGGCCTGGCTTGGAACAATGCGCAGGCCGTGATTCCCGAGCGCTTCCATCGCCGCAACGAAGCGTGCGCGCTCGGCCAAATTGTGCTCCCGGCTGGCGCGCACGAAATCCTGGTCTTCCAGCGCCGCCTCGGCCGCGGCCTGTGCCGTTGTGGTCAGGTTGAAGGGCCCTCTGATACGGTTCAGGGCGTCTATAATGCCTGGCGCTCCGGTTCCCCAGCCCACGCGTTCGCCGGCAAGGCCGTAAATCTTCGAAAAGGTGTGCGTTACCAACACGTTGCCTGTATTCGCGGCGAGCTCCAGGGCACCGTCATCGTCCACCGGATCTACATATTCGGCATAGGCGCGATCGACGACAAGCAGCACGTCGGAGGGCAGGCCTGCATGCAGCCGGGCAAGCTCGTCGCGCGGCAGGAAAGTGCCCGTGGGATTGTTCGGATTGGCAAGGAAGACCACCCGCGTCCTGTCGCTAACGCAGGCGAGCAGCGCATCGACATCGGTGCCGAAGTCCTTGTCCGGTGCGACCACCGGCTCCGCGCCGCAGCGTCTTGCGGCTATGTCATAGACCGAGAAGCCGTAGCGAACATAGGCGACTTCGTCTCCCGGTCCGGCGAAGGCCTGTGCGGCCAAATTGAGCAATTCGTCCGATCCCGTGCCGCACACGATGCGCTGGGGATCGACACCGTGCAGTTCGCCTAGCGCCTGGCGCAGGCTGGTCGAATCCGGATCGGGATAATCGCGTGGTGCACCCGCCTTTGCGCGCGCCTCCAATGCCTTGGGGCTGGTGCCCAGCGGGTTCTCGTTTGCCGATAGCTTGATGAGCTTTCGCCCGTCCGCAGCGCGCGACTTGCCCGGCACATAGGCATGGATCTTCTCGATCCACGGCTTCATGCGTGGCGCCTGCATATCGCTGTCTCGGGTCGCGTCCTGTGTCACACCTGCGCCATTAGCCGCTTGCGAGGGCAATTGACAGCCCGCGAATGAGGCCCCAAGTCCCGCTTCCCATGGCCACGATCCTCGCCTCTGACCTGACCAGGCTGACCCTGGAACAGCCTCTTCCGCTCGATAGCGGCAAGAGCCTCGAAGGCGTGGAGATCGCTTACGAAACCTATGGCGAGCTGGACGAGGACAAGTCCAATGCCATCCTTATCTTTCATGCACTTACCGGCGACCAGTTCGTCGCCAAGACGCATCCGATCACGGGCAAGCCTGGCTGGTGGGATCGCATGGTCGGCAAGGGCAAGCCGATCGACACGGCGCGCTATCATGTGATTTGTGCCAATGTGATCGGCTCCTGCCTTGGCTCGACGGGGCCGGCCTCGGAGGCTGCAGACGGCCAGCCATACGCCATGCGCTTCCCCGTCATCACCATTCGCGACATGGTGCGCGCGCAGGTCGCGCTGCTCGATGCGCTGGGAATCGAGACGCTGCATGCGGTTGTCGGCGGATCGATGGGCGGGATGCAGGCGCTGAGCTTTGCGGCGAACTTCCCGGGTCGGACCGACCGTGTGCTGGCGATTGCGACCACGGCCCGCCACTCGGCGCAGAACATCGCCTTTCACGAGGTTGGGCGGCAGGCGATCATGGCCGATCCCGACTGGAAGGGCGGCGACTATTACGGCGGCAATGGCAAGGGACCGGAGAAAGGCCTCTCCGTTGCCCGCATGGCCGCGCATATTACCTATTTGTCGGAGGAAGGGCTGACCGAGAAGTTCGGTCGCCGGCTGCAGGACCGAGAAGCGAAGAGTTTCGGCTTCGATGCCGATTTCCAGGTGGAAAGCTATCTGCGCTACCAGGGCATCGCCTTCACTGACCGTTTCGATGCGAATTCCTACCTCTATATCACGCGCGCGATGGACTATTTTGATCTCGCCGAAGAACATGGCGGGCGGCTGGCCGATGCCTTTGCCAATGCCGGCGATACGCGCTTCTGCGTCGTCAGCTTCGACACGGACTGGCTTTATCCCACGGCGGAAAGCCGCAATATCGTCCATGCGCTCAATGCCGTGGCCGCGCCGGTCAGTTTCGTCGAACTGTCCGCGCCATACGGCCATGACAGCTTCCTGCTCGAATGCCCGGCGCTGGACCGCGTGATCAAGGGTTTCATCGGATGAGCTTGCGTCCTGACCTTGCCAAGATTGCCGAATTGGTCCCGACAGGATCGCGCGTGCTCGATGTCGGTTGCGGCGAGGGCGATTTGATGGACGTCCTGCGTCGCGAAAAGAGGATCGATGCTCGCGGGCTGGAGATCGATCCCGAACTGGTCGAGAAATGCGTCAGCCGCGGGCTCTCAGTGGTGCAGGGCGATGCCGATCGCGATCTGACCGAATATCCCGATGCCGCCTTCGACGTCGCGATCCTCAGCCAGACGCTGCAAACTGCCGAACGGCCCGACTACATGCTCGACCAGTTGCTGCGGATCGGGCGTACGGCCTTCGTCTCATTTCCCAATTTCGCCTATTGGAAGATGCGCTTCTCGCTGCTCACCAATGGCCGTATGCCGGTGACGCGGCATTTGCCGGTCAGCTGGTACGAGACGCAGAACATTCACCATGTCACGGTGAAGGATTTTCGCGAGCTGATCGCCGACAAGGGCGTGACGGTGGAGGGCTGCTGGTTCTTCGCCGGGGGCATGGAGATTAGCAAATCGCGCCCCAATTGGCGCGCCGAGCATGCGGTTTTCCAGTTGAGCCGCTAACCCAGCTCGAAAGTGGTGACGCCGTAAATGCGCTCGTGCCGTATGTCGGGTGCCGGGCCGAGATACATGCGCGCGCAGCCGAACACCTCTTCCATGCCGTGCCGTTCGACCAGCGCCATGGCGTCCGGATTGTTTTCTGGCGCATCGAGGAAGAGTGGGCCGCCAGCGGCAAAGGCGGACAGGCGCTGGTAAAGCGCCTCCGCCGCTTCGGCATCATTGGCGAAGAGAGGACCGATCTTGCAGCCCTCACCGCATTTGCGGACCACGCCATAGCCTGCCAGCTCGCCATTGCGCTGGAAGCCGAGCGCCAGGGATTGGTCATGGGGCTGGGCGATCCATTGCCGCAGGAAAGTCTCGCGCGGGGCCGGAAAGCAGGTGCGATCATAGGCCAGCAGGTCCTCGAAGGGGACGAGTGCAAGCGGCACGATCCGCTTGTCATCCGGGGCCATGCCCAACGCGACTTCTGTGCGGTAACGCAGGTTCCGGTGCGAAAAGGCGAAGCCGCCTTTCGCATAATAGGACTGCATGTTGAACACGCCGTCCATTCCGATGGTCGCGCCGGGATTGAGCCGCTCGATCAGCCGGTCCCGCCTGGCGTACCAGATTTCATTACCGAGCCCGCGCCCGCGGAATTCGGGGCGGACGATGAAGAAGCCCATGAAGCCATATTCCCCGGCATAGGAGGTGATCGTGCCTCCGCCGACAAGCTTGCCATTGAGCTCGGCCGCAATGAAGGCCTCGGGATCGTTGTTCCAGAAAATCCCCGCATCGTTTAGGCCCGGATTCCAGCCTTCGGCTTTTGCCCAGGAGACGAGCACATCCACTTCGGGGCGCGTCATCTGCCTGATAGCAAGCTGGCTCATGGCTGGCCTGCATTCACGCAGATCACGCTGTCATTGCGGGCGAGGCACCAGAGGCTAAGGCCAGCAGCTGTCGCGCGCTCTACCGCCATGCTGGTGGGCAGCGAGATGGTGACCAGCGTGGTTGCCCCGGCGCGCACCGCCTTCTCGACGATCTCGTAAGAACAGCGCGCGGAGGAGAGGATAAAGCCGCCGGTCATGGGCTGTTTCTTGCGCGCCATGGCGCCGACCAGCTTGTCCATCGCATTGTGACGTCCGACATCCTCGCGCGCGCAGATGATACGGCCACCACTATCGGCAAAGGCGGCGGCATGGGCTGCCCCGGTTGCTTTGGTCAGTGGCTGGTGGTCGCGCAATTGGCCAAGCGCAGAGAAGATCGCTTCGGGATTGATGGCCTGGTGTACGCCGACCTTGGGCAGCGGCTTGGATACGGCATCGAGATTCTCGATCCCGCAAAGCCCGCAGGAACTTTCCGCCACGCGCGTGCGTACGCGCTCGGTCAGCTTGTCGATCCCGAGGCCCGACAGCTGCGCGCGGCAGATCCAGCCCTTTTCGACCTCGACCACATCGAGATCGGTTACGTCGGATGGCGATGCGGCAAGCCCTTCGGTCAGGGCAAAGCCCAGTGCGAAATCCTCGAGGTTCGATGGCGTGGCCATCATTACCGCATAGGAGAGCCCGTTATATTCGAGCGCGACCGGGACTTCCGGGACCCAATTGCGAGAGACGGGGCGCGAGGCCCCGTCCCGTGCATATTCGATTGAATCGGCCATGGCCGAAGGCTTTAGGCCGCCTTGGCGTCCGCCACCAGCTTTTGAATCGCGTCACGGGCGATTGGCGAGAGGTCCGCCATATCACTGGCAAAGACCTGCGCTTTCATGCGCGGATCCCAGAACTTCCAGATATGCTCCGCGGTCGCGTCAACGGCGGCGTCATGGCCATTGGCTTCGAAATTGGCCGCAATCTGGTTGGCCATGCGGTTCAGCTTGTTGAGGTCCATTACTCGGCGGGCTCCATTTCGTCCGTCTCGATCCGGCGCGCCATGGCGGCGAGGTCGGCATATTCCTGCTGCCATTCGCTCGGGCCGTTGGACGGCGTCACCTGCACGGCGGTGACCTTGTATTCGGGGCAGTTGGTTGCCCAGTCGGAATTGTCGGTGGTCACCACGTTTGCCTGCGTGTCCGGGTGGTGGAAGGTGGTGTAGACCACGCCCGGGGCCACGCGGTCGGTCACTTCCACGCGCAGGGTGGTTTCGCCCGCACGGCTGGCGAGGCGCGCGAAATCGCCCGTCTTCATGCCGCGGTTCTCGGCATCGGTCGGGTGCATTTCGAGCACGTCCTCATGGTGCCAGGCATTGTTTTCCGTACGGCGGGTCTGTGCGCCGACATTGTACTGGCTGAGGATACGGCCCGTGGTCAGCAGCAGCGGGAAGCGCGGACCGGTCTTTTCGTCGGTCGGCACATATTCGGTCATCACGAACTTGCCCTTGCCGCGCACGAAGCCGTCAACATGCATGATCGGCGAGCCCATTGGCGCCTTGTCGTTGACCGGCCACTGGAGCTGTTCGTTGGCGTCGACGCGGTCCCAGTTGAGACCGGCAAAGCCCGGCGTCAGGCGGGCGATCTCGTCGAGGATCTCGCTCGCATGACTGTAGTTCCACTCGCAGCCGATCGCATTGGCGAGCAGCTGGGTGACTTCCCAGTCCTCATAGCCATTGGCCGGTTCCATCACCTTGCGCACGGGCTGCACGCGGCGTTCGGCATTGGTGAAGGTGCCGAACTTCTCGAGGAAGGTCGAACCCGGCAGGAAGACATGCGCATAATGCGCGGTCTCGTTGAGGAACAGGTCGTGCACGATCACGCAGTCCATCGCGGCAAGGCCGGCGGCGACGTGATGTGTGTCAGGGTCGGACTGGAGGATGTCCTCGCCCTGGATGTAGATTGCCTTGAAGCTGCCATCTACGGCGGCATCGAGCATGTTGGGAATGCGCAGGCCCGGTTCCGGGTCCAGCTTTACGCCCCAATCCTTCTCGAACAGCTCGCGCACGCTGGCGTCGGAGATGTGGCGATAGCCCGGCAGTTCGTGCGGGAAGGAGCCCATGTCGCAGGCGCCCTGCACGTTGTTCTGGCCACGCAGCGGGTTCACGCCCACGCCTTCGCGGCCGATATTGCCGGTCACCATGGCAAGGTTGGCGATCGCCATAACGGTCGAGCTACCCTGCGAGTGCTCGGTCACGCCGAGGCCGTAATAGATCGCGCCATTGCCGCCGGTGGCGAAGAGGCGGGCCGCCTCGCGCACGGTTTCGGCCGGAACGCGGGTCACGGCTTCGAGGAATTCGGGGCTGTGCTTCTCGTCGGAAACGAAGCGCGCCCATTCCGAATATTCGTCCCAGTCGCAGCGTTCCTTGATGAAGGCTTCGTCCGCCAGGCCCTCGGTCACGATGACATGGGCGAGGCTGGTCAGCACGGCGACATTGGTGCCCGGCTGCAGCGGCAGGTGATGCGCGGCATTGATGTGCGGGCTCTTCACCAGGTCGATACGGCGCGGATCGACGACGATCATCTTGCCGCCTTCACGCAGGCGCTTCTTGATGCGGCTGCCGAAGACCGGGTGGGCATCGGTGGGGTTGGCGCCGATCAGCAGGAAGACGTCGGTCTTCTCCGCCGAATCGAAATTCTGCGTGCCGGCGCTGGTGCCGAAGGTGGTCGACAGGCCGTAGCCGGTCGGGCTGTGGCAGACGCGGGCGCAGGTATCGGTGTTGTTCGAACCGAAGCCGGCGCGGATCAGCTTCTGTACCAGGAAGGTTTCTTCATTGGTGCAACGGCTGGAGGTGATGCCGCCCAGTGCCTGCGGGCCATGCTCGGCCTTGATCTTCTTGATGCGATCCGCGGCAAAGCCGATCGCCTCTTCCCAGCTGACTTCGCGCCAGGGCTGGTCGATGCTCTCGCGCACCATCGGCTTGGTGATGCGGTCCTTGTGGTTGGCATAGCCCCAGGCGAAGCGGCCCTTGACGCAGCTATGGCCGTGATTGGCCTTGCCGTCCTTCCACGGCACCATGCGCACCAGCTGCTCGCCGCGCATTTCGGCGCGGAAGGCACAGCCGACGCCGCAATAGGCGCAGGTGGTGACCACTGCGCGCTCGGGCTTGCCGATCTCGGTGACACTCTTCTCCATCAGCGCGCTGGTCGGGCAGGCCTGCACGCAGGCGCCGCAGCTGACGCATTCGGAAGACAGGAAATTGTCTTCGCTCTGGCCGGCGGAAATGACGCTGGCAAAGCCGCGTCCGTCCACGGTCAGCGCAAACGTACCCTGCACTTCGCCGCAGGCGCGAACGCAGCGCGAGCAGACGATGCACTTGTCGGCAGCGAAGGAGAAATAGGGGTTGGACTTGTCGGGCGTGGTGCCGAGGTGGTTGGCGCCCTCATAACCATAGCGCACATCGCGCAGACCGACATTGGCCGCCTGGTCCTGCAATTCGCAATCGTTGTTGGCAGAGCAGGTCAGGCAATCGAGCGGGTGATCGGAGATATAGAGCTCCATCACGCCCTTGCGCAGCTTTTCGAGGCGCGGGGTCTGCGTCTTGACGACCATGCCCGGTCCGACCGGCGTGGTGCAGCTGGCGGGCGTACCGCGCGCACCTTCGATCTCGACCAGGCACAAGCGGCAGGAGCCGAAGGCTTTCACATTGTCCGTGGCGCACAGTTTGGGAATGTCGCCGCCGATTTCGGCAGCGGCGCGCATCACCGACGTGCCGGCCGGCACGGTGACCTCGCGCCCGTCGATCGTCAGGGTGACCTTTTCCTCGGACTCGACTTCGGGCGTCCCGAAATCCTTCTGGCGTTCAAATCCCATTGCTCTGCTCCATCGCGGCCAAATCGGCCGGGGTGTTTATGTTTGCCGGTGTGGATGCACTCTTCACGGCCCGCGCATCCACGGACTTCGCAAAAGCCAGCATCGAATGGCGTCCTTCACTCTGGAGGATAGCCTCGACTGCGCCTGCAGTTTCCACATTCCAATGGCCGATTACCGGCTGACTTTCAAGATATGCTGGCGGAGGCGAAAGATCCGACAACAAATCCTGCGGCAGCGCGACAGAATCGACCCCGCAGGTTAAGATAGTTGCGTAGTCCAGATCCCGCGCGTGGCGCAGCCCGGCAGCAATACCGCCCAGTGGCCCCATACCGGCATGCGGCCAGTCGGGGATGCACGGGGCGGGACCGGTCTCTCTTCCTGCTATCACAACCATCTCACACCATCCGGACAAGGCATCCACTGCACGCGAAATCAGTGTACGCCCGTCCAGTTCAGCCAGGGCCTTGTCGCTGCCGAAGCGGGAACTGAGTCCGCCAGCCAGGACAACGCCCAGGATCATTATTCCGCTGCGTCCAGCGCCTGCTCGACGACTTCGGGATTGCTCACGAAATCCTCCGGCCAGTGCTTGAGCGCGGACATCACCGGATAAGGGGTGAAGCCGCCCAAGGCGCAAAGCGAGCCGAACTTCATTGTCTCGCACAGATCGGTCAGCAGGCCAATTTCCTCGCCGGCGCTGCGGCCTTCATCCTTCTTGGTATTGTGCATCTGCGGAGCCAGTTCCAGCGTGTCACGCTGGCGGCCGCCCTTGCGGATGCGCTCGATGATTTCCTGCCCGCGCACTGCACCGATACGGCAGGGCGTGCACTTGCCGCAGCTTTCCTCGGCGCAGAATTCCATCGCGAAATGAGCCATGGCACCCATGTCGGCGGTGTCGTCGAAAACGGTCACGCCGGCATGGCCGATCAGCGCGTCGGCGGCGGTGAAGGCCTCGTAATCGAAGGGAATGTCAAACTGGTCGGGGTGGATATAGGCGCCGAGCGGGCCGCCTACCTGCACCGCCTTGACCGGACGACCGGTGGCTGTGCCGCCGCCGATCTCGTTGACCAGCTCGCCCAGCGTGATGCCGAAGGGGACCTCGTAAAGACCGCCATATTTGATGTTGCCGGCCAGCTGGATCGGCATGGTGCCCTTGGAGCGATCCATGCCGCGCTCGGCATAGGCAGCAGCGCCGCCTTCCTGCAGGATATGCGGCACGGCAGCCAAGCTGAGCACATTGTTGACCACGGTCGGCTTGCCGAGGAAGCCCTCGAGCGCCGGAAGCGGCGGCTTGGCGCGCACTTCGCCGCGCTTGCCTTCGAGCGAGTTCAGCAGCGAAGTTTCCTCGCCGCAGACATAGGCCCCTGCACCCAGGCGCACTTCGCACTTGAACGGCGCGATGATGTCTTCGCACAGCTTGAGCGCTGCATTGAGCTTGCGATGCGCGTCGGGATATTCGCTGCGCAGGTAGATATAACCCTGCGATGCGCCAACGGCCTCGCCGGCAATCGCCATGCCTTCGATCAGTGCGAAGGGATCGCCTTCCATCGCCATGCGGTCGGCAAAGGTGCCGCTATCGCCTTCGTCGGCATTGCAGACGATGTATTTCTGCGGACCGGCGGCCTTGCGCACCGTTTCCCACTTGATGCCGGTCGGGAAGCCAGCGCCGCCACGGCCGCGCAGGCCGGAATCGAGCACTTCCTTGCAGATTGCTTCGCCGCCGAGAGTGCGCGCGCGCTTGAGGCCGCTCCAGCCGCCCGAGGCTTCGTAATCCTCGAGGCTGAGCGGGCGGGTCTTGCCTGCGCGGGCAAAGGTCAGGCGGGTCTGCGAGGAAATCCAGGGGTGTTCCTCGATGATGCCGATAGCCTTGTCGGACGAGCCGTCAAGGATCGCATCGACATCGTCGAGCGTGGCCGGGCCGAAGCCCTTGCCGTCTACCTCGACCAGCGGTTCGAGCCACTGCATGCCCCAGGAGGAGGTGCGGTGGACCTCATGCCCCTTCTTCTCGAAGGCGGCGGCGAGCGCGTCGGCACCTGCCGCACGGGCGAGGGCGTCGTCGGAGATCTTGATGATGGTCATGCGTTTTCGATCAGCTTGGTGACCGACTGGCTGTCCAGTCGGATGTGGAGGTCGTCGCCGGTGCGCGCGGCGGGGCCGGCGCTGCAAAGGCCGAGGCAATAGACGGTCTGGATCTTCACCCGCTCGCCAGCCGCTGCATTGGCATCGCCGATCAGCTTTTCGACACCGCGTGCCTTGCAGGCTTCGGCGCGGCAGATCTGCACGACGGGGCGCGGATCGGCTTCGCTCTTATAGTCGTGATAGAAGCTGACCACGCCGTGCACGTCCGCGCGCGTAAGGTTGAGCGCCTCGGCGATCTGCGCTTCGGTTTCCGCATCGACACAGCCAAGCTCGGCCTGGATGTCGTTGAGGATGGGCAGGAGCGGCCCTTCGCGATGGATGTGTTCGGCAATGATCTCGCCGATCTTCTCTTGCTTGCTACTCATGGTCTTTCTCAGGCTTTGAGCCTCTCGGCATGCCAGGCGACATGGTCGCCCATAAAGGTGGATATGAAGAAATAGGAATGGTCGTATCCGTCATGCAGGCGAATCGTCGCCTCCATGCCGGCCTTGGTCACGGCTTCATCGAGCAGGTGGGTCTTGAGCTGCTCGTCGAGGAAATTGTCGGCTCGGCCTTGGTCGACCAGCAGTTCGGGCAGGCGGGCGCCATCCTCGATCAGGGCGCAGGCATCGTATTCGCGCCATGCCGCCTTGTCGGCACCGATATAGCCGGTCAGCGCCTTTTCGCCCCAGGGGCAATTGAGCGGGCTGACAATCGGTGAGAAGGCGCTGGTCGACTTGAACCGACCGGGATTGCGCAGCGAAATGGTCAGCGCGCCATGGCCGCCCATGGAGTGGCCGGTAATGCCCTGCCGATCCATGTCGGCGGGGAATTTCGCGGCGATGAGGGCGGGCAGTTCCTGCTCGATATAGTCGCGCATATGGAAGTTCTTGGCCCAGGGCTCCTGCGTCGCATTGACGTAGAAGCCTGCGCCCTTGCCGAAGTCATAGCCTTCGTCGTCCGGCACATTGTCGCCGCGCGGGCTCGTGTCGGGGCAGACGAAGATGATGCCGTGCTCGGCACAGGCGCGGCGGTACTCGCCCTTCTCCATGACATTGGCATGGGTGCAGGTAAGGCCGGAGAGATAAAACAGTACCGGCAGCTTCGCGCCCGCTTCGTGCTCGGGCACGAAGACGGCGAAGGTCATCGGCGTTCCGGTCGTCTCGCTATCATGCGAATAGACGCCCTGCGTTCCGCCGAATGACCGGTTTTCGCTGACGGTTTCGAGGTTCATCGCGCGTGCCTCAATCCATCATGTGCAGGGCGCACAATTTGTGGCCGGTAGGGTCGCGCAGATAAGCGAGATAGAGCTTCATGCCGGCAAAATCGCGCGGTCCGGGCGGATCCTCGATGGCGGTTCCACCGGCGGCCAAGCCTGCAGCATGCCATGCATTGCATTGTTCGGGATTGTCCATCACGAAGCCGATCGTATTGCCATTGGCGACCGTCGCCGGTTCGCCATTGATCGGCCTGATGGCGATAAAGGCACCATCCTTGTGCCGATAGGTCACGCGCGTGCCCGCTTCGTCGACCACCCCTTCGGGGCCGCCAACAGCAGTGAAGACCGCATCGTAGAAGGTCTTGCTTTCGGCGAGGTCGTTCGTGCCGACCATGTTGTGGCTATACATACAGCCTACTCCCCAACATTGATGGTGAAGGCGCACAACTTGTTGCCCACCGGATCGCGCAGGTAAGCGCCATACATGGGCTGCGGACCATAGTCGCGGCGGCCAGGTTCGCCCTCGCAGGTTCCGCCATTGGCAAGACCGGCGGCATGCCATGCATCGACGGCTTCCGGGTTCGGAGCCTGGAAGCCGATCGTCCCGCCATTGGCATGCGTTGCCGCTTCGCCATCGCGCGGGGTTCCGACGCCGAACATGCCGGTTTCGGGCGATCCGTAGAATGCGCCCTTCTCGTGGTGCTGGCCGGAAATGCCGAGCGCGGAGAAGGTCGCATCGTAAAACTTGCGACCGCTCTCCGGATCGTTGCAGCCGATCATGACATGGGTGAACATGTCCGGGCTTACTCCTTGGGGCCTACATTCGCCGTGAAAACGCAAATCTTGTGACCGTCGGGATCGCGCAGGTAGGCACCGTACATGTTACCCGGCGAAGCTTCGCGGAAACCGGGCGCGCCTTCGTCCGTGCCGCCCGCTGCAAGACCGGCAGCATGCCAGGCGTCGACAGTCGCGTAATCGGCCGCCTTGAAGCCGAAGGTGAAGCCGTTCATGCAGGTTGCCGCCTCGCCATTGGCGGGCTTGGCGACGATGAACGATCCGTCGGCGCTGGGGTAGACCGTGCCATGAGGCAGCGGATGGCCTTCGAAACCAAGGACGCCCATGGTGGCGTCATAGAAGGCGCGTGATTTCTCGATATCGTTGGTGCCGACGAAGACATGATTGAACATTGAGGGCTCTCCCTTTTTGAGCAAACGCGACCGGCTCGCCAATCGCGATTCTCTACGATTTATCACATAGCCGAAAAATTCGGGTTTGTGAAAGAATGAATAGGCCGGACCGGGCTTTTTACAAGCTGGACCTCAGCCCGTGATCAAAAGACGACGACGCTGCGAATGCTCTTGCCTTCATGCATCAGGTCGAAGGCTGTGTTGATTTCCTCCAGGCCCATCACATGGGTGATCATCGGGTCGATCTCGATCTTGCCGGTCATGTACATGTCGACGATCTTGGGCACGTCCGTGCGGCCCTTGGCTCCGCCGAATGCCGTACCGCGCCAGTTGCGCCCGGTGACGAGCTGGAACGGACGGGTGGCGATTTCCTTGCCGGCCTCAGCCACGCCGATGATGATCGAAGTACCCCAGCCGCGATGGCAGGCTTCCAGCGCCGTGCGCATCACTTCGGTATTGCCGGTGGCATCGAAAGTGTAGTCCGCGCCGCCATCGGTCATGGCGACGATCTTCGCCACGGTATCCTCGCGGCTCATGCCCTTGGTGTTGAGGAATTCGGTCATGCCGAACTTGCGGCCCCATTCCTCGCGATCGGGATTGATGTCGACGCCGATGATGTTGTTGGCACCGGCGAGCCGCGCGCCCTGGATCACGTTGAGGCCGATGCCGCCGAGGCCGAAGACCACGACATTGTCGCCCACCTGGACCTTGGCGGTATTGGTCACCGCGCCAACACCCGTGGTGACGCCGCAGCCGATATAGCAGCTGGTCTGGAACGGAGCGTCCTCGCGGATCTTGGCGACGGCGATTTCCGGCAGGACTGTGAAGTTCGAGAAGGTCGAACAGCCCATGTAGTGGAAGATCGTCTCGCCCTTGTAGGAGAAGCGGCTCGTCCCGTCGGGCATCAGGCCCTGGCCCTGCGTTGCACGGATCGCGGTGCACAGGTTCGTCTTGCCACTGAGGCAGGACTTACACTGGCGGCATTCCGGCGTGTAGAGCGGGATCACGTGATCGTCCGGCTTGACCGAAGTCACACCCGGGCCGACCTCGCGCACGATCCCGGCACCTTCATGGCCGAGGATCGACGGGAAAATGCCTTCGGAATCGAACCCGTCCAGTGTGTAGGCGTCGGTATGGCAGATGCCGGTGGCCATGATCTCCACCAGCACTTCGCCTTCCTTCGGCCCCTCCAGATCGACTTCCACGATCTCAAGCGGCTTCTTGGCTTCGAAGGCTACGGCTGCACGGGTTTTCATCCGGGTATTCTCCTAAGGGGTTGTCAGTCGATCGGCGAACCGGCGGGAAGCTCTGCGTCCTTCATTGCTTCCTCGTCGGCATCGCGGATCGGCATCATGAACATCAGGATCGCACCGAGGACCGAACCCATGCTCATAATGATCGATACGGTCAGCAAGTTGTCGTTGCCGCCGTTGATATGGTCGAACAGATAGCCCGCGACGATCGGCGAGCCGGCTGCACCCAGGCGTCCAACACCGAGCACGAAGCCCGTGCCGCTGGCGCGGGCATAGGCCGGGAAGCTCAGTGCGAAGGCGGCATAATAGCCAACGATCGCGGCGTTGGAGAAGAACATGGTGAACAGCGCTGCGATGCGCCAATCCCACAGGCTCTCATGCCCAAGGCCGAAATAGATGACTGCCGCAACGCCCAGCAGCAGGCCGATAATCGTCGGCGTCTTGATGCCGAACTTCTTCAGGAAGAAGCCGAAGATCGCGCCGCCGATGGCCCCGCCGATATTGGCGTAGGTCAGGCTGCTGGCACCTTCTGCCTGCGTGAATCCTGCCAGCGCCACGATCGTCGGAGCGTTCTTGAGGATGTAGTAGAAGGTGAAGGTGTGGAACATGTAGCCGAAGGCCAGGTAAAGCGTGGCCGGCCGCAGTTTCGGGTTGGCAAGGATGTCGGTTGCCTTGGGCTTGGGGCCGGAATCCTTGAGGTCGGGCAAGGCCTCGATTGCTGCCTTGCCAAAGGCTGCGAGCGACTTGTTGATCTTCTCGAGCGCTCCGTTCGGTCGCCGTGAGGCATAATAGGCGGGCGTTTCGGGCACGATCACCATCACCAGCGGGATCATCGCAGCGGTCACGACGGCACCGAAGATGAAGACATCGTGCCATGTGCCGGTAACCAGCAACCATTCCTGCGCGGCGAAACCGCCGATCACGCCACCGACCGGATAGCCGATCACGTAGAAGGCCATCGACACTGCGCGGCCCGAGGAACTCGAGGTTTCGGCAACCACGGCATTGGTCGAGGCCAACATGCCGCCAATGCCGAGTCCGGTGATGAAGCGCCAGATCAGGATATCCGAAACCCAACCCAGCCCGGGTACCGAGCCCAAGGGATGCGCATAGACTGCCGTTCCGGCGAGATACATGCCCACGGCCATCACGGTAAGGCAGGCGAGCATGGTCAGCTTGCGGCCATACTTGTCGGCCATGCCGCCCAGCAGCACCGAGCCGAAGCCCATGCCGACCAGTTCGGCCGACAGGACGAGGCCCAGCTGGGTCCGGTCGATCGACCATTCGGCCATCATGCCCGGCCCGGCGAAGGCGCTCGACAACACGTCGAATCCGTCAAGCGCGTTCAGGAACACCATAAGGATCACAACCAGCACTTGGCGGATGCCCATCGGCGTATCGTTGATTACGGAAATGGGGTTCGTGCCCCCGGCAGCTCCGGCCATTTTGGTTTTCCTCTCCCTTGGTCCGCGCCCTCATTCGTGGATTCGGGCCAGCATTTCCACCAATTTTTCGATTTCTTCTTCGCTGAAGCGGCTTTTCAGCCATGCTTCGTGCTGGCTGATGCATCCCTTAGCCTCGACCAGCGCGCCCTCTCCGGCTTCTGTCAGGTAGAGCGATTGCTTGCGCCCGTCGCTCTCCGAGCGCTCGCGACGCAAGTAGCCGCGCTCCTGCAGGCGATTGACGATGGTCATGGTTGTCGCCCGGTCCATCTGCAACCGGCTGCCCAGCTCGATCTGCGCGATTCCCGGGAGGTCGGCGACCAGCCACAGCACGCTGACCTGCTTTTGCGTCAGGCCAAGCCCGGCGAATGTCTCGGAGAAATGGCGGTAAACCGCGCCATGCGCCAAGCGGATATGGAAGCCGAGGACGCCGTCAAGCTCCCCGATCTCTCCCGGATTGTCCTCGATCAATGCGCCGCTGGCCAAGCTATTGTCCTCATCCACCCGTCTTGCCTATTTGTTAGTAAAGCATACAATTTGGCGCAAGGAGAGGAACGGAGAGGACTCGAAGATGGCGCATTTCCCCGACACCCCCAATTTCACCGGATTCAACACGCCCAGCCGCGTCGAGGCCGATATTGAAGACCTGGCGTATGAAGGCGAAATTCCCAAGGAAATCGACGGCGCATTCTTCCGTGTGCAGCCCGATCCGCAATTCCCGCCGATGCTGGGCGATTCGATTGCCTTCGATGGCGACGGCATGATCACTCGCTTCCACATCCATGATGGCCAGGTCGACTTCCGGCAGCGATGGGCCAAGACCGATCGCTGGCAGATGGAGCATGATGCCGGCAAGGCGCTGTGGGGCCATTATCGCAACCCGTTGACCGACGATCCCGTGACCAAGGGTACTTACCGTGCGACCGGCAACACCAATGCCTGGGTCTTCGCCGGAAAGCTCTGGGCGATGAAGGAAGACAGCCCCGCGCTGAAGATGGACCCGATCACCATGGAGCGCGAGGAGGTCGAAACCTGGGGCGGCAAGATGAAGAGCGAAACCTTCACCGCCCACCCCAAGATCGATCCTGCAACCGGAAACATGATCTCGCTGTGCTATGCCGCATCGGGCATTTGTAGCGATGACTGCGCGCTGGTCGAGATTAGCCCGGAAAACGAGCTGGTGCGCGAGGTGTGGTTCAAGACGCCCTATTACTGCATGATGCACGACTTCGCGGTCACGCCGGATTATCTCGTCCTGCATGTCGTGCCGTCGATCGGCAGTTGGGATCGCCTCAAGGAAGGCAAACCGCATTTCGGCTTCGACACCACCATGCCTGTCTATCTCGGCATTATCCCGCGTCGCGACGATCTGAAGCAGGAAGACATCCGCTGGTTCAAGCGCGACAACTGCTTTGCCAGCCACGTGGTCAATGCCTGGCAGGATGGCAGCAAGATCCATTTCGTGGTGCCTGAAGCGAAGAACAACATGTTCCCCTTCTTCCCCGATGTGCACGGCGCGCCTTTCAATGGGGCGGAGGCGATGAGCAAGCTCACCCGCTGGACGGTGGACCTGTCGAGCAACACTGACGATTTCGAAGAGATCACGCAGCTGACAGAAACGGCCAGCGAGTTTCCGCGGATCGACGATCGCTTCACCGGCCTCAAGAACCAGTACACCTGGGGCCTGGAGATGGACCATTCGCGTCCGTGCGAATTGAAGGGCGGCAGTGCTGGCGGTTTCCTGATGAACTGCCTGTTCCTCAAGAACCTCGAAGATGGCAGCGAGCAGCATTGGTGGTGCGGCCCGGTCTCGAGCCTGCAGGAGCCTTGCTTCATACCGCGCAGCAAGGATGCGCCCGAAGGCGATGGCTGGATCGTGATGCTGTGCAACCGACTCGAGAACAAAAACACCGACCTGCTAATCTTCGATGCGCTCGATATCGAGAAAGGCCCAGTTGCCACGGTGCATATCCCGATCCGCCTGCGCTTCGGCCTGCACGGCAATTTCGCCCGCAGCGAAGATATCGGCCTCAAGGTCCCAGAACCGGCTTGAGGCATTGCTTTAATCTCCGGCGGGGGGCACCAGTCGGTCATGACTACCGATCGTAACCCGCCGGAATTCTGGCTGACCGACATGGACGGCGTCCTCGTCTCCGAAGGCGAGGCGATTCCCGGGGCAGCTGATTTCATTGCGCGACTGCAGGAAAAGGGGCGGCGTTTCCTCGTCCTCACCAACAATTCCATCTGGACGCCGCGAGACCTTGCCGCACGGCTTGCGCGCGGGGGGTTGGACGTTCCCGAAGAAGCGATCTGGACCAGTGCATTGGCTACGGCGCGCTTTCTCGACACCCAGCATCCTGGCGGGTCCGCTTACGTCATCGGCGAGGCGGGGTTGACGACGGCGCTGCACGAAGTCGGCTACACCATGACCGACAGCAATCCCGATTACGTCGTGATCGGCGAATTGCGGAGCTACTCCTTCGAAGCGATCACCAAAGCGATCCGGCTCGTAAAGGGCGGCGCGCGCTTTATCGCCACCAATCCCGACGTGACTTCGCCTTCGCCCGAAGGCCCCTTGCCAGCGACCGGCGCGGCAGCAGCCATGATCACCAAGGCAACCGGGGCGGACCCCTATTTCGTGGGCAAGCCGAACCCGATGATGTTTCGCTCGGCCATGAACCGCATCGATGCCCATGCGGCCAGCACGGTAATGATCGGGGACCGCATGGATACCGATATCGTCGCCGGGATCGAGGCCGGGCTGGAGACGATCCTCGTCCTTACCGGTTCGACCAAGCGCGAACAGGTCGAGCGATTCCCATGGCGGCCCAGCCGCATCTGTTCCTCAATCGCCGATGTGGTCGACCTAATCTGAGGGGCGGTTCAGGCCGATGCCAGCTCCCGCGCTTCGGCCAGAACCATGTCTGCCGCCTTCTCCGCAGCCATGATGGTCGGGGCATTGGTATTGCCGCTTGGTATCCGCGGGAAGATACTGGCATCGATCACACGCAGTCCCTCCACCCCGCGGACGCGGCATTCAGGGTCGAGCGGGAAACGTTCGTCGCCCATCGCGACAGTCCCCACCGGGTGGTAAAGCGTGCCGCCGGCGACGATCGCATATTGCAGCATTTCCTCGTCCGTTTCACCGAATGGGTCGCCGGGGTTCTTGAGGTAAGGCTGCAGCGCCGGCTGCTGCCAGATCTTGCGGATCAGCTTGAGCTGGTCGACCACGCTCTGCCGGTCCGCCGGGTCCGACAGGTACTTAGGCACGATCCTGGGTGAGACAGTCCCATCGGGCGACTTCGCATGAATGCTGCCGCGCGATTCCGGGCGGAGCTGGCAGGGGTTGGAGGCAAGGCCGGGTTCCGCATCGAGGCGCAGGCCCTGCTGTTCCGCGAGATATTGCAGGTCCATGCTGGCCGCCATCACGTGGATCTGCACATCGGGAAAATCGAGCTCCTTGCGGGTTTTGGCGAAGGCCGTGCCATGCGCCACTGCGTAGGAGAGCAGGCCCTTTCGAGTCAGTCCGTATTTGGCGACCTGCCCGACAAGGTTGAGCCCGCGGGAGAGGTAATTGATCGAGTGCTTCTTTTCCTTCAGGGGAGCCTGGCAGCCGATCATGTAGTGGTCCTGCATGTTTTCGCCGACCAGGGGTGACTCATGCACCAGCTTGACCCCCAACTCCTGCAACAACGCGCCCTGTCCCACGCCCGAGATTTCGAGCAGTTTGGGGCTTTCCACAGAACCAGCAGCCAGGATGACTTCGCGCCCGACCATGACGCGGCGTGTCTCGCCATTCTGGCGGAACTCGACGCCGATCGCCTTCTTGCCATCGAACAGGATGCGCGTGGTCATGGCGCGCGTTTCCACCTGCAGGTTGGGACGCTTCATCGCCGGGTGGAGATAGGCCACGGCGGCAGAATTGCGACGCCCGTCCTTCATGGTCAGCTGGAACCAGGTCACGCCTTCCTGGTCGCCAGTGTTGATATCTTCGCGATAGGGAATGCCTGCCTCTTCGCAGGCCTTGATCAGGGCGCCAGATACCGGATGCTGCTCGGGGAAGTCAGCAACATTGAGTGGGCCGCCGACACCGTCGGTATCGCTGGTGCCACGCTCCTGGTTCTGCGACTTCTTGAAATAGGGCAGCACGTCGTCCCAGCCCCAGCCACGCGCGCCCATCTGAGCCCAGCCGTCGTAATCCGCGCTCTGTCCGCGGACGTAGAGCAGGCCGTTGATGGAGGACGAGCCGCCCAGGACCTTGCCCTTCGGCCATTTGTGGCTGCGGCCGCCCGAACCTTCGTCAATCTCGGTTTCGTAGAGCCAGTTGACCTTGGGATCGTTGAGGGTTTTGCCGAAGCCGATCGGCGTATGGATCATGATGTTCGAGAAGAATTGCGAAGGCTCCTTGAGCGGACGGTCATCGCCTCCTGCCTCAAGCAGTACGACTTTGTGTGCACCGCTTTCGGTCAGTCGGGCTGCCAGCACACAGCCGGCGCTGCCGGCTCCGATGACGACATAATCTGCATAAAGGTCGACCGACATTTCATACTCCTCTCAACCTGCGATTCCCGCGCCGGATTCGGCGCGATTCGCTTGCGCGCAAGGCTAGGGGCCTTACCCTGTCTGGTCACTGACAATTGCTGGGAGAGCCTTGTCCATGATCAAACCGGAACTGGAATTCGTTTATGAAGCACGGGGTGAGCTGGATGAGCCACGCCAGATCGGACAGACCTATGATGGTACAAGGCGGATCATCCCGATCATTGCTGGGGGCT
Organism: uncultured Altererythrobacter sp.; assembly: GCA_913056125.1. Lineage (GTDB taxonomy): Bacteria > Pseudomonadota > Alphaproteobacteria > Sphingomonadales > Sphingomonadaceae > Alteraurantiacibacter. The sequence continues at coordinate 46,519 of CAJXNC010000004.1, forward strand.
ATGTGAAGGGGCCGAAGATTTCCGGCAGACTGATGGGCAATTCGGCCGACTGGCAGCTGACCCGTCATGATGGCGTGACCGTGGCCGACGCGATCTATGCGATCGAGACCGATGACGATGAGATCATCCAGATCCGCAATAGGGGCCTGCGCCATGGCCCACCCGAAGTGATGCAGCGGCTGGTGATGGGAGAGGAAGTCGATCCGTCCGAATATTACTTCCGAACCGTTCCCGAATTCATCGCGCCCGATGGCCAATATGACTGGCTCAACCGCTCGATCTTCATTTGTGCCGGTGCGCGCTATGCCAGTTCGATCAAGATGTGGGTCTGGCGTGTTCTCTGATCAGGCAAAAATCTCCAACCGCTCGCGCAGGCGAGGTGCAGCGAAATCGATGAAGCGCCTGAGTTTGAGCGGCATTTGTCCGCGCGCGACATGGAGGATGTGGACGGGCGAGGGTTCCGGCTCGAAATCTTCCAGCACGATCTGCAGGTCACCCGCCTCGAGTGCCGCCTCGGCCTGATAATGTAGCAAACGGGTAAAGCCGGTGCCCGCACAGGCTGCCATGACCGAGGCGTCCGCGGTGGTCAACGACAGGCGCGGCATGACGGGGACGTCGAAATTCTTGCCGCTCTCGGGATCGCGGAATTGCCAGGCGGGGAAGGGCAGTGGCGTATCGAAGGCGACGCAGGGTAGCTCGCCCAGCGCTTCGGGGTGATCAGGCTCTCCATGACGGGCGATCAGCGAGGGACTGGCGCACACGACGGTGCGCATGGACCCGATGCGCGTGGCGACCAGGGTGCTGTCGGGCAGGCGGCCGATCCGCGTCGCCATATCGATGTGATCCTCTACCAAATGGATGTTCCGGTCGTTGAGCAGCATACGGATGCTGATCTGCGGAAACTGGGCGAGGAAGTCGCTCACCACCGGCAAAAGGTGCAGCCGTCCGAAGCAGAGCGGCGCGGTGATTGCCAGCTCGCCCTTGGGAATTGTGTACTCGCCCGCGGCTTCGCGCTCCGCCTGCTCGACCTGTTCGAGGATCTTGCGCGCCGCCTCGACATAGGCCTGCCCGGCATCGGTAAGCGAAAGCTGTCTTGTGGTCCGCAGAAGCAGCTTTGTGCCGAGCCTGTCTTCCAGTTCGGCAATGCGTCTGCTGACGGTTGAAACGGGCACGCCTTGCTTGCGCGCTACTGCCGAAAAGCTGCCCAGTTCGACTGCCTGTAGCAGCAATTCCATCGCTTCGAGCCGATCCATGATATTCCCATAAATTGCAAAGATGATTTGCAAGAATACCAGATTATCATCAGAATTGGGAAGACCTATTTCCTCGCTTGCCGGGCCGATCAAGGCTCGAATTCAAGTCAGGAGAACGATGAATGTCCCGCCTCACCATTCCCACGCTGGATGATGCACCCGAAGCTTCGAAGCCGATCCTCGAAGCGGTCAAGGGCCAGCTCGGCAGCGTGCCGAACATGTTCCGCCTCATTGCCAGCAGCCCCGCTGCGCTGACGGCCTATGCCGGTGCCAATGCCGCCCTTTCCAAGACGCTCGACCTCAAGACGCGTGAGCGGATTGCGCTGGCGGTGGCGCAGGTCAATGGCTGCGGTTACTGCCTTTCGGCGCATAGCTACCTCGCTACCAACCTCGCCAAGATCGCACCCGAGGAAATCGAGCTGGCGCGCAAGGGCGCTTCGCACGACCCGCAGGCGCATGCCGCAGTCCGCTTTGCCCGTAAGGTTGCAGAAGAGCGCGGCCATGTGAGCGAAGCCGATGTCGCCGACGTGCGCAATGCCGGTTTCAGCGAAGCGCAGGTGGTGGAGATCGTTTCCCTCGTCGCAGAAAACACCTTCACCAATTACCTCAACGAAGTCGCCAAGACCGACATCGATTTCCCCGTCGTGCAGTCCCAACTCGCTGCATGACGAAAGGTGGGCCGGGGACGGCCCCCATCCCGACCCCCAAACCCCGGCCCACCACCCCTTTTCCCGCGGAGACGCGCAATGGCTTACGGATTTCTGGATACCGCCTACACGCCGACCATCCGGGCGCTGCAGGCCAAGGCTGGCAGCCTCAAGACCTATGACGGCTTTTCCGGCAATCGCGAGTTCGACCGCTTCACTGTGCAGGAGCGTGAATTCATCGCCGAGCGCGATACCTTCTTCATGGCCAGCGCCTCGCCCGGCGGCTGGCCTTATGTGCAGCACCGCGGAGGCCCGCCGGGCTTCCTCAAGGTGGTGGACGATACCACGCTTGCCTTTCCCGACTATCGCGGCAACCGGCAATATATCAGCGCGGGCAATGCCATGGACGATGACCGCGTATGCCTGTTCCTGATCGACCAGGTGAACCGCCGCCGCCTCAAGATCTACGCCCATGCCGAACTGCTCGACCTCGACGAGGTGCCCGAGCTGGCATGGCAGCTCGAACAACCCGGCTACCGCGCGCAGGTAGAGCGGATCTTCCGCCTGAAGCTCAAGGCGTTCGACTGGAATTGCCCGCAGCATATCGTCCGCCGCTTCAGCGAGGCCGAAATCGCCGAAATGCTCGAGACGACAGGCCAGCGCATCAAGCAATTGGAACAGGAAAATGCCGCGCTCTGGGGCCGGCTCAATGCAACAGGAGACCGATAATGGAAATGCCACGTCCCCCGCTTCCGCCTTTCACCGAGGAAAGTGCCGCGCAGAAGGTGCGCATGGCCGAAGATGGCTGGAATAGCCGCGATCCGGGCCGCGTCTCGCTCGCCTATACGCCCGACAGCGTCTGGCGGAACCGGTCCGAATTTTTCATCGGGCGCCAGGCCATCGTCGATTTCCTGACCGCCAAGTGGCAGCGCGAGCAGGATTACAGGCTGGTCAAGGAACTCTGGGCTTTCCACGACAACCGCATAGCCGTGCGCTTCGCCTATGAATGGAGCAATAGCGGCAACTGGTTCCGCTCCTATGGCAACGAGAACTGGGAATTCGACGAGCGAGGGCTGATGCGTCGCCGCATTGCCAGCATCAACGACCTGCCGATTGCCGAGGAAGATCGGCTGTTGCGCTGGGATGGAGCCGCGCGTCCGGCCGACTATCCAAGCCTTACCGAACTGGGATTGTAAGGATTGGCGCCCGGCGCTCAGGCGATGCGGATATCGAGCAGCGTCGGGCGTGCCTCTTCGAAACTCCAGGTCAGCGCATCGTCCAACTTGTCCACGCTATCGACCAGTCTTGCGGCAAGGCCCTGGGCCTCGGCCAGCTTGACGAAATCGAGACCGGTTAGGTCGCATCCCGGGACGTGGTTCATGCCGAACTCTCCCGAGAAACCGGTCAGCGCGGCATAGGCCGAGTTGTTCATGATGCAGAAGCTGACATTGGCCTGTTCATCGCGTGCGGTGAACAGGCCCTGGATCGTGTACATGGCCGCGCCGTCGCCCAGGATGGCGATGACCTTGTCATCCTGCCCCATGGCAACGCCGACCGCGCCGGGCAGCGAATAGCCAAGCCCGCCGCTGGCACAGCTATAGAAGCCGCCCTCGCGGGTGATGGGCAGGGTGACATGCTCAGGTCCGCGCGATGTCGGTGCTTCCTCGACAACCACCGCCTCTTTCGGGCGCAGCGCCGCGATGCGCTTGAGCACATAGGCCGATGTCATCTCGGCTGGCGGATTGATGAATTGGTGGGTCTTGCCGTTAAATGCGCGTGCGGAGAGTTGCCCGGTTACTGCGGACAGGCCCGCTTCCACATCGCCCAGCACGCCGCCGCCGCCCGGCAAATTGGCCAGGTGCTTGGGATCGTCGCTCAGCGCCATCAATAGAGCGCCTTCGGGCCAATGCGGGCCGCTGCCTTCGACATGGTAGGTGAAGACCGGGGCGCCCGCGACGAGGATCGCGTCATGCGATGCAAGCGCGTCGCGGATCTGGTCGCGCCAGGCATTGAGGAAGCCGGCAAACTGCACATGGTCCTCGGGGAAGGTTTCGCGCGCTGCGTAGGGTGCTGCCCAGACTGATAAGCCAGCCTTCTCGGCCAACGCAATCGCGGCATCCCATGCGCCGGCATTGGCCGCTCCTGTACCGATTACCAAGGCAGGATTGCTTGCACCTTCAAGCATGGCGGCGATGCGCTCGATTCCTGCCGGGTCGGGAAATGTTCGCAAGCTCAGATCGGGAAGGGCGGGCATTTCGCATTCCTGCTCCCAGTCATCGACTGGAATGCTGACGAATACCGGACCCATGGGCGGGGTCAGCGCCATTGCAAAGGCGCGCGCCAGCGCCAGCGGCACATCCTCGGCGCGCGCGGGTTCGAGCGCGAACTTCACATAGGGCCGCGGAAACTCCGTCGGTCGTTCCGCGCCAAGGAAGGGGTCGTAGGGCAGTATCGATCGAGCCTGTTGGCCCGCGGTCACCACGACCGGGGCATTGTTCTTGTAGGCGGTGAAGAGATTGCCCAGCGAATGGCCGGTTCCGGCAGAGCTGTGCAGGTTTACCAGTGCAGGCTTGCCGCTGGAGCGCGCATAGCCATCGGCCATGCCCATCACGACCGCCTCGTTCAGGCCCATCACATAGGGGAAGGGCATGGCCTTGAGCATTGGCAGTTCGGTGCTGCCCGGATTGCCGAACAGGCGATCCACTCCGAAATGCTCGAAAACCGCGAAGGCAGCTTCGCGCACATTGGTCATGTCAGACGGCCTCCCCGCCGGCGCGCGCACGTTCGAGCATGCTCGCCTCATCGCGCCGATAGCGGACCAGCACGATCACCATCAGTAGGATAATGGCCGGACAGACGATGTTGATCGAGATGATCGCCTGCGCCAGATCGCCGCCGTTCCGGTCACTGATGATGCCCACGAAATAGGGGCCAAGGCCGAGGCCGAGCAGCGTTTGGATGATCATGTAGGTGGAAAAGGTGATCCCGCGCATGCGCGGCAGCACAAGGCCCAGCATCAGCGCATAGGCTGGTGGAAGCCACAGGGTCAGGATCAGCGAATAGATGATGAAGCGCAGGTAGAAATCGCCCGTGGTCTCGGCGCTGTAGGTCCAGATACCGAAAAGTGGTGAAATCGACAGCGACAGGAACATCAGCCACGCCATGCCTTTGCCGCCCATCTTTCCCGCAAGGTAATCCGATAGCGGACCCGCGACGATCGGGCCGACCATGCCAAGGCCTGCAGCAAGCAGACCGAACTGCACGCCAGCCTGCGCCGGCGTAAGGCCGAAATCGCGGATCAGCAGCGATGGTGTAAAGCCCATCACGCCGTAATTGATGGCGGTCTGCAATCCGCCCACCGCCATCAGAATGATCAGAGTCGGCGAACGGACGATGACGTTAAAGGTCGGCATGTCGGTGAGCTTGAAGCTCTGGAACAGGTTGAGCACCACGAAGGCGCCGAAGGCGATCACCGACCACTGCAAGACATGCGGATCGACCATCAGTCCGTAGATATCGAGCGGTTCGTCGGGCGAGAAGCTGCGCGTCACGAAGATCAGCCCGGCGGCCACCAGCAGGATCAGGACAAGGCCGACCAAATTGGTACGCCATTGCGCGGCTCCGGCATTGCGGCGCCAGAGGTAATACCAGTTTGTGCCGGGCACGACCGAGCCGAGCACATCGCGGCTGGCCTTGAAGGGCTGCGGATCCTCGGGCGCGGTGATGCCGTCCATTCCGCCGCGTACCGGTTCCTTCAACTTGTAGATCAGATAGGCGAGCGGGAAGCCCGGCAGCGAAGCGACGATAAAGGCGAATTGCCAGCCGGCAAAGCCCATCGGTGCTCCGCCATCGGCATAGCGTGTATCCCACCACTCCGCGACCACGCCGCCCAGTGCCATGGAGAGACCGAGGCCGAGGGCGAGGCCGATGCCAAGGCCGGCCATGCCGAGCCCGCGCCTGCTCTTCGGCAGGGCGTCGAAGATGATCGAATTCGCGGCCGGCTGCGTCGCGCCCTCGCCAATGCCCACGCCCAGGCGCGAGATGGCCAGAAGAGTGAAACTGCTGGCGAATGCGGCAAGGCCCGCGAAGAACGACCAGATGGCAAGGCAGATGCCCAGCAGTTTGGTGCGAGTCCAGCCATCGACCAGGCGGCCTAGCGGCAGCGAGAACAACGCGTAAAACAACGCAAAGACCGTGCCGTAAAGCAGGCCGAGCACGCCATCGCTGATGCCGAGATCTTCGCGGATATTGGTCGCGAGGATGGAGAGGATCTGGCGGTCGAGCAGGCTCATCGCCTGTGCGGCGGAAACCAGTGTCAGCGCGTACCAGCCATAGCTGGAAATCTTCGCGCCCTGTTTCAGCGCCTCGGCATTCGTGCTCGCCATTGCGATCCTTCCTCTCCCCTATCCCGCGCTTCTGGCGGGTTACGGGCCTTTAGCCAAGAGACTTGGCTATCGTAATATGTCGCCGCTCAGAGTCCGAAGATGGTTTCGGCATTGCTCTGGTAGAATTTTTTCATGGTCGCTGCGGGCAGGTCCATGTCATCGAGCAGTTCGACCTCGGCGGGCACGTACTGGTAGGGATAGTCCATCGCATACATCACCCGGTCTTCGCCCATCACCTCCATCATTAGTTTGATCGAAGCGGGAGAAGGCAGGCCGCTGGTGGTTCCCCAGACATTGTTGCGCAGGTAGTGGTGCAGCGGATGCTTGAGCGGCTTGAGGCGCTCGTAACGCTGCGAACGGACCCCGGCATTGAACATGTAGTTCAGCCGGTCGATCCAGAAAGGCAGGCCTTCTGCGCCATGGCCCAGCACCAGCTGCAGGTCCGGGTATCGGTCGAACACGCCCGTCGTGAGCAGGCGCAGCGCGTGATAGCTCGTCTCGATCGCAAAGCCGAACACCGCGCCTTCCAGCCCGGCCTCGACCATGCCGCCGATCATGTTGTCGGGCGGCCCCTGCGGGTGGATGTAAAGCGGGATGCCCTCTTCCGCACAGGTTCGCAGGATCGGGTCGAACTGCTCCTCGTCGAGATAATGGCCGTGCGTATGGCTGTTGGCCTGCACGCCGTGGAAACCGAGCTCTTCCTTGCCGCGCTTCAGCTCCGCAGCGGACCACTCGGGGTCCTGTGGGCAGATCGCCGTCATGCCGTAAAAGCGGTCCGGATATTTCTCGCAAGCTGCCTTGAGATGGTCGTTGGCGCGGCTGGCAATGCCTTTGGCTTCCTCAACATCGTGGATCGACTGTACGCCCGGGCTGGTCAAAGCCAGCACCGCCTTGTCGATCCCGGCATCGTCCATCGCCTTGATGCGCAGCTCACCCAAATCGAGCAGGCGCTCGCGGATGAAGGTGGTGCGTTCCGAAGGCGACGTGCCGTAGAACCCCCACAGAGAAACCGTGCCCTTGTCGGCGCGGCCTTCCTTCACGAGGCGCAGGATCGCATCGAGTTGCTCGGCCGTGGCGAAAGCTTCCTCGGTGGCGATGCGGAGGTATCCGCGATCTCCGCCTGTCTTCAGTTCGTGGCTCATGCGTTCTCCCTGAAATTCCTTGGCCAGATGCCCTGCTTGCCCGGCGAAAGGATGCCGTTCGGGTCGAGGCAGTCCTTGATCTGCTCGGCAAAGCGGCGCTGGATGTTGTCGTTGAAATCGTAGAGCGATGCGACCTCATCCATGAAGTCGAGATGGCTGCGATATTCGCCGTAACCGAGCTTGGCGGCAGGTTCGAGCATGGCCTTGGTCGCGGCATAGGCTTCGCGCGTCTGCGCCTCGTTCTTGGTGTCGAACACGATCAGCGCGACATGGATCATCGACCTCTTGCCGACGATGATCGCCGCTGAATAGTCGAGATTGCGTTCGTTCAGCACCTTGCGGGTGAGGTCGCGGATCGCACAGCCATCCTTGCCCGCGATCGGCATGGCGCAGGAAAAGCCGATATGGCCGCCTTCCTCTCCGCCATACCAGCGGGTCATCTGGTCGAGCGCCATGGAAGGAATGCCCGCCTGCACCACATGGTGCGGATTGGTCATCTCTGGCAGGTTGTGGCCGTCATATTCATCGAACATCACGCTCGCGCCGGGAATGGTTGCGAAGGCCTTTTCGATCTTGGCGCGGTTATGCGCCACCACAGGCGCATCCCCTTGCACCGCAAAGCGCATCACCCAGCGGCCGAAGCCGGGAGTGGCGGCGATCTTGTCGAGGACTTCCTCGGGGATCGAATCCTCGCCCGTGTACCATTCCTTGCGCTCGCCAAAGGCGCTGGCGGCACACACCGCGTTGATGATCATCGGCTGGTTGGAGATCGTGCCGTCGATCATAAGCGGGCGCAGCACTTCGAGGAAGGCGCCGTAATGCTCTTCATTGTCGAGCATGAACCAGCCGGGCGCATAGACTTCCGGCGGGTGCATCAGCGCCACTCCCATCTTGGTGACCACGCCGTAATTCGACTGGGTGAAGATGCCGTCCCAGCTGGGGCCGGCGCTATGCGGATAGACCAGCCAGTTATGCGGATTGCCCATCCCGCCCATCCCGGTGCGCAGGATCTCGCCATTGGGCAGGACCACTTCCATCCCGCAATGCTGGCCGAAATGATCGCCCAGCGGCGTGTAGCCGACGCCATGTTCGAGCGCGTTACCGATCACGCTGCCGCCGCCAAGGTCGGGGCAGGACATCCACAGCTTGGAGCCGATGCTCCGCAAATGGTCGTAGAGGTCGAAGAAGCGCACGCCCGGCTCCACCAGGGCCATGCAGTTTTGTTCGTCCACCTCGAGCACCCGGTTCATGCGCCGCAACGACATGGTGAACGTGCCCGTGACGCGCGGAGCGCCGCCGCCATAGCCCTTATTGCGGCCCTGGCTGCTGGTCCAGATCGGCGTCTTGTGCGCATTGGCGATGCGCAGCACCGCCTGCACTTCCTCGACCGATCCGGGCATCAGCACCGCGCCAGGAGCGTACCAGTCTCCCGGCGGGCCGAAAGGGTCACCGTGATCGCGCATCCCATCCGCATCAAGGATGACGTTTTCGGCACCAAGTGCCGCCTGCATGTCGCGAATCGCGGCATCCATATCTGCTCTCCCGCTCTTATGTTCTGGAGCGGAGCCTACGCTTCATGCACGGCCTTTGTCACCATGCAGGCGAGTACGCCTTCCATGCCGTCCTCACTGCCATGGCCGGACCACTTCACCCCGCCGAACGGCGCGTCTGCGCCGCCGATCATATGAGTGTTGACGCCGACCATGCCGGCTTCGAGCTGCGCGGCGAGGCGGCGCTGGCGCTGCACGTCGTTGGTCCAGCTATAGGCGGCAAGGCCATAGGGCAGGCGGTTGGCCTCGGCGATCATCTCTTCTTCCGTGCGGTAGGGATTGACCAGCGCGACTGGGCCGAAGGGCTCCTCATTCATGATCTCGGCATCGAGCGGGACTTCGGACAGGACCGAAGGGGCGTAGAAATAGCCCTGGTTGCCGATGCGCTTGCCGCCCGCGCCGAGCTTGGCACCCTTGTCCTTGGCGTTGGCGATGAAGCGTTCCATTGCTTCGGGGCGGCGTGGATTGGCCATCGGGCCCATCGTCGTGCCGTCTGCCAGGCCATCGCCGACGACCTGTGCCTTGGCACCTTCGATGAAGCCGTCGCGGAACTTCTCGAACACGTCTTCCTGCACGATGAAGCGCGTCGGGCTGACGCAGACCTGGCCACAATTGCGATACTTGCCGAAAACGCTCGTCTGCAGCGCCTTGTCGACATCGGCATCGTTGAACACCAGCACGGGGCCGTGGCCGCCGAGTTCCATCGTTGTGCGGATCATGTTGTCCGCTGCCAGCTTGGCGAGATGCTTGCCGACCACGGTAGAGCCGGTGAAGCTTAGCTTGCGGATGATCGGGCTGGCGAGCAGGTGGCGGCTCACCTCGTCGGGAACGCCGAACACGGCCTGCGCCACTTCCTTTGGCAGGCCGGCATCGAGCAGGCATTGCAGCACGCCCAGCGCGGATGCAGGCGCTTCCTCGGCAGACTTGAGGATGACCGAGCAGCCCGCCGCGATCGGCGCGCCGAGCTTGCGGCCCGGATTGCCGAGCGGGAAGTTCCACGGCGCGAAAGCAGCGACAGGACCGACCGGCTCGTGCCGCACGGTCGAGCGCATGCCTTCGGGGCGGGTCAGTTCGCGCCCGTAATTGCGGAAGCATTCGCCGGCATAGAAATTGAACAGGCCGACATTCATCATCACTTCGATGCGGCTTTCGGCCAGCGGCTTGCCTTCTTCCATCGTGGCGATGCGGGCGAGATCCTCTTGCCGCTCGACCATCAGGCGCGCGGCGCCCTGCAGCACAGCGGCGCGTTCCTGCGGGGTCGACTTGCGCCAGATCTTGAAGCCCTTGTCCGCCACTTCCAGCGCGCGATCGAGATCGGCGGCTTCGGCAAGCGGCAGTGCGGCCAAGGCCTCACCCGTCACCGGGTTGACGACGTCGAAGGTCCGGCGGCCGCCGCCGGATACTTTTTCGCCATCGATGATCATGTGGAGCGAAGGATAATCGGTCATGAATCTCTCCCTGGTCGCGGATGGGGGTTCCGCGGCTGGCAGTTCTCTAGGGCGTCAGGTGAGTCGGTGCAAAGGGCCTCAGCCCTTCGCAGCCTCCCGTTCCGCATCTCGCTTGGCATCTTCTTCCCAGCGCTCGGCCACCATTTCCTCACCCGTGATCGGGTGCTTCATGTGGAAGGGCAGGAGCTTGTGCGTCGGCCACAGGAAGAAGTTGTCATACAGCTCGTCCGGGCCCGCCGGATCCTCCGGATAGAGCGTTTTCAGGAAGGGCACATATTCTGCCTCGGTATAAGCCCAGCCCTTGTCGAAATCGGCATGCCAGTGCGGGAAATAGTTCAGCAGCTTGATGCGCCACTTGCCGTCTTCACCCTTCGTGTAGATGTTCTCGTAAATGCCGCCTTCCCACCACTGGCGCACGGGAAGTCCGGCTTCGGGATCGGCATAGTCCCTGTGCCGGCCGGCCTGCATCGTGCTGCGACCGCGCAGCCGCGCCGTCTTGCCGTCAGGGTCGATGTCGATAATCGTCTGGATCTGCGGATGGTCGAGCAGAAAGCCGTCGATCGGGCCGTTATTGTTATGGGTGAAGCGCTTGCGGAATCGCTCGATATAGAGGCGCTTTACGCCGGCCTTGCCCTTGAAGACGCCACCGAAGAAACGCACCTCGCAATCGTCGCTGAACAGGTCCACGACCTGGTCGTACATGCATTTGTCGATCAAATAGCCGTAGAGATATTGCAGTTTCTTCACGTCCAGCTCGTCCTCGCGGACGGTCAGGCGTTTTTCCATGTCGGCCAGCTTGGCCTCGAGCGCAGCAATGCGATCGTCTGACATACGCGACTCTCCCAATTTGTATGTTCTGCTTACAATTGCGAAAGCGCCTTGGACCTGTCAACGCCGGATCGCAATGGCTTCTAGCGACCCAATGCTTCCAGCCGCGCAACCTCCTCGCCATAGGGCTTGATCGCGCGATACATGAAGAAGGTGGCGATGGGCATGAACACCGCTGCAACGATCAGCAGCGCTTCCCACAGCTTGGCTGGATCACCCACGATGACATCGCTGACCGTGCCGATCACCCAGCTGCCCATGGCCCCGAAGAAGGTATACATGAACAGGTAGAGCGCGGTGACCTGGCCGCGCATCTCGTTTGGCGCGATGCGCTGGATGGCTGCATTCTGCGCCGGCGCGCCGGCTAGGCCGAACAGGCTGGTCATGGCCATGCAGGCGATTGCCAGCTCGGCCGAGGGCATGAGCGGTGCGCCAATGGCGAAGATGGTGGTGCCTGTGAAAATATAGGCGGTGGCGCGGATATTGCCGTCCTTGTGGCGCTTGTTCATCCAGGTGACGAAGATGTTGCCAAGCACCAAGCCGGAAAGGCTGGCCACCAACAGGACAGGCGCAAGGAAATTGCCGATCTCCGCCTCGTTCCAGCCAAAGGTGCGCGAGAGGAACGGTACGCGCCACGCGGGCAGGCCCTGACTCTCGATGGCGGACATGGCCAGTGCCGCGAATAGCGGCCAGTAAACGGCGCCGCGCACGTTGATCGCCTTCAAGGCATCAAGCCCGGTGAAGCCCAGCAATTTCTGGCCAAAGGTCGCATCGTCGGGAATCAGCGGGGCGGCGTCGGGCGGATTGCGCCGTTTGGGCTCCTTGACCGTCAGGAACAGCAGCGCAGCGATCAGGCAAGGCACGCCGATCCCGATCAGGATCCACTGCCAGTTGAAGATCGTCAGGCTGAGGAATTGCGTTCGCTCGGGCAGGCTGTCGGTAAAGCCGAGCAGGAAGCCGCCGCCCCACGTTCCCGCAGCATTGGCAGCAATGTAGGAGAGCTGCATCAGCGCAAAGACCAGCGGGATGCGCATGGGCCGGAAATAGTCGGCCATCATGGAATAGCTGCCCGGACCATTGGCTGCACCGCCGGCGCCTACGAACAAGCGGCTGCCGACCAGCTGGGTAAAGCTTTGCGCGATACCACCCAGTGCGGTGATGGCACCAAGAACCGCGATCGAACCCGAAAGCACGTATTTGCGCGGATAGAGGTCGACCAGGCGCGAAAGGGGAATGCCGACAAAGACGAAGGCGACCACGCTGGCCGGTCCGAGCACGAAGCCGAGTGCGCTGTCGGACAGTTCGAAGCTGTGTTTGATGCGTTCCGCCAGCATGGCGAAGACGGTAACGTCGAAGAAGTTGAGGAAGGTCGCAAAGATGATGACGAACAGCGCCCAGGAGCCCGCGCGCTCCGAAGGCCAGGGCATGTCCAGCGTCGCTTTCTGACCGGATGGCGTGCCCGGTGTGCTTGCAATCGCCATGATCCGCTCTCTCCCGTTGCGGCCTGATTATCGCTCTTGGCTTTCGTCAGATAGCACCCCTAAAGGAATGACGCGCGTCAAATTCCTGTCGCCAATTGTCGCGCAGCCGGGAGAGAACAATGCCGCTATATGACGAGAACTACGCCAAGGATCGGGCAGAGATCGAGGACCTGATGGCTCGCTACCTGTTCGCCATGGACTATAACGACTTCGATACCTACGCCGATACCTTCATCGAGGATGGCACATTGGAGTTTGCTCGCGGCGCAGTGACGGGGCGCGAGAATATCCGCGCCGCGGCCAAGGGTTTCAAGGAGGCAGTGGCCGGCATCTACACGGACGTCGACGGCAACCCGGCAGTGCTGCGTCACGTGCTTTGCCAGTCGGTCATCCGGGTGGAAGGCGACAAGGCATGGCATACCGGCTTCTGGTTCGAGACCGCCAATGATGGCCCGCGCATCGCGGAGGGCGGACGGTTCACTCCGACGTTAGGCACATTCGGTGTCTATGAGGACGAGCTCGTGCGCGTGGATGGAGAATGGAAATTCGCCTATCGCAACATCAAGAACGAATTCCTCGCCGGGCGCGAAAGCGGGCCGGAAAATCCCGTCCTGGCAATGGATGCCAAGAGATGATCGCTTGTCCCCTCGCGTGAAGCACAGGTTCAGGAAAGCATGATTAGGCGCAATCGCATGCGATGTTTGTCGCTCCTCGCCCTGCTTGTTCCCGGCCCCGCCCTAGCGCAGGAGGCCGATCCCTTGCCGCCGGTCAGCCTCGAACAGCGCATGCTCCTGCGCTGTTCGGCGGCCTTTTCAATAATTGCAGGTCGGCAGGACCATGGCGACGAGGAGGCACAGCAATATCCTCCGCTGGCAGAGCGCGGGATGGAGTTCTTCGTACAGTCGAGCGCGCAGGTGATGGATGGTACGGGAATGGATATCGACCAGCTTGCCCAGGCGCTCGAGCGCGAAGGTCTGCAGATGCTGGAAGATGACGAGCTGGACGCGATAATGCCTGTTTGCCTGCAATTGCTCGACCAATCGGGATTGTGACGAATCGCGCATTGCTGCAAGAACGCGTCTCCCATGTGGCAACTCTATCAATTCCCCCTTTGCCCGTTCAGCCGCAAGACGCGCCTGGCGTTGAGCGAGAAGGGCGTCGGCTATGACCTCAAGCGCGAATACCCCTGGGATGGGAGCGATCTGTTCTTTTCGCTCAATCCGGCGGGGCGCACGCCCGTGCTGCACGATCCGGCCAAGCGGCTGGCGCTGATCGATAGCCAGGCGATCTGCGAGTATTTCGAGGAGACCACCGACAAGACTCCGCTGATCCTCGGCAGTGCCACGCAGCGCGCCGAGATTCGCCGCCTGACGGCTTTTTTCGACCAGGCCTTCTTCGCCGATGTCACGCACCCACTGCTGCATGAGAAGATGAAGAAGCGGTTGGTGCTGCGCATTGCGCCCGATTCCGGAACGCTGCGCAATGCCATGCGGCTGGCGCATGAACATCTCGATTATATCGACTGGCTGGTGGATAATCGCCGCTGGCTGGCCGGCTCGCAGCTCAGCCTCGCGGACTTTGCCGCCGCAGCGCAGATCTCGGTCGCCGATTACCTTGGCGGGATCGACTGGGGTGGGCATGACGGCGCACATGGCTGGTACCGGGTCATGAAAAGTCGGCCCAGTTTCCGCCCGCTATTGACGGAGAAGATGGACGGCCTGCCGCCCCCCCGTCACTACGCCGACGTGAATGCCTGACCTTGCGGTTCGCCGGGCGCGAACCGATATTGCGCGCGAACGGAGTAACCCGCATTGGTCCGAACCCGAAAGGGTTCGCAAGGGCGATTGCCCGCCCGCAGGTGCCGCGCACCCCGGACTTGATCCGGGGGTAGCAAATGGCCCCGGAGACGCTTGCGCGGAGGCTCAAGCGAAAGGAGAACCTATGACCGAGAAGATGGACCTCACCGAAGAGGAATGGCGCGAACGCCTCTCGCCCGAGCAATACGCGATCCTGCGGCAGGGGGGCACCGAACGCGCCTTCACCGGCAAGTATGAGAAGAACAAGCAGGCGGGCATGTACAAATGCGCCGGATGCGGCCTGCCGCTCTTCGTTAGCGACACCAAGTATGACAGCGGTTCGGGTTGGCCGAGCTTCACCAGTCCGGCGGCAGCCGATGCGGTGGACGAGCATCGCGACGTCAGCCACGGCATGATCCGCACCGAGGTCACTTGCGCGCGCTGCGCGGGCCATCTCGGCCATGTCTTTCCCGACGGTCCAGGCCCGGAAGGCCTGCGCTATTGCATCAATTCCGTCTCGCTCGATTTCGATCCTGAGGGAAAGTAGCCATTTCGCTCACCATGCGCGTTCACGCTGCGTTACATTTGCCTTATGCAAGCCTGACTGAATGAATTTGGCGGGTCGTTCGCGCCCAAAGACAGGTTAGATAACGCCTTATGGCAAGACGGCGGGCCCCTCGCTCCAGGACAAGAACGCACAAGGCAGCGGTTCGCAGCGCGGATGTCCCACGCAGCAAGAAGTCGCTTGCTTGGCTGTGGCTGCGCCGGCTGACGATCTGGGGTGGCGCGCTGGCCCTGCTCGGTGCGATCGGTGTTGGCACCTCGGTTTACTTCGCCGCGCGTGCAATGCCGAGCTATTCCGCCCTGATGAGCAGCGAGAACGGGCAGACTATCCTGGTCCGCGCTCGCGATGGTTCCGAGATCGTCTCGCTCGGTCCGTCCTACGGGCAATGGCTGACCGCGGACGAGATTCCGCAAGTGATGAAGGACGCGATGGTCTCGGTGGAAGACCGGCGCTTCTATTCGCATTTCGGCATCGACGTGCTGGGCATAGCGCGGGCGATCTTCGTATCGGTCCGAGACGATACCGGTCCGCGCGCGACATCCACCATCACCCAGCAGCTGGCGCGCAACGTATTCCTGAATTCCAACCGCACGATGGATCGCAAACTGCGCGAGGCGGTGCTGGCGATGGCGCTCGAATGGAACTTCTCCAAGGAGCAGATCCTCGAGCTATATCTCAACAAGGTCTATTTCGGGGGCGGCGCCTATGGCGTGGATTCCGCCAGTCGCAAGTTCTTCAGCCACTCCGCGCGCGAGCTCTCGCTGGAGGAAGCCGCGATCATCGCCGGGCTGGTGAAGGCACCGAGCCGTTATTCCCCGACCGCCGACATCGATGCCGCGGTTGGCCGCGCCAATGTGGTGATCGGGCAGATGGTTCGCTATGGCGGGCTGGACCCGGCGCGCGCCTCCACGGTCGACGTCTCCGCCGTGAACCTGCGCCAGGAACTCGGCCAAAACTCCATCCGCTATTTCACCGATTGGGTGCTGCCGCAGCTCGACTTGCTCTTGCCCAACGACACGTTCGAACCGATCGAGGTGTGGACCACGATCGATGTCGGCATGCAGGCCGCGGCAACCACCGCGATCCAGAGCAATGTACCTGACGGCGCACAGGGCGCTTTGGTCAGCCTCGACCGCGACGGGGCGATCCTCGCCATGGTCGGGGGCACTGATTACATTTCCAGCAATTACAACCGCGCCACCACTTCGGTGCGCCAGCCAGGATCAGCGTGGAAGCTGTTCGTCTATCTGAGCGCGCTTGAGGCCGGTTACACGCCCAGTTCGGGCGTACGCGATATTCCGGTGACCATCGATGGCTGGAGTCCACGCAATTCAAATGGCAGCTTTTCGGGCGAGATAGATGTCCGCACCGCCTTCGCCTATTCGGTCAACACGGTTGCCGCGCAGCTCGGCAACGAGGTCGGCTTCTCCAATGTCGCTTCCATGGCAAGGCGTTTCGGCATCACCACGCCGATCTCTACCTATCCTGCCATGGTGCTGGGCTCCTCCGAAGTGCGCGTGATCGACATGACGCGCGCTTTCGCCGCCGTTTCCGCGCGCGGGCAGTCGGTCGAGCCCTACGGCATCCTTCGGGTGACGACACCCGATGGCGAGGAAATCTATCGTCACGAACAGTCGCGCGCCTATACGCTGGTGCCCGACTACGTCGCGGCGGGGATCACCGACCTGCTGCAGACGACGGTCAATACCGGTACGGGTCGTGCTGCGCAGATCGGCAGGCCGGTAGCCGGCAAGACCGGCACCACCAGCGACAACAAGGATGGCTGGTTCCTCGGTTTCTCCAGCGGTATCACCACCGGCGTGTGGATGGGACGAGATGACAATTCGCGTGTTCCAGGGCTCAGCGGTGGCGCTGCCCCGGCGCGCGCCTTTGCTGCCTATATGCGCTATGCCGTGCGTGACCGGCCGGTGGAGGAATTCGACACCGACCTGCAACTGCCGGACTGGCAGCTCGAACCCGATGACGAGTTCTATTACGGAGAGCCCGGCAACTACTTCTATATCGACGAGCAGGGGAATCTGATCGAACCCGGTTCGAGCCCCGGCGGCCGCGACCAGGAGTATTTCGGTATCGAAGGAGAAAGCGGGACACCCTACTACCCGCTAGAAGGTAATTCGGTCGACACGATGGGCCTGCCGCCAGACGCGCCGCAGGCTGCCAGCGACGATTTCCTCGAACAGGCAACCGGAGGGGCGCTGCCGTCGGGAAGCCGTCGAGGCCCCAATGGCGTCACGGTGCAGCGCGGTGGCGATGCTCCGTAGGCAGGGCTGGTATCAATTGCGGAAATAGAAAAGGCCGCTTCCCGGGCAGGGGAGGCGGCCTTTCTTCTTGGCGATCGCCCGGATGGGCGTCCGCATCAGTTGCTGCGCAAGCGGACCGGGATGGAACGTTCTGGTCCGCCACGTGCGGCAACGCGCAACAAGATGGCTTCGCGGCCTTCCGCCTGCACTTCGCTCAGCTGCGCTTCAAGGTCGGATGCCTTGGCGACGTCGGCATAATTGGCCGTGAAGATCATCGTCCCGCGACCCAAGCCCTTGCGAGCAGCATCCGAGTTGGGATCGACCGCTGTAATCACGAGGCCGGTAGTATCGCTGTCCACGCCGAGCTGGCGAGCGATCTGCGGTGTGATCGGGATCACCTGCAGTCCGAGGACTTCCTCGATCATGCCATTACCCGTTTCTGGGTCGAGCGTGCTGGAGGATTCATCGTCCGGATCGAATTGCTGTGCCTGCAGCTCTTCTTCGCTCGGACGGCGGCCGACGGTCACGTTGACGGTACGGCGATCGCCATCGCGGATGAATTCGATCGGCACGACCGTACCCGGCTGGATATTGGCGACCAGATAGGAAAGCGACTGGTCGCGGCTCACATCGTCGCCGCCGACCTTGATCACGACGTCGCCAGCCTGGAGGCCGGCTTCTGCGGCAGGTTCGCCCGGCTGCACGGCCTGAATGAATTCGCCGCTATTGACCGGGATGCCCAGTGCATCGGCAAAGTCTTCGGAGACGGGGACGATCTGCACGCCAAGATAGCCGCGCAGGATTTCCTGGCCATTCATCAGCGCTTCGACCACGGGGGCCGCGCTTTCGGCGGGGATGGCGAGGCCGATGCCTACACTGCCGCCTGAGGGCGAAAGGATGGCGTTGTTGATGCCGATCACGTTGCCGCGCATGTCGAACAGCGGGCCGCCCGAATTGCCGCGATTGATGCTGGCATCGGTCTGGATGTAGCGGTCGAAGGCGCCGCGGCTGCCGGTCGAACGCTGCACGGCCGAAACGATGCCGCTGGTCACCGTACCGTCGAGGCCAAAGGGATTGCCGATGGCGATGACCCATTCACCCACGCGGGTATTGGCGGAATCACCGAAACGAACGAAGGGGAATGGCTGCGCCCGCGAGACCTTGAGCACGGCAAGATCGCTCTGCACATCGGTGCCGACAACCTCCGCTTCGTATTCGGTGCCGTCGGGCAGGGTCACCGTCACTTCTTCCAGCTGGGCATTGGCGCCTGGCGGGCTAATGACGTGGTTGTTGGTGACGACATAGCCGTCCGCGCTGACGATGAAGCCCGAACCGAGCGACTGTGCCTCCCGCGTGGTCGGCGCACCGTTCCCATTGGGATTGCCGAACAGGTCACTGAAAGGCGTGCCCTGGAAGGGGTTGTTCTGCTCGACGGTGACTCGCTGGCGCGTCGAGATGTTGACCACCGCTGGCATCAGCGCCTCGGTCAGGTCGGCAAAACTCGCCGGAGCACCCGGCACCGGAACGGCGTCGGATATCTGCAGGCGCTCATTCTGCGCTACCTGGGCCCCGGCCGGGTAACCGGTCATGAGGGAAACGGCTGCCCCGCCGGCAAGCAGGGCTGCGGTGATGCCGTATGAATATCGCACTGGCTTCACGTCCTTTTGATCCTCTTTCATCTCTGGGCCGGGACTTGTCTGAGTCCCGGTCGTTGATTCTGTCCTACCGAATCATTCCAGCCAAATCCGGCCTTAACGCTCATTGAACGACAGCTGTAATCGTTTGTATCAGCGGCCTCCGCGGAACTGGCGCAGGTACTCATTGCTGTCATCCATGATGATCGAGCTCTGCCCATTCCCGGTCTCGAACGTCCGGCGATAGGACTGCATGGCCCGGTAGAAATCGTAGAAGTTCGGGTCCTTGTTGAAGGCATCGGCATAGATACGGGCGGCTTCGGCCTCCGCTTCGGCACGGATGATCTGTGCATCGCGACGGCCGCCGGCGCGGATCGTTTCGGCCTCTTCGACCCTGTCGGAGCGCATACGGTTGAAGGCTGCATCGAGCGGAGTGCCCTGTGGCAGGTCGGCGCGCTTGATCCGAACGTCGATGACCTGCGCACCATATTGGCGTGCCTGCCGGTCGAGTGCCTCGCGAATATTGCTCATCGCATCGCCGCGCTCGGGCGTCAGCAAGCTGGCGAATGTCCTCCGGCCCAATTCCTGACGCAGCACCGAGGTGAGGATCGGTTCCAGCTGGTTACGCAGCAGGTCCTCCGACCCGGCACGTTCCACGAACAGCACGGGATCGAAAATCCGGAAGCGCGCATAGGCGTTGACCTCAAGGCGCTGCTGGTCGTTGGAAAGGACGGTTTCGCCTTCCATGTCGAGATCGAGGATACGCCGATCCACATATTGAATGCGTTCCAGCAACGGAATTCGGTACCATAGGCCCGCGCCGGTCTCACCATAGGGTTGGTCGGGATTGAACTGGTTGATCACGCTCACCGGTTCACCGGTGCGGATCTTCACCGCCTGGTGCGTCTCGGGAACGATCACGATCGAACTGGTCGCCGCAACAATCAGCAGGATCAGCGCAATCAGCGGGAGCTTGTAGGTCTGCCAGATGTTTTCCATCTCACTCACCTCCCGCCGCAGCGCTCTGCTCTGCACGGCGACGCAATTCGGGCAAAGGCAGGTACGGCGTCACGCCGTCCGCTTCGACGATGGTCTTGTCGGTATTGGCCAGCACGCTTTCCATTGTCTCGTAATAGAGCCTGCGCCGGGTCACTTCGGGCGCGAGGCGATATTGCTCGTAAATCTCGTTGAACTCGGCCGCGCCGCCCTGTGCCTGGGCCAGCATCTGCTGCTCGTAGCGGCGGGCGTCGTTGAGGTTGCGCTCGGCGTCCTGGCGCGCAGCCAGCACGTCGTTGAAGGCCTCGATCACCTGCTGCGGGGCTTCCGTCCTCGCAATTTCGACACCCTGCACATTGATGCCGGCGCCATAGGCATCGAGCACGGCCTGCATGCGGGTGCGGACGCGCGTCTCCACCTGCTCGCGGCCGGCGCCCGAGAGCACCGTATCGAGATCGGTTTCGGCCACCGCCGCGCGCATGGCGGCCTCGGCTACTTCGCGCAGCGTCTCCTGCGGTTCGGCCAGTTCGAACCGGAACTGCACCAGATCCTTGATGTTCCAGCGGATGAGATAGGACAGGTCGACCAGGTTCTGGTCGCCGGTCAGGATCAGGTTTTCGTTTCCGTCACCGATCGTTTCGCGGCGGATTTCGCTGACATTCTCCACTTCGACCGACTGGATCGGCCATGGCAGGGTGAAGCCGGTGCCGGGCGGCAGCGTCGTTTCGAACTTGCTACCGAACCAGGTCACGAGGCCCTGCTCGCGCGGCTGGATGAAATGCACGCTGGTTACGGCAAGCCAGAGAATGACGATCACTGCCATGGCGAGTGGGAACCAGCTCTTGCCGCCGGGACGCTGCGGGATGCGGAAATTCGAACCGCCTCCACCGCCGCCGGAACGGCGCGGTCCTTCGGGGCCGCGGTTCTTGAAGATATCTTCTATCGAGGCGGAACGTCTCGGGCGATCAGGGGAATCTCCTCCGCCGCCCGGCAGCCAGGGATTGCGTGGTCCGCGCGGATTGTCGTCGGAACCGGTCGGCCCATTGCCGTCCCCGTTTCCGCCATTGTCTCCGCCGTCACCTCCGTCGCTGCCGCCATTGCCAGATGGCTTGCCCCAGGGGTTGCGCTTTCCGGCCATAGCCAGTGCGATCCTTTCGATTATCCCGCCCGATTTTTCCATTGCTCACCTGTATAGGTAGCAAATCTGCAAAAAACAGGGGAAGAAACCGCGATTTTTCGCTGCACGACCTGCTGCAAGCCGCTAGCAGGGCGCCATGAGCGATAGCGAAACAATCAAACAGCACATCCCCGCAGAAATCTCTGGCATGGTCCGTTCGGTGAAATTCGCCGATGGCGTGGCGACGATCATAGCCGATGCCAGCGGCCTTGGCCGGTCCGCCGCGGCACAATTACAGCGCGAGCTGGAGCAGGCAGTCGGCGCGGCCGAAGGCGTGAACGAGGTTCGCGTGGCGCTGATGGCGGACAAGGTAAAGCGCCGCATCATCGCCGTGGGTTCGGGCAAGGGCGGCGTCGGCAAATCCACGCTCGCCGCCAACCTCGCTGTGGCGCTTGCGCGCGCGGGCAAGAAGGTCGGCGTGGTCGATGCCGATATTTACGGCCCCAGCCAGATGATGCTGCTCGATCCGACGAGCCAGCGATTGAAGGCCGAGGGCAACACGCTGATCCCGGCGGAAAGCGAATTCGGCGTCAGGCTTGTCTCCATGGCGCAGCTGGTCGAAGGCGGGAAGGCGATTGCCTGGCGCGGGCCGATGGTCGGCCAGGCGCTCACGCAGATGATGGAAGCCGATTGGGGCGATGCCGAATTGCTGCTGGTCGATTTGCCGCCGGGCACGGGCGATGTGCAGCTGACCATGCTGCAGAAGTTCAAGCCTGCCGGCGCGATCGTGGTTTCGACGCCGCAGGACCTTGCGCTGATCGATGCCACGCGCGCGATCGATCTGTTCCGCCAGGCGGAGATCCCGATCGTGGGGATGGTCGAGAACATGGCCGGCTATATCTGCCCGCATTGCGGCGAACTGTCCGATCCCTTCGGTGCAGGCGGGATGGAAGTCGCCGCGCAATCGCTGGGGCTGGATTTCCTCGGCCGTATCCCGCTGCACATGGCCATCCGTGTGGCCAGCGATACCGGCCAGCCGCCTGCGGCCAATGATACGGAGCAGGGCAAGCCATTTGCCGAAATCGCGGACCGGCTCGTGGCATGGCTGGACGCGCAGCCCGCTTAACGGCAAGACTGCGCGCGTGGAGAGCGACCTGAAGTGAAGCTGACGCGGCGCACCGTCCTTGCCGGAACGGCAATCGGCGGCGGCCTGATCGTCGCCTGGTCGCTAATGCCGCGCGATTATTCCAGCCCACTCGAACCCGGGCCGGGTGAGGCGGCGTTCGATGCCTGGCTCAAGATCGGCAGTGACGGCGTCGTGGTAGTGGCGGTGCCGCAGCTCGAAATGGGACAAGGCATCACCACGCTGCTGCCGCAAATCGTGGCGATGGAATTGGGGGCCGACTGGCGGCAAATTGCGGTCGAGCCTGCACCGATCAGCGGAGCCTATGCGAACTATGCGCTTGCCTCCCGCTGGAGGGAGTTGTGGCGCCCCTCGGTTCCCTTGTTGTCGACAGAGCCGGACGACTATTTCCTGCGCCGCTGGGCCGAGCGAGAACGCTTCACCGCTACGGCAGAGGGCCTCTCGCTCGATGCCTATGAGATACCTTGCCGTGAGGCTGCAGCTTCTGCGCGGGCCATGCTGGTTGCCGCCGCAGCGGCGCGCTGGGACGTCGCGCCCGAGGAGTGCGAGACTGCCAATGGTTTCGTAATCCACGGCGAGAACAGGCTATCCTTCGGCGAACTTGCTCAGGAAGCGGCGGAACTGGACCCACCCGATCCGCCACCTTTGCGGATCCAGAAACCGCGCGATCCTGGCATGTCCAGCAGTATCGGCGAGGACGGCGGCGAGATCGCCTACCCCCGCCTCGACCTGCCGAGCAAGGTGGACGGGACATTCCTGTTCGCCGGCGATGTCCGCCTGCCCGACATGGTCTATGCCGCGATCCGCCACGGCCCGCGCGACCGTGCCGAGTTGGTCGGCTACGACCTCGAGAATGCCTCGGGTATTCGCGGTCTGGTGGGTGTGGTGCGCGGAAAGCGCTGGCTTGCTGCCGCGGCGGAGAACTGGTGGGCCGCCGAGCAGGCGCTTACTGCCATGAACCCACGCTTTGCCGCAGAGAACATTGTACGTAGCGAACGGATCGAAACCGCACTCGATACCGGCGTGCGGCGCGGTGCGGCGCATCTGGTGGCATCGCGCGGCGCGGGCGACGAGGGCTACGAACCCACCTTCGCCCTGCGCTATGACGTTGCACCTGCGGTTCATGCGACGCTTGAGACTGCTACCGTCACCGCGCGGATTTCCGGCGGCAAGCTCGAATTGTGGATGGCGAGCCAGGCACCCGAGGCAGCACGCGCTGCGGCGGCCAAGGCCATTGGCATCTCGCAGGGCGACGTGGTGCTCTACCCCATGCCCGCGGGTGGCAGTTTCGACCGGCGGTTGGAACACGACCAGGCGATCGAGGCGGCGCTCATCGCGCGCGAGATCGAGCGCCCGGTGCAGCTCATCTGGTCACGTTACGAGGAACAGCTGGCCCTCCAGCCGCGCACGCCGGTCGCCGCTTTGCTGGGCGCCGAAGTGACGCCGGATGGCCGCATAACCGCCATGCGCGCGCGCATAGCCGCGCCGCCTTCGACGCTCGAATTCGGCCGACGCCTGTTCGACAATCGTACGAGCTGGTCGGCCATTGAGGAGACGGCTGGCGAGATGGACACCATGGCGGTGGAAGGCGCTTTGCCGCCCTATGCCATTCCCGATTTCTCGCTTTACCACGTGCCCGTCGAATTGCCGCTGCCGACCGGGCGCATGCGCGCCAATGCCCATGGCTATACCTGCTTCATGATGGAAAGCTTCGTGGACGAGGTGGCGCAGCGCCATGGGCTGGAACCCATGTCCTACCGCATCTCCATGCTCGGCGGCGATCCCGGTCTGGCCGATTGCCTGCAACGCGCCGCGCGGCTCGGAGACTGGGACGGCGGCGCACCGGGCACGGGACAGGGCATTGCCTGCCACCGGATCGATCGGATGGGCCGCACGGGCCGCATCGCGCTGGTTGCTACTGCTACGGCAGGCGAGGGCGGTGTACGCGTGACGCGTCTTTCCGCCGCGGTCGATATCGGACGCATCGTCAACCGCGACATTGCCTTGCAGCAGATTGAAGGCGGGTTGCTCTTCGGTCTTGGCCTCGCCCTGGGGTGCGCCAGCGATTACGACGAAGGCCGTCCGGTGGAGAGCAGGCTCTCCGGCCTGCAAGTGCCGGGTTTGGCCGACTCACCGCGCATCTCCGTTGAATTTGTCGAGAGCGATGAGGAGCCCTTCGATCCGGGCGAGATTGGCGTTCCGCCCGTCGCGCCCGCTATCGCCAATGCCCTTTATTCGGCGACCGGGCTGCGCTTGCGGCGCCTGCCGCTGCTATCGGGCGGGCTTTGAGACGTAGTGCAAAGGGGCGCAATCGCGCTAAGGGCATTGCATGACATGGCAGGACCAACAGCTACCGGCAGACCATCCCCCTGTGCGAAGCGGCGGGGTGGGCGTCCTGCTGGTCAACCTCGGCACACCCGATGCGCCGACGCCCGCAGCGGTGAAGCGTTACCTGGCGGAATTCCTGTCGGACCCGCGCGTCGTGGAAATTCCGGCAATTGCCTGGCAGCCCATCCTGCGCGGCGTCATCCTCAATACGCGACCGAAGAAGAGCGCCCATGCCTACCAGCAGGTATGGACCGAAAAGGGCTCTCCGCTCGCCGCGATCACGGCTGAGCAGGTGGAGAAGTTGCAGGCTATGCTCGGCGAGGGCGTGCAGGTCGATTGGGCGATGCGCTACGGCAATCCCTCGATCCCGGACAAGCTTGCAGCAATGAAGGATGCCGGTTGCGAGCGAATCCTGCTCGCGCCGCTCTATCCGCAATATTGCGGCGCCACGACCGCGACCGTGGTCGACAAGGCAAGCGAGACTTTGGCGGACATGCGCTGGCAACCGAGCTTGCGTGTGCTTCCACCCTATCATGACGATCCGGTGCATATCCACGCACTCGCGCGGGATCTGGACCGGCAGCTCGAAGACCTGTCCTTCGTGCCGGAAGTGCTGCTGCTGAGCTTCCATGGCATGCCCGCGCGGACGCTCGAGCTGGGCGATCCCTATCACTGCCACTGCATGAAGACCGCCCGCCTGCTCGAACAGGCGCTGGCTCGACCTTCATTGCGGTTCGTGACGACGTTCCAGAGCCGATTCGGCCGCGCGAAATGGCTAGAGCCGGCGACCGATACGGTTCTCGCCAAAGAGGCAGCCAAAGGCACGACAAAACTCGCCATTGCCGCTCCGGGCTTTTCCGCCGATTGCCTCGAGACGCTGGAGGAACTCGCCATTCGCGGACGCGAGCAATTCCTTGAGGCCGGTGGGGAGGAGTTCGCCGCGCTCACCTGCCTCAATGCCGGGGAGGCGGGCATGGCCATGCTCGAAACCCTGATCCGCCGCGAGCTTGCGGGCTGGATCTGAGCCTTTTCGGGTAGGTTGGCCGGTGTTTGAAACCTATTTGATCCTCTTTGCGGTGGTCTTCGCCGTGAACCTGATGCCGGCATTCGGGCCGCCGACCTGGTCGGTCATCGTGCTGTTCGGCCTTTCTACCAACCTGCCGCTGCCGGGCCTCGTGGTTACGGCGGCGCTTGCCTCATCCTCGGGAAGGTTCCTGCTGGCGCACGGTTTCCGCATCTTTGCGAGCAAGCTCTCGCAGAAGACAAGGGCCAATCTCGCTGCAGCGCGTGCCGCATTCGAGAGACAGCGTTATCACGGGCTGATGGCACTGGTCTTCTTCGCCGTTTCGCCGCTGCCTTCCGCACAGCAATTCGGCGCCGTCGGACTGGCAGGCGTGAGAATCCTGCCATTCACGCTGGCTTTCTTTGCGGGACGATTGGTTTCCTACAGTTTCTACGGCGGTTCGGCGCGTTTCGTCAGCGAGCACACTTCGCTGGGCGATATCTTCCGCGATGCGATCACCAGCCCGATCGGGATCGTCATCCAGCTGGCAATGCTGGCGGCACTGGTCGCCCTGGCGAAGGTGAACTGGGTAAAGGTTTTCGGTCCGGCCGAGAGGCCGCCCGAAGAATAAGGCATCAGAAATCGATGGCGATGCCGTCCTTCACCCAATCGCCATAGCGGGTTGGGCTGAGCTCCTCTTCCTCCTTTGCCGCTCGGGGCTTGGGCGGGGGTTCATTGCTCCAGTGTGCCGGTTTTACAAACCCGTCAGGTCGCTTTGTGGCGCGCTTGGTCATGCAAGCAAGATGGGCCGACTGGCGCGCGGATGCAATGGGGCCTAAGGGCTTGCGCCATGGCACAACGACCGCAATTCCTCTCCTCCGATCCCGCAGGCGTCCCCGCCCGCCGCGCCGCCCTGAAGCTATTGGATGCGGTTTTGCGCCGGGGCGAGACGCTCGAACAGGCGGCAGGCGCCGCCATGAAGGGGGTCGCCAACACAGCCGATCGCGCGCTGGCCCGAGCAATAGCGGGTGAAGTGCTGCGCTGGATGCAGGACCTCGACGAACTGATCGATTCCGCTACGCGCAAACGATTGCCCGACGATGCCAAGCCGCGCGTCGTGCTTCGCATGATGCTGGCGCAATTGCTGCGGCTGGAAACCCCTCCGCATGCCGTAATCGCCACCTGCCTTCCGCTGCTCGATGGCGGGCCGAGGCGGCTGGCCCATGGTGTGTTCTCTACGCTTTCGAAGCGCAAGGCTGCGCTGCCCGAGGTGCCGACCCTTCCGGATGCGGTGCATATGCGCTGGGGCGAAATGGCTGGAGAAGTGGCACCAGGCCTTGCTGTGCCGCCGCCGCTCGACCTTGCCTTGCGCGATATGGCTGCCACCGGAGAATGGGTGGAGAAGCTCGGCGGCGTGTCGCTTGCTTCCGGGCATGTTCGCCTCCAGCGTGGGACTGCCGTCGAGAATCTGCCCGGCTTCGAGGAGGGTGCATGGTGGGTGCAGGACCTCGCTGCGACCCTCCCCGCGCGGCTGCTTGGTCATGGTGCGGGCGGGCACGTGCTCGACCTTTGTGCCGCGCCGGGCGGCAAGACGCTGCAATTGGCGGCTGCCGGATGGAAGGTGACCGCGGTGGACATCAGCGACAAGCGGCTCGACCGTTTGCGGGAGAACCTTGCGCGCACCGGTATTGCCGCGGAGGTTGTGGTTGCCGATGCGCTCGAATGGGAGCCGGAAGAGCAGTTCGACGCGGTGCTGCTCGATGCGCCTTGTACGGCAACAGGCACCTGCCGACGACATCCGGACGTGCTGCACCGAATTGGAGCTGCGCAGATCGCGCAGATGGCCCCATTGCAGGCGAAATTGCTTGAGCGCGCGCAAGGCTGGTTAAAACCGGGAGGACGGCTGGTTTACGCAACCTGCTCGCTCGAACGCGAGGAAGGCGAGGACATTGCCGCTTCGGCGACGCTCACCCCCGAACCGGTTGGCAGCGAGGAATTGCCTGCCGGTTTGCAGCCATCCGCAAATGGCTGGATTCGTACGCATCCCGGCATGTTGGCAGAGCATGGCGGTCTGGACGGCTTCTTTATCGCCCGCTGGCACAAGTGAAACACATTGGCTTCCGCGAAAGGTTAAGCGCG
The DNA here is from genome assembly GCA_913056125.1 of uncultured Altererythrobacter sp. Classification (GTDB taxonomy): domain Bacteria; phylum Pseudomonadota; class Alphaproteobacteria; order Sphingomonadales; family Sphingomonadaceae; genus Alteraurantiacibacter. The sequence continues at coordinate 74,236 of CAJXNC010000004.1, forward strand.
TGGAAACCATAAATGCCAAGACCATATCGACCATCTGCGGTGTTTAAGGGCTTCCATGGGATTAGAAGCCCCCTGGGATGATGACGATTTCGAGACTTCCGCACAGGAGGTCGGCGCCCTGCTGCGCGCGCAAGCCGAGGCAGAGGATGACACCGAAGAGGAAGGCGAGTTCTCCTTTTCCAGCCTGTCCTGCTTCCGTCCGCGCACCACCAAGAAGAAGCCCGTCCTGGTGGTCGACGAGGAAGAGCTCGCCAAGGAGCATGAGCAGCTGATGGCCGGCACGGTCCAGCTGATGGAGGAAGAGGAAGAGCATCCGCGTGCCGCTTCCAGCTTCCTTGGCCTCAATCCGATGGACGAAGACGGCCTGCTCGAAGAGGAAGGCGAGGAAGCGGATCAAGGCGATCTGCCCGGATTCTCCGATCCCGATTCCCTGCTGCGTCCCGAAGATAATCCGGAGCACGTCGCGAAGCCAGGCAAGAAGAAGATGGCGCTCGAACCGCTCGCGCCCGAGGACTTGGCCGAAGCGCAGGCCGCTCTCGATGCCGCCAAGGAGGCGGAGGAAGAGCAAGCACCTGTTATCGAAGAGTCGATCGAGAATTCGGACGAACCGCAAGACCTTTCCGAAGCTGAAGAAGTGCCCGTAGCTGCGGAAGAAACGCAGTCTCCCGAGGAATCGTCGGACGAGGCGGAAACCGAAGCCGGCGAGGCCGCAGACAATGCCTGGTTCAACAGGGTGCAGGACGGTTTCGTACCGCCGCCGCTTATCGACAGCGACCTCCCCGGCCCGCAATTGCCGGGCAAGGACGAACTGGCGGAGATCGCTGCGCGCCTGTTCGGTTCGGTCAGGGAAGCTGGTGCGGAGGAACAGGCCGAGCCGTCTGCCGTGCCGGTCCCCCCTGTGGAGCTGGTGCCTGAACCCAAGGCCGAACCCGAGCCGGAACCTGCCCCAGCAATCGCTTCGGAGCCCGAGCCGGAGGCGATGCCGGTAGATCGGCCGGGAGCTGAAAGCGAAGAGCATCCCGATGCCATTCCGCCCGCTGAGCCGGAGCCGATTCTCGATGCGGAACCAGAGGGCTTGCCCACCCCAATCGAAGACGTCGCCACTCCGGGCTTTTCCGCCTTTGATGAAGGGGATGAGTGGTCGCAGCCAGCGGAGGCCGCGCCCGAATTCTCATCCGAGGAAGACGACGCTGGTCACTCTCATGTCATGCGCGAATATGACTATGAGGAAGAAGAAGCGGCCAATATGCCCGATTACGACTATGCTCCGGCCGTGACTGAGCAAAGCAAGCTGCGTGCACGCCTGCTCAAGTCGCAAGAAGCGCTCGAAGAGCCGCGCGGCGAAAGCCTGTTTGCCAAGTTCTGGAACTGGTTGAGCGGCCTGTTTGGATAAGCCTGCTTAGGCCTTCACTCTTGAGGCAAAGCTCTTGCGCAATTTCATGAGCTTGGGCGGGATTACCGCCAGGCAATAGGGATTGCGCTGTCCTTCGCCCTGCCAATACTCCTGATGGTAGTCCTCCGCAGGATACCAGGTTGCCGGGCCTTCGATAGTGGTGACTGCTGCGCTTCCCTTATGGCTCTCGTTCCATCGGGCAATCGCCGCTTCGGCCTCCGCGCGCTGTCTATCGTCGAGCGGGAAGATCGCGCTGCGATATTGCGAGCCGACATCATTGCCCTGGCGGTTCAATTGCGTCGGGTCATGCGTTCCCATGAACATGTCGTATATCTCGGCGAGGCTGACCACTTCAGGGTCGAATGTCACGCGGATCGCCTCGGCATGGCCGGTGCTGCCCGAACAGACCTGCTTGTAGGTCGGATTATCAACCTGCCCGCCGATATAGCCGCTTTCCACTTCGGTCACGCCGATCACGTCGCGGAATACCGCTTCGGTACACCAGAAGCATCCGCCAGCGATGATCGCCTCTTCCATTGCCATTGCTGTTCTCCTTGTCGGGCGAGATGGGGACAAAAGACTGCCTTGTCATCCTTCCCCGTCACTCTACCGTGCTATTCGGGAATCGAAGGGAGAGAGTTTCATGCGTTTCGCAACCATCTGTTCAGTCATCCTGGCACTGGGCCTTGCGACACCGGCAGCGGCGCAGGAATCCACGGGTGAACGCGTCTTGCGCGGTGTGCTGCAGGGACTGCTCGGCCCGACACCGGAGGAAGAGCAACAGCCGCAACAGCAAGTCGAGCAGCCACAGCAGCAGGTTCTGACCGATGCGCAGCGCATGGCGCAGGTGCTTGCCGGCCCCCGGCGCGACGAGGATCGCCCACGCGACCAATATCGTCATCCGGCCGAAACGCTCGATTTCTTTCGTGTCCGGCCAGGTATGGTTGTCGCCGACTACATGCCGGCGACCGGCTGGTATTCGCGTGTGCTGATTCCCTACCTCGGCGAACAGGGTACTTATATCGGCGTCGATCCCCGTCTCGACGATCGCTTTGGCAGCTATTGGGATATGTATCGCAATACTTCGACACGACTGCCGCGCGAGGCGCGCCAATGGGTCGGACTATCGGGTGCGCGAGTGATTGGCCTCAACACGGACGAAGTGCCCGAAGACCTGCATGGCACGGTCGATCGCTTCCTGATCTTCCGCGAAGTGCACAATATGCGTCGCTATGGGTGGCTGCACGAATCGCTGATGGCAGCGCGTGCCCTGCTCAAGGATGACGGCCTTCTCGGTGTGGTGCAGCATCGCGCCCGCGCCGATGCACCGCTGGAGGATACGTTCGGCGACAAGGGCTACCAGCATGAGGCCGACGTTATCGCCCTGTTCGAACTGCACGGTTTCGAACTGGTCGCGCGTAGCCCGATCAACGACAATCCGCGCGATCCGTCGGACTTTCCCATCGGTGTCTGGACGCTTCCGCCCAATTTCGTCGGCGTGGATGCGGACGATGCGCAGCGCCATGCCGAATTGCAGGCGATCGGCGAGAGCGATCGCATGACACTGCTGTTCCGCAAGCGGAGCTGATTTACAGCGGGGCCCCGGCACAATAGAGGCGCTGGCATGACCACGCTCACTGTCGCCGCATTGCAATTGCCCCTCGGTTCCGAGGACGAAGGCGAGAATATCGCTGCCGTTTCCTCCCTGGTGGAAGAGGCGGCGGGCAAGGGAGCGCAGGTGATCCTGCCGCCCGAGCTGTTTTCCGGCCCCTATTTCTGCCGCGAGGAGAAGGATGCCTTCTTTACACTGGCTCGGCCGACGCTTGAGCATCCCTCCGTCATCGCCATGAGCGCGCTGGCCAAGGGCCTTGGCGTGGCGATCCCGACCAGCTTCTTCGAGCGCGACGGGCATCACTATTACAACACGCTCGCCATGATCGGGGTGGATGGCGAGATCATGGGGACCTATCGCAAGAGCCATATCCCCGACGGGCCGGGATATGAGGAGAAGTTCTATTTTCGCCCGGGCAATGACGGGTTCAAGACCTGGGATGTCCAAGCGACGGGGGGCACTGCACGCATCGGGATCGGCATCTGCTGGGACCAGTGGTATCCGGAAACCGCCCGCTGCCTTGCCCTGCAGGGCGCGCAGGTGCTGTTCTTCCCCACCGCCATCGGTTCCGAGCCCAAGGATGCCGAAATGGACACCAGCCGCATGTGGCGCCGCGCCATGATCGGTCATGCGGTGTCGAACTGCATGCCGGTGGTCGCGGCCAACCGTATCGGTCATGAGGGCTCGAAGGAAACGGGTACCAGCTTCTACGGCCATTCCTTCATTTGCGACGAATGGGGCGATTACCTTGCCGAGTTCAGGGCGGAGGAGACGGGCGTACTGGTTTCGACCCTCGATCTCGACGCCACCCGCGAGCATCGCGCCAGCTGGGGTTTCTTCCGCGATCGCCGTCCGCAACTCTACGGCCGGATTGCCGAGGACATTTGAGCACATCGCTCTACCTCGTCGCGCTCGGCTCCAACCAGCGCCATCCGGTGCTGGGGCGGCCGCGTGACGTGTTGCTCGAAGTGGCGGAGATTCTCGACGAGACGCTGGGCAAGGTGCTAGCCTTTTCGCCGATCATCGACACTGCCCCGATTGGGCCATCCTTGCGCCGCTATGCCAATGCGGCGCTGGTACTGGAGAGCGAGCTCGATCCCCTCGGCCTGCTCGATTGCCTGCAGGAAGCCGAAGCTGCGCTCGGGCGGGTACGGCGCGGCCAGCGCTGGCGTTCTCGGGTGATCGACCTCGATATCGTTTTATGGTCCGGCGGAGTGGTGGCAGAGCCGCAGCTTGCCATCCCCCATCCACTGTTTCGTGGGCGCGACTTTGTGCTTGGTCCGGCCACGGCGATTGCGCCCGATTGGCGCGACCCTCTTATTGGCCTGACGCTGCGCCAGCTATATGCGCGCTTGACCCACCATCGGCCCGTCCCTAGGTGAGCGCCCTCACTGCAGATGTGGGCCCGTAGCTCAGTAGGTAGAGCAGCTGACTTTTAATCAGCGGGTCACAGGTTCGAATCCTGTCGGGCTCACCACTCCTTTACCCTTGCAGATCAGCCAATATCCATCTGCCTGACGACATTCGAATGTCGGCGGGCGAGGAATTCCGGCCGTCAGGATATGGCCAGAAGCCGGCTGCCCGAACGAATGCCGGCCGGCAGAAGCGATCTTTGCGGCTCTTGCGAGCGCTCGCGGCAACACATTGCAAATGTTACGACTTTGCCCGGCCTGGCGACATTTGTGACTGAATTTACACAAGCCTAACGGCCACTGTCATCTCCCGAACACGGCTTGTCAGCGGCGACCGGCGGCACTCCCGACTACACCCTTGCGCAGGTTCCAGCGCAGAAGGGTTCTGATTAAATGATGCTTGGGGAATGGCGACGTCGACTGGTGTTGGCGCTGGGTGCAACCGCTTTGATGCAGGCCCCCGCGCCTGTCCTCGCACAGCAGGGAGATAGCGCGACGGCAGAAGCCGAATACCAGGCGCTTGCCCCACTGGAAGGTGATCGTGCGGGCGATCCGGAATACGATTATGCGTTGGCCATCGCAGCGATCGATAGCGGTCGCTATGGCGAGGCGATCATCGCCTTGCAGCGTGTGCTGGCCGTGCAGCCGGCCAATTCGGCGGCGCGTGCCGAGCTGGCTCGGGCCTATGCCATGGCAGGCGATATCGACACTGCGCGGGACCAGTTCGCCACCGTGGTCGACGATCCCACGCTACCCGATCCGGTGCGCCAGCGCTTCACTGGTTTCGTTCGCCAGTTCGACCGCCAGATCTCGGGCGGCGGCAGCGACTTTTCCGGCTTTGTCGATGCCAGGGTCGGCCATGACAGCAATGTAAACGCCGCGACCGACCTGACACAGGTCACCATCCCGCTCTTTGCCTTCCTGGGTCCGGGCAATCTCGGTCCCGGCGCGCGTGCGCAGGACGACGAGTTCTGGGAAATCACCGGCGGCTTTTCGGGCGTCACGGCCGTCGGTCGCCAGGATCGGCTGTTCGCCTCGCTGCTGGCCAATCACCGCGACAATTTCGACGTATCTGGTTTCGATCAGTCGGGCATTACCGGTACGGTCGGCTATGCCCACAGTTTTGCCAATCGCGACACGCTGTCCTTTTCGCTGCAGGCCAACCACTTCCTGCTCGATGGCGATGGATATCGCACCAGCCTGGGTGCGGTCGGGCAGTACACCAAGCTGCTTTCCGATGGCCGCGCACTGACCTTTTCCGGCCAGTACAGCCGCCTCGACTATGACGGGCAGCCGCTGCTCGATGCCGATCGCTACGCGGTGGCGGTTGGCTTTGTGACGAGCAATCTTTCTGCCACGCTGCAGGGTGGCAAGGAAGAGACCCGGCGGACTGCGGGAGATGCCTATTCGCACTGGTTTGCCGGGGCCAATATCGGTGCCGAAGTGCCAATTGCCCAGCGTGTTGCGCTGGTTGGCGGCGTGGCCTTCGACATGCGCCGCTACGATGCCGCCGATGCGCTGTTCCTGACGAAACGGTCGGACGAAAGGATCGATGCCCAGATCGGCATCAAGGTCGCCCTGACTGATAATCTCTTCTTCCAGCCACGCGCCACCTACACGCGCAACTGGAGCAATATCCCCCTCTATGACTACGACCGCTACACCGTTTCTGCCGGTGTTCGGTTCGAGTTCTGATGCTGTTTGCGAATTCGGGAGCCCATGCCATGACGCGTCAAGCCAATCGCCGCCCCGCCGCCATCCGTTCCGCAGCGGCCTTGCTCATCTCAGCCTCGACTCTCGCGCTTGCGAGCGTACCGACGCAGGCTGCTGAAGTCCTGTTTGCTGCCAATGGGCAGACGCAGATCGCATCCGGCGCGACGGTGACCGCAACGGGCGGCATCATGCAGGTCAAGACCGACGACGGTGCCACCCTGTCCTTCTCCGAAGGATCGCAGTTCCGCCTGAACGCGGACGGTTCGGTGGAATTGCTGAGCGGTGAGATAACGGTTGCCGGTTCGGGATCGAGCGACACGCGTGTCATCATGCCCGATGGCACCAGCGCACGCGTTGTCGGGGGCGGTAGTTCGGCAAGCTTCGCTATCGACGAGCGCGGTCAGGCAAACGGACATACCCTGACCGGTTCGGCATGGGTCAGCCGCGGTGGACGCGAACGTGAATTCAGTGCTGGCGAGATGTGGGCATCGTCAGGTCGCAATGCCTTCCGCCAGGTCATGGCGCGTGGATCGCGCCAAGCTCCGCCGAGCACGGCACGAATTGCCCGCACGCGGGATGAAGGCCCTGTCGGCGCCGCGCAAAATGGCCAGCCCGTATCGCTGGGCGATGCCCTGGCAGGTGCCGGTGCGTCCTCGGATATCGTGGGCGCCGCGCGCCGCGTTGAGGCCGCCGCGACCAATCCTCAACTCGAAGCCTTTCCCACTGGCGACCTCGCGCAGCTGGTCGCATTGGCGGCACGGCTGGAGAATCTCTACGGGGGGACGCCGTTCCCCCAAGCGCAAGCGGATATCATCCGCGCCTATCTTGGACACTTGGCCGATGGCGGTGCAGGGAACAACTTTCTCGCAGCCTATTCGGGTTTCCTGTCCCAATATCTGGACCTGATCCGCGCAGGTGGTCTTCCGGCTGGTTTCGACGCGGCCAGCCTGGCCGACATCAACGCCTTCCTTGCGTATCAGGGCCGGGTCGGGGCGCTGAGCAATCTCGGCGCACAGGATGCGGCACTGGCGCAGGCCTATCTCGATTTCCTTCTCGGCGGCGGGAACGGGGCCGATTTCTCGGGTCAGTTTACCGATTTGATCGAAGCCTATTTCTCTTTCGTGCAGGGCGGCGGCGACCCGGCACAGTTCACCGGCGCGTCGCAGGATGTGCTCGATGCCTACATTGCATTCCTCAACGATAGCGGCTTGATCGAGCAGCTTTCCTCACAATACCAGCAGATCCTGCTGGCCTATCTGGCGGGCGGCGGTTTCGACTTTGCCAACCAGTATGGCGCAGCGCTCCAAGCCTATCTGGACTTCCTGCAGCAGGGCAATTTGCCGAGCCAGTACGATGGGCTCGATCCCGAGGTCGTCCGGGCCTATCTCGAAACGCTGCAGGCATCCGGCCTGTTTGACCAAATCCTGGGAGCGCAGGCGCAATTCTTCGCCGATTACCTCGCCTATTTGCAGGGCGGCGGAAATCCCGACGACTATACCGGCCTGCCGACGGTCGACCTGCCGGCCTATGCCGATGCGCTCAATGCCTATGCGCAGTTCCTTGCTGCGGGTGGCCTGCCCAGCGATTTCACCGGCGCGGACCTCACCTTATTGGCCAATTATCTGAGGGCGATCTCCAATAACGGCCAGCTCGACGCGCTGTTAGGCGCCAATGCGGGCCTGTTGCAGGCCTATTTCGACTTCCTTGCCAGCGGCGGCAATGCTGACCTGTTCACCGGTTTGCCGGTTTATTCTGACTATCTGGCTGCGATTGCCGACTTCTATGCCTTCATCGCGGCTGGCGGGTTGCCGAGTGCCTATACGCTCTACACGCAGGAACAGATCGAGGCCTATCTCGCCTCGCTGGCCAATCTCGGACTGCTGAGCGGCAGCTTCGGGGGCGACGAGCTCGACTTCTACGTCAACTACCTCGCCTATTTGGGCGGGGGCGGTATTCCCGATCAGTTCGGCGACCTGCCGGTCAATAGCGGGACATTCAACGGTTTCGCGCTTGCGCAAGATGCCAAGGGCTATGTCATTTCCCAAGGCCTGCAGGGCAGCGTCAATACTGCGGGCGGCAGCATCAATGCCCAGGGCCAGCCTACGGGCTTCAGCTTCCAGCCTGTCGGAGAAATGGCGCTCGATGTCGGTGGAAATGACGATGGCGTGCTCGGCCGTTTTGCCAGCAACAATTTGCATTACGTGATCATCAACCCGATCATCGGCAGCCTGCCGGCATCGGGTGCGATCGATTACGAGGTCGTGGCAGCAACGGCTCCCACCTATTCTGACGGAGCCACGGCACCGGGTACATTCGATGCAAACCTGACCATCGGCTTTGGCACGTCGCTGACCTATGGCATCGATGGCACGATCACTATGCCCGATGCGACCTACACCTTTGCATCGCCAGGCCGCGCAAATGGGGACCTCGTTGCGCCGCAAGTGGCCGATCCGGGCTTTTTCGTGATCCGGCCGGACTTGTCGCAGACGGGATCCGCCTGCCAGTCGAGCGATTGCTACCTCAACATGTTCGGTGCCATTGGCGGCAATGCCGGCGAAACGGCCGGCTTCTCCTACCATTCGCGCGACCTGTTCAACCTCGGCCAGCCCTTCGTTCAGGGTTCGGTGATCTTCGGTGCGACCGGGCCTGTTGCAGGCCCCGATGTCACCAAGCAGAACCAGAGCTTTGCCTTCGCCAATCCGCTGATCGGCGATGACATCCACACCGATATCGAGGTGACCTACAATTCGGCAGGCATCCCCGTGGGCTACGTCTCGGATGACGTGAATGAAGCCCTGACGTTCGGTGACATGACACTGGCCGATACGGGCACGGCCGATGGCGTGCTCGGCTGGGCGCGATGGAATGACGGGACACCCGGCGGAACCTGGTATGGCACGCCCGATCGTTCGGTGGGCGTCGATGGCGGTTATCATGTCATCGCTGGTGACGATCTGAGCAACATGCCTGCGAGCGGCGCTGTGGAATATGACATTGTCGGTTTCACCACCCCCACGCGGCATGACGAGAGCACCTCGACCGGTTCGGTCGCTGGCGGCGCGGCCGTGGTCTTCGGGGTAAACCCGGTGGTCGCGCTCGATCTCGAGATTACCAGCGGTATCGATGTCTTCGACCTGTTCACCGCAGGCCGGCTGACCGATCCGGCGCAAAGCGGACTGGCAATCAATCAGGATGGCATGTTCCACACGCTTGGTTTCGACCAGTACGGCGTATCTTCGAGCAAGAACGCGATCTTCGTGGAATCCGCATCCAGCTTCTGCGATCCCGATTGCACGGGCTTCGTCGAAGGTTTCCTCGCCGGTGACGGTGCCAGCCACATGGGCTTAGCCTACTCAATTCGCGATAATGCGCCGGGCCAGACCTTTATCGATGGCTCGGTCGCATTTGCGAAGGGCGATCCCATTTCGCTTGGTGGCGGCAGCATTTCGCTGGGGACGGTCTATTACATCGCCCAGACCCCCAACTCGCTGGGCTTTGGCCTGGGCGGACCGGCCGAGGTCTCGACGCAAGGCGTGATCTCCAGCTTCAAGTCGACCGGAACATTCGTCTACACGCCGGGCAATGATGCCACGGTCGATGTGGCGGGGCGTTTTGGCGATGATGTGGCCTTCACGCGCTACAACCAGACAATCGAGCCTTCGAATTTCTACACCAACGGCACCAATGACTACCTGGTCGGATTGCCGGCCAGCGGCCTTCCCGCAAGCGGGACCGTGAATTACCTGCTGCTAGACGGTGCCGCGCCCGCCAATGCGCTCGCCGCCAATGGAGAGCGAGGAAGGTTCGAAGGGTCACTGGCCGTCAGTTTCGGTGCAAATCCCATGGTCGGGATAAGCATGGATGTCTGGTCCGGCACGCGCGGCTACCATGCGCAGACTGCTGGAGGTTCTGCCGATCCAACAAGTGGCGGCCTGGCCGTCAATGCCGGAATGGACTTCAATGGCAGTCTGCAGGTTACAGGAACTGCTGGCATTGCCTGCGCAAGCAGTTGTTCCTCGCAGGTCTTCGGTAGCTTGTATGGCAGTGGTGCGGCCTATGCCGGCTTCACCTACTATGTGAACGACGCCCAGACCAACCAAGCCTATATCACCGGAACGGCAATCTTTGGCACGAATGGCACGCAGGTTGACGGGCTGGGCACAATGCCGGGCGGCAATAGCTCGTCGTCCCAAGGCGACGGTTCTGCTGTCTCGCTGGCACGCCAGCCCGATTGGGATCGCTGGCAGGTGCCGAGCGAAGGAATAACTGCCGATAACGGCATTGCTGCAATCGCCCCGGGACTCGAGGCCGCGGCAGCGATGGGCATCGAATTCTCGCCCGAACAGTTGCAGATGCTCGAAACATATCACGCCTCCCGGTCGGTCCAATAGGGCCGTCCGGGAGCGCTCCGGGCCTCACTTGGGGAACGCGACCCGGAAGAGAGCCGGTCCGGCATTGATGCCGGGCCGGCTTTTCCTCGCCTGCAATACTGGTTGACTGCCGCCTCAGCGGAAGACGAGATAGACGCTCGCTTGGTCGCTGCTTCGGTTTTCCAGCTCGATCGAGAAACGCTCGGTGAAGATGGGCAGCCAGCGGCAATCGGCGCGCGGGGCAAGCTGTTTGTCGCAGACCGCTTCGGCGCGAGGATTGGCGACTTTCAGTGCTACCTCGCCGCCATTCGTCTGGGCGACCAGTTCGGCACGCTCTCCGGCATAGAAGATCTGTTCGATGCGCATGCTCTCGCCAGGAGGCAGCTGGGCGCGGCGATAGGCGGGGCCGAGCGTGCGTCCGCGATAGACCTGTGTCGAGCCCTTTGGCAGCGCACTGCGCCATTCGGCCAGCGGATCGTCATCGCTGTCTTCGAACACGGCAACCTGCATGGCATCGAGCCGTTCGACCAGCGGCATGCGCGCCTCGTCGCTATCGGCCTGTTCGGCAGCGACCAGCAAGGCCGCTGCATCTGCCAGCAGGTCTCCGCTCGGCTCGGGCATGGCGATGCTTGCAGGTCCGGCAGTGGTGCAGGCGGCAAGGCTTGCCAGCAGCGAGGGCACAAGGGTGGTGCGCGTGTTTTTCATGATGCTGCCTCCGTCGTGCCCCACATGGCATGCGGCTTGATCACGAAGCGTGCCCCCTTGTCCGTATCGGCCAGGCCGATGCGCAATCCGTGTCGTAGCGCTATGGCGCGAGCAAGTGCCAGGCCGAGACCATGGCTGGTCTTTCCCTTGACGGCGCGCCCTGTCCGGAAACGATCAAAAACGAGAGGCCGCAGGGCAGGTTCGATGCCGGGTCCATTGTCGCTGACCTGGATCACCGGCCCTTTGGCGACCGAGAGCTTGATGGTGCCGCCCTCGGGCACGTATTTCAGCGCATTGTCGAGCAGGTTGGAGATGAGCCGCACCAATTGCATGCGCTCACCCATAATATGCACATCGGGGGTAATGAAACTTTCCAGTGCAATTCCTGCTTCCTCGGCACTGCCCGAGTAGAGTTCCACGAGATCTGCGGCGAGATCGGAAAGGTCGACATCCTCAAGCCCGGTCAGGTCGCCGACGCGGCCCTCGCTGGCGGCGATATCGAGCAGCGAATCGAGCATGGCGACTACCGAGCGGATCTCCTGCCGGCCCTTGTCGATCGCGCTCATGTCCGCATCGGGCGGCAGGCTGCGAAGGGCATCGACCAGGCGATGATCGAGATGGGTCAAAGGCGTACGGATTTCATGCGCGATGTGATCGGACATGTGGCGGTGCGTGCGCGCAAGGCTGGCGGCGCGTCCGATTGCCCTTGTGCTGAGTTCTGACAATTCGCCGATTTCGTCGTCATGAGTGTCGACCAACGGCGATACGTCTTTACCGCTTTCAGCTGCGCGAAAACCCTCGGCAATCACTTCGATCCGGTCGCGCAGGCGATGTGCCGCAGTCCTGCCGATCAGCCACAGTGCCACGACGATGGCGATGGCGGCGCCCAGGAAAGTCAGGACCAGCCGGTAATAGGCCTGGATGTCGCGTTCGTAGGTGCGGGCCACCAGCAGGTCGAGATCGGGTGAAATGCGCGTCGCGCGGGCAAAGACCGGCGTGCCGTCCGCCAGTTGCAGGAAACCCTCTTCGGACAGGCTGGCTCCCAGTTCCGGCCAGGCGTCGATATTTCCGGCGACGAATTCGCCACCGGGTCGCACAAGCATGTAGCGCGACTGGCGTCCTTCCAGGCTGACCAGGATCGATCGATCCTCGAGCCGTTCGAGCAGTTCTTCTTCGCCGCCGCTGGCATATATGTCGACGAGACCGGCAATGTCCGTGTCGACAGTTGCCGAAAGCGAGCGCTCGGCCGAGCGCCAGTTCTCCCACAGCAGCACCGAAGCAAGCACGGCCAATGCGACAAGGGCGAAGACGATCGCACCGCGCACCAGCTTGTTGAAGATCGAGCTTCCAGCACGCGCCACTTCACTGCCCGGTGCATAAGCGCCGTGCTCCGGGTCAACATAGGTTTCTGGTTCACTCACCGCGCGTCAGCCGGTAGCCGGACCCCCAGATCGTCTCTAGCGCGGGCCTGTCGAAACCGTTCTCGAGCTTACGCCGCAGGCGGCCGATATTGACGTCCACGACATTGGTCTGGGGATCGAAGTTCATCTTCCACACGTCGCGCAGAAGCATATCGCGCGTCACCACTTCGCCGGCATTTTCCATGAAGTAGCGAAAAAGCTCGAACTCCTTGGGGCTGAGCGGGATGTGGACGTTGCGGCGGAAGGCGGTACGCGCCTTCACATGGCATTCGAACTGGCCATAGATGATAATCGCGGAATGGGTTCGCCCTTCTGCGCGGCGCACCAGCGCTTTCAAGCGGGCGAGCAGTTCGTCGGGCTCGTATGGCTTGCCGAGATAGTCGTCGACCCCGGCCTCCAGTCCCTCCACCCGGTTGGAGGACCGGCCCAGCGCGGAGAGCATAAGCACGGGGGCATCGACCCCGCTCTCGCGCAGGCGCTCGACGATCTGCAAACCGTCCATGTCGGGCAGCATGCGATCGAGGATGATGGTGTCGAAAGGTTCGAGCGCAGCGCGGCGCAGTCCGTCGGCGCCCTGTATCTCCCACACGACCTGATGCCCCTCGCGCGCAAGCAGCGAAGTCAGGTCGGCCGCAGCATCGGCATTGTCCTCGATATAGAGCAGCTTCAAGACTGGTCCCCCGAACGCGTCACCGGACGAACCTATATCTCGCAGCGCCTGTCGCCAAAAGCGCCGCAAACGGAATGCCCGAGAATCTCATAGGGGATGGGGACAATGGGTTGCAGGAAACCGTCCGTTGGACTCATGACGAATGCTGTTAGAACTGGCTGAAGATGGTGCGGTTTCGCTCTGAAACACCCGCGATGACGCGTGGATATAACCCCCGGCGCAGGCCGCGCTGGTGGCTCGTGCTGCTGATCGTGGTCGGACATCTCCTGGCAGGAGCCCTGCTGGTTCGGTTGCTTGCTCCCGATTTCACGGCTGACATGATCGACAAGGCGACCTCACAGCTCACGGTGATCGTGACGACCTATGAAGAACCCGAAAACGAGCCCGAGCCGGTTATTAACGAGGAACCGGAGGAAGGCGCGGCGGCGGCAGCGGGGCGCGAGGCCGAGGCGCGCGAACAGGCCGCACCGGAAAACCCGCTGCCCAGCCCCACGCCCATCCCCGAAGCGGCCTCCACGGGCGAATCCAACGCGGCAGGGGCGAGCGATTCAGGAGACGGCACCGGTGCTGCCGGCGAAGGGCTTGGCACGGGCAGTGGCAGGGCGGGCCGGGGGCAGGGCGGGGTTCCGGTCACTGGGCCTTCTGTTCGGTCGGGGGTGATCGATTCCGCGCGCGACTTCCCGATCCCCGAAGGTGGCCGACAAATCCGCGACGGTACGTCAGTGACGGTGGTATTCACCGTGGGCGTGGATGGCCGGGCATCCGATTGCAGCATTCGCGATCCCGGCCCCGATCCGGCGACCAATGCGCTGGTTTGCCCGCTGGTCATCGAGCGCATCAGGTTCAATCCGGCACGCGACGCCTTGGGCAATGCGGTGCCGGCGCGCTATGGCTGGCGACAGGACTTCTTTCGCCGGCAATAATGCGCGATAGGAGGCGCAAATGAGCATGCCTGCGGGAGAATTTCTTTCATGAGCTTAATCCATCCGGTCGTGCTCTGCGGCGGAAGCGGAACCCGGCTCTGGCCGCGAAGCAGGAAGGCGCAACCCAAGCCCTTCCTGCCGCTGGTCGGTGAGAGAACATTGTTCGAGGCGACGCTGGAACGGTGCTCCGATGCGCGTCATTTTGCCGCGCCAATCGTAGTAGCCGGGACCGCGCATTTGCTGCTGGTAAAGGAGCAGGCTGCCGGTTCGCCCGGTGCCCGGATCGTGGTTGAACCTGAAGCCAAGAATACTGCTGCCGCGATTGCCCTTGCAGCTGCACTGCTGCCGAAAGATGCGGTAATGCTCGTCTGTCCGAGCGATCACCATATCGCGGATGTCTCTTCCTTCCGTACAGCAGCAAAGCAGGCTGCTGCGCTTGCGGCCGATGACTGGATGGTTTCCTTCGGCATCGCCCCGACAGGGCCGGAAACGGGGTTCGGCTATATCAAGCGGGGCGCGAGTTTGGGCGAGGGTTATCGGGTCGAGCAATTCGTGGAGAAGCCCGATCTTGAGCGGGCCGAGCAGTTCCTTGCCGATGGTAACTATAGCTGGAACGGTGGCATCTTCGCCTTTCGCGCCGGGGCATTTCTCGACGAGCTGAAGATCCATCGCCCCGACATCGCCGAGAAGGTCCTGGCATCGGTTGCTGCGGGAAGGGAAGATGGTGCGCTATTCCATCCCGATGCCGCGTCCTTTGCCGCAGTCGACGCGGAATCGGTCGATTATGCAATAATGGAAAAGACTGCGCGCGCGGCGATGGTGCCCGTGGCGATGGGCTGGTCGGATATCGGCAATTGGCAGGCGCTACGCGATGCGCGGGTGGGCGACGAGGACGGCAACCGCGCGCGCGGCAATGTCGAACTGGTCGATTGCAGCAATGTGCTGGCGGAAACCGACGGTCCGCGTATTTCGGTGATCGGGCTCTCGGACGTGGCGATCGTCGTCGACGGGGACGAGGTGCTGGTCACCACGATGGAAGGGGCGCAAAAGGTCGGCAAGCTGACTGGCGCCGCAAAGCAATAGGAACCAACGGGAACTTCGCATGATCGCCCAGACCATCCAGCTCGCGCTCGCGCCGGTCTTCGTGCTGGTGGCGATCGGCAATATCATGAACCTGCTGTCGACGCGGCTTGGCCGCGTGGTCGATCGCTCGCGCCGCCTGCAGGAACTGCATGGCGGGACCGAGGGCATGGAGCATGACGATATCGTACGCGAAATCCGCATGGTCGACAGGCGTATCCTGCTCATCAACCGGGCGATCCTCCTGCTGGTGCTGTCGGGCCTTTGCGTGGGGCTGACCGTGGTCCTGCTGTTCGTCACCGAGTTTTCGGGCGCCGATCTCCAGCCTTATGCGGCCACGATCTTCATCTTTGCCGTTGCCCTGTTAATGGGGGCGCTGATGCTCTTCCTTCAGGAAACGCGCGAAGCGACTGCCGCCTTGCGGATTCCCGACATGTACCTGGAAAAGGACCGCAAGCTTTAGCCTACTCTGCGGTTGGCGGTGCCAGCAGCTTTTGCCCCTGCTGCTGGATCGCGCTTTCGACGATCGGCTGGATGAAGCCCAGCGCAGGCGGCAGGTCCATGAAAAACACGACCTGATCGTCCATGATATCGATGCGTCCATTGAGGCTTTGCCCAAGGGCAAGAATCGCCATGTGCATGCTGTCCTCGCTCGGCCAGTTGGTCTGCACATCGGCCATGCCGCCGGGAATGGCATCGGCAATCTGGTGGCTCGAACCCTTGAGGCGGCGGCGCACTTCTTCGCGCCCGAGCTGGTGGGGGATAGCAACTTGCATCAATTCTTCTCCGGAGTGACATCCGGCGAGGGCAGTCCCTCCGCATCGCCGTAGCGGTAATCGAGGTAGCGGTTCTTGATTGCGAGATCGTCGAGCGAGCCCTCGGCCATCTGCCTCGTAACGTGGTCGATTTCCTTGCTGATCTTGCCCAGGCTTTCGACCAGCTGCCGGTCCGGCGTTGAGCCCGCGCGCTCCTCGCGCCTGAGATTCGCGGGGATCTTGCGATAGGAATCGATCATTTCGGGCAGCACTTCGCCCACCAGCTTGCGCGTTTCCTGCGCCGCCGGATGCGCCGAATCGACATGTTCGAGCTGCAGGCCCAGCGCATCGAGCTGTACGCCAATATCCTCGACCAGCTTGACGGCCGGCGGTGGCAGGGCCGGGCGCTGGTGCTCAAGCCACAATTCGGTGCGCGCGACCATCTGCTTCACATCGCCGCGATTGAGGTCTGCCCGCTGGGGTATCTTCACCTTGGGGAAATTGGCGAAGATCACGCCCGCAGCCACCATTGCGAGGAAGGTGATGACAATTCCGACAAAGCCGATGCCGTCGAGTATCAGGCCCGCGATGGATGCCGCGACCATGATGGCGAAAAGGGCGGCTCCGAAGAAACTGGCGCGCTTTGCCCAGGTCTTGAGCTTGATATTGGCCGAACCCTTGCCGATCGAGGAAACCTGACGGTGCCGCCCGCCGGCGCGATTGTCGCGCACCAGCGATCGGCCTTCCTCGATCAGGCGGTCGCTCTGGTCGGTCAGGTCTTGCCCCATCAGCTGTCGAGACTCAGCAGACTGGTTTCGCTTACGGTGGCGGCGGCCTGCGCCTGCCCTTCGGCGCGGGCAATATAGCCCTTGGACTTCTCGACCTCGTCCGAGAGCACCTCGACCGTCTGTTTCATGCTGGACAGAGCCTTGACCTTGAAGTTGTCCACCTCGTCCATCGTGTCGTAGATGTTCTGGAAGGCGCGTTGCAGCGTTTCCAGCGGGATAGTGGACGAAGCAGCCTGCTCGTGAATCTTGCCGGTATTTTCGCGCAGCAGCGCACTGGTGGAATCGATGATGTCGCTGGTGGTCTGGTTGAGCGCGGTGATCTGGCCCAATACCAGGCGCTGGTTGGTCATGGCCTGCGCCACCGTCACGGCAGTGCGCAATGCGCCGACAGTGGTGGTACTGGCGCGGTCCACGCCCTTGACCAGCTCGACATTGTTCTTCTTGACCAGGTCGAGCGCAAGATAGCCCTGTACGGATACGGCCATCTGCGTGAGCAGGTCCTGCGTGCGCTGGCGGACATAGAACAACGCGGTCTCGCGGATCGCCTTGGCCTTTTCCGGATCGGTTGCATCGAGGTCGGCCGCTTCCTGCTCGAGGCGTTCGTCGAGCGTGCGGGCGATATGGATCATCTGTTCGAGATTGCCCATCGCTTCCCACAGCTTCTGGCGTTCGACATCGATCGCGGCATTGTCCATCAGCAGCTCGTCCTTGCC
Organism: uncultured Altererythrobacter sp.; assembly: GCA_913056125.1. GTDB lineage: Bacteria > Pseudomonadota > Alphaproteobacteria > Sphingomonadales > Sphingomonadaceae > Alteraurantiacibacter. The sequence goes on from CAJXNC010000004.1 coordinate 91,794, forward strand.
GCTGGATAGGCGGGCAAGGATCGCCTGGATATGGCCCTGTGCGGAGGTGTAGCTGTCGAAATAGTTCTTCAGCTTGTTGCCGAAGGGGATGATGCCGAACAGCTTGCGACCGGTCAGCTTGCCTTTGCGGCCCGGATCGAGGTCTTCGACCGTGCGGCGCAGTTCGGAGAGGTCGGCACCTACGCCGGTTTCCTGGTCCATGGCGCGCACCGGGCGATCGAGGAAACGGTTGGACATGCCCGCCGCGGACATGATTTCCTTGCGGCCCATATTGGTGATCTGGTCAACCTTCTTGCCGAATTCGGGCGACTTGGCATCGAGCGTAACCAGCTCTTCGACGAAGCCGTCCACCTTCTTGGCTAGCGCGCTCTTCTTCTCCTCGTCCACGGGGACAAGACCGCTTGCCTTTTCGGCCGAAACAGCGGGCACCGGATCGGGCGGCGTGAGATCGAGATCGGTTTCGACTTTGGTCGCAGTTTCGTTGCTGGTCGCCATGGCGTGAATATCCCTCCGAATTCCTGCTACTGTATTAGGGAGGCAAGACACGCTTTTCAAGCGTTCCCCTTCGCCCTGTTGCCTCGTATACCTCCCTTTCCCAGGGGAGGCGATGATAATGGCCAGCGAAGTGCCATCTGCAAGTTCGGACGGATTTGGACACGTATTGGAGTCCTGGCGGCGCTGGTGGCGCATATCGGTGCGCGGAACCGTCAACCAGGCGGAAGTGATCGCCAAGCGTCGTACCGAAGGTGAAATAAGCTCTCGTTACCTGCTGATGCTGTGCATGTCGGCGGGCATCGCCATCCTCGGCCTGCTGCTGTCCTCGCCCGCCGTGGTCATCGGCGCGATGCTGCTTTCGCCCCTGATGGATCCGATCATGGGCCTCGGCTTTGCGCTCGCCATTGGCGATTTTCACTGGATCAAGAAATCGGCCAAGTCGCTGGCTATCGGCACGTTGATCGCAATCATATTTTGCGCGTTGATCGTTTTTTTCTCGCCTTTGCAGACTGTCACTTCGGAGATTGCCGCGCGAACCAAGCCCAATCTGTTCGACCTGGGCGTAGCGGTGTTTTCGGCCATTGCCGGCGCCTATGCGGTGATCCGCGGGCGCGAAGGCACGATTGTCGGCGTGGCTATCGCCACCGCCTTGATGCCGCCGCTGGCGGTCGTCGGCTTTGGCCTCGCCACCTTCAACTGGACGGTGTTTTCGGGTGCGGTCGGCCTGTTCTTCACCAACCTCATGACCATCGCGCTGACCGCCACGATAATGGCGCGGCTCTACGGCTTCCGCACCGATCTTTCCGAGAAACAGACGTGGTTCCAGAGCGTGGTCATCGCCGGCACCTTCGTTGCAATTGGTATTCCTCTGCTGCTTTCGCTGCTCGACATTGCCGATGAGGCGAATGATGCGCGCCAGATCAACTCTCTGGTAATGGAGCCTTTCGACAGCCGTGCGCGTCTCTCGCAGGTCGAAACCGATTTCGAGGCGGAGCCGATCCGCATCAACGCGACTGTCCTCACACCCGAACTGAAGGACGATGCCGAGCAAATCGCCAAGCGGGCGATGGAGCGTGCCCTGAACGAACCGGTCGAACTGGTCATCACGCAATATCGCGTCGGTACAAACGCGCAGGCAGCAGAGGAAGCGCAACTGTCTGCCGCCTTGGCAGCGGAGCGTGCCGATGCAGCCGAAGCCGAAAGGCTGGCCGAGCGGTTGGCGCTCGTGGCCGGCGTGGGAACCGACGACGTCACGGTCGATCGCGAGCGTCATCGGGCTACGGTCAATGCGCGTCCGCTCGAAGGAGCGACACTCAGGGCCTATGCAGACCTCGAACGGCGTATCGTCGCGCTTGAAGAAGAGGAGTGGGATATCCGCCTTGTTCCCCCGATCCTGTCACTGCCCGACATCGGTTTCGAGGGGGAAGGGGTTTCATCCTCGGGGCAGGAGGCCATCGGCCTCATTGAGTGGACCGTCAAACGCGTGAACCTGCCGATCGTGCTCGAAGGTCGGGCCAATGCCGTGGCTCTGGCCCGTATCGCCTTGCAGGAACGGGGCATCCAGGCGCAGACGGCGCCGGGACGCGAGGGTTTCAGCGATGTCTCGGTGAGCTGGGCGATGCCCGACGAATAGCTATCAGGCCGCCAGTTCCAGCGGCTCGATCTCGCCCGACAGGTAGAGCTTCTTGGCCTTGGCGCGGCTGAGCTTGCCCGAACTCGTGCGCGGCAGGGTGCGTGGCGGGACAAGCTCTACGACGCAGTTCATGCCGGTAATGGCCCGTACGCGGTCGCGGATTTCGTCACGCAGCTTGAGCCGTTCCTCGGGATCCGACACGCGGCAGTGAACAAGCACGGCCGGCGCTTCCTCGCCATTCTCGGTTTCGACCGCAAAGGCAGCAATGTCGCCATGGTTGAATCCCGGCAATTGCTCCACGGCCCATTCGATATCCTGCGGCCAATGGTTCTTGCCGTTGATGATGATCATGTCCTTGGCGCGGCCGACGATGAACAGATATCCATCGCCGAGATAGCCCATGTCGCCGGTATCGAGCCAACCATCGACCAGGCATTCGTCAGTCGCTTCATGGTTGCGGAAATAGGAATGCATGACACTTGGGCCACGGCACCAGACCTTGCCGATCTGGTGGTCGCCCTTGGCTTCGCCATCTTCGCCACGGATTTCGACATCCATGTCGGGCAGCGGCTTGCCGCAATTGACGATCGCGCGATAGCGGGCGGGGCGGCTGAGATCACGCTTGGTGCCGCTCAGGCGCTCTTCTTCCACCAGTTCCACGCGGATGCCTTCGCCCGGCGGCATGACGGTGACGGCCAGCGTCGCCTCGGCCAGGCCATAGCTCGGTGTGAAGGCGGAGGCCTTGAAGCCGGCGGGTGCAAAGGCGTTGACGAAGTTCTGCATCACGTCAGGGCGAATCATGTCCGCGCCATTGCCGGCGAGGCGCCAGCGCGACAGGTCGAAACGTTCGGCGACGTTGGACTGGCTGGAGATGCGGCGCGCGCAGATATCGTAGCCGAAAGTCGGCGAATAGCTGAGCGTGGTGCCCTTGTTGCGGCTGATCAGGTCGAGCCAGGCCAGGGGCCGCCTCGCGAAATGCTCGGTCTTGAGATAGTCGACGCTGACCTGGTTGGCGACGAGCGAGAGGAAACAGCCGACCAGACCCATGTCGTGATACCAGGGCAGCCAGCTGGCGACCCGGTCGTTGTAGCCGATATCCATGCTGTCGGCATGGCCGAAAAGGTTGTGCAACAAGGCCTTGTGCGTCACTGCCACGCCCTGCGGGAAGCGCGTCGAACCCGAGGAATATTGCAAATAGCAAATGTCTTCCGGGTCGGCTTCGGGCAGTTCCACCTCGGGCGCCGGGCGCTGGGCGAAAACGTCCCAGCTAATGCCTTCACAACCCTGTCGTTCTGCCGCTGCGCTGGCCATGTCGGCAATCTCGGGCGGATAGAGCAGGATCTTGGGGTCAGAACTCTGCAACTGGACGGAATGCTGGTCGATATAGCTCTCCTTGCCGCCGAAGGTCGTCGGTAGCGGCAGCGGTACCGGCCATGCCCCGGCATAGATGCAGGCGCAGAACAGCGCGGCGAATTCGGGACCGGTCTCGGCGATCAGGGCTACGCGGTCGGCCTTGCCGATCCCCGCATCGATGAGCCGGTGGGCCATGGCGATCGCGTCTTCGCGCATTTCCGCATAGGGATAAACGCGTTCGAGCTCGCCACGCATGTCGTGGAAATTGAGGCCCTTTTCGCTGCGCGCGGCATAATCCACCGCCTCGTTGAAAGTGGCGAAGTCCGCGCGTACGCGGGGCAGGGCGCAATCGTTTGGCGTGGGTGTCAGTTCGGTCATTGGTAGTAGAGGCAACCTCGTCTAACGCGCTCTCCCGGCGCTTCCCAAATCCAAAAACAGGCGCCGATTGGTTAACCGACGCCACTGCAAACTTTCCCATTTGATAGGAACTGTGGCACGAATAAGGCCAATGGCGCACTATAAACAAGCCTGTAAGCGTAAATCGAAGGGGAAAATGCCTCTCGACAATGCCTTATTGCGCGATTTGGCGCTGTCCTACATGGCCCGATACGCCACTTCCACCGCCAAGCTGGAGCGCTATCTGCGCCGCAAGATCGATGAACGCGGCTGGGCAGAGAACGAACCCGCAGCAGATTTGGAAGGTCTCGTGGCGCGCTATGCCGAGCTCGGCTATGTCGATGACGAGACCTATGCCCGGACCAAGAGTGGCAGCCTGTTGCGGCGCGGCTATGGGGCCAGACGGGTCAGTCAGGCACTGGGCAAGGACGGTATTTCCTCAGACATTCGCGAAGAAATTGCCGCCAGCGAGGCCGAGCTGCGCCATGCTGTGCTGGCCATGGCGCAAAAGCGCCGCTTCGGCCCTTTTGGCGCGGATTTGCCTGATCGGGATCGACGGGAGAAACAGCTCGCCGCAATGATGCGGGCGGGACATGATCTCGACAGCGCCCGGCAAATGGTCGATGCACCGAGCGTAGATGCTGCACTCGATTGGGCGCATGAACTGGATGAGGATTTTCTCGATGAAGCTGGCTGAAAAGCTGCGACTGCTCCTGGCAAGCGGCGCAATTGCCCTTGCTGCCTGTTCCACTCAGGCCGCCACCGATGCTCCGCCGCCGCCCGCAGCAGCGGAGGTTTCGGTTCATCCCGAATCCGGGCTGGAGATCATCCCCGTCACCGTGATTTCCGACACGGGACGGCACCTGTTTCGATCCGAAGTTGCCGCTACCGCCGCACAGCAGCAGCGCGGATTGATGTTCCGTACCGAGATGGCAGACGATGAGGGCATGATCTTCCCCTACGAACACGATCCGCGCCAGGTGAGCTTCTGGATGCGCAATACGCTGATCTCGCTCGACATCATCTATATCGGCACCGACAGGAAAATCCTCAATATTGCCGAAAATGCAGTGCCTTATTCGGAACAGAGCCTGCCTTCGGCCGGTCCCGTCTCCGCCGTGCTCGAAATCAATGGCGGGCTATCAGCGGAATTGGGGATCGGCCCCGGCGATGCGGTGGAGTGGTAGAGATGCACATCTGCTTGCACGCCACCCCCGAAAGAGGCTAACCGCGCCTCCATGGGAATCCTCATGAAGATCTTCACCTGGTGGGAAGGCGCCACCATCGGCACCTCGTTGTGGACGGCGCGCAAGGGCGAGCATGTCGGCATCGATGCGCAGGGCAACAAGTATTACCGCAGCAAGAGCGCCAGGGATGGCGCGCCCGAGCGGCGCTGGGTCATCTATAATGGTGCCAACGATGCAAGTCGCGTTCCTGCAGAGTGGCATGGCTGGCTGCATCATTCTTATGACGAGCTGCCCGAGAGCCATCTGCAGCCTGCCAAGATCTGGGAAGTGGATTACACGCCCAACGCCACAGGAACTGCAGCGGCCTATCGTCCTGCCGGTGCGCTGGAGCGTGGCGGGCACCGTGCCCGCGCTACCGGCGACTACGAAGCCTGGACGCCCGACGCGTGAAGTCGCTGCGGTTCGCCGCTGCCTGCCCTTTGCTGCTGGTCGTGGCGGCTTGCGATAGCGATGCGCCGCCGCCTGCTGCCGAAGCTACCGAGATTCCTGACGAGCTGGCCGGCGATGTGCTGCCTGCAATCGAGGTCGAGGAAGGGCTTGGTACGCCGTTGGAAGAGCGCGTGGCCACGCTCGGCCTGATGAACAAGCGCAACAACTCTTCACGCGATATCGAGCTCAAGCCCGGCGAATCCCAACGTATCGACGATGTCATTGTCCGCCTAGCGAGCTGCGAGCGGACCGCGCCGTGGGAGGACCCACCGCAAACAGGCGCATTCGTCCAGGTGCTGGTACAGGAACGCGAATCCGCCGGGTCTGATCCGGAATGGAATCAGGTCTTCTCCGGCTGGCTGTTCAAGGAAACGCCCAGCATCAATGTGGTCGAACATCCGGTCTACGATGTCTGGGTCAAGGATTGCGCGATGAGCTTTCCGGGCGAAGAAGGCTGATCGGAACGGGCTTCCTCCAACAGGGCCTGGTTCGCATCCACTTCTGCCAATAGGGCCTGATAGGCGCCGGGCAGGTCGGCTTCACCGCCTTCCCGCGCAGCTGCTGCCAGCAATTGCAGATATTCATCCCTGCTGACGGTCCTCGCGCCCATCGACGAGAGATGCCCTGTAAGGAACTGGCAATCGAGCAGGCGAAATCCCGCCCTGCGCATCAGCGCGACAAGCCAGGCCAAAGCCACTTTCGAGGCATTGTCCGCGCGGCTGAACATGCTCTCTCCGCAGAAGGCGCGATCGAAGCTGACGCCGTAGAGTCCACCGACCAGTTCCCCATCGAGCCAGCATTCCACCGAATGGGCGTGGCCCGTCTCATGCAGCGCGATGTAGCTCTTTTCGATTCGATCGCTGATCCAGGTGTCGGGGTGGTCGGGCCGCGGGGCGGCACAAGCCCGGATGACGGCTGCGAAATCCCGGTTCACCGTCATGGCGAAGCGGTCCTGCTTGATCACCTTGGCCAGCGAGCGCGAGACATGTAGGCCGTCCAGCGGAATGATTGCGCGTTCGCGCGGCTCGACCCAGAATAACTCCTCGTCGTCGCGCGCATCAGCCATCGGAAACACACCGCTGCGATAGGCCAGCAGCAGCATCTCGACCGGCAGGACATAGGGCAGTGGCGCGTGCATTGCGGGAGCTTTATCAGAGGCAAGCTTTCTCGTCGCTTGCCATTCTTCTCCACCCGCTATAGAGGCGCACTCCGCCTGCAGGGGTGTAGCTCAGTTGGTAGAGCATCGGTCTCCAAAACCGAGGGCCACGGGTTCGAATCCTGTCACCCCTGCCATTTCCTTCCCGCTCTGAACGAATGGGTCGCGCTTAGTCCGCGATCTTGCTCAGCGAGAAGGAGACATATCCATTGCTGTCGAGTGTCAGATAGTCGAACTTCCAGTTCCGCTTGATGCAGAACTCGTTGACCGCTGCGATCACGCCGAAGACGACCGGCGTGTAGATATTGCCGAGGCAATAGTCGTCGCCGAGAATGCGACCGCCCGATTTGACCTTGCGTTCGGCCAGAAGCAATTCGTCGCGCGTGGTCTCGTAGGAATGGTTGGTGTCGATATAGACCCAGTCGAAATGTTCGTCCGGGAAGGTGGCGAGGACATCGGTCGAATAGCCGAGGTTTATCTCGACCAGCCCTTCCTCGATCTGACTTGCAAAGCGACTTTCGACCCTTTTTCGCGAAGCGATATATTGCTCCTGCTCCCAGGCATCGACCAGGTGCAGTTTCTTCGGCTTTACGATGTCGAGGATCTTCTGCGAATAATCGCCTTGCGCCACGCCAATTTCCGCCGCGACCGAGTTCTTGGGAAGCGTTTCCAGCAGTGCTTCGCGATGCGGGAGCAGTTTGCTGCCGGCGGTATGCTTGGCTTCGAGGTTTGCTTGCGGCATGGCGGCCCGCATCGCGCGGCGCTTGTTGCGCATCGGCGCGGCAGCAAGATTATACCCCGTTTTCAGAATTTTACGTGCCGTACCCAGCATCTATGTCTTTCCTGATCTGATCGGAGCGCCGCTCTTAGCATGCTTGGCCGCGCTGTGAACGGCAAACTGCGCCCGACGGCATTTGCGCAGATTCTTGTGGAACATGCGCTTCGCCTGCTTTGAGAATCAGCGGGAGGCGGAATAGCCGAATAGCGTCGGAGCTTGTTTCGGCTGGGAACCGCAAAGCGCGGTGAAGGGCAAAAGGAGCAGTCAGATGGCAAATCTCTTGGGTTCGGTCCGGTCGGGACCTTCACGGCGCACCAAGCCGCAGGTCGACATGGCATTTCCGCACAATTCGCATGGCCGCATCCTGCCGATGGAGGAACCGGGTTTCCTTGCGCGGCTTTTCCGCCGCAACTGAGCGGAGCCTGGCGCCACCCCAAAGGATCACAGCGATCGTCGAAGGGGCCGGAGTATCAGTATTCCTCCGGTTCTTCCGGCGTCTCGGCATGATGGTCAGGCCCGGCCTTCCGGTCGCCCTTTGCCAGCTTGAATACCACGCCCGAGAGCAGGGCCAGCGCCAGCAAATTGGGCAGCGCCATAGCGGCGTTAGAAATATCGCCCAGCCGCCAGACCTCTTCCGACGGACGTGAGGCACCAATGAATATCCCCAGGCACCAGATTATGCGCCAGCCGAAGTGAAGCTTCTTTTCACCGCCACGAGTTGATCCCGGTACGCGGTCGTAGAGAAAGGTGATCGCCCTCTCTCCGTAATAGGACCAGGTCAGCAGCGTGGTGAAGACGAACAGGATCAGCGCCAGCGAGGCGATCAGCGTGCCGATCGGGATGGTGCCGACGTCGAACGGGAAGGCCGCGGCAAAGGCGCCGCTGGTCATGGCGAATCCGGTCAGGTCCGATTGCCAGGCATGAAGCACCGGTTCGCCAGCGCCTGTGAAATCGCCTTCCACGGTCAGGATCACCAGCGCGGTCATGGTGCAGATCACGATGGTATCGATGAAGGTGCCGAGCATGGCCATACGGCCCTGCTGTTCGGGATCGTCGGTCTGCGCCACGGCATGGGCGATCGGAGTCGAACCCTGCCCCGCCTCGTTCGAGAACAGGCCGCGCGCCACGCCCGCACGGATTGCGATGATGATCGCAGCGCCTACGAATCCGCCGGTCGCGGCTTGGGGGTTGAAGGCACCGTGGAAGATGCGCGCGAAGGTTTCCGGGATATCCTGGATGTCGAGCAGGATCGCGATCACCGCCATGACGATATAGGCGCCGGCCATGAAGGGGACGACCTTCTCGGCCACATTGCCGATCGACTTGATGCCGCCAATAATGACGACGAACACGGCGACGGCGACGACAATCCCGCCGATCCATTCCTCGATGCCGAACAATTCGTTGAGGCCGTCAGCCACGGCGTTGGACTGGATCGCATTGCCGGTAACGAGGGCGGAGAATAGCGTGCCGATGCAGAAAACGATGGCCAGCCAGGTCCATTTCGGGCCGAGGCCGATCATGATGTAGCTCATCGGGCCGCCGCGATAGACGCCGTCACTGGTCTTTTCGCGATAGCGGATCGCCAGCGAGCCTTCGGCAAAAGCCAGCGCCATGCCGATCAGCGCGGTGATCCACATCCAGAAGATCGCGCCAGGCCCGCCCAGCGCGATGGCGGTGGCGACACCTGCCAGGTTGCCTGTGCCGACCTGGCCGGAAAGCGCGGTCGAAAGGGCGGCAAAGGGGCTGATCTCGCCAGCGCCGGTGCCCTTGCGGCTCTTGAACAGGCCGGCAAAGGCGCTGCCCAGCTTGACGATGGGGTAGAAGCGCAGGCCCACCATGGTCCAGATGCCGATGCCGAACAGGATGATCACCATTGGCGGGAAGGGCAGAACTTCCTGTCCGTTCCACAAACCCGCCCAGATGAAGTCCGAGACATTGGTGACGTGGTCGAGGAATGTGAGCGACTGCTGCGTTTGTGCCAAGGTGGCGACCCCCTCTACTGATCCCTTGAAGCACCGGAGGCTATCGGCAAGGCGCGCCACGCGCCAGCCCTAATGTTGCAGAAGTAACCGGTATTCTTGCTCGAAAGAGGCAGTCTTGCCAACCGCGCGGGACGCTCCTAAATACGGTCGGACTTCCGACATCGGAGCATCGCAGCCCCTCCCGATAACTAGATCGGGGCGGCGATGGGCCTATGGCGAAAGGCAAATGCGATTTTTTGCGAAACGGAACTGAGGCAAAACAATGGCCAAGGACGGCAAGACAAGCCCGGGTGAGTTCATCCGCCAGGTGCGTTCGGAAACCTCGAAAGTGGTTTGGCCGACGCGCGAGGAGACGATCCGCACGGCGATCTTCGTCTTCATCATGATGCTGATCCTTTCGCTGTTCTTCCTCGGCGTCGATTCGCTGTTCGGCGCTGCAGTGCGCTGGCTGCTTTCGCTGGCCTGATCTTCGCCCAACCGATTTGATACGAAAGAGATTCTGAGATGGCCCGCTGGTACATCATTCACGCTTATTCCGGCTTCGAGAACAAGGTGCGCGATTCGATCCTCGCCGAGGCGGAGCGTCTTGGCCTGTCCGAAGGCGTCGAAGAGGTCGAGGTTCCGACCGAGACGGTGACCGAAGTGAAGCGCGGCAAGAAGGTCCAGGTCGAACGCAAGTTCATGCCCGGCTACGTGCTGGCCAAGCTGAACATGACCGACGATATCTACCACCTGGTCAAGAACACGCCCAAGGTGACCGGCTTCCTCGGCGCCAACAACAAGCCGCAGCCGATCTCCGAGAAGGAAGCGGCGCGCTATTTCGGCGGCGTGGAAGAGGCCAAGTCCGCTCCCAAGAAGCAGATCAGCGTCGATTACGAGATCGGCGACCAGGTCAAGGTGCTCGAAGGCCCCTTCGCCAGCTTCAACGGCGTTGTCGAGGAACTCGATTTCGACAAGCAGAAGGTCAAGGTTTCGGTCTCGATCTTCGGTCGCGCAACCCCGGTCGAGCTCGAATTCGAACAGGTCGAACTGGTCAAGTAAGGTCCGGGAGCACTGCCTCCCGAACCTATCCCGAATACCAGCCCAACACCTCGGCATAGCCAAGGCTCAGCATAATCGTATCGACCAGGCCGTGGGCAATGATCGCTGCCCATAGCCTGCCGCCCATATGCATGCGCAACCAACCCAGGAACAGGCCAACGCTACCCGTTATGAGCACACCGCCCCAGCCCTGATAGGCATGGGGCAGGCCGAAGACGAATGCCTGTACGAACAGGATGAGCAATGTCCTTCCGCGTAGGCCCGAAAGGCGTGACAGGCGATCCATCAGGAAGCCGCGCCAGAGCATTTCTTCGCCGAAAGCGGCGCTGCACCAGGCGACCAGCACGATCCACATGGCAAAAGCGGCGGGGCTTTCGGTGGCGTATTGGATTACGCTTTCAACTTCCGGGCTTGGGAGGCCCAGAAATTCGACTACCTGCGCCCCGCCAGCGAAGATCAGAAGGATAATGGCGGTCCCGGCCACGCCCCAAGTGAATGTGCGAGCCCAGCTTTCGGGGCGCGCGAAATTGAACGCTTGCGCTACGGCGCGATCTCGTCGCAGCCATAGCCATGCGACGAACAGCGCGCCGACCATGCTGAAAAGGGCGGAAAGCGCCAGTGAAACGGAGGTTTGCCGGACACCGGGCAAGTTGCCGTCCATGTTGCCAAAATCGAGGATCGGGATGACAGAAGCGCCCAGGAAGACCAGCAGGACGGTGAAGGACTGCAGCAGGAAACGCCACCAAGTCAGGGGTCTTGCGGGGGATGGTTGATCGATCTCTTCGGTCATGAGATCCAGCTTAGGGACTGCATCACTGTTTTGGCCAGTCGCCTCCCCGTGAATTGCTTGCCTTTTACACGCCATTCGACTAGGCGCGTGCCTTCGCGAATGCGAATCCATGCGGGAGGCCCATCGAAAGGCCGTTTGTACCGCTTACCATGAGCTGGCTCGGAAGAGGCAGCGACAGTGAGAAAGGAGTGGCCTCATGGCCAAGAAGATCGACGGCTATATCAACCTGCAGGTTCCTGCCGGTGCCGCAAACCCGTCGCCGCCCATCGGCCCCGCACTGGGCCAGCGCGGTGTCAACATCATGGAATTCTGCAAGGCCTTCAATGCTGCGACCGACAGCATGGAGAAGGGTGCGCCGATCCCGACCAAGATCACGGTCTATGCCGACCGTTCGTTCACCTTCGTCACCAAGACGCCGCCTGCCAGCTTCCTGCTGAAGAAGGCCGCCAAGCTGAAGTCCGCTTCCAAGGAACCGGGCAAGGTCGTGGCCGGCAAGGTGACCAAGTCTCAGGTGAAGGAAATCGCCGAAACCAAGATGGCGGACCTGAACGCGAACGATATCGACCAGGCCATGAAGATCATCGAAGGCTCCGCGCGTTCGATGGGCCTCGAAGTGGTGGAGGGCTAAGCACATGGCAAAGCTGACCAAGAAGCAGAAGACCGTCGCCGCTCTCGATGCAGAGAAGCTGTACACGGTGGATGAAGCCATCGCCCTGCTGCGCGAGCACAAGGCGAAGTTCGACGAGACCGTCGAAGTCGCCATGAACCTGGGTGTCGACCCGCGCCATGCTGACCAGATGGTTCGCGGCATGGTGTCGCTGCCTTCGGGTACGGGCAAGGACGTCAAGGTCGCCGTTTTCGCCAAGGGGGACAATGCCGAGAAGGCTATCGCTGCTGGCGCCGACAAGGTCGGCGCGGAAGACCTGATGGAAGACATGCAGGCCGGCAATCTCGATTATGACCGCGTGATCGCCACGCCGGACATGATGGGCGTCGTCGGCCGCCTCGGCAAGGTGCTGGGCCCCAAGGGCCTGATGCCGAACCCGAAGCTGGGCACCGTTACCCCGAACGTGGAACAGGCCGTGAAGGACGCCAAGGGCGGCCAGGTCGAATTCCGCGTCGAGAAGATGGGCATCATCCACTCGGGTATCGGCAAGCTGTCCTTCAAGGACGAAGACCTGAAGAAGAACTTCGAGGCACTGACCCAGGCAGTGGTCAAGGCCAAGCCGTCGGGCGCCAAGGGCAAGTTCGTCAAAAAGGTCTCGCTGACCTCGACCATGGGTCCGGGTCTCAAGCTCGACCTGGCGGAAGTCGAAGGCGCGTAAGCCTTCCTAATCCAGGCAAACCGAAAAACGCAGACGGGGCTCCATTCGGGGCCCCGTTTCGTATCCAGGCGCCGATTCATCGGCGTATTGCTGGCACGATTGCTCGAAAAAGCGGGGATAACGCTGCGCGCACCGTGTGCTTTCAGTCAAACACTCTATTTTAGTACCTTGCCTCTAGAGTTGTGCGCTCGCCGCGCCCGGCATGCGGGATTGCGTCAGGTGGCGGCAGGTGTAAGCGGCGTCGCGCTGATCGACGGTTGGCCGAATAGAACCAGTCATCCATCCTTGCTTGGTCTGGATGAACGTAGGGCCGGGGGAGCGATCCTCCGGCCCTTTTGCTGCCCGCAATGTGATTCAAATCCCGCCGGGCGTGAAGTCCAGCCCGAGCTCGCCCAGCGCCTCGCACAGCGTGTCGACGCAGCTGTCCAGCGTTTCGCGGTCGGTCGAGCGGATCACGAAATTGGCGCCGGTCTTGCCTTCGCGGAAGAAAGGATAGGAGCCGATCTGCGCGCCTTCGTGGGCCTTCTCCACTTCGCGCAGCACATCGGCGACTTCGCTCTCCTTGATCCACCCGCCAATCGTTTCGGATAGAAGCGGGGCGCCGCCTTCAAGCGTGCCGGTCAGTGCATCGAGCATTTGCGCTGTAATGCTCGGTACGCCCGCCATCAAATGGACATTGCCGGCCTTGATGCCAGGCGCCGCGGACATGCGATTGGGGATCAGGTCGGCGCCTTCTGGAACACGCGCCATGCGCAGCCGCGCCTCAGTCAGCCCGCCATCCCGGTCCTTGTAATAGTCCTCCAGGATCGCGCGTGCTTCGGGATGGATGACGACCGGCACGCCCAGCGCCTGCGCCACCGCATCGACGGTGATGTCGTCATGCGTCGGGCCGATCCCGCCGGTTGTGAAGAGATAGTCATGCTTCACCCGCAGCGCGTTCACTGCCTCGACGATGGCGTCCATATCGTCCGAGACGACGCGCACTTCATGCAGGCGAATGCCCTGCACCTGGAGCCAGCTGGCAACCTGCGCGATATTTTTGTCATGCGTCCGGCCCGAGAGGATCTCGTCACCGATCACGACCATAGCGGCTGTCCAGATGCGGTCGGGCGTCGTCATGCTAACTCGACTAGGCCAATTCGCTTGCTGCGGCCACCGCGCATTCGACCGGGTCCTCGAAAGAGAGCACGCCGTCATTGACGGGGCGCACGCGCATGTCCTCCACATCCTCGAGATAGTCCATGTTGAGTTTCCATGGCAGCTTGACCTCGCTCTTGGGCATTAGAGGGAGGGCGCGCTGGATATAGCCGGAGGAGAAGGCGAAGGGTGGCCCTTCCACCAGCTCGCGATCCCCCGGAGGGCGCGGCACGACCACAAGTTTGTCGCGCTGCTTCATCTCCGCCAGCACGCGGCAGACATGTTTCGCGGTCATGTCCGCGCGCAGCGTCCAGGCGGCATTGAGATAGCCGAAGACCACGGCGAAATTGGGCACGTCGGAGAACATGCAGTTGCGGTAGAACCAGCGCTGCGGCCAATCGACCTTCTCGCCATCCACGCTGACGTCAATCTTGCCGCCCAGGGTCATGCGCAATCCGGTTGCGGTGACGATAATGTCGGCGGGGATTGTCGTGCCGTCCTTGAGCACAATCCCGTCCGCCTCGATCCGCTCGATATGGCCGGTGGCGACCGAAGCCTTTCCTTCGCGAATGGCAGCGAACAGATCGCCATCGGGCACGAGGCAGAGGCGCTGCTCCCACGGATTGTAGGGCGGCTTGAAATGCCGCTCCTCATATTTGTCGCCCAGCTGTTCCTGCATGGCCGCGGTCAGGAAAGCGCCGACCTTTTCCGGCTTGGCACGCGCGCGCTTGAACACAAACGAATGCAGCCGGGTATTGATGCGGCGGGTGATGGCGTAGGCCCATTTCTCGGGCAGGATGCGGCGCAGGCGCCTGGCCCATTTGTCCTTGGAGGGGCGTGCCGCCATCCAGGTCGGCGTGCGCTGGAGCATGGTCACATGCGCTGCGCTCTCCGCCATGGCGGGAACGATGGTGACCGCCGTCGCGCCCGAGCCGACGACCACAACGCGCTTGCCGCTCCAGTCCAGATCTTCCGGCCAGAATTGCGGATGGACGACCGTGCCGGCGAAGTCGGAGAGTCCGGGCAGCTGCGCATCGTGCGGATTCTCGTAATCGTAATAGCCCGAGCCGAGATAGAGGAAGCGCGCAGTGACGGTGCGCCAGCCCTGCTCATCCTCCAGCGTGACGTGCCAGAGCGCCTCCTTGCCCCTCCAGTCTGCGGATGCGACCCGGCAACCAAAGCGGATGTGCCTGTCGATCCCGCGGCTGCTTACCACGCGATTGAGGTAAGCCAGGATGTCCTCGCCCGGTGCAATCGACTTCTCGTCGCGCCAGGGTTCGAAGGAAAAGCCGAAGCTGTGCATGTCCGAATCCGAGCGGATGCCCGGATAGCGGAACAGGTCCCAGGTCCCGCCCAGCTGTTCGCGTCGTTCGACAATGCAATAGCTGCGCCCGGGGCACATCATCTGCAGATGCGCCGCCATGGAGATACCGGAAATGCCGGCCCCGACGATCAATATGTCATGGTCGGGCCCGGTCATGTTCCTCTAGCTGTTATCCGTTGGTCGCCTCGGTGAACATGCTGCGCGAAGGCGCATCGGCATAGTCACTCGAGGCTGCTCCGTTTCCCTGGAGCGCCTTTGCGGCCTGTACCGTATTGGCCATGAGGCAGGCAATCGTCATCGGACCCACGCCGCCGGGGACGGGGGTGATCGCCTTGGCGTGCTGGCATTCGTCGAAGGCGACGTCGCCAACCAGCTTCTCCTTGCCGGTGGCTTCATCCTTGATGCGGGTGATGCCGACATCGATGATGACCGCGCCGTCCTTGACCCAACTGCCCTTGACCAGCTCGGGCGCACCGGCAGCGGCGACGATGATGTCGGCCTTCTTGGCGATCTGCGGCAGGTTATGCGTGTAGATGTGGGTCACCGTCACCGTACATTCCGCATCGAGCAACAGGTTCGCCACCGGCTTGCCAACGATGTTGGACTTGCCGATCACCACTGCATCCTTGCCGACGAAATCGTCGACCACACTTTGCAGCAGGATCATCACGCCCAGCGGTGTGCAGGGCACGATGCCGCCAGTGCCGGTCGACAGGCGACCGACATTGACTGGGTGGAAGCCGTCCACATCCTTGTCCGGCGAGATCGAGCGCAGGACGAGCCGCGTATCGATATGCTCGGGCAGCGGCACCTGGCACAATATGCCGTGAACTTCCGGATCCTTGTTGAGCCGGTCGATCAGGGCCAGCAGATCGTCCTGGCTGGTATCGGCCGGAAGGCGGTGCTCGGTGCTCTTGATGCCGACCTTTTCGCAAGCCTTGATCTTGCGGCGGACATAGACTTCGCTTGCGCCGTCGTCGCCCACCAGGATCACGGTCAGGCCAGGGCGGGTCATGCCCGCCGCCAGCATCTCGTCGACCTGTGCTTTGCTCTTTTCGTCCAGCTCGCGCGCGATTGCGCGGCCATCGATAATCTCAGCCATGATTACTCCCTGCGAGCGGCGCCGAAGCGCGCTCAGCTATGCTTGGCGTTGTATGCGTTGATCCATTCGGCCGAAGCGGTCAGCGCGCCGAAGGGATAGAAGTGCAGGCGGACGCGGCCGTGGCTCTCGTTCAGCTTCTCGTCGAGGCTGTTGACCAGGCGGTCAGGACCAGCGCTGCCGATAAGGTTGGTCAGCGAAATGCCATACTTCTTCATGACCGAGGCAGATGCACCTACGCCGCAACGCTTGGCAAAGCCGAGCAGGCGCTTGATGCCGGCCGGTCCGGGGACGCCGAGGCGCACGGGCACATCGATGTTGCGCTTGCGCATTTCGGCCAGCCATTCGACGATCGCATCGTCATCGAAGGCGAACTGGGTGACCACCAGCGGAGTCATGCCGTGGGCGCGAACGGCAGCGATCTTGCGCTCCATCCAGTCCCACAGTTCTTCGGCGGTGTTGTTGGGGTGCCCTTCCGGGTGGCCGCCGACGCCGACAATCTCGATGCCGTGCTTTTCGAGCAGGCCGGTTTCGATGATTTGCAGCGAGTCGGAATAGGGGCCTTCGGCTTCGGGCGGGTCACCGGCGATGATGAAGACGCGCTTCACGCCGGCCTTCTGGGTGATCTCGCCAAGGTACCAGTCGAGCTGCTCCTCGCTCTCGATGCGGCGTGCAGAAAGGTGGACGATAGGCTCGAAGCCGAGCTCGCGCACCAGCACGGCGGCGGCAACGCGCTGGTCCAGTTCCTCGCCGGGAAGGAAGGTGACGGCGACCTGCGTACCCGGGCGGATATGCGGCGCGGCTTCCTTGATACCTTCGATTTCCTTGGCAGTCATCTCCAGCGAATAGCCGTCGACCATGTTTTCGCGCGACTTTTCCCAATTGGGGTGGATAGCGGCGTAGGACATCGATTCTTCTCCTCTCAGGACCTTGCGTAGCGGTCGTTAACCGCCTCAATTGCCAAGCGCCATAGCGCCGTTGAAATGCAGTCACAAAGCCCCTAGCGCAAGGCGATTTATTCGTATAGATGAAAATTTCATAAGAGCGAATAACGGCGAGAGTCTCTCCACTTCCATGCTGATTTTTCTGCCAGGGCTGATCTGCGATGCGCGCATCTATGCGCCGCAAACCGCGGCTTTTGCGGATTCGCATGCGGTGGATTCCTACGGACTTGCCGATTCGCTCGTTGAAATGGCGCGAATCGCTTTGGCGGATGCCGACCGGATTGGCGCCGAACGGTTCGACCTGTTCGGCCATTCCATGGGCGGCCGCGTGGCGCTCGAAGTTGTGCGCCAGGCGCCCGAGCGCGTGCGCCGCCTGGCGCTAGTATCGACCGGTATCCACCCGCTCGGCGCAAACGAGCCCGAGAAGCGCGAGGCGCTAAAGGCAGTGGGCCATGACAACGGTTTCGAGGCGTTGGTCGACCAGTGGTTGCCGCCCATGGTTGCCGAGGCGAATCGTGCGATTCCCGAGATTTACGGGCCCATGCGCGAGATGAGCCTGTCCATGGGACAACAGGTCTTCGATGCGCAGATCAATGCGCTGGTCAATCGTCCCGAAGTCGGATCGCTCCTGCCGCAGATTGCCTGTCCGACACTCGTCATGACGGGCGAACTCGATGCATGGGCGCCGCCTGAGCAGCATGAGGATATCGCCTCTCGCATTCCGAATTCGCATCTCGTTGTCGTTCCCGGTGCTGGACATATGATCCAGATGGAGGCACCGCACGCCGTCAACGAGGCAATAACCCGCTGGCTCGAAACGCCGGCATCTTGATCAACCCTAAGAGCCTCTAAGGAGGGGACGAAGCATGAGTGAAAATCTGCAGCAGAAGCTGGACGCACAGGCCGACGTAGTCGATTTCCTGCGCAACCAGCAGGTTGGCCCGAACGTTTATCCGGGTGTGCCGGCCGAATATTCCAACTGGCGCAATGAGCAGAAGGCATGGGCTGACGCCGCCGTGCTGTTCAACCAGAGCTACCACATGGTCGAACTTTACGTTCGCGGCCCGGAAGCCATGGCGCTGCTCGAATACACCGCCATCAACTCCTTCAAGAACTTCAAGGTCAACAAGGCCAAGCAGTACGTCCCGGTTACCCCGGACGGCTACGTCATCGGCGACGTGATCCTGTTCTACCTCGACGAGAACGAATTCTCGCTGGTCGGCCGTGCGCCCGCCATCGAATGGGTCGAATTCCACGCCCAGTATCCGAAGCCGGACGGCAGCAAGTGGGACGTGACCGTCGAGCGTGACGAGCGTACCGCCATGCGTAGCGACGGCGTTCGCAAGAACTACCGCTTCCAGCTGCAGGGCCCGAACGCGATGGCCGTGCTCGAGAAGGCCATGGGCCAGACTCCGCCGGACCTGAAGTTCTTCAACATGGCTCACGTGGACATCAGCGGTTACGATGTCATCGCTCTGCGTCACGGCATGGCCGGCCAGCCCGGCTACGAACTGTTCGGCCCGTGGGAAGACTATGCCGGTGTGCACGCCGCGCTGGTCGAAGCCGGCAAGGATTTCGGCCTGACGCTGGTCGGTGGCCGTGCCTATTCGTCGAACACGCTGGAATCGGGCTGGCTGCCTTCGCCGCTGCCCGCATTCTACACCGGCGATTCGCAGATGATGAAGGACTTCCGCGCCTGGGCCGACGGCAAGAGCTATGCCGGCATGTGCTCGATCGGCGGTTCCTACGTTCCCGACAGCATCGAGGGCTACTACCTCACGCCGTGGGACATCGGTTATGGCCACATCGTGAAGTTCGACCACGACTTCGTCGGTCGCGAAGCCCTTGAGAAGATGGCTGGCGAAACCCACAAGCAGAAGGTCACGCTGGCTCTCGACAATGAAGACATGATGCGCGTCCTGTCCTCGCTTTATGCCGAGGGCGACCGTGCCAAGTACTTCGAATTCCCGAGCGCCGTGTACGCGATGCACCCGTTCGACGAAGTGAAGACGACCGACGGCAAGTCGATCGGCGTGTCGACCTGGGTTGGCTACAGCTCGAACGAAGGCAAGATGCTGACCCTCGCCATGCTCGACCCGGCAGAGGTTGAGATGGGCAAGGAAGTCCTGCTGGTCTGGGGTGAGCCGAATGGCGGCACCACCAAGCCGACGGTCGAACCGCACGTGCAGACGGAAATCAAGGCTGTCATCAGCCCGGTTCCGTATTCGAACGTCGCTCGTACAGCCTATGCGGACAGCTGGCGTCAGTCGGGCGTTGGCGCCAACGCCTGATCGGACCAGCGATCGCAAGACAAGGGGGCGGTAGCGCGAGCTGCCGCCCCTTTTCTTTGTCCGCGCTCCGGTCCTTTTGCTTGCATTCAGGTGATTTGCCGCAAACAATCGCTGTCATGGTGAAGCGTTTCCTGATCGTCGTCCTTGCCTTCCTCATCCCTGCTAGCGCTGCGGCGCAGGACCTGGAGGGAACGTGGGATTTCCGCGTTGCGGACACCACCATCTTCCGTTTCGAGATCGTCGAGGACGATGACGGTGCATGGGAAGGGACATGGTCGCGCCCGGACAGCTTCGCCAGCGACGGCAACCTCTTTGCTCGCCTCAAGGGGCCGGTCGAGCGCGTGGATTCAATGGCCGGCTACGAGTTCCTTGGCGATGTCGAGCTGAGCTTTGCGGACAATCGCCCCGGTGCCGTGCCCGACATCTTCCGTTTCAGGATGGTGGATGCCGACAATGTCAGCATGACCTATGTCGGAACCGAGTTGGAGCCTTACGACCTCGTTCGCGCGGGGGAGGATGACCCCATTGGCGACTGGGACGAGGCAGCAATCTACCGCCGTGCCCTGCCCGAAGCCGCCGCCGATGGCGATATTCGGGTACGGATTGCCCCGCCCGCTGCGGAGGAAGTGGAAGAGCCCGCGGCATTGCGGATAATCCCCCAGGACCTCGATCTCGAAGATAGTGTCGACGAAACAGCGACGGTTCCGGAAGGAGATGCCGGTCCCGAATCTGGGTCAGATGCAGGGGATATGCCCGAATTGTCTGTAGAGGAAGAGCCCGCTCCGCTGATCGGCGACGATTTCCTTGAAGGGCTGTAGGGATTGACTCAGCTGCGCTGAACCGATTGCGGCGCCAGCCCACGCCCCACCCGACCTCCCAATCAGCATCATGTCTTGGGAGGCCGGGTGGGGGCGTGGGCCGGTGCCGATTCCACGTTAGTGGATCAGGCCCTAATTGTCCTCAAGCAGCGAGGCGGTCCGTTCCAGCAGGTCTGCCACCCTGGCATGCAAATCGTCGTCGAAGCGTACCTTGGGCACGGCAACGGATAGCGATCCCACCGGAGCGCCGGCCATCGTCACCAGCCTGCCGATACCGACAATGCCGAGCGAATATTCCTCATCGGTCATGGCAAAGCCGGTCTTGCGGGCTTCATCGAGCTGGGAACGCAGCACTTCCTCGTCGGTCACAGTTGCATTGGTGAAGCGTTGCCGCTCCGCCTGCGCGAAGTATAGGTCGAGATCTTCCTCGGGCAGGGCGGCAAGCATGACCTTGCCAGCCGCCAGCGCATGCATGGGAAGTCGCCTGCCCTGTGGCACCGAATAGCGCAGCGCCTGTTCACTGCTTTCGGTCACGATCGCTTCAATCTCCCAATCGTGGCGAACGAAGAAGCTGGAGGTCTCGTCCAGCTGGACGCGCAAGGTGCGGACCAGCGGCGCAGCGCGGTCGGCCAGGCTGAAGCTGGAACTGTGCGCCTGCAGCCGGGCAAGGCCCGGGCCTGCAGAATAGCGTCGCCCGTCGCGTGCGAGATATTGCCGGTCGACCAGCGTCGAGAGCAGGTAAGACAGGCTCGAGACCGGAATGCCCAGCGCCGTGGCGATCTCCTGCGCCACCAGCGGCCGGTTATGGGCGACCACATACTCGATGATATCGAGCGTCCGCGTGGCAGACTTTACCTGGCTGGACTGGGCGGGGATCTCTGCCATGTCAGCCTATCCGCTCATCGGCAATGTCCGCGCCGGCGCGCAAATTCGCCAGCTTCTTCCACGCCACGGCAGGATCGATCTTGCCGTATCCGGCGAAGGTGCCGAAACCGCAATCACTGCTGGCGATAACGCGGTGCTTGCCCACGAAATCGGCAAAGCGCTCTATCCGCTGGGCGATCAGCTCGGGCGTTTCGATATAGTTGGAACAGCTGTCGATGAAGCCGGGCGCGAGGATCTTGCCGGTCAGGTCGGCATCGCGCCAGACTTTCCATTCATGCTCGTGCCGCGGATTCGCATGCTCGAAAAGGATCGTTGCCGGGCGCGCCGAGAGCACCACGTCGATGATCGTTTCGAGCGGAATGTCGTAATCATGCGGACCTTCGTAATTGCCCCAGCAGACATGCATGCGCATCTGTTCTGGCGCGATATTGGCAGTCGCCTCGTTCAGCGCATCGACATTGGCCTGGATGGTCGCGAGAAACTCGGCCTCGTCCATGTCCTGGTAGCCCGTATGGCGGCTCATGGCGAGATCGGGGCAGTCGAACTGGACTTGGAAGCCGGCCGCGGCAATTGCTTCGTACTCGGGGCGCATCGCGGTGACGAGATCGGCCAGGTAGGCCTCGTGGCTCGGGTAATACTGGTTCGGCTGAAAGGCGGTGATAAGACCGGGCGATGCCGTGTTCATGAAGGCCTTCACGCCGCCTCCATGCTTGTCGAGCGCTGCCTGGAAGCGGCGCAGATCGTCATGCAATGGCTGGAGATTTACCAGCTCGACCTTGTCGATCGCACTGGCACGGGTGAATTCCTGGCTGCCCATGATCGCGGACAGCTTCTTGGCCAGTTCCGGCACCTGGGCGAGGTCGAGTGCAGGCTTGCGCGGCGTGTGTCCGCCAAAGCCTGAGAGACGTTCGATGATGTAAGTGGAGTAGCCGACCTTGCCGAGTTCGCCATCGCTGACGATCGAAACCCCGGCTTCGACCTGCTTCTTCACGGCTTCGTCGATGGCGGCTTGTACGACGCGGTCGAACTCGGCCTCGTCATAGGGCTCACCCTTGTCTCGTGCGAGCAGCAGGGGCACCAGTTCCGGGCCGCGCGGCAGGCTGCCGACATGGGTGGTTTCGATCACTATGAAATCCCTCCTCTTGGAGGAGGAGTAGTTTCATATATGCGAAATCGACGCAAGTATGAAAAATGCCGGGTGCCCCATTTGGAAAGCACCCGGCACATTCATGTCACGCGGCCCCGGCAAGGAGCCGTCAGATCGGCTGTGACTTACTCTTCCCAGCCGGTCGGCGCGTTATAATCGGTGGTGAAGCCCATGGCCTCGATCTCGTGGACGAGGCCGTCCGCGCCGACCTTGAAGATATGGGCCGCAGGCAGGTCGAACGGGCCGAGGTCGCCGAACATGCCTTCGTCTGCCGAACGCATGGTCACGGTGCCGTCGATAGCGGTCACCGGATAGGGCTCGAAATCCATCGGGTGACGGAAATGCGAGAGGCCCATGACCAGGCCTGTAACCGGGTCGGCGGCGAAGACGCGGCGATTTTCTATGGTGGTGATGTAGGCCATCGTGTTCGAGGTCAGCTGGCCGGCACAGTCGCGCGCAACCGGGTGTTCGGCATTGGCGAATGTGCCCGAGGCTTCGCCCGGTCCGGCGGTCTCGATGCCATTTTCGTGGCGCTGACAGTCGGGAGCAAAGGGCATCAGTGATCCGTCATTGTCGTCGAGCGCATCGTAATAGGTCGCGCCGATGGCGATCAGCTCTTCCTCGGTCTTGCGGTCGGCTTCGGGCACTTCGCTGACGAGGCCTTCGCGCGGCGTCTGGAGGTTCGCGAGCTGCGAGGTGCCGAACTGCGATTCCTCGCTCACGCCGGCATAGAGGTGCTCGGCTTCGGAAATATTGCCGTCACCATCAAGCTGCAGGCGAAGCGCGACCACCGTGTTTTCGCCCTGGCGTTCGACCATGCCGATCCAGCCGATCGACTGGCGGACTTCGTCGGGCACGACGACGGAGAAGTCGGTTCCCGGACCGGTGATGTCGGTCCACAAGCCTTCGCCAACCGCAATCGGGGTGATGTTCTCGACCACCTTCGCGCCTTCGGCAAAGGGCACGCCCTCGGCAGAATTGCTTTCAAGGCCGGCGACATAGGCTCCGGCCAGGTCGATCAGGCAGGCACGATCACAAGCCGGCCCTTCGGCTTCGGTTGCGGCATCGCCACAAGCGGCCAGGGCCGTGGTCAGCAGCAAGGCGCTGCCCAGTTTCGCAACATTCTTCATTTCTCTCTCCCTCTCATTCCTTGAAATCGTATTCCTGCCGGGCCTTACCAGCCGCTCGGCATGCCATAGGGCACGGTCGTCAGCACCGCCTCGACCTGGCGGATCTGCCCGTCTTCGAGCTTGAAGACTTCGGCGATGATGAAGCTGAAAGGCTGGGCGAAGGCGCCATTGGCTACCTGCTGTTCGCCGCTCGGCTCGGCATAGGCGGGGACGGTGCCCGAGTGGTCGAAAAAGCCCATCGCAAAGACCAGCTGGCGTTCCTCGTCGATCACCGGAAAGCGGCGTGCGCGGATATTGGTGACAATGGTCTGGAAGCCGGTGTCGAACTGCGCGGCGCAATCGAGCTTGGCCATTTCATTCGATCCGCCATCGGGCGAATTGGAGGTCCAGCTATTGTTTTCCATGCGCTGGCAATCCGGATGGAAAGGCGTGGCATCGGCTGTCACTTCGGATTCGATGCCGCGGAAATAGCGATCGGCCGCTTCCTGCAGTTCGTGGCGCGGCACGCGGCTTGCTTCCGGCTCCGTGCGCAGGAAGATCGGCAAAACCTGGGTGCGTTCTTCGCTGACAAAGGCCCCGCTATCGCCGCCTCCGCCCATGGAGATATTGCGTACGACGAGATTCTCGATCTCGGTGATGCGGCGGTTCTCCACGCGCAGGCGCACCGCAATATTGTTCTGGTTGCCGTTCTCGTCGATGATTGCCAGTGCGGCCACTTCACCGTTCACAGGATCGGCAATGTCGAAGCGATATGTAGGCTGGGCGCGGACCGTGTTCCACAAACCGTCGGTGAGGGCCAAGCGTACACCGTTCTCCATATATTTGATGTCATGGCTGAGCGTGAGCGGGCCTGAATCATGCGCCACCAGCGCATCGAAATAAGCATCCATCATGCCGGTGAGGCAGGCTTCGTCGCACTCTGCCCCGATCTGTGCGTTCGCGGCTTGCGGTGCGAGCATTGCGGCGCCTGCGCAAAGCGCTGCCGCGACGAAACGTGACGTCATCGAATCCCTCCCTTTTCCCGGGCAGGAATGTGACGAGGGGCAGGGCGCTTGGCAAGCGGCGCCTTGTAAGCGCTTGTATCAGGGGACGATGGCGCAACCTACGCTCGCGAACTTCCCGTTTTCGAGGTGGTAATGCAGATATTGCCGCATCTCCTGCACCTCGCCTTTGGCGATGGGGAAGAACTGCTCCATCCCGTTTTCGTCGAGGATCTCGCGGGTCAAATCCTTGAACGCCTCGATGCGGACGATCCCTTCGACAGCAACAAGCTCATCGCTGCAGGCGACCCGTTCCACCTCGATCGTCTCGCGCACGAAGGAATGGAGGAAGCTGTAGAATGCGCGCAATTCCTCGCGCGTGCGGATCTCGATCCCGAAAAAGGCGAGGCGCGGATTGTCGGCATAGAAATCGAACACGGCGTCATAGTCGCGCGCATTGAAAGCGGCCGCATAGCGTTCATAGTCCTCGAGGGTCATTGGCCTGCTTCCTCTCCTTGCGCACAATAGTAACGCTCGTTAGCAAGGCGGCAAGCCTGTGAAGGCGGAGGCCTGCAGGCATCGGGAAGAGGAAGCATGAGCGAAGCGCAATTCGATTACATCGTCGTGGGCGGCGGCAGTGCGGGCTGCGTGATGGCCGCGCGGCTGAGCGAGGATGGCAAGGACAACGTCCTGCTGCTCGAGGCCGGTGGCAGCGACGACCATCCCTATATCCAGATGCCGCTCGGTTTCCTGCGCGCGATGGTGCAGCCGCAGTTCAACTGGAACTATATGACCGAGCCGGAGCCGCATCTCGACGGGCGGCAAATGCCCATGCCGCGCGGACGCGTGATGGGTGGTTCGGGTTCCATCAATGGCATGTTCGCCATGCGCGGCCACCCGGCCGATTACGATCAGTGGGCGCAGATGGGTGCGCGCGGCTGGTCCTATGCCGATTGCCTGCCCTATTTCCGCAAGATGGAGGATAGCTGGCGCGGCGAAGGGCCCTATCACGGCGCTGGCGGACCGGTGCGCATCCAGCCGATCGATTCCCCGCATGTCCTGCATGAAGAGATGATGGCGAGCGCCGAAAATGCCGGCTTTGCCACCACGGACGACCTGGGCGGCGCGGTGCCGGAAGGTTTCGCCCGCGGCGAGCAGACGGTGGATGAGAGCGGCCGCCGGGTCAGTGCGGCGAGCGCTTATATCAAGCCGGCGCTCGGGCGGCGGAACCTCGATGTGCGCTCGGGCTGCCAGGTCAACCGCGTGGTGTTCGAGGGCAAACGCGCCGTCGGCGTCGAAGTCCACACGCCCGATGGTCCGCAAGTGGTTCGTGCTGGCAAGGAGGTCATCCTCTCTGGCGGTACCTACAACTCACCCCACCTTCTTATGCTGAGCGGGATCGGCCCGGCCGAGCACCTCAAGTCGCACGGGATCGACGTGCTGCATGACAGCGCCGGCGTCGGCCGGAACCTGCAGGAGCACCCGACTGCCAGCCTCGAATGGTTTGCCAAGAAGCCCGTTACCTTCCTGCGCCAGTTGCGCTGGGACCGGCTGGCCTTCAACGCCATTCGCTGGGCGCTGACGGGCACGGGCACGATGGCGAGCCAGCTCAACAGCTGCAATGTCGTGGTGCGCACCGCCGACCATCTCGACCGGCCCGACATGCAGATCATGGTCAACCCGATCCGCTTCGATGCGCAGACCTGGTTCCCGCTGATCAAGCCCGAGCAGGATCACGTCTTTTGGGCCGGCGTGGTGCAGCTGCATCCCGAAAGTCGCGGCTGGGTGGAGTTGAAAAGCGCCGATCCGCTGGAGAATGCCGCGATCACTCTCAACCTGATGAGCGAGGATGCGGATATGGAGCAGATGCGCCGCGCCATTCGCACCGCGCGCCGGATCTATGCCAGCGAACCGATGTCGCAGCTGGTCGGGGCGGAACGTCCGCCCTTCGCCGGGGCCGAAAGCGATGACGAGCTCAACGCGATGATCCGCGCCACCTGCTACACCGCGCAGCACCCCACCAGCACCTGCGCCATGGGCATGGGCGAGCGTTCGGTAGTCGATGAGGAATGCCGGGTGATCGGCGTCGAGGGCTTGCGCGTCGTCGATGCCAGCGTCATGCCCACCGTGCCCGGCGGCAATACCAATTTGCCCGTCATCATGGTGGCGGAAAAGGCTGCCGATGCCATGCGGGGCGTCAAGCTGCCGGCGGATGAAATCCCGGCAAGGTTCGCTGCAGCATGAGCCGGACCGAGCAGGAAGAGGCCAATCTCCGCCTGGTGCTCGACATGTTCGAGCATGTGCTAAATCCGATGGATTCATCGGCCGTCGATCGCTTCATTGCGCCCGGCTACATCCAGCACAGCCAGCTCGCCCCGCCGGGACGCGATGCGCTCAAGCAGTTCCTCGACATGATCAAGGCCGATACGCCCGAGGCGGTGCACGATGTGAAGCGCGCTTTCGTCGATGGCGACCATGTCACCGTGCATTACCATGTGCGCCGTTGGCCGGACGATCTGGGATGGGCGGTGATCGACATCTTCCGTATCGAGGACGGGATGATCGCCGAGCATTGGGACGTGATGCAGGATCTGGTCGAGGGCGGCCCCAACCCCAATTCGCCTTTCTGAGGGAGAGAATAGCATGCGTTTCAAGGACAAGGTGGTCCTCGTGCTGGGTGGCAATAGCGGCATCGGGCTAGCTGCCGCCCAGGCTTTTGCTGCGGAAGGCGCGAAGGTTCACCTGACGGGCCGCAACCAGCAGACCATCGACGAGGCCGTGGCGAGTGTGCCCGGCGCTGTCGGCTATTCCTCGGACATCGCGGAGCCTAAAGCGACTGAAGAGGTGGTGAAGGCGGTTGAGGAGGCACACGGAAGCATCGATGTGCTGTTCATCAATGCCGGGGTGGGCGGTTTCGCCCCGCTCGAAGGTATCACCGAGGAAGACTGGGATTTCGTCCACGGCGTCAATCTGAAAGGCTGCGTCTTCGCGCTGCAAAAGGCCGTACGGATCATGGGTGAGGGCGGCTCGATCGTTGTCACCGGATCGATCGGTGCACATGGCCCGATCGAGGGCAATGGCACCTATGCCGCAGCCAAGGCCGGTCTTGCCATGGCGATGAAGGTCTTCGCCCGCGAGCTGCTGCCGCGCAAGATCCGCCTCAACATGGTCAGCCCCGGCCCGATCGACACGCCGCTGCTCTATCGCAATCCCGGTATGACGGATGAGCAGGTGGCGGGCCTGAAGGAAATGATGATCAACAATATCCCGATGCATCGCATGGGCGAGAGTGACGAGGTCGCTCGCGCCGTCCTGTTCCTTGCTAGCGAGGAGGCAAGTTTCATTACCGGCACCGACCTGCTCGTCGATGGCGGCCTGATAGAGCTGAGCTGATGAGCACACCCGATTTTTCCGACACCACGCCGTTTACCGCGCCCTTCTCCGCGCTCGACAATCCGCGCCTCGAACTGGTGATGGAAGTGCGGCTGAGCTTTCCCGAAGCCTATTCCATGGCGCCGTTGCCCGGCGGTGGCATGCGCACGGCGGTGCTGGTGCAGGGCGGGACTTTCGAGGGGCCGCTGCTCAAGGGCCGTGCCGTGCCTGGATCGGGCGGCGACTATGCCTATTGGCGCGGTGACGAGGTTGCCTGCCTCGATGCGCGTTACCTGCTGGAAGAGGAGGACGGCACGGCGATCATGCTGCAAAACCGTGGTTTTCTCTGGGGGCGCAAGCCCGACACGATGCAGCGCCTGCGCGACTGGGCCTTCAAGAATGGCGATCCGGTGCCGCACGAGGATTACTATCTGCGCAGCCAGACCAGCTTCGAATGCGCAGCAGGCAAGCATGACTGGCTGACCAAGCATGTCTTCATCGGCGTGGGCGAGCGCAAGAGCGACGGCAACCGCCTGCGCTATTACGCGCTGGTTTGACATGGCGGACAAGCTCGACCTCAAACGCGAGCTGCAAAGCTACTTCTCCGCCTCGAAGGCAGAGTGGGAGGAAGTCACCCATCCTGCCTACACCTATTTGATGGTGGACGGGCAGGGCGCGCCGGGTGGCGACGAATATGTCTCCGCGCTGGAAGTGCTTTACCCCGCAGCCTACGGCCTCAAATTCTATTCCAAGCTCGAGCTCGGCCGCGACTATGGTGTGCCGTCGCTGGAAGGACTGTGGTGGGCGGATGATTTCAGCGCCTATGTCGAGGACGGCCGGCGCGAGGAGTGGCGCTGGACGCTGATGACCATGGTTCCCGCATGGATCACGCAAGCGCACTTTGCTGCCGCGATCGCGGCACAGGCAAAGAAGAAGCCCGATCTCGATTTCACCCGCGTGCGGCTCGATACGCTCGAGGAAGGGCTGAGCATGCAGCACCTGCATATCGGACCCTTCTCCGAAGAAGGGCCCAAGCTCGCCCAATTGCATGACGAGATCATGCCCGCGCGCGGCCTGACCTTTAACGGCCAGCACCACGAGATTTACCTGTCCGATCCGCGCCGTACCGCGCCGGAGAAATTGCGTACCGTGCTGAGGCAGCCGGTGAAGCCGGCCTGACGATCAGTCCTCGAAGCTGAAATCCTGGCGCGGTTCCCAGGTGGCGCGGAACATTTCGGGCATGGCCGAATCCGCTACGACGACGCGGTGGCTGATCAGCCAGCTGCCATCTTCCTGCTTTTCGAGCTTGTCATATTCGCGGCCATGCTCCTGCAAAGTGGGCGGGCCGAAGGGATCGGTGTTGAGTACGCCGGTCCAGTACATGGTGGCGGTGGCATCATCCCCGTCCACCTCGACCTGGACGTTGGTGATGAGCATGTGGAACACGCCCTGCGCGGCGAGGTTTTCGTCCTCTGGCGCGTCCTCGTCTCCCATACCGTCATACAGCGCGACGATTTCCTCGTGCCCGGTGGAGACGATGCCATTGACATCGAACACCGCGTCCTCGGTGTAATAGGATGCGAAGTCCTCGTTCTCGCTCCCGCCGAAATGCGAGTAATAGCCGACCAGCAAATCTTCGATGGCGATCCGGTCGGCCAGTTCCTGCATGTCGCCATCGACCTCGGCCGTTACCTCGACATTGCCGCAGCCAGCCAGGCTCAGGGCCGCACCGGCGGCCAGGATCAATTTTGCATTCATGACATTGTCCTCCCCAATATGTGCATGATCATCGCATCTCGTGAGCCATTGGCAAGGGGGATTGAACGTGCCGTTTTGTGCCATCTCCACAGGCCGCTTTACGGTTACCGAAGCTTGAAGTAGTCTCCGCGCCTCGCTCCGGATTGGGATCGGAGCGCGACAAAAAAAGATCGCAAAGATCGCGTTTACGGAGGGGAATTTCTACATGTCAGCATATCTTGCACTTGCGGTTTCGGTCGGCCTGCTTGCCGTCCTCGATACCTGGCTCTTCGTCGTACCACTGGCAGCCATGCTGCCCGGGCTGGTATGGATTTCGTTCGTTGCCTGGGGGTGCCATTTCCATTCGGGTGCCGGGGTGAAGGGAATGACCACCGCCATTGTCGGCATGAGCTTCGGTGCTGTCGTAGGCATGGTGGCCGTGATACTTGCTGGCGGCGTTCTTGCAGGTCTCGGTGATTTCGCCGCACCTGTCGCAGTTGGCCTCGGTGCTTTCGTGATTTGCCTTGCCAGCGCAGTTCCGTTTCTGGCGACCATTCCGGCGAGCGTCTACGGTTTCGCATCCGTAGCCGGCCCGATCCTGCTCGCCGGGATGAGCGCGACCGAGGCAATCCTTCCGACCATCGCCTCGATCATTATCGGTGCGGTCTTTGGCATCGTTTCGGAGAAGCTTGCGGGCGTGCTGACCAAGCAGGAAACTGCAGCAGCAGCAGAGCCTGCTGAATAATCACGGCGGTCTGTCGCCAAGAGAGGGGCGGACGGCACTGGCCTTCCGCCCCTTATTTTTTGCGGCAGTGAAGTAGCCTCAATCCTCGAAGCTGTGCGGGGACTGGTAAGGCATGACGACGCCAAGTGCCTCGATCTCGTGGATCGCACCACCCCAAACCTTGTAGACATGGATCGACGGCATATCGAAGGCATCGTAGCGGCTGAGATCGCGTTCGGTGAACCATGGCACGCCGATCAGCTGAACGGAGTCTTCCGCCATGTCGTTATGGAAATGGCTCATCCCCCAGACCAGTCCGGTAACCGGATCGGCGATCTCCACCCTGCGGTTCTCGATCGTATCGATATATTCCCACATATTGGTGTCCATCTGCGCTGCGCAGCCGAGCCCACCCAGATAGGCAAAGATGTCCGAAGCGAAGTCCATGCCCGGACGGTTGAAGCTGTTGCGGGCGGTCTGGTTGCCGTTCTCATGGCGCACGCAATCGTCGGCCATGTTCGTCTGGTTGGAATTGTTGTTGTCGAGCGCATCGTAATAGGACTCGCCCAGCCGCAACATGGTAGCGCGCAGGTCGGTATAGGATTCCGGAACCGGCAGGGCGAGTTGGGGACGTGCTTCCTGCAATTTGGAAAGTTGCCGCTCATTGAGGTTGCGGACAATCAGGTGTTCGGCTTCCTCGATCTCTCCGGCTGAATTCAGCTGGAGGCGTATGCCGACAAACACCGGGGAATCGCCCTCCACCAGCATCTTGAGCATGCCGACCTGCTGGCTGATCGCGTCAGGCACATGCACAGTATAATTGTCATCGCCATCACCCGTGATCGTATCGAATGCCCCTTCTCCGGGAGCAATCGGTGAAAGGTTTTCCATCACCGCAGCGCCGGCCGCCCATTGCAGTGCTGCCGGTTCGTCGTCGATCAGCGCCTGGGCATATGCGTCCGAAAGTGCGATCAGGCAGTCCCGATCGCATGTTGAACCCTGCGCCAGCACCGGTGTCGCGACAGTCATGGCAGCCCCGGCCATGAGCCCTGATATGGTCCACTTCATCGAACTTATACCTCCCAGTTCAAAGTTCAGACTGGCTAGTCCTGTATGCCCGGACTCGTCGAGAAGTCCGGTCGGCCCTGCCAAACGAAGAGTGGCCAGAAGTAACGCCTCCATGGCCAGATCAGGATGATGTTGAACAAGATCGTCAACGCCCCGAACGTGTATTCGACGGTGCCGATCTCGAGCACGAAATTCCAGTACAGGATGACTATGTTGATTGGCACGACAGCGAGCACCGCCAACGGCATGGCCCGGTTGGACAGGATCAGAAGTCCGAGGACGATCTCTGCCACCTTGATCCAGCTCATCAGTCCGCTGGCGATGAGGGCCTGAGTGAAGTCGATCGCGGCCTGTTCCTGACCTAGTGGTTGCCAGCCTGGATCGATGAAGGGCATGACGCCGGAATAGACCCACCATCCGCCGAAAATGATCCGGCTGAGATGGTAGATCCACTTGAGCGTCGGCCCCGGCAGGGCCTCGGGCAATTCGCCTTCGGCCCCGTTTATTGCACCCTCACTCACTCGGCAGAGGTTCCTTCACGCGCGGCCCAGGCCGCCTGGCGTTCGGCTTCGAAGCGTGGGCTGGTCGACATGATGTAGCCGCGCACCTGCACGTTCCCCTCGTGGCAGGCATATTCATACATGCCGTAATCCTCGTTTCGGACCCAGGGGAAGTCGAGCTTGTAGGCACCTTCCATGATTACCGGGTCCTCGACCCACGCCTCGTAATGGATCTGGTCGGGGTTCTTCAGCGTGATCCGTTCGGTAATGTGCAGCTGGTCGCTATTGGGTGCCGGGCTTTCGGACATGAATGGACGGAAATTGGTGGTCTCGATCACCAGCGTATCGCCTTCCCAGTGGCCGATCGAATAGCCGAGGTCGAACTGCATGTTGGCCGGCGGCGGATCGCGCCCGTCCAGATAGACGATGCGTGTTTCGTGGACCATTTCGATGGTGATCGCCACCTGGTCGGGCGCCTGGAAAATCTCGATACCCATGTTGTAGGCGCCGGGCAGCATCACGCCGGGCATGCCGCGCGTCAGGCAACGATCCCAGATACCGAAATCGTCCATCGAATCGAAAACCTCGGTGTTCCACGAGTTCTTGACGCCTGCAGCGCGACGGCGGCCTTCCTCGGTCAGTGGCGGCATCTGGCCATTGGCCGGCTCCAAGGTCAGCGAGGTCTGGCGCAGTGGAAGGCCGCGTTCGTTCCAGTGGCCCATCGCCATCATGTTGGCGTCTTCCTCTTCCTCGTAGCGGGCCATCGCATCTTCGGCGTCGTAGAAGATCTCTTGATATTCGCGATCGGTGTAGAATCTGCGATTGCCATATCGGCTGGAGCGCGTGCGTGGTGTGCCGGCGAGATAGTCGATCGGCCACTTGCCGCGAATGTCGGGATCGCCCCAATCGGTGCGCGGCACTTCCCAGCCTGGCGGAGGCGCATCGAAACGCGCTTCCAGCATGGCTTCTTCTTCTTCCTCGGTGAATTGCGCCGCTGCCGGGCCGGTTGCCAGCGCCAGGCACAATGCGGATGCAACAATTGCGTATTTCATCAGACTCTCCCCTATGCAGACGAGTATGCCCGAGACGCGGCGCGTTGCAAGATGCAGCTTTGTCGCAGCCCGTGCTATCCTTCCCCAACCGAAGCTTGTCTTGACCTTATCACCTTTGTCACAGAATATTTGATGGGTGGATCAGGGGGATAGTATGCCGGAAATTGGGAAAACCTGGCTCTTGGCCAGTTGCGCGGCATTGTCGGCGTGCGGCGGTGGTGGTGGTGGTGGAGGTGTCGCGAGCACGCCCACACCGGCTCCGTCAGCCACACCGGCGCCTACTCCCGCCCCGACACCGACACCCTCGTCGCCGACATTCACCGAAGTTGCGTTCGACCGCAATGTTCTCGATGCGAACGCGAATTTCGAAAGTAGCGCAGTTCGGGCGAATATCGAATTGGCTTCTTCGACCCAGACCGTGCGCGATGCAGCTGGCGAGCGCGATACACTCGCCATCGGTTACGATGCCGCAACGGGGACCTACACGATCGATTTCGGGGCTTCCCGGGAGAGCTTTGCCGCGGGTGACCGGGTGGAAGAGCGTTTTCCGGGCGAGGCTGCCTATTTCAAGGTCGGTAATGTGGGAGAGGCGCAGTTCCTCACGATCCTTTCGCTCCCCTTCATTTCGGCGAGTTTCGCGAATGACCTGACCTACAACCAATATGTCGCGCAGGGCTATTGGCAGACCAACCAGGTCGACAATCTCAACAACCAGTACACGCGCTTTACCAGCTTTGTCTTCGGCCAGCGTACCTCGCCAGCAGATGTCCCGATGACCGGCGCGGCACATTGGCTGGTCGATATCTTCGGGGCACTTGCGATCAAGGGCCAGGAGATTCTGACCGTATCGGGATCAGGCGATTTCGAAGTGGATTTTGCGGCGGGAACCTTCCAGCTCAATTCCTTCGTCGATGAGAGCGAGTTCCTCTCGCTGGGCGGCACGACCGGTTCGCTATATTTCGTCTCGGGTGGTGAATTGCGCGCGGATGGCAGTTTTGGCGGGGTGTTCGCATATAACGGGACGGTATCGCTCGCGGGCGATCTGGAAGGTGCTTTCTTTGGGCCGGGAGCGGCCGAGATCGGGGCAACCTTCGCTGCCGAGAATAGCGATGCATATTTGTCCGGCGCCTTTACCGGACAGCGCAGTAGCTTTGCCTCCACCAGTGCGGGAATTTCCAACATCTCGCTCACCAACCTGCTTGCCGATGACCAGCGCCTGTTTGGCGAAGGCGCCAGCATCACGGTGAGAGGCACTTCGGACGATCCCGGATTCTTCAATATCTATACGAGCAACAGGAGCGGCGGCGATGTTCTGCTCGACCAAGATGGCATCGTCAGAGTTAGCGATGGCCATTACCAATATCTGCCCGACGAGGCCGATCGCATTGCCGATCCGACGGGCAATTTCGACCGCTACGCTTATTTCGGGCGCTACAATTCGTCCAATGCCGAGGGCAATGTCGAATACGCCATCTACAAGGTGGGTGAGGACAATAGCGAGATACAGCTGACCTATCTCACCTTCCTCGAAACGCGGGTGCAGGCAAGCGAGGTCAATGGTGCGGTGACCTCGACCGAGGACCGATATGCATTCAGCCATTTCGGCATCGAGACTTCTCCCTATGTCATTCTCGCGATGACGGGCACCGCGACATATAATGGCGTGGTCTATGCGAGGGCTGCCGGATCGGACGGGTTCGGTGCGGATGTGAGCGGAACCTCTGTCTTCAACGTGGATTTCTCCAGCGACAGCTATTCTGGGCAGCTTGTCCTCGACGGGGTAGTCGATGGGGGCGGGGCCATCGACTTTGGCACCTGGACATTTGCGGGCACGGAAAATGGCGGTTTGGCCGCTGCCCAACTGCTTAGCGGCAGCCCGGCTATCGGTACCAACGAAATCAGGCCAATCCTTTACGGGCCTAATGGTCAGGAACTGGGCGCGGCCTTTTCGATCTCGACACAGACCGATTTCGCCGATCCCGATTTCGTGGAAATCGCCGGTATTACGGTCGCAACCCAGGAACCCTGAGATGCAGGCCCGGCCTATTCCTCGGTAGTCTCGCCGCGTGCGGCCCATGCGGCCCGGCGGAATTCCTCGAAACGCGGGCTGGTGGCGGTGATATAGCCGCGCACCTGCACGTTCCCTTCGTGGCAGGCATATTCGTACATGCCGTAATCGTCATTGCGTGCCCAAGGGAAGTCGTACTTCCACGGGCCGGTATAGACCACCGGATCCTCGACCCAGGCTTCGTAGCGGACCTGGTCCGGGTTCATCAGCGTGAGGTGCTCGACCATGTGCAGCTCGCCTGAATTGGTGCCGTTCATCAGCGGACGGAAATTGCTGGTCTCGATCACCAGCGTATCGCCTTCCCAATGGCCGACCGAATAGCCAAGGTCATAGACCATGTTGGCAGGCGGCGGGTCGCGCCCGTCGAGATAGACCAACCGCGTTTCGTGGATCAGCTCGGTCTGGATCGCCACCAGGCCGGGCGATTGCCAGACGCGGATGCCCATATTGTAGGCCGCAGTCAGCATGGTGGAGGGCATGCCGCGCGTCATGCAGCGGTCGAACGGTCCGAAATCCTCCATCGTGTCGAACACGTCGCGCGTGTTCGAATTGGCATTGGCGGCGCGGCGGCGCTGGCCTTCCTCGGTCATGGCCGGGATGCGGCCGTCGGCAGGCTCCATCACCAGCGAGGTCTGGCGCAGCGGATGGCCGCGTTCGTTCCAGTGCCCCATCGCCATCATGTTGGCGTCTTCTTCCTCCTCGTAACGGCCGATGGCGTCCTCGGCGTCGTAGAAGGCGTCCTCATATTCGCGATCGGTCAGGAAGCGGCGCTCCCCGAAACGGGGTGAGCGCGAGGTCGGTGTTCCGGCGAGGTAATCGAGCGGCCAGCTACCGCGCAGATCCGGATCGCCCCATTCGGTGCGCGGCATTTCCCAGCCGGGAGGAGGCGCATCGAAACGCGCCTCCATCATGGCATCCTCGTCCATCTCCTGCGCGGTCGCGGGAAGGACCGCGAGACCTGCAATCGAAGCAGCTACGGCAAAAAGTGCAAATCTCATCGGCCTCTCCCCGATGCAGCCTATTGCCGGCTATTTCACCTTGCTGGCATCGAGCTTTTCGCGGCTCACCCATGTGCCGTGGACTTGGCTGCGCAGAGCCATATTGGTCTTCACCTTGGCGATCGCGCCTTTCTCGACATTGTCCGCTTCCACCACCCACAGCTCACTGGAATAGTCCGCCGGATTGCCGCCCGGAGGGCCGTTGGGAACGTCGATCACGGTGACCAGCCAGCCGCCATGGGCAGGATCGCTGGACGGAATATGCGCAGGCTCGCTGATCGCGCCGCCCGGAGGCACCTCCATGACCGACAGGCGGCCATTGCCCACCTCGATGCGGAACAGGCAGTTGAAGTTCGCGCCGACCGGACCGCCGAGCATGGGCGGCCCCTTGGCCTCGGGATTCATCGAGAGATACCAGGCACGGTTATAGGGCTGGCCCTGGTCGGCATCGGCGACGCGGCACAGATCGCCCGGAGGGCCGAGCGGGCGCTCCTGGATTTCAGGGTCGTCCTTGCTCATGTCGAGCGTCCAGCGCGTCAGCGCGCCCTGGATGTCCTGCTGCGCGATATCGACGCCGCCTGCCTCGCGCATGAAGGCAAAGGCATTGGTGTTGGTCAGGCAAAGATCGATATGGACGAGGTCGCCATCCTCATAGGCATTGACCTCGTGGAAGCAGGACACGCCGACCGGGCCCTTGATCCACTTCATTTCCGACACGCTGCCATAGCGCGGCATGATGGCGATCCAGCTTTCGAGGTCCTGCTGGTGCGCCCAATGTGCGCCGCCGGCCTTGATGCGGTCGAGATCTGCGGTAGTCGGGAAGATCGGCCAGATGGCGTAGTTCTCGGTGATCACGAAATCGTGGATGGTGGCGAGATATTTCTGCTCGAACCACTCTTCCTTGATCAGGTTTCCGTCTGCATCGGCAATGCAATAGGCGATGTTGGGATCGCACAGGCCGCCGGCTTCATAGCCGAAGAAGAACATCTCGCCGGTCTTGGGATCGATGCGCGGATGGGCGGTGAAAGTCTCGGACTTGAGCTTGCCCTCATAGTCCCACTTGCCGACCGTATCGAGCGTGTGCGGATTGATCTCGTAACCGCGCCCGTCTTCCTTGGTCATGAACAGGCGGCCGGCATGCCAGACCGGCGTGGTATTGGCGACGGTGCGGTCCTTGCCCTCTACGCTGGGATCATCGGTAAAGGGATTGCGATAGCGGCCGAACAGCGCGCGGCGGGCATCCTTCTCGGCCAGATAACGCTCGGTCTCGACATATTTGATGTCGAAATCGACCGCGCCGCCGGTGATGTTGAAGCGCGCGATCATGCCGTCATGGTTGAGCGCGATATCGTCCTCGAACATCGGCGCATGGGCATTGTCGGGTACGGCGCGGAAAAAGGCGCCTTCGACCTCTGCCGGGATCTCGCCTTCGACTTCGAGGTTGCGGACCGACATCTCGGTGCGACGGGGCGTGTTGGTGCCGATGAAATGGATTGTCTGCGGAAAGGCGCTCATGCCCGTGATCTCCCAAAACGCGATAAAAATGTGATTCCTCGTCAAGGACGCTAACACCTGTTACGGTTCAGGCAAACAGGCTTTGATCGTTGAAAGGTGGGGGAACGAGTGCAGACCGGGGCGCAACGCAAGGTGGGCGAAGACCGCGATACGGGGATGAGTGGCAAGCCGGCCTTGCTGCATGACTTGCTCAAGCTGACCAACCGCCTGATGGCTCCCTTTTCGACGCATCTTTCACACCGCTACCGCATCAGCCTCAACGAATTCCGCTTGCTCATGGCGATCGGGGCAACCGGGCGCACGGCTAGCCATGAAGTGGCGGAGATGACCGGCGTCAACGTGATGAGCGTAAGCCGCGCAGTCGCCACCTTGCAGCGTGCCGGACGTGTGCGGGTTGAGCGCGATACGACCAATCGCCGCCGCAAATGGTTGAGCCTGACCGAAGAAGGACAGCACCTTTACGAAGTGATGCGACCGCAAAGCCAGAAGGTCGCCGACTATCTCTTTTCCGAACTCGACGATGAGGAGCTCGCCCAGCTGGACGTGATCGTCCATCGCCTGATCGACAAGCTCGAGGCGCGCGATGAGGAGGGCCGTTCGGTCTTCCTCGAGGCGACAAGGCCTGAAGACGAAGACTAGCCGCCATGTACCCGTTCAGGCCCGGACAGTTCGCGCCGAAAAATGGCTGGTACGTGGCCGGCTTTTGCGAGGAAATCGGGCAGGAACTGCTCGGCCGCACAATCTTGGGCGAGCCGGTCGTGCTTTACCGCAAGGAGGATGGCGAGGCGGTCGCGGTTGGCGGGCGCTGCCCGCACCGCCACTTCCCGCTCGCAGAAAGCTGCCGTGTGGGCGATGCCATCCAGTGCGGCTATCACGGCATCACCTTCGGGCCGGACGGCAAATGCACGAAAGTGCCATCACAGGTGCATGTACCCAAGAGCTATACCATCCCGACCTATCCGCTGGTCGAACACTCGATCTGGGCTTTCATCTGGATGGGCGATCCGGAGAAAGCCGATCCCGCCCTGCTGCCCGACCTCGCAGAGATCGGCGCCGTGGGAGACGGCATTCACATCATGCCCTTCTTCAGCGAGTTCGTCGAAGGGCGCTACCAGCTGCTCAATGACAACCTCCTCGACCTGACGCATCTCGGCTATTTGCACGCGAGCAGCATCGGCAATGAGGACAATGCCTCCACGCCCGAGGAGATCACCAAGGAGGACGGCGTGCTGCGCAGCCGGCGCTATATTGTCGACGCCGATCCGCCGCCTGTGATCGAGCAGTTCCACGGCAAGGGGATCGCCAAGATCGATCGCACGGTGGGCATGGATTTCTACTTGCCGGGATTTCACGCGGGCATTGGCGATATGTCGATTGCCGCCAGCGATCCGGATCGTCCGGGCAAGGTACTGAGCCGCAACCGCGTCTATCACGCGGTGACGCCTGCAACGCGCAGCTCGTGCCACTATTTCTTCGCCATGTCGGCTTCGGTCGGGGAATCGCTGGAGAAGATGAAAGCCTATCTTCGCCCGGTGATCGACGAGGACAAGTTCGCCACCGAAGAAATCGAGAAGATGCTTGCCGTGGTCGGCGAGGATCCGGATGAATTGCTGCTCAAGAGCGATACCAATGCAGTCTATGGCCGCCGCATGTTGCAGGCGATGATGGACGCCGAAGGGCAGGGCGCTTAAGGCTCGCAGCATGACTCACAAACCTTACGGCATGAGCGATGACGATCGCCGCGCGGTGGAAGCCGATGTGGCGCGCCTGATCCACGAATATACCTGGGCGAACGATGCGCAGGACTGGCAGAAATGCGCTTCGCTCTACACCGAGGATGCGGTCTTCCGGCGTCCCAGCGGGGGCGATCCGATCATCGGGCGTCAGGCGATCCTCGACAGCTTCCTCGCCCGCCCGGCGCGCGCGCAGCGGCACACGATCGCCAATATATTGGTCGAGGTCGAAGGCCCGGCCACAGCGCGGGCGAAGTCGGTCATCGTGCTCTATATGGGCGACGTGCCCGAGGAAGGCGGCCTTCCCGTGCAGGACTCGAAAAGTCCGCTGATCGGCACATTCACAGACCTGTGCGCGTTGACCCCGCAGGGCTGGCGCTTCAAGGAACGCGTGGGCGGGCTCGACTTCAGGCCCTAACGATATTCGCGCACGACCTCGATTGTGCCGACAATCGCAGCATTGAAATCGTCCAGGTCCTCCGCAGGGATCCAGTATTCGCGGTGCGCCTTGCCGCCCGCTTCCTGCACTTCGTAAGTGTCGAGGAAGTCCTTGCGCACTTCGTAGCGCGTCACGAAACCGCTGCCGCTGGCGCGCACGTTCCAGTCGCGCGCAATCTTGATCGCATAGTCTTCGGTCGTGACCGGATAGAAAATCGGCTGTTCGGGCAGGCGTGGCGGAAAGGCCTTCATGCCCGCTTCCTCGATCAGGGCAAGCTCCTCGGGACCGACAGGCCGCCAGAGCGTGATCGTCTCAACACTCATCAGGCCGTAACCGGCGCTTCTTCCCGCACCCTCACCTTGAGCGCCATGGGCACCAGCAGCGCCACCAGCACGCACAGGGCCGGAGCCGTCGCAGCGGCAAGGAAGAATGGCTGAGCGCCCATTTCTGCCTCGACAATCGCTTCTCCCACCAGCGGTCCGGCAAAAGCGCCGAGGCGCGCCACGAGAATGCCCATGCCGATGGCGGTGGACAATTGCTGCGGCGGGAACATGTGCGCGCACAGGGCAGGCAGCGCCATGCCGCCCGCGCTTGCTCCGCCAACGCCCACGCAGAGCAGCAGCGTCCAGCGAAGCGCATCGGGTGCGGACACGCTGACGCCGAAGAAGCACAGCGCCATCGCACCGAACATCAGGACGAGCGTGGTTGCCGGCTTCCAGCGGTCGATGCCGAAGCTCGCGGCCACGCCGATACCGATTCCGGCGAATTGCACGATGCCCGAAATGCGATCCGCCATCTCCTGCTCGAAGCCCGCCATGGGCAGGATCGTCGGTAGCCAGGAATTGAGCAGGTAAAGGTTCATCGCATTGAGCGCGAGCATGGCGGCGACCACCGCGAACGGAATGACCCAGGGCTGTTTGAACAGGGCGGCTTGCGGGAAACGCACGGGCTTGGCAGCGGCGGCGGGTGATCCGGCGGATTGCGGTGCGCCGCCTTCCAGCACGGCAAACAGCGCCAGCGCGAGGATGATGGCAGCGCCCCCAGGCACGTAGAACAGGCCCTGCCAGCCCCACATGCCAACCACTTCCGGTGCCAGCACTCCTGCAAGGCCGATGCCCACCGGGATGCCTGCCGACACCACGGCCATGACCGTCCCCCGCAAATTGGGCGGGGCAAGTTCGGCCGAGAGCGCACTGACATTGGGCAGCGCTGCGCCCAGCGCGATGCCGGTCATCATGCGCCAGAGGAAGAACTCGGCAATCGAACCGGAGGTGGTGGTGATGAAAGTAAACAGGCCCGTCGCCAGGCAGCCGAGCACGATCAGCGTGCGCCGTCCGAACCGGTCACCGAAAGGCGCGACCAGTGCGCCGCCAATGCCGATGCCGAGCAGTACGCCGGTCATGACCAGCCCGAAACTCGGTGGCCACAGGCCGAACAGGCCGAAGGGTGCGCCTACAATACTGAAGAACAGCCCTGCATTATCGGGCAGTGCGGGCAGGCCTTCGTCCAGCCGGGGCAGGGCCAGCGGCATGGCGAAAATGTCATAGCCTTCCATCACGAAGACACCCGCCATCAAGGCAAGGGCAATGATTGTCCGAGAATTCACGCTCTACTCTCCCCGCCCGTCCCATGGGCTCGGCATGCGGTATGGCACGGTCAGGAAATCGGCCTCCACCTGCTGGATGGCACCGTCTGCGATCTTGAAGGCTTCCGCAAGGTAATAGGAATGCGGGCGGCGCACCGGGCTCGATACCGTCTCGCCATTGGTCAGCTCATATTCGCCGAGACTGCCCGAATGATCGATGAAGCCATAGGCGAGCACAATGCCGCGTTCCACATCGACAAGCGGGAAGCGGCGGGCGCGCAGCTCGTCGTCATAGCGGTACCAGCCCAGCGCGAATTGCTCCTCGCAGCCCATACGCGCGACGGGGAGCGGGAAATCCTTATTGTTGGTGGTCTGAACGCCGTTCTCGACGCGGTTGCAGCCGGGCGCGAAGACTGTGTTGATGGTCCCGTCATTGCGTTCGATCGTCTCGAAATAGCCATTGGCAATGCGGATCAGGTCGAAGCGGCTGGCGCGCTCGGCTTCGGGGATGGTGGCTTCGAGCACCGGCTTGGTCTCGAACTTCTGCGGTCCGAAGGGAAAGCCCTCATCCTTGTTGCGCGCGACCACGGTCTCGATGCCAGTAATCAGGCCATCGCTGCCGACTTCCAGCCTGATACAGCAGGGATTGAGCGCATCGGTCTCCTCGATGGCGGTGAAGATCGCGACCTGCCCCATCTCGGGATCGGCAATGCACATGCGGTAATTGTCGAGCGCAGTGACTGTGTTCCAGCAGCCATCGCCCGGATCGAGCTGGACATTGTTCTCCGTGTTGAACACGTCCTCTGCCAATGGCGCGGCTCCGACTGTGCGCGATGCAAGCGCAGCCAGATAGGCATCGAGCACGTCATACAATTGGTCGCGTGTAGCCAAGACCCTCTCCCTTTCCTTGACTTGGCAGCCTGCTACCTGAAAAGTAACGTCCGTTAAAGTCGCGGCGGAATCAGTGGTCGCGATTGGGGAGAGGGAATGGATCCGAAAGGCGCGACGGCCATCGTTACCGGTGGCAATTCCGGACTTGGCGAAGCGACGGCGCGCAGCCTGCTGGCAGCGGGCGCGAATGTCTATTCGCTCGACATTGGCGGGGAGGCGCCCGAAGGCGCGACGCATATTGTCTGCGACGTTTCCGATCCTGCATCGGTCAAGGCCGCCGTGGCGCAGGTCGAGGGACCGGTGCACATTCTCGTCAATTCGGCCGGGATCGGCGGCATGGGGCAGATCGCCACGGCAGAAGGTCCGGGCGATGTCGCGGCCATCCGCAAGGTGGTTGAGGTGAACCTGCTCGGCGCAATCAATGTCACCGCCGAAGTCGCCCATCGCATGATCGGCAATGATCCCGTCGGCGAGGATGGCGAGCGCGGCGTGGTGGTCAATGCCTGCTCCATCGCCAGTTTCGAGGGGCAGGAGGGGATGACCGCCTATACCGCCGCCAAGGCGGGGCTGGCCGGCCTGACGCTGGTGTGGACCCGCGACCTTGGCAAGCACGGCATTCGCTGCATGGGCATTGCGCCGGGCTTCATGGCCACGCCCATGGTCGCCTTCCTGCCCGAAGCCTTCGTCGCCGAATTGCTCAAGGATGCCGAATTCCCCAAGCGCGCCGGCACCGCGACCGAATTCGCCAAGATCGTGATGACGATCCTCGAAAACCCGCTACTCAATGGAGACGTGATCCGGCTCGATGCCGGGACACGCCCGCCCGCCCGCACCGAATGGTCGGTCGGCTGACAAGGTAAGGACACATGACAGAGCTCACCCTTCCACCCGGTTTCACCACGCAGAAGATGGTGCAGGCGCAGCGTGCGTTTGAAAGCGTGCTGGGCAGCGGCAAGGTCTTCTTCGAGGATCTCGACCGCACCACCTATCTCGACAAGTTCGCGGTCAATGACGACGCGCACCATCCTTCGGGTGCGGTCGCCTGCGAAAGCGTCGAGGAAGTGCAGGCGGTCGTACGCATCGCCAACCAGTATCGCCTGCCGCTCTTCCCCATCGCGCGCGGCAAGAACCTGGGTTACGGCGGCACCGCGCCGGTGCTGGCGGGCAGCGTGGTGCTCGACCTGTCGCGCATGAAAAAGATCGAGTTCGACGAGGAGCTGGGCACGGTGATCGTCGAGCCGGGCGTCGGCTTCTACGATCTCTACGATTACGTGCAGAAGAACAATCTGCCCTACTGGCTTTCCACCCCGGGCAATAGCTGGGGCTCGGTCATGGGCAATGCGCTCGATCGCGGTGTCGGCTACACGCCCTATGGCGAGCATACCAAGAATATCTGCGGCCTTGAGGTCGTGCTGCCCGATGGCGACTTGGTCCGCACGGGCATGGGCGCCTTTTCCAATGCGCCGACCTGGCAGGCCTATCCTTTCGGCTTTGGTCCGGGTTGGGACCAGATGTTCGTCCAGTCCAATTTCGGCATCGTCACCAAGATGGGCATGTGGATGATGCCCGAGCCCGAAAGCCTGATGGGCATGGATGTCGAATTCGACCGCCCCGAAGATTTGAAGGTAATGGTCGACACAATTGCCCCGCTTCGGCGCGAGCGCGTGCTGACCCAAAGCCCCTCCATCGGCAACTGGATGCGCGCAGCCGCAGTCCTCACCCGCCGGACCGACTGGACCGATGAACCCGGCGCGCTGTCCGACAGCGTGATCGATGCCATC
The DNA here is from genome assembly GCA_913056125.1 of uncultured Altererythrobacter sp. Taxonomy (GTDB): domain Bacteria; phylum Pseudomonadota; class Alphaproteobacteria; order Sphingomonadales; family Sphingomonadaceae; genus Alteraurantiacibacter. Next base: position 135,640 of record CAJXNC010000004.1, read on the forward strand.
CGGGCGCAGTTCAATATCGGCTGGTGGGGTGTGTCGCTGCGGCTCTACGGGCGCGAAGACGTCAACAAGGCGGCCTACAAGATCCTCGAAGAGGCGATGGGCAATGCCGGGCCGATGGCGATCAAGCCGACCAGCTGGGTACGCGGCGAGCCGATCGAATATAATGGCTGGACCGGCACGCCGATGACCTTCCCGATGCAGAACGTGAACTGGTATGGCGGGCGCGGCGGCCATATCGGCTTCTCGCCCATTATCGAGCAGGACGGTGACAAGGCGCTGGCCCAATTCGAGCGCACCTATTCGCGCTACAAGGAATGGGGGATGGACTATCAGGGCAGCTTTGCATTCGGCGAACGTCACCTGACCAATGTCAATGCCATGGTCTTCAACAAGGACGACCCGGAAATGATGGCGAAGGTCGATCCCTTCTTCCGCACGCTCGTCGCCGATGCCAAGGAACAGGGCTATGGCGAATACCGCACCCACCTCGATTACATGGATCTCGTGGCGGGAACATATGACTTCAATAACAATGCTTTGCTGCGCCTGAACGAGAAGGTGAAGAACGCCCTCGACCCCAACGGGATCATCGCGCCGGGCAAGAGCGGTATCTGGCCCAGTGCCTTTGCAGGGGAGCGCGGAGCATGAGGAACGCACTCACTTTTTGCTGCACAATCGCTGCAGCATTTTCGCTTGCCGCATGTGCCGGTGGAGACGCTTCGGGCGGGGGAGAAGAGGCTGCTGGAGGCCCACCGCCCATGCCGCAGCCGATCACCATGGCGCAGCGCCCCGATGCCACGGGCGGGGAGGCGCTCTATGTCGAATATTGCGCAATGTGCCACGGCCCCAACGGCATGGGGCACGGATTGCTCGGCCGGCGCATGGACCAGCCGGACCTCGAATTGCGCGAGGACTTGAATGTCGACTTCGTGGTGCTGGCGGCGCGGCAGGGCATTGGCAACATGCCCTCAATCCCGCGCGGCGAAGTCTCGGACGAGGACCTCAACTCCATCGCCGAATATCTCTCGGCCGGACCGCATGAGGTGGCGCAATGAAGCTCAGCCGCAGGAGCCTCCTTGCCGGTGCTGTTGCCGTACCAGCCGCCGCGGGCCTCGCCGGTTGGCGCTGGCGCCACGGACACGGCACCATGCTGCTCTACGATCCGGAGATGGTTGAGGGTCGCGAATTCGCCCGGGTCGGCAATGCCTGGAATCGCGGTGTCATCCCGATCGAGGGCGATCGCATCCGGTTTGCGCGCGAAGTCTTTGCCCGGCGTCCCGCCATCGTGCAGGGCGTCAGCCGCCATGCCGACACGATCCTGATCGAGGAGGTCGGCGCAGAGGCGGGCTATGAGCGAACAGGTTTCGAGGTCGATGGCGACGCCATCAAGTGGACGCTGATGCCCAGTATCAGGGCGCGTGCCTGAACCTCGGTGGTGGCTATTGCCGCAATCCGCAGCTGAAGCTGCTTGCCAGGGCAGTGTCACCGCTACCATCGTAAATCGCTTCGGTCGGCCAGGGGCAGAGCGGGCGTTCCATCGGATCACGCGGCGGTGCGGGCGGTCCTCCAAAGCCGCCTCCGGCCTGTGTCGGCCGGGTGGCGATGATCGTCTGCGGCGGCGCTCCCGTCGTCGCCCAGTCGTCGATCGTGCCGAGCGTGTCGAACTGGCTTGGCCCGTCTCCACCCGAACAGTGATCCATGCCCGGCGCCATGAACAGGCGCAGCTGCGCGTCGCGCTGCGCAGCGGGCAAGGCGTTGTAGAGGCCGTGATAGAAGGCCAGAGTGTTGTTCGCCGGGATCAGCCCATCTGTCCAGCCATGGCTCATCAGCAGTTTCCCGCCGCGCGCGAAGAAGGCGTCCAGGTCGTCAGGCGCGATGTCGACGATGTGACCCGAATGACCCCGCGCATCGGCGAGATAGTCGGCATAGTCGGTGCTCATCCAGTCCCAGCCGTCGCGATCCGCATAGGCGAGGTCTCGGAAATAGCTCATCGCCACGGGGAAGGGTTCGGCGCCCATGGTCAGCGCGACCATCTGCATTTCCGAACCGCGCGGCCAGCCCTGCAACAGCCAGCTTCCGTCGGCAGCCCGCACGCCGTCATAGATCGCGCTCATTGCCTGCACCTGACCGGTCGAGAGGCAGCCCTCTGACTGGCCGGGGCGGCATTGCAGCTCTGCCGGATCGAAGGAACATTGCAGCGGGCGGCCAACCACACCATCCTCCACGCCATCGGAAGCATCGCACTGCTCCAGCACTGCGGCATGGACCATGCCCAATTGCTGTGGGCCAAGCTGGACGCCGAAACGTTGCGGCTGCCAGCCGATCCACATGCTCTGCGTCATCAACTCGGTCATCGGATTGGCCGGGGCCATGGCGCTGATTGCGTCGAAATCTTCCGGATAGCGGCTCGCCGCCATCAGGCCCTGTCGCCCGCCCGTGGAGCAGGAGTTCCACATGGATAGGTCGGGCGCCCGGCCGTAGAATTCCTCGACAATCTCCTTGGCGGCGACGGTCGTCACATGCACCGCGCGGTGACCGAAATCGACCAGTTTTTCGGGATGGCCGATCGCCCATTCGGCGGTCATGCCATTGCCGACATGGCCGGTATCGGTGGCCGCCGTGGCATAGTTGCGCGAAAGCGAGCTGCCCATCTCATTATAGGAGATCGAGCCTGCCCAGATGCCATTGCCGATGCCGACATATTTGCCGTTCCAGCCTTCGAGCGGCAGCCAGACTTCGCTCTTGATGTCCGAATCATTGGTCGGAGTGAGCGTCATCCGTACGCGGCAAAAAGCGGGGACATCGGCATAGGGCGAAGCCGCAACTCCCGGAGGCGGACCGAATGCAGACGGGGCTTCGAATGCACCGGCCGCGACGACTTCCGCTGACGTGATCGTGCCGTCCTCGAGCGCAAATCCGGTCAGGTCTTCGCAGGCCGCCTGTGCGGGGGTGGCCATTGCCAGGGCGGCAATCGAACTGGTGGCGGCGAATACGGATTTCAAATTCACATTCCCTCTCCCGGGCAAAGTTCAGCTCTTGCTGGCTTACTTCCTGATGATCAGCGATGCCGGTCGCTTGCGCGGCTTCCACTCTCCATGGCCCGGAAAGCGCTGCAGGACTTCGCCATCCCACAGGCGGACGATCCGACGCTTGAAGCGCCACTTGCCGCTCTCATCCTTCACCGCATGGTCGTCATACCAGCCGCAGAAGCGCAATTCGTATGGCGGTTCGTCATGGCATTCGGTGACGAAGGCGAAGCTGTTGAGCTTCACCGATCCATCTTCCTGCGGGAAGTACTTCACCTGCGTCACATGGTGCTGGCGGCCGGGAAAGCCGGGCGCATTGGCATAATGCTTCATCAGCCCGCGAATGCCGTCATGTCCCTCCCAGATATCGGGGTCCTCGAAAACCTCCTCGCTCATCAGGCAGTCTTCGGTGAAACAGTCGACAAGCGATTCGACATCCCCCGTATCGAGCGACCAGCTGTAATCGGCGATCAGGTCCTGCAGGCCGAGACGGTCCTCGACGGACAATTTGGTCATGAAATTGCTCCCCTCCTATGTTGCCTCAACCGTAACACTCGTTAATATCGCCTGCCAAGAAGGAGAGGATCAAAGTGGGCAAGATTATCGTATCCGGTGCCTCCGGCCAGTTCGGCCATGCCGCCGCTTCACAGCTGCTCGATATGGGCGAGGACGTGATCGCCCTGTCGCGTTCGACCGACAAGCTGGCTGACTTGGCAGAGCGCGGTGCCGATGTGCGCGCTGCGGATTTCGACAGTCCGGACGGACTGGAAGAGGCGATGGCGGGCGGTGAGAAACTGCTGCTCATTTCCACCACCATGGTCGGCCAGCGCCCGCGCCAGCATGGCAATGCCATCAACGCTGCCAAGGCCGCAGGGGTGAAGCATATCGCCTATACTTCGCTGCTCGGCGTGCGACGACCGGGCAATCCGTCGGTCGAGGGATTCGACCATATTGCGACCGAGGAAATGCTCGAGGCATCGGGCCTCGCCTACACCTTCTTGCGCAACAGCCTCTATGCCGAAGCGGTCGCCACGGCGATGGCGATCCCGGCATTGATGGCTGGCTCCAAGATGGAAAATGCCGGCAATGGCCGCGTGCCGATCGTCAGCCGCGACGATTGCGTGGCGATTGCCGTGGCCGTGATGTCGCAGCCGGGCCATGAGAACAAGGCCTATGACGTGACCGGGCCGGAGCTCTGGACCCTCCCCGACGCCATGGCGCTGGTATCGGAGATGGCCGGCAAGCCGATCGACATCCAGATCGTCGACGAAGAGGGCATGTACCAGTATTTCGATTCCATCGGCGCGGTGCGCAAATCGGAGGACCTTACGCCCGATACGCCGATCCCGTGGGCGAGCGAGGGCATGGTGACTTTCGGTCAGTCGATCCGCGAAGGCTTCATGGATATCGAATCCGATGACGTGGAGCGCATTACCGGCAAGAAGCCGCGCACATTGCGCAGCGTGTTCGAACAGTATCAGGACCAGTGGCCGAAATGATCAAACGCATTGCATTTGCCGCCGTTGCGGCGCTGGCGCTGGCCTCCTGCGGGGAGGATGTGCCCGAGGTCGACACCTCGACCTATGGCGCTGGTGCCAATTGGGACAATCCCGGCGGCGACTGGGCGGAAAGCCACTTCTCGCGCCTTGGCGGGATTAATGCGGAAAACGTCGCCGAACTTGGCCTCGCCTGGGAATACAATCTCGGCTCGGCCCGCGTGCAGGAAGCCACGCCCGTCGTGATCGACGGGATCATGTACACATCCGGCGTGCTTGGCCGGGTCTATGCGCTCAATGCCGCGACGGGTGCGGAACTGTGGACCTTCACGCCCGAAATGGACATGCAGATTGCGCGCGCGATCTGCTGCGACTGGGCCAATCGCGGTGTCGCCGTGTCGCAGGGCAAGGTGATTGTCGGTGCGGCCGACGGCATGCTCTATGCGCTCAATGCGGAGAGCGGTGCGGTCGAATGGTCGGTTGATACGATCACCGATCACACGCGCGGTTATACCTCCACCGGCGCACCCGAACTGGCGGGCGATTTGGTGGTGATCGGCAATGCCGGCGCCGAATACGATACGCGCGGCTATGTCACCGCCTATCACGTGTCCGACGGCAGCGAAGCATGGCGCTTCTGGACCATTCCGCACGATCCGGCGGACGGCCCGCAGGAGCATGAAGAGCTCGACGCGGCGCTGGCGACCTGGTCGGAAGATACGCGCTGGGACATTGGCGGTGGCGGCACGGCCTGGGATGCGATTACCTACGATCCGGTGTTCGACCAAATCATCGTCGGCACGGGCAATGGCGGACCCTATCCGCAGGCGATCCGCTCGCCTGGCGGCGGCGACAATCTCTATCTGAATTCGCTCGTTGCCCTCGATCGCGAGAGCGGCCGCATGAACTGGTATTTGCAGGAAACGCCCGAGGACAATTGGGACCTCACCGCCACCCAGCCCATGCTGCTGGCCGATGTGGATGTGAATGGCGAGCAGCGCCCCGTCATCATGCACACGCCCAAGAACGGCTTCTTCTTCGTGGTCGATCGCGAGACGGGTGAGGCGATTGCCGCCAATCCCATCGTGCGCACCAATTGGGCGGATGGCTGGGATTACGAGGCTGGGCGCCCCAACATGACGCTTGAGACGTCAGATTACAGCCAGTCTCCGCAGATCGTGTTCCCCGGCTCGCCCGGCGCACGCAACTGGTATCCGGCGGCCTATGATCCGGGCCGAGACACCTATTTCGCGCATGTCCTCGACATGGGGAACCTCCTGTTCATGACCGGTCCAGCCGAAGGGGTCGAGCGGCAGGAGGCCTTCCTCAATGCCGGTTCGGCAATCATCTTCACGCCCGACCTCGAGGCGGCTGCGCCCACCTTGCCGCCGCCCGTGCGCGCTGCGGTGGAGAACCATCCCAACTGGCAATGGGTCAAGGACATGCCGTTCCAAAGCGAATTGCGCGCCATGGATCCGCTGACCGGCGAGACCAAATGGGCGGTCGAAAGCCTTGGCTGGCAGGATCGCCATGGTGTGCTGGCAACCGAAAGCGGCTTGCTGTTCCACGGCAGCGTGGGTGGCCAGCTCTATGCCCGCGACAGCGATACCGGCGAAGCCTTGTGGAGCGTCGATACCGGCTCTTCGATCATGGCTGCACCGATGACCTATGAGGTCGACGGCGTGCAATATGTCGCCGTCGCGACCGGCTGGGGTGGTGGTGGCTGGGGCTTCGTGCCCGGCTATGCGGCGGCCTACCAGAAGGGCAATGCCAACCGCCTGCTGGTCTTCAAGGTCGGCGGAGGCGAAGTGCCCGTGCCCGATGATTTGCCGCCGATCGAGCCGGCATCCGAACCGCCCGCACAATATGAGGATGCAACGCCCGAAATGATCGCCATGGGCAGCGGGCTGTTCAACGAGAATTGCACCATCTGCCATTCCAACCAGCCGCGCGCGCCCCTGCCGGACCTGCGTCGGATGAATAGCGGCGTGCATGCCGCTTTCGAGCAGATCGTGCTCGAAGGCCTGCTCGTGCCCAATGGCATGCCGCGCTGGGATGACCGGCTCTCGCCCGACCAGGTCAAGGCGATCCACGCCTTCCTGATCGACAGCCAGGCCTCGCTCCGCGCGCGCGAACTCGAACTGCAGCGACGCGGCCTGCCGCTCGACACGCAGTCGCTCACCATACTTTCCAATTTCTGATAGGCTCGGACCCCCGAGAGGAGACACGACATGACCCCCGAAGGCGTGAACATCGCACATCCGGACAAGCTCTATATTGGCGGCGAATGGGTCGTCCCGCATGGCACCGACATGATCGCAATCGAGAACCCGGCCGACGAGGAAATCGTCGCCCGCGTAGCCCATGCCGATAACGAGGACATGGACCGAGCCGTGGCTGCCGCGCGCGACGCATTCGACAACGGCCCCTGGCCGCGCCTTACCCCGGTTGAGCGGCAGGCAAAGCTGATGGAGATGATCGACCATCTCGAAACGCGCGTGCCCGAACTGGCTGCGGCATGGACCGCGCAGATTGGTGGCCTGTCCACCGCTTCGGGCCCGATGCATGGCGGCGCCGTTGCCGGCCTGCGCGGCATTGCCTCTCTGGGTGAGCGCTTCGAATGGGAGAAGCGCAGCAAGGGCATGGCCGTCGATACGGTCTGCGTTGTGCGCGAGCCGGTCGGCGTGGTTGCCGCCATTGCGCCGTGGAACGGTCCCTTCGCGATCATGGCCAACAAGGTGTTCTATTCGCTGATCGCAGGCTGCACGGTAATCATGAAGCCGTCTCCGGAAACGCCGCTGGAAGCCTTCATCATTGCCGAAGCCGCCGATGCCGTGGGCATGCCGGCAGGAACGGTGAATCTGGTGCCGTCCGACCGTGAGGCGGCGGATCACCTGATTCATTCGACCGATATCGACAAGGTTACCTTCACCGGCTCCTCGGCTGCCGGTGCGCACATCGCCAGCGTCTGCGGTGCGAACATGACCCGCGCCACTTTCGAACTTGGCGGCAAGTCAGCTGCCATCGTGCGTGACGATTTTCCGATCGAGGCAGCTGCCGGAATCCTCGGCAACACGATCACCGTGATGAGCGGCCAGGTCTGCGCCATGCTGAGCCGCGCCATCGTCCCCAAGGCTCGCCATGACGAGCTGGCCGAGGCGATTGCCGGGGTAATGAAGGGCGTGAAGATCGGCCATCCGACCGATCCGGAAAGCCAGCTTGGCCCGCTCGCCATGAAGCGCCAGCGCGACCGTGTGGAAATGTATATCGAGGCGGGCAAGGCCAGCGGCGCCGATCTCGTCACCGGCGGCGGCCGCCCGGCGCATATGAACAAGGGCTATTACATCGAGCCGACCCTGTTTGCGAATGTCGACAACAATTCGCGCATTGCGCAGGAGGAGATCTTCGGTCCGGTCCTGTGCCTGATCCCGGCAGAGGATGAGGAAGATGCGATCCGCATCGCCAATGAAAGCGAGTTCGGCCTCAACGGCTCGGTCTTCACCAATGATCCGCAGGCGGCCTACGACATTGCCCGGCGCGTTCGTACCGGCGTTGTCGGCCAGAACGGCATGCGCATGGAATGGACCGCGCCCTTTGGCGGGTTCAAGAAGTCCGGCATCGGCCGCGAGGGTGGTGACGAGGGCCTGTGGGGCTATCTCGAAACCAAGACCATCCTGCTGGACGGCGCTCCGGCCTGACCTCTAGATTGTCCGGATGAGGCTTCTTCCGGACGTCGAACAGGGCAATATCACCACCTATGCGGTGGATGCCATCGTCAACGCCGCCAACTCGTCCCTGCTGGGCGGGGGCGGGGTCGATGGTGCGATCCATCGTGCGGCAGGTCCAGACCTGGTGCATGAGTGCCGGCTGCTGGGCGGGTGCAAGACCGGACAGGCCAAGATCACCAAGGGTTATCGCCTGGCTGCGCGCCATATCATCCATACGGTAGGCCCGGTCTGGCGCGGCGGCGAGAATGGCGAACCCGATTTGCTCGCTGCGTGCCATCGCAATTCGCTCGAGCTTGCCATCGAGAACGGTCTGCGATCCGTCGCCTTTCCGGCGATCTCGACCGGGCGCTTCGGCTATCCGCTGGATCTTGCCGCGCAGACCGCAATTGCCACTGTTGCCGAGGTGTGGGCGGCCCATCCGGAAGCCCTGGACCAGGTGATCTTCGTCTGCTTCGACAAGCAGGTGACGGAGGCATTCCTGGCATCCAGGGAAAAGTGCAATCTAAGCGCGGATTGAAATTTTCCGACAGCCATACTATATGAACTTTGCCGGTCGTCTATTTCGATGACAAAGCGCGGCCCGCTTCGGCAGGGTCGGAGGCTTTCCACCTTTATGCTTGGCTGTCCGTGCGGACGAACCGCGCGGTACAATGACTTATTCAAAGTGAGGACAGATTTTTGGCTAAAGAAGAACTGCTTACCATGGAAGGCGAGATCGAAGAGGTCCTGCCAGACGGCCGTTTCCGCGTTCTTCTCGACAATGATCACCGCCTCATCGCCTATACGGCAGGCAAGATGCGCCGCTTTCGTATCCGTACGGTGGCCGGCGACAGGGTTCACGTCGAAATGACGCCCTATGACCTGTCGAAAGGCCGCATCGTCTATCGCGAGCGCTCCGTGGGCCAAGGGCCTCTGGCGGGTGCCGGCGGTGGCCGCCGCGGCAAAATGAACAGGCGCTAGATTACGAAGGGGCAGGCGCAGAGCGCCGCCTCTCGAGAGGATATAATGACAATTCAGATTGAACGCGGCGCATCCACGCGCCGCACGCTTTCGCTGCCTTTCGGCGGCCGCAAGCGCATGGTGGAGGCCGCCAGCGAGGCCGCCTCCATCCTTACGCCGCTGCAATTGCGCCGGCTCGTCGCCAGCATGGTCGACTAGTCTACTGCGCGGCTTCTTCCGCCGCAGGTGTAACCATCACTTCGCTGCCATCTTCCGCTGTCAGTACGCGCGTGCCGCTCTCGTCCGCCGGGCCGACGACGTAGCAGACCGCGCCCGTTTCAGCGCCACTGTCCCAGCAGGACGTGCCCTCGTCACTCATCGCCCACAATCCCTCTACCGGTTCGGCATCGCCAACGATGCGTGTGAAGGTTCCGTCAGGGCGGTTGGTGGTGACCCCCGTCGTACCGTCGGGATAGGTCACGTCCCAGGTGCCGAGATGTTCGGCAAAGGTCACTTCGCTGGTCACCTCGACCGCGGCGGGTTCTTCGCTGGCCTCTTCTGCCGATTCTCCGGAACAGGCCGAGAGCAGGGTCAGCCCCGCAGCACATGCAATGATCTTCTTCATCATGATTCTCCCAGGATCGAAGGGCCGATTCAGTCCACGCCGATAGATTGCAGGATCGCACCATCGGCGTCGAGTGGTTCTTCGCCCGCCGGATAGTCGTTCGCTTCCAGCAGATATGCAACAAGCGCGAGATATTGCGCGTCGGGCAGCGATCCGCCACCGCCCGGTGGCATGTTGGTGCGGACATAGCCAAACAGCTCGCCCACCGACTTGCCGCGCCAATTGGAGAGGAAGGCCCCGCCCTGCAGCGTTGGTGAACCGGGTGCGGGTTGGAAGTCCACGCCGTGGCAGGCCGCGCAGGAAGCAAGATAGGCGGCCTCGCCCGCCCGCGCTTGCGCCATGGAATAGACGCCGCTGCTGGCCTGCCGCGAGAAGCTGGGTCCGTCGCTGTTGTTCTGTGCCGGATCGACCGTCGCCAGCTGGCCGCGCGTATTGATCTGTTCGCGCACCGGCCCGCGCCTGCCGATTCCGGCTTCGGGCAGGGCGAAGACGTAAAGCGTGTTCTGCGTGCCATGCACCAGTTCTGGCGTGTAGCTGTCATTGAGCCAGCGCCCGGTCGAAACGGCGACATATTGCTGCCCGTCGAGCGCGAAGGTGGCCGGGTATCCGGTCACCGAGGAACCGAGATTGACCTGCCACAGGATATCACCCGTATCCTGGTCCATGGCGTAGAAATGGCCGCCTGCCTCCCCGGCAAAGACCAGCCCGCCGCCCGTGGTGATGAGCGACTGCACGCCGGCCCGCTGGTTGTGCAACCAGCGCGTGCGCCCGGTCACCGCATCGACTGCATAGATCGAGCCGAGCAGGCCATCGACTTCGGGATTGATATAGGCGCGCGTCGCCATGCCGTAGACGCCGGGATTGTCCGCTGGCTCAAGCGCGGTCATTTCCGCGCAAGTATTAAGCAGCGGCCAGTAGATCGTCTTGGAGAGCGGGCTGTAGGCGCCTGCCATGTAATTCGCCCCGCCGCTGGCCGAAGGGCAGACTTCCATCGCCTCGCCGAACTCGGTCGGGACCGATGACGGATCGGGCGTTACCCGGCCGGTCGCCCCGTCAATATCGGCGATCACATTCTGCCGCACGGTCGGGCGCGCCCACAGGAACTTGCCCGTTTCGCGATCGAGCGTGGTGATGATGCCCGGCTTGCCCGATACACCGGTCAGCACCTTGTAGGTGCGCCCCGGTTCGATATCGGGCGCCATCCATTCCACTTCCGCCGGATCGGGTGCGACCACATCGTCCACCAGCATGCGCGGGAAGGTGTGGTCGAGGTCCCACTGGTCGACAAGATGCTGGTAGTGCCAGACGATCTCGCCGGTCTCGACATCGAGGGCGAGCGTCGAATTGTGGTAGAGGTAGGAATAGTCATTGCCCGCCAGCGAAATCTTCGGCGCAGGCGAGGTGACCGATGTGCCCATATAGATCAGCCCCAGCTCGGGATCGAAGCTCGGCAGCATCCAGGCGCCGACCTGCTGGCGGTTTTCGAGCGGCACGCCGCCCCATGTCGCATCGTTGGGATCGTCGCCCTGCGCGATGATCGGGGTGCGCCATACTTCCTCGCCGGTCACGGCATTATGCGCGGTGATGACGCAGGCTGCCGGACCGCCCTCGGGTTCGCAGGAGCGCCCGGTGATGGCGAGGCCATTGGCGATGATCGGACCCGAGCTCTGCTTGGCGCCATGCGTGTAGTCGAGGATCTTGGTCTCCCACGCCAGTTCGCCTGTGCGGGCATCGAGCGCGTAGAGATAATCGTCCGCCGAATTGCCGATGATCAGATCGCCGTAGATCGCCACATTGCGGGTCGTGTCATAGACCGGCAGGTAGTTGCCGATATCCTCGGGAAGCTCGCGGCGATATTGCCAGATCATCTCGCCCGAACGCGCGTCGATCGCCTCGATCACATCGGCAGGGCCGGGAAAATACATGATCCCGTCATGCACCAGCGGCGTGCCTTCCTGGTGGCCCGATGGCAGCGGGCGCGCCCAGACCATGCGCAATTGCGACACGTTGGAGCGGTCGATCTGGTCGAGCGGCGAATAGCCCGTCGAATCGAGCGTGCGGCGCCAGCTCAGCCATTCGGCCGGGTCGGGGTTCTGGATATCCGCATCGGTGACCGGCGTGAAATCCGAAACCACCTGCGCCATGGCCTGCGACAGCGCGAGCGCTGCCAATGCACTGCCCAAGGCGATTTTCGCTGCGAAGCCTCTTGCCATACTCCCGTCTCTCCCCATCCCGTTTTTCTATTCGGTATCGAGCCGCTGTTCGTTGGGATCGATCGGCCTATCGGTCTTCAGCATCGGATCCCAATGCTCGGCAATCTTGCCGTCCTCGATCCGGTAGAGATCGAACCAGGTCGAGTAATAGGTCTCGCCATTGGCATCGGTTTCGGTGCGCACGAAAGCGGTCTGCACGTAGTTGCCCTCGGCCATGAGGTGGATCAGCGGAAGTTCGAGCCTGTCCTCGATTTCGCGCTCCGGTCGCGTGTTGCGGATATAGTCCTGCACGCCCGACAGGCCCTGCGCGGCCATGGGATTGTGCTGGATATAGTCCTCGACGATGAATTCGCCCGCGCGGTCCGCCAGGCCGGCCTGCAACACGATGCGGTACATGTCGTAGACCAGCCGCTTGTTCGCGGCGAGCTGCGGGTTGTCGCTGGCGAGCAGGGCTTCGTGATCCTCTGCAACGGCTGGTGGTGTGGCGGCCATGGTGTTCTCTCCGATGGGTGCAGCTGCCTGGGTGGCAGCCTCTTCCGCATCATCTGTCAGGTTGGTGTCAGTGCACCCCAGCAGCATTGTCGCTGCAATGGAAGTGATCAATATGCGCATGATTTCCCCTCTCAATGCCCTTCCTGCCATTAGCAGGGTGACGCGGCAAGAATCAGTCGCTATTGGCGTTTCGGACAAAATCAACTTGGGATGAGAACCTGATATGAAGAAGCTGCTGCTCGCCAGCACGGCCGCCGCAATGATCGCCGCTCCTGCAATGGCGCAGGATGACGCCAGCGAAGACGAGGACGTCATCGTCGTGATCGGTCAAGGCCTGGCCGATACGCCGGCGACGCCCGCCTATTCGCAGCTGGAGATCGAGCGCGACCTGATCGTGACCACGGGTTCGGGCCGGCTTGAGGACGTGCTCGAACATGTCTCGGGCTTCCAGCAATTCCGCCGTTCGGACAGCCGCTCGTCCAACCCTTCTGCACAGGGCGCAACCCTGCGCGCTCTGGGCGGCAACGCCAGCAGCCGTGCGCTCGTCCTGCTCGATGGCGTGCCGCTCAACGATCCCTTCTTCGGCTATATCCCCTTCAGCTCTGTCGACCCCTCCCGCCTCGGCTCGATCCGGGTGACGCGCGGCGGCGGCTCGGGTCCGTTCGGTTCGGGCGCGCTCGCCGGAACGATCGAGCTGCAAAGTGCCGATGCCTATTCGCTCGGCCTGTTCAACGGCCAGGTGCTGATCAATGATCGCGAAGACACGGAAATGTCCGCCACCATCGCACCCGAGATCGGCAAAGGCTTTGCCGTGATCAATGGTCGCTGGGACCGCGGTGACGGTTTCTATACCACGCCCGAAAGCCAGCGCGTGGCGGCTACCAGCCGCGCCAATTACGATGCCTGGTCGGTCGGCGGCAGGTTGGTGCAGGAAGTCGGCGGGCTCGAAGTCCAGCTGCGCGGCTCGGCCTATGAGGACAATCGCACGCTGCGCTTCGTCGGTGCGGACAATTCGATTTCGGGCGAGGATATCTCGCTGCGCGTGGTCAGCCGCGGCCCGTGGGAGCTGGACCTTGTTGCCTACGCCCAGTGGCGCAACTTCACCAATACCGTGATTTCCTCGACCCGCTTCGTGCGCGTGCTCGACCAGAAGGACACGCCGGCCGAGGGGCAGGGTGGGAAGATCGAAGTTCGGCCTCCTGTGGGTGAGGACATGACGCTGCGCATCGGTGCCGATTATCGCCGCAGCGAAGGCGACCTGTTCGAAGATGCCTACAGCGCCTTTTCCGGGAACCTGACGTCCGAACGCTTTGCCGGCGGCGTGAATACCGATCTCGGCTTCTTCCTGGAAAACGATGTCGAGCTTGGCGTGTTGACGCTGACCGGCGGCGTGCGCGCCGACCACTATGAGATCAATAATGGCTATTATCGCAGCTTCGATGGCAGCGGTGCGCCCGACCGTAACGATACCTATCCCGATCGCTCGGACTGGGAAGTGACCTGGCGCGCGGGTGCCATGGTCCAGCCCAATGACGTTGTGACGATCCGTGCGGCCGCCTATACCGGCCTGCGCCTGCCCACACTGAACGAGCTTTATCGCCCCTTCGTGGTCTTCCCTGTCGTGACTACGGCGAATGAGAACCTCGTTCCCGAAAAGCTCGAAGGCTATGAGGCCGGTATCGACTTCGCAGTCGACGATCACACGCGTTTCGGTTTCACACTGTTCGACAACAAGGTGAAGAACGCCATCGCCAATGTGACCATCGGCACCAATCTGCGCCAGCGCCAGAACCTCGACGCGATCGAGGCATTCGGCGTCGAATTTACCGGCTCGCTCGAGCGCGGACCGTGGCAGTTCGATGCCAGCCTGGCGCTGACCAGCACGGAAATCCGCGGCACGGGATTTGCAGCGAGCCTCGATGGCAACCGTCCGGCGCAGACGCCCAAATTCTCCGGCAGCGTGACGGCGGCCTATCGCGGCGACAATGGCATGACCTTCTCGGCCACTTTGCGCCACGTTTCGAGCCAGTTCGAGAACGACGTGCATAGCGACATCCTGCCTTCGGCAACCACGGTGAACCTGTTCGCGCAGGTGCCGCTGGTGGACCAGCTTTCGGTCGTCGGCCGGGTCGAAAACCTGTTCGACGAGACTATCGTCACCCGCAACCAGGGTGGATCGATGGATTACGGCGCTCCGCTGACCGGCTGGATCGGCTTGCGCTACGGGTTCTAAGGAAATTCCCTATAGACAACTGGGTCTGGACTCTAATTGCCACTCGCGTATGTTTTTCCTCCGATTTTCGTAACTTGGGGGTGACTATGCGAAAACTAGGTATTTTTACTGCAATACTGGCATCTACTGCACTCGTTGCTTGTTCTGCTGAAGAGCCGGCTGACGAGGCGGTAGAGGCAGGTGCAGAGGACGTGGCAGCGAGTGCCATGGACGCTCCTGCGGATGTTGAAACCGTTGTGATCGAATTGCAGGAAGTTGACGAGCTTCCCACCGGCGGTTCGGCCGAGCTGGTGCTCGGCGAAATCACCTATGTTACGGAGCCGGTTACCCATGCCGTGAATATCCCGGTGCGCTTCACCGGTTGCGGCAGCGCTGATGTCGGGGCCTATTGGAATGGGGCCTGGATCAAGACCAATCCGCCGCAGATCGATATCACGATGTGGAAGGATCCGGGGGCGACTTGCCAGGCAATTCAGTCCTTCAACTACCAGGTGGATATCGCTCCGTTGATGGAGGCCGAGCCGCAATTCACGGTCAACATATATGTCGACGATCGCTTGATCGGTTCCGTCGAGGTTGGCGCGGCCGAATAGCTCCCCATTCGGGGGGCAGCGCTGCTTCCAGGGGAAGCCGACAGATTTTTCTTACCTCTTGCGGGTGCAGTGTTTAGGCATTGGTCCCGCAAGAGGAGAGACAACTTGGCATCACAGACCGTCACGCTCGACGTGCGCAATCCGCGTACCGGGCAGGCAGATCACACGATTTCGGTTTCAAGCCGCGATGAGGTGGCCGCAAAGGCTGCCCGCCTGCGCGAAAACCAGCGCGTATGGGAAGCGATGGGCGTGGCCGAACGCTGCGGAATCATGGCCCGCTGGCTGGGCGAGGTGAAGAAAAGCGCCATGGCTATCGGGGAGGCCGATGCCGTCGATACGGGTGGTTGCCACACCTCCTACATCCAGGGCTTCATAACCATGGGCAATATCGGCGGCTGGCTGGAGGATGCGCCCAAGGCTTTTGCCGATCTCGAATGGCAGGGGATGAGCAGTTCCATGCCCACGGTCGAGGTGGAATCGCAGGTCGTCGCCTATCCGGTCACCGGCGTGATCAGCCCGTGGAACGCGCCGCTCATGCTGGCGCTGCTCGATGCGATTCCCGCGCTGTTTGCCGGTTCCGCCGTGCTGCTGAAGCCGAGCGAAGTCACACCGCGCGTGATCGAAGCCCTGTTCGAGACCGTGCGCGCCGTTCCCGAACTGGCTGCGGTGTTCGACTACGTCACCGGCCCCGGCGATGTGGGCCAGGCGGTGATCGCGCAAAGCGACACGATCTGTTTCACCGGCTCGGTGCCGACGGGCCGCAAGGTCGCGGTCGCCTGCGCCGAGCGCCTCATACCCTGCAATCTCGAGCTGGGCGGCAAGGACCCGTGCATCGTCACCGCCAGCGCCGATCTCGAGCGTGCAGCGACTGCCGTGTTGCGCGGCGCGGTCTATGCCACGGGGCAGGTCTGCTATTCGATCGAGCGCGTCTATGTACAGGAAGAAGTGCACGATGAATTCGTCGCCCTGCTCGCCGAAAAGGCGCAAGAGGTACG
This sequence comes from uncultured Altererythrobacter sp., assembly GCA_913056125.1. Lineage (GTDB taxonomy): Bacteria > Pseudomonadota > Alphaproteobacteria > Sphingomonadales > Sphingomonadaceae > Alteraurantiacibacter. The sequence continues at coordinate 151,980 of CAJXNC010000004.1, forward strand.
CCTCAATTCGGACAATCCGCGCGCCGGGCATATCGGTCCCTTCACCTTCGCTCCGCAAGCGGAAATCGTGCAGCGGCACATTGCCGATGCCGTGGCCAAGGGCGCGACCGTCGTCACGGGCGGCGAAGTGGAGGACATCGCCGGGGGACTGTATTTGCGCCCCACCGTGCTCACCGGTGTTACCCATGAGATGGAAATCATGCAGGACGAGACCTTCGGCCCTTGCATCCCCGTCATGTCTTATGGCGATGAGGAGGAGGCTATCCGCCTCGCCAACGATACGCATTTCGGCCTTACCGCCAGCGTGATCGCGGGCAGCGCGGAGGAGGCCAAGGCCATCGGCAAGCGCATCAATGCTGGCGGCATCTTCCTGCAGGATACCTTCCTCACCTTCGCCAAACTGCGCACTTTCGGCTCGGACAGCTTCGGCTGGTCGGGCTATGGCGCGCCGCGCATCGGGCCGGAGAGCCTGCGTCGTTTCCTCAGGCGCAAGAGCCTGCTCACCCAGACTGGCCCGGTCGCCGATATCCGCAACGACCATCATCTGGGGGAGGGCAAGTGAGCTTTCCTACACGCGTCCGAGCAGGGCAGACCGGCGGCATGAAGAGCCAAGAATTGCCTGTCCGGATCGTTCACTTCCAGCCGTTTCAGCAAACCCCGGGATTTTTGCATCAGGACAGTGTGTCAGGTGTGAGGGGTTATATGAATTCCTTCGCTTTATCAGGAGGTTCGGCATGAAGATCACCGCAGCCCTCAGCGGTCGCGGTGGCGATTCGCCCGAGCTTGTCGCAATGGAACAGGAAGAGCCGCGTGCGGGCGAAATGCGCATCCGCCTCGTCGCCACGGGCATCTGCCACACCGACCTCCACGAACATCCCGGCAGGCATTCTCCGCAGCCCATTGTGCTGGGGCATGAAGGCGCAGGCGTGGTCGAGAAGTTGGGTGAAGGGGTTACCGGTTTCGATGTCGGCGACCATGTGATCCTCTCCGGCAATAGCTGCGGCAAATGCCCTTCCTGCCTCGCCAATCGCCCGACCTATTGCGACCTTGCCATGCCGCTCTGCTTTGGCGGCCAGCGCATGGATGGGAGCACAGCGCTTTGTTGCGGCGAGGAGAAGGTGCATTCGCACTTCTTCGGCCAGTCCAGTTTCGCGACCCATTCCATCGTGCCGCAGCGCACGGCGGTGAAGATGGACAAGGACCTGCCACTGGAAAAACTCGGGCCGCTGGGCTGCGGGGTCATAACGGGGGCTGGCGGGGTCATAGAGGCGCTCAAGGTCGGCTTTGGCGATACAATCGCCATTTTCGGCACGGGCGGTGTGGGCCTTTCCGCTGTGATGGCGGCGAAATTGGTCGGCGCAAAGCGCGTAATTGCGGTGGACCTTTCGGCAGAGCGTCTGGAGCTGGCGCGCGAGCTGGGCGCGACCGACTGCTTCAAGGGCGATGAGGAGGATCTTGCCGTCAGGATTCGCGCTGTGACCGGGCGCGGGGTGGATTTCACTTTCAACACCACCAATGCCCAGAAGGTCCATACGCTGGCGCTCGAAGTGCTGGCGATGAACGGCACGGCGGGCTTTGTTGCCGCGCCGCTTCCCGGCCCCGAGGGACCTTGGGCGCCGCAAATGTTCGCCATGCTGGCAGGCGGCAAGCAATTGCGCGGCATTTTGGGCGGCGATGCCTATCCCACGACCTTCCTGCCGCAGATCGCCGAGTATTGGAGGCAGGGGAAATTCCCCTTCGACCGCATGCTCAGCTTCTATCCCTTTGCCGAGATCGACCGTGCCTTCGCCGATGCCCGCAGCGGCAAGGCGATCAAGCCCGTCCTGCTAATGGAGAATGCCCAATGACCCCTGAAATCCGCGCCAAGATCGAGGCGCTGGGCCGTGCGCTGACGCCGGACATGCTGGGCGGGACGCATGGCATATTCGTGCCGCGCAACCGCGGGATCGATCCTGCGACCAAGGTCACACGCGACATTTCCTATGGTCCTGACGAGCGTAACCGGCTGGACGTGTTCACGACTGAAGGGCTCTCGGGCGCACCGGTCTTCATCTTCGTCCATGGCGGTGGCTTCGTCATGGGCGACAAGCATACCGAAGGCTCGCCCTTTTATTCGAACATGGGCGATTTCGCCGCGCGCCACGGCATGGTCGGTGTGACGGTGACCTATCGCCTCGCGCCGGATCACAAATTCCCCGCCGGGCCGGACGACCTCAAGGCTGCGGTTCAATGGATCCGCGCCAATATTGCCGAGCATGGCGGCGATCCGGACAGGATCGTGCTGTCGGGCCAGTCTGCGGGTGCGGTGCATGTGGCGGGCTATGTCGCGCATCATCGCGAGCACGCGCAGGGCATTGCCGGGGCTGTGATGATGAGCGGGATCTACGACACCGTGACCTGTGAGCCTAACCAGTTCGCCGAGGCCTATTACGGGGAGGACCGCAAGGGCTGGGGACCGGCTTCCTGCATGGCCGGATTGCTCAACACGGACATTCCGCTGCAATTCACCGTTTGCGAGTTCGATCCGGACGATTTCCAACGCCAGGCCGGGCAGGTGGTGAGCCAGTGGATTCAGGCGAAAGGCCTCTATCCCGAAATGCATTTCCTTTCTGGGCACAACCACCTCTCGCCCGCGCTGTCGATCGGCAGCGACCAGGTCGAAATAGAGCGGATGATTGCCGGTTTTGTAAGCCGCGTGACCCGCTGAGCGGATCCGCTTTACCCGATGGCGCGGCGCGGCATGTCGCAGACTGGCGAAGGCTCGAAAGCCTGCAGTCCGGGTCCGTTCCTCTCAAGCATTGAGGCAACGGCATCGGCCGGCTGGGCCCGCGCAAACAGGAATCCCTGCCCGACATTGCAACCATAACGCAGCAGACGTTCGACATGGCGCTCTTCCTCGATGCCCTCGGCGACCACGCCGATGCCCAGGTTGCGGCCCAGATTTACAACCGCACGGACGATCGCATCGTCGCCCGCATCGGTCTCCATGTCGCGCACGAAGCTGCGGTCGATCTTGATGGTATCGACCGGGAATTGTTTGAGGTGGCGCAGCGAGGCATAGCCCGTGCCGAAGTCGTCGAGGGCGATGTGCACCCCGGCGGAACTGAACATTGCGAGTGCGTTCTGAACGTATTCGGCACCGCACCCGAGGAACACCGTCTCGGTCACTTCGAGCTGGAACATCGATGTCGGGACCTCGGCCCGTTCGAGCTGGCTTAGCACATCTTCCGCGAAGTCCCTGCGGCGGAAGTCGGCGGCGGACGCGTTGATTGCCACGTGGCCGAACTGGAATCCCTGATCGAGCCAGTTGCGCATATCGGCGATGGCCTGCTCGATCATGCGGTCCGTGAGGTCGGCAGCGACGTCGAGATCCTCAAATGCGGCTTCGAGAGTTTCAGGCAACCTGATCTGTCCGCCTGGCGCGCGCCATCGCAGCAGCGCCTCGAATCCGAGGACGCTGCGGCTGCGCAGGTCCACCTTGGGTTGATAGTAGGTGAGGATCTGGTCTCTTTTGATCGCATCGCGGGCGAGGTGGACCATATTCGTACGACGCTCGAATTCGTCGCGCATGGCCGGATCATACATCTTGCTTGTCGATCGACCCGCATTCTTGGCGGAATAGAGCGCCATGTCGGCGTTCTTCATCAGCTCAGCCGGTGTGGTACCGTCATTGGGGAACATGGCTCCACCGATGCTCGTGCGGCAATCCAGGATCTGGCCTTTATACACAAACGGATCGCGAAGCCGTTGGTAGATCGATTGCGAGAGTTCTTCGAGGCGCTGGCTTTCCGCAACCTCTGAGAGGATGATGGCGAATTCGTCGCCGCCCAGTCGCGCCACCACGTCCCCCGGCCGGACCACGGCGTTGAGGCGTTCGGCGAACATCCTCAGCAGCCGGTCGCCGGCATCGTGGCCGAGCGTGTCGTTGATCTCTTTGAAGTGATCGAGATCCAGCAACAGCAGGCCGACTGGCTTTCCGGAATTGCGTCTCTGGCGGGTGATCTGATCGAGCTTCTCCTGGAACTTGGTCCGATTGGCGAGCCGAGTCAGCGTATCATGATTCGCGCTCCAGCGGATGCGTTCTTCGGCGTTACGTTCCTCCGTTGTGTCGCGGAACGTGATGATGATGCGATCGAGATTACTGACAGATCGACCGATCTTCCAGCAGTCGAGCGCCACCCAGCGCTCCGTCTGATCACTCGCCCGCAAGATCCTGAAGGAATCGTTGAGCTTTATCGATCCGGCAGCGGCCATGGCCTCTGCGCCCATGGCCAAGAAGCGTTCGCTGTCGTCGGGGTGGATACAATCCAACGCAGCCTGCACGCTCGGCTCAAGCTCTTCGGGCAGACCGAGAATCTCGTATAGTCGCTGCGACCACCGCCGCGTGTCGGTAGCGGGGTCGTAGTCCCATACGCCCAAGCCAACAGCCTCGGCGGCGAGTCTAAAGCTCTCTTCGCTTTCGCGCAGCGCCTCTTCGGCGCGCTTGCGATCGGTAATGTCCAGATGCGCTCCGATACTGCGAACCGGCTTGCCGCTCGCATCTCGCTGCATCTTGGTTCGACTGTGAATCCAGCGGACCTCGCCGGTCTTGCCATGTAAGATGCGGAATTCGCAATCAAAGGTGCCGTCTATCTGCAGGCTGGTACCGATCCGGTCGACCAGAATCTGGCGATCGTCGGAGTGGATGTATTCGAGAAATTTCTCGAAATTCAGCGTTTCGGTGCCTTCCGGGAGGCCGAGCTGATCGATCAGGCGTTCCGAAACATGCGTCAGACCGCCTTCCTCGACCCAGAACTCGGCCAGGCCGGTTGCTTCCTGCACCAGGCGCAGCCGCTGCTCGCTTTCCTGCAGGGCGAGCTCTGACATCTTCCGGTCGGTAATATCCTGGTGGGCACCTATGGTTCTTGTGATATTCCCCTCGGCGTCGCGAAGGAGCTTGGTGCGGCAGGAAATCCAGCGCACGGCGCCGTCGTTCTGCCGTGTGATCCTGTATTCGGCATCAAAGATTTCGTCGTCGTTTATGGCGCGCTCCATCTCCTCGCGCAGGGGTTCGCGATCCTCGGGGTGGACGAGTTCGAGAAGACCCCAGGTGGAAATGGTGTTGTCGCCCACCGGGAGGCCGACCTGCTCGAAGAACCGGTCGGAACAATAGGTGATCTCACCTCCGTCATTTTCGAAGTCCGCAAGGCCGGTCGCTTCATGGACAAGGCGCAGGCGCTCCTCGCTACGCCGCAAGTCGTCTTCCGCCTTCTTCCGCTCGGTGACGTCGCGCGTGATACTCATTACACCACAGCTGCCGTCAGGCAGGTCGATCGGGACGGTGTGTGCTTCGACATGCCGCCTCGTTCCCTTCAGTCCGACTATTTCATAGTTCCAGACTATACTCTCGCCTTCGAGGACTCGTTTGTGCACGTCGATGCACTTGGCCGTGTACTCCGCTGGAACGGGAGAATGTCCGGAGGCCTGCAGTGTCTCCATGTCCGGCACTTCGAGTACTTCGAGGCCCCTGCGGTTGATGTATGTGAGCCGCGCGTTCTCATCGAAGATCTTCACGCAGTCGGGCATTGCCTCAAGCATCGCAGCAAGCCTGGACTCGCTCTGTCGCAGGGCTTCTTCCGCCGCAAGGCGGTCGGAGATATCTTCGAAGGTGGCGACCAGGTTGTTTCCGAGGGTGGTGCGTCCCGGATGAATGACAAACGTCCGACCGCCGCGCTGGATACGCGCAGGTGACTCGCGATCGCAGTCGAGATTGTCCCAGAACGCGGCCTCGATGTCGTCGATTGTGCGGTCGGGCTCGTAATAACCCTCTTTCATCGCCATTTCGATCAGTTCGCGAACCGTCAGGCCGGGTTGGACCAACTCCGGCGGCAGGCCGATCACCTCGGGATAGCGTCGGTTGCAGAAGGCGATGCGGCCGTCGCTATCGAACAGGCACAATCCGTGCCTGACATTCTCGATTGCATCCTCGAGCATCCTCAGCCGGCTCAGAAGCTCGCCATACCGTTTGTTACGGTGGTCCATCAACTCAAGTGTCATTGCCGCGACACTCCCGTGTTCTTATTGTTTTTTACGGCAGAATTCGGCGTGGTTTTCCGTTCATGCACCACTCGCGCTGCCGCACACTGATCGCAGCAATCAAGTAGATGGAATAGCTAAACTAAGTGTTACGGATGCCGCCGGCGGCACGCGGCAGGCCTCGCCATGCGGAGAAGGATGAACGCGATCATACCCCCGCCGAGATAGTCATGCGTTGAGAAACAGAACTTCGCGCCGACGAGGCAATCGTCGTTGCCTCGTTCAGTTGCCGTTTCAGCCCTTGCTGGCGCAGTCGATGCACAAGGCCGCTTCTGGCCGCGCTTCGAGCCTGCCTGGCGAGATTTCCGCGCCGCACTGGGTGCAATAGCCATATTCGCCGGCCTCGATCCGGTCGAGCGCACGCTTGGTGGAGGCGATTTCGCGGGTCACCAGCGCGGCCTGCGCTTCGAGGGATTCATCGTCCTCCATCTGCACTGCGCGTTCGGAGGAATCGGGATCGTGGGGCTCGTCGAGATCGCGCTGGATATGCGCAATGCGCTCCTCCAGTTCGCCCAACATGGTCTCGAGGGTGGCTTTCGCCTTGGCGGTATCTGCCATTTACATTGCTCCTAAGCTTGTACCCAGCAACCGTGAAAGCTCATCGGCAGGGCGAAGGGAAGCTTCACCGTGGCAATGGGTTCGCGGCTGACATCGTTTCCATCCAGAATCAGCAGGTCGACACGGCGCTCATCCATGCGATCGATCACGGTCAAGATATATCCGTCGCCTTCCGGCGCATCGGGCGTGCGCGGCACGAAGACCGGCTCCTGGCTGGCGGCATTCTCCAGCTCGTGGACCTTGATTGTACCCCTTTCCCAATCGATCTGGCCTACGCCCATCTGCGGGAAATCGCGCAGCGCGAAATAGCCCGTGCGATATTTCTGCATCGCATAGCGGTCGTCGATCTTGGGCATGTCGCCCAGCGCGCCATTGACGGGTTCCATTGTCACTGCCTCGCTGTCCGGCTTGGACAGGTCGAAGGTGATGCGCGTGATCTGGGTGATGGTCTCGGGCATGGCCGGCTGGTTGCCGTGCTTGTCCTTGAAGAAGCTGAAGCAATTGCCGGGCGAACAGGGCGTGTCGATGATGACCTTGTCGCCTTCGGAATAGGCATTCATCACATGGCCCATCACGATGCCGGGTATGTCGAACCAGCGCATGTCCGTGGCCGGATCGCCATCGCGCGGCATCACGCCCCATTTGCTCGGCAGGTCGGGATCGTATTCGTAATAGTCGCCGCCCGCACGCAGACGCGCCTCATCCGCCACCAGCGGCATGATTGGCAGTACGACATGCTCGCGCGTCACGCCCCAATCGTGGCACAGGCCGGGATAGGGCGTTTGGAACCATTGCTCGCGCACCAGTTCGCCATCGGCACCGAAGACATGCAGGCTGGCATCGGTGGTCGGCTCGCCGCCGGCAAAGACACCGTAGCTCCACCATTCGCCGGTCTTGGGATCGATCTTGGGATGGGCGGTCAGAGCGGTGGATCTGAGATCGCCGAACCTGCCTCCGAATTGACCGATGCCGAGCGTTTCCAGCGTTTCGGGATCGACGCGATAGGGACGTGAATCCTCGCGCAGCATGAACAGCTCGCCATGATGCTCGAAGGCATAGGTGTTGCCGGTATTGTCACGTTGGGGAAGGTTGGAGACGCTTTCGTCGTCCGTGTATTTGTTGCGGTACTTGCCATAGAGGCGCCGCTTGGCCGCCTTTTCCGCCTTCATCCGCTCGGTCTCGACATAGCGGCTGCGGAAGGACACGTGCCCGTCCTCGAACTTGAACATCGAGACAAGCCCGTCGCCATTGAGGATGATATCCTCTTCCAGTGTCGGGTAAAGCCGGTCTCCCCCGGTGCGGTAATAGGCTCCATTGCGCAGCACTTCGGGGATTTCGCCCACCACCTCGCATTCGAAGACATCCGCCTCGAATCGCATCGGCATGCGGTACTGCAGGCCGAAACTGGCAAAGGGGTGAAATATTTCCGGCATCGTCCTCTCCCTTGTTATAGCCTGCAATTGAATGGGATTAGGCGTGCATTGCAAGCACGCAATTGACGGGAGACAAAAGCGATGAGCGAAGCCTGCTGGCCAGACGGGGTGCCGCAGATCATGCCGGCCGAGGATCGGGGCGAGATCGAGGAACTTTACGCCCGCTATGCCTGGGGCATCGACCTGGCGGATGAGGAACAGGCCATCGCCACGTTTGCCCGCGATGCCGAGTTCGATCACCTCTGGCAGGGCACGGTGAAGGGCCACGATGCCATTCGCGAGAACCTGCGCAGCCTTTGGTACGATCGTCAGCACTGGTGGTATGGCCGCCAGCACGTGATGAACCATTTCATCATGGATCCGCGCGATGAAGGCGCGCGCGTGCGCTGCTTCTTCCAGATCATCCAGTGGAATGCGGACTACAACAACAACTTCGTCTTCGGCATCGGTACGCGCGACGACCGTCTGATCCGCGAAGATGGACGCTGGAAATTCTGGCGTCTGACGGTCAATGCCTGGACGCAGGTCGACCAGATCCCGTGGAAGGGCGATCGCACGCTACCACAACGCCCGCCCTATACGAAGGAGCCCGCCGATACGCGGCCCTTCGACGAGCAGACGCGCGACCCGTTCTGATCGCCGCGCTCGTGGCGAGAAGTTACTTCTTGCCCTTCTGACCCGGGATCTTGGCGAGCTTGCGCTTCTTGCCGCCGGACTTGGCGGCAGCGGCTTTCTTGGTGGGCTTCTTCTTTTTCTTTTTCTTCGGCTTTGCCTCTTTGGCCAGCACGGCTTCGGCAAGGCGGCGGACGCTGGCAATGCGCGGACGGAAGTCGCGCGCAAGAACGCCCTTGGCAAGCTCGCTTATGCCGAGCGCGTCCTGATCCACCGGGGCGGGTTCGCCCGCGCTTGCAGTGTTTTCATTGGCGGGTGTTTTTGCCGTTGAATTTGCGGCCATAAATCCTCTCAAGCATCATTCCTGATAAGAAGACACGGATTCCGTGGGGCCTGCAAGCCAAGCGTCACACAGTCACAAAAATGTCAAAAAACCCTTCGGCCGCCATCGGGGCTGGATTGTCAGCCTTCCCCGATGCGCAGTTCGGGCTCGCAATCGAACCATTGCGCCAGTGCCTTCAGGTCGGAACGGACATGGTCGGAGGCCAGTTGCGAGCGGCTTTCATCGAGCCACAGAATCATCTTGCTGCCGTCCCTGATGAGGCGGCTGGTCAGCACCGATGCGCGCGAGCCGGCGCCGATCCGGCGGCAGAGGCGGAAGGAGAGGCCCCATCCGGATGCGGCGCGCAAGTCCTCTTCGCTGGCGAGCTGGAGCAGGTCTGACGTTATCTCCGGCCGGCCGCAGGATCCGCGCAGAGCCGCAGCGAGCAATGCCCGACCGCGATGATCGATTCCGAGCCACCGCTTGTCGAGTGCCCAGTCGATCGAGTGCTTGAGCCGCATGTTCGGTTCGACCCGGACCTGCGCCAATGACAGCAGGATGGAGGCGAGCCGCAGTCTTTCCTTGCCCTTGCTGGTGCTGGCGCAAACACCCGAGGTCCATCCGGCGATCATGGTCGCGGTATTCATCGTTGCCCCGCGCGGGGCAACGAAATGGGCGATGGCGGAAAGCAGCGGATCCTGTTCGCGTGCGGCGGGTTCGAGCCGCTGGAACAGCAATCCCTCGCGCAGGCCCCAGGACGAGAAGACCAGTCTTTCCGGTTTGAGCACGGTCAGCATGACACGCAACATGGCAGCAGCATCGGGCAGGCCGGCAGCACGCGAGGAGGAGATGCCGCTAATCGATGAGAGATCATCAGGTGACATGGCTGCGAGCTTCTTCGCCACCTTTGCCGCGTTTTCGAGACTGAGTTCGAACGCTTGCGGGTCCGACAGAGGGTATTTCGTCCGGTGCATGGCGTAGGCGGCCAGGGCACGCCAAGTACCGCCAACCAGGTAAAGCGGTCCGGGCTGCGTCTTGGCCCATTTGGCCGCAGCAAGTTCCTTGCGCACGGCCTTGCGGAATGCCGCCTCCCCGTCTTCGCGCAAGACCGGCAGACGCAAGGTGCCGAGTGGCAGGCTGATGCCGTCATGGCAGTCGCCATCGCCGATCGCGACCAGTTCCATGCTGCCGCCGCCAAGGTCCGCTACCACGCCTTGAGCGCCCGGGAATGCGCCGATCACGCCGAATGCGGAGATGTTAGCTTCTTCCTCGCCAGAAAGCAGGCGGGGCTCGAGCCCCAGCTTGCGCACCTCGTCGAGGAACTTCCCGCCATTCTTGGCATCGCGCACCGCGGCGGTCGCCACAGTTTGCACATCCGCGATGTCGAGATCGCGCAAGATCAACGAGAAACGGGCAAGTCCCGACAGTGCAAGGTCGATGGCCTTTTGCGGAATGCGGCCGGTAACGGCGAGATCGCGACCGAGTTTTGCGGTGACCTTCTCGTTCAACCAGACCACGGGCGCGCGGCGCGAGCCAGTGTAGACGACCAGTCGTACCGTGTTCGACCCGATATCGATTACGGCGCGGTTCGGCTGGTCCCCGGAAGCTGCAAGACGTTTCGAAGCGGTTCTACGATTCACGCACTACCTTTGCGCAAGGTCAGCTTGGGCACGCGGCTGTCCTTCAACGCTCCGCCACGGCCCGAAAGCGACGGGTTCACCATAAAGTACTCGTGGCAGTTGAACGGCTCCCCGTCATCCTCCACGCGCTCATATTCCCCGGTTTCGCCATCGAGCAGCCAGCTTTGTTCGGTATCGAGAAGGTTTGCCAGAAGCACCTGCTCCAGCACCTGGTCGTGCACGGTGTCATTTGTGATCGGCACCAGCGTCTCGACGCGGCGGTTGAGATTGCGGCTCATCGCATCGGCGCTGGAAATATAGAGGCGGGCCTGGTCGCTGGGCAACGGTTCGCCATTGCCGAAGGCCCAGATGCGGCTGTGTTCGAGGAAGCGGCCGATAATCGACTTGACCGTGATGTTCTCGGACAGTCCGGGCACGCCGGGGCGCAGGCAGCAAATGCCGCGGATGACCAGCACGATCTGCACGCCCGCCTGGCTCGCTTCGTAGAACCGGTCGATCATGCCCTTCTCGGTCAGCGAATTGAGCTTGGCCCAGATCGCCGCCGGCTTTCCATCCTGCGCGTTGGCGATCTCCTGGTCGATATGTTCGTACAGTCTCTCGCGCAGGTTGAGCGGCGAGATTGCCAGCAACTCCGTCTGCTGCGGCTCGACATAGCCGGTGATGAAGTTGAACAGTCGCGCCGCATCGCGCCCGAAGGCCGGATTGGCGGTGAAGTAGCTGAGATCGGTGTAGATCTTCGTTGTCACCGGGTGATAATTGCCGGTCCCGAAATGGCAGTAGGTGCGGTATCCGCCATCTTCCTCGCGCACGACCATGCTGATCTTGGCGTGCGTCTTCCAGTCGATGAAGCCGTAGATCACCTGGACACCCGAACGCTCCAGCTCGCCTGCCCATTTGAGGTTCTGCTCCTCGTCGAAGCGGGCCTTGAGTTCGACCACGGCGGTGACCGACTTGCCGGCCTCTGCCGCCGCGCAGAGCGCATTGATGACGGGCGATTGCTGCCCTGCGCGATAGAGCGCCTGCTTGATTGAGACCACGGCCGGATCGGCAGCGGCCTGGCGCAGGAAATCGACCACCACCTCGAAGCTTTCATAGGGGTGGTGGATCACGATGTCCTTCTCGCGGATCGAGGCGAACACATCGCCGTCATGCTCCATCACGCGTTCGGGATAGCGCGGCGTGTAGGGTGTGAACTTGAGGTCCGGGCGGTCCTCGTCGACAACCCCAGACAGGCCGGATACGCCGATCATGCCGGTGGTCTTGGTGACCAGCGCCTGTTCGAGACCGAGCCGATCGCGCAGCAATTCCTCCGCCTGCGGATCGAAGCTCTCGTCGATCTCCAGCATGATCACCTGTCCGCGACGGCGGCGCTGGATTGCGCTGCGGAAATAGCGGACGAGGTCCTCTGCCTCTTCCTCCACTTCGATATCGCTGTCGCGCAGCACGCGGAACACGCCGTCCCCCTCGATCCGGAAACCGGGGAAGAGCAATGTAGCGTAGCGGCAGACCAGCCGCTCGATGGCGACGTAGATCGCTTCTTCGCCCGGAATGCGGATGAAGCGCGGCAAGGCAGAGGGGATCAGCACCATCTCCACCAATTGGCTGCCGTCTTCCTCGCGCACGAGGTTGAACAGCGCGCCAATGCCGAGATTGGCGACGAAGGGGAAGGGGTGTGCGGGGTCGATCGCCTGCGGTGTGATGACCGGCATGATATGGTCGAGGAAATATTGCCGCAGCCATTGCTCGGCCTCGGCATCGATGCGGTCCTCGCCCTTGATATGGATGCCATTGGCTTCCAGCAGTGGGCGCAGTTCGGACAGCGCATCCTGCTGCATTTCTTCGAGCTGGCGCACCTTGGCGCGGATGGCTGCCAATTGCTGGCTCGGCGTCTTGCCGTCGATCGAGACTTCACCCACGCCGCTGCGCACCTGCCCGGCAAGACCGGCTACGCGGATCATCATGAATTCGTCGAGATTGCTGCCCGAAATGGACAGGAAGCGCAGGCGCTCGAGCAGCGGATAGGCCGTGTTGCGTGCTTCCGCCAGCACACGCTCGTTGAAAGACAGCCAGCTCAACTCGCGGTTGAAGTAGCGCTCTTCCGGGCTTGTCCGTTCTGGCGCTTCAATTTCGATGGCGGTTCCCATAGCCTGCCTGTCCGTAGCCTTCCCTGTAGACATACCAGCAAAATGTGGAGGTTTCCCCTGCCTGGCGCAAGCGAAACGCGCGCGATGTCACAGGGTCAGACGAGATCCTGCGGGCGTGCGATGGCCGTAATGCCGCGCTTGCCTTCGCTACGACCGAGCTGGACAATCACGTCGATCACACCGGCGGCATAGGCAATCGTGTCGCTGCGCGTCAGGCCGATGCCCGTCTGCATGACCATAAGGCTCAGCTGTTCGAGCGCACCGCGCAGGCTGTTCGCGTGGATGGTCGAGAAGCTTCCCGGGTGACCGGTATTGATGGCGCGCAGGAAGGAAACGCTCTCCTGCCCGCGCAATTCGCCCAGCACGATTCGGTCGGGCCGCAGCCGCAAGGCCGATTGCAGCAATTCATTGGCGGTGACCTTGGCCTCGCCCAGTTCGCCCTTCACCGCGACCAGCCCCACGCCATTGGCGCCGGGCAGTTTGAGTTCGGGTGTGTCCTCGACCAGCACCACGCGTTCATCGCGCGGAATCTCGCCGAGCATGGCGTTGAGGAAAGTGGTCTTGCCGGTGCTCGTGCCGCCGGAGATCAGGATCGTCTTCTTCGCCGCGATCGCTGCCCGCAGGAAGGCGATCGGCCGCTCGTCCGGGTTGGGCATCTCGTCTTCGCTGGAAGGATGCAGCGGCCCGGAATCATAGGCATCGAGCGGCAGGTCCAGACGGCGGTGGCGGCGGATCGCCATGGCCCAGTGCTTGCGCGTGGCAGGCGGGCCGCAAAACTGTACGCGGGCACCGTCGGGCAGCGTCGCGCCGAGCAGCGGATGCTCGCGATTGATGCCCTGGTGGCTGACGCGGGCGACCTGTTCGGCCAGCCTCTGCACCAGCTTGTCGTCGACCTTCGGAGCCTCGATCCGCTGCATGCCGGGAGAGGCGGCGTCCTCGACCCAGATCTCTCCGGGGCGATTGACCAGCACTTCGGTCACCGTGTCGCGGTCGAGCCATTCCCGGAAAGGGGCGAGATAGGCGTCGAGATAGACCGAGCCGCTTGCCACGGCTGGACTCTCCACCGTTTCGGTGGGGACGGCGGGTTCGATGGTTTCCTTCTCGAAACCCTCACCCAGCTTGTGTATCTCGGCACTCATTCGTTTGTTTCTCAGAGCTGCGGAGCCTGGCTGAAATCGAGGTTGCGTGCGGTGAACACGCGGATCGGTTCACCCTGGCGCACGCGCACCGTCGGCGGGCGCTGGCCGTCCTGCTGGATCGCCGCGGATGCAGCCGATTGGCCGCCGCCGAGGATCACCGAAGTGCCGCCGCTGGCGACTGTCGTGAGGCCGCCAATCACGGAAAGCAGCATGGCCGAGCCGAAGCGCGAAAAGAAATGCGTGTCCACATCGCCTTCGAGGCCGGTCATGCCGTCGAAAGTTGTCGCAGGGCTCGCGATATTGACCGAAACACCATCCGGGCGGATCAGCCTCGTCCATACAACATAGGCCCGCTTCTGGCCTGCCTGCAGGCCGCTCTGGTACTGGCCGACGAGGCGGCTCGAACGCGGGACCAGCACGCGGCTGCCATCGAAGCTGCGCACGTCCTGGCTGACAATGGCGCGGACATAGCCGGGCACGTCGGTATCGATAGCGGTTTCGAGGATCGCCGGGATCATCGTGCCTTCGGTAACCGTCGTGGCGGGGTCGAAAGTCTGCTGAGCGGTGGCCGGGCCGCCGCCGACGCCGCCAATACGGGCGGCGAAGTCGCCAGCCGTGCTGGAGCCGGGAATGGTCGGCGCGCCGGTGTCGACCGGCACCTCGGCAGCGGTGGCCGTGTTCGTGCTGGGTGCAGCACTGGCATCGAAGACCAAGGTCGGCGAGGCATAGGGATTTGTGCCAAGCTGAAGGTCCGAGGATGGTGCCTGCGCCAGCACGGGGGCGGGTGCGGGAACCGGTGCCTCGACCGCATTGGCACTGGGCAGTTCTGCGGGTGCCGCTGCCGGGACGACAGCCGCCTCCGGAGGAGGTGCCGCTGCGATCTGGGCCCCGTCATCGGTCGAGCGGCCGGCATTGAGTCCCCAGAGGGTGGCAGCGCCAAGCAGGGCGACGAATGCAACACCGGCGGCAAGGCCGAGCGCATCGGACTTGCCCTTGCGGTTGGCTACGGCCGGGTAGGATGTGCGGCTGGCAAGGTCGATGACTTCGGTAGTCGCATCGTCACGCGGGTCGGCGTCCTTGGACGCTCCGGTGCTCTTTTCGGGAAGGCGCATGGCAAGTTTCATAGCGTGTCCTCCAAATTCCCAGCTCAGGCCCCGGCCAGGGCGGATTGTGTCGTACCATTCCTCACCAGACGGGCAAAATCGTCACCCGACCGCAGGATGATTTCGCCCGGAACAAGGTCGAGGACGATCATGTCACCGCGTACGGCATAATTTACCGGTCCTTCGGTACCATCCTCATCCTTCACCAATATTGCAGGCATGGGCGCGCCCACCGGCCAGGCGAGGAAGGTGGCATCGCCATTGTCATAGACCTGCTCTGGCAGCAGCGCGCGCTCTCCTTCGGCAGCCCAGGCGAAGTTGAGCCGCGCGGGGTCGAGCACGGCGAGGTCATCGTTGGCGGCGGCCATTTCCATGGGATTGGCGCTTTGGGCACTTTCGGCCTCTGCTTCCGCCTCGGCGAGCCGGGCCGCTTCTTCCGCTGCCGCCTCATCCTCCGGATAGAGGAAGGTCAGGACATAGAGCGGATCGCGATGGTTCGGGCTGGCCACCAGGTCGAACAGGTAGACACGGCGATCGGTGACCACCGTCATATTCGTGCTGGCGCGCTCTGACAGGGGCTTCACGAACAGCAGATTGGCATTGCGGGCCGGGGTTACCTGCCACTTCTGCGAATCGCCGATGGCGACATTCTGGATCGCCTCGCCTTCGCCGAAGCGGATGGTCGCCTGCACATTCACGCGGCCTTCGATGCGCACGATGGAGGCGGGATCGTATTCGAGGTCCACCAGGCGCGAATCCTGCGCGGCAAGGCTGCCGGGCAGGGCCATGGTGGCAAACAGGGCCGCAGCGATAAGGGCGCGGGCGCGGGTCATTGTCACAACTTCTCCGTGGAACGATTGGGCGCGGACTTGAAGCGGCTGCCAATGCCGCGTGCGCGCGAAACAGGTGTCTTGTTGCTCGCTGAGCCTTCCGTAGAGGCCGGGCCGGTCACGATGCGCGTTTCGCGCGAAGTGCCTGCTCCGCCGCCTGCGCCGGTGTCATTGGCGGCATGCGGTGCGGCTGCGCTGACGCGAATATCGCGCGCCGGGGGCGGGCTGGCCTGCGCGGCGCGGTCACGCGCGGTCGTCTGGGTCAAAGCGGGCGAGGGTACGCGATCGGGCACATAGGCCGGTGCGGGGGCTTCGCTTCCCCTGTCCGATCCCACCAGCCCGAAGACGCTCCAGCCGCTGACCATTGTCGTGGCGACCTTCATGACGATGAACATCAGCGCCAGGTGCACCGTGCCGATCATGAAGAAAGCCATGGCCGGGCGAACGTCGATCTGACCGGGCGTGGCGAGCAGGGCTGCGAGCACGGGCGTCGACAATTCCAGCATGAGCGATCCGGCCAGCACCGCGAAAAGCGGGGCCAGGGCCATCATGGTTACGCCCTTGAGCCATCCGACGAAGAGGCCGCGCGTGCCCTTAAACAGCGCCATGACGATGAAGATCGGGCCCAGTGCCATCAGCACGGCAAGTGCGATCTTGCAGGTGGCGAGAACGCCGACCGTGCCGAGCAGCAGCATGGTGCCGCCCGACCATAACAGGCCCGGCGGCGAGAAGATCGAGGTATTGGCGTCCATCGCATCGCCGCCCGAAACCTCCATCAAGGAAAACATCAGCACGTCGAGCTTGTCTGCAAAGATTGTGGTGGCCGAGCCATCGGTGCCCATCAAAATGCTGGCGATCCAGTCCGGGCCGAGCACGGCGAGATTCCAGAAGACGGTCTGGAACAGCACGAAGCTGGTGGTGAAGCTGACTACCGCGACAAGCGTGAACATGCTCGGTGTGAGCGAGGACAGGCTGATGCGCAGCCGCCCGGTAATGAGGCCGAATCCCAGCAGCGCAATGAACAGCGTCAGGATGACGGTCAGCGAATTGTACAGCGCTCCGCCCGGCTCGAACAGGCGCCCGAATGCCGCCTGCGCCATCTCGTTGGCGGCGCAGTCCACCGCGCGCAAGGATGCACCGATGCCGGCGCCAACGCCGTCCAGTGCATTCTGGCAGGTGGCGGGGTTCCAGTTCACTCGGCGGCCTCCCAGGCGTCGAGATCGCCATTGTCGCCAGAAGCACTGGGCGTGCCCGGCCAGCGGCGATTGGTCAGCGCCGGATACCATTGAGCCGGATCGTCACCCACGGCTTCGCGCAGCAGGTCGAGGCGGCGCACCGTGCTTTCGCGGCCCGAGAGGACGGTCAGCACTTCGGGGGCGTTCGACAGGTCGAGGCGTACCACGACGCTGGCATCGGGCTGGCGCACGAGGAAGCAGCGGCTGTGGGCCGGAAGCGACTTGATCAGCGAAAGCTCGTGCTCGGTCAGGCCGAAGCCCTCGCAATAATCCTCTGCCCGGGCACGAGCATTGGGCATGAAGATCATCGTCGCCGTCTGCTCGACCAGCGCTGTCGAGATGCGGCTTTCCAGCGCATCGCGCGCAGACTGCGTGGCGAAGCCGACCAGCGCATTGCGTTTACGCAGTGTCTTGAGCCAGTCGCGGATACGGGCGGCGAAGACTTCATCGTCGAGTGCCTTCCAGCCCTCGTCGATCAGGATCATGGTCGGATGGCCGTCCAGCCGTTCATCGATGCGGTGGAACAGATACATCATAGTTGGCGTGCGCAGCTTGGGGTTCTCCAGCAGCGCGGTCATGTCGAAGCCCATCACGCGGGTCGAGAGATCGAGCTTGTCCTGTTCGTTGTCGAACAGCCAGCCGAATTCGCCGTCCTCGATCCAGGCCGAAAGGCGGTCTGCCAGATCGCCCGCTTCTGGGCGACGCGAACCGGAGACCAGTTCCTTGAAGTGACGCAGGCGGCGCAGTGAAGCGTCATTGGCATAGGCCGCATCGACAGCCGCGGCGATGGTCGCATCTTCTTCCGGTCCCTCGGCCTTGAGCAGAACGGAGAGCCAGTCGCGCAGGAAGGCGCGGTTGGAAGGAGTGTCCGGCATGGCGAGCGGGTTGAAGCCGGTGCGCTCGCCCGAACGGACGCGGTCATAGGTGCCTCCAATGCCGCGAATGAACAGCTCGGCGCCGCGATCCTTGTCGAACAGGATCGTGCGGGGACTGAACTTCTGTGCCTGTGCGGCAAGGAAGTTCATCACCACGGTCTTGCCCGAGCCAGACGGGCCAATGACCGAGAAATTGCCGAGGTCGCCATTGTGGAAGTTGAAGAAGAACGGTGTCGAGCTGGTCGTCTGCAGCAGCGTGACCGCATCGCCCCAGTGATTGCCTTCCGCCTGCCCCAGAGCGAAGCCGTGCAGCGAGCCGAAGCTGGCCATGTTCGCGGTGGAGATCATCGCGCGGCGTACAAGGAAGCTCTCATTGCCGGGGAACTGGCCCCAAAAACCGGGTTCGAGATTGGTGTCCTCGCGCACGGCGATGGCGCCGGTATCGGCGAGAGCTGCGGCCACGGAAGCGGTCGCATCGTCGAGCCGCTCGAGGTCGCGTTCGCGCACCAGCACGGAAAGATGGTGGTCGCCGAAGGAGACCGAGCCCGCGCCAAGCTCGTCGCGCGCGGCCATCATGTCGGCCCGTTCGGCTTGCGCTTCCTCGTCGGCGGAGCGCAGGCGGCGCAGGGCAAGGTCGATACGCTCGCGAGCACTCTGGCGTTCCTGCGGCGCAAAGCTTTCCGAAACGACCATTTCGAAAGGCAGGCGCAGCATGGCATCGAGCAGGCCCGGGCTGGTCGCGTCGGGATAGTCCTTGAGGCTCAGCATGGAGGCGAAATCGCTGCCGCCTGCGCCGCGCAATTCCATCGCGTCGAGGCCGAAGCTGGCACGGCGATAGGGCAGCATTTCACCGATATCGGTACCGTCTGCCGGGCGGCGCACGGGGCGCATCTCGCCATTGTAGAGCGCGGAGAGCAATTCGAGCAGCTCGTTATTCACCTGCCCGCTGGGGCCGGTGTAATCGCCGAGCGGCTGCGCTCCGTATTCGCCGAGCGAGGCGGCCAGCGCCTGCAGCGCCGCGCGAAGGGAGCGCATGTCCTTGGGATCGACATCCTCGGCATCGGTCGCCTTGCCCTTGAACATCTTGGAGAGCCGTTCGCCCCAACCGGCCTTGCCGCGCGCCGGGCGACGGACCAGCGTGACGAACTGGTCGTTCACGAAGAGCGAGCCGGAGGAGAGCTTCTCGCGCCAGCGGGCATCGATATGCGCCGAAAGCGGATCGTCGAAGCTGGCGTCCAGCTCAACCGCGACACGGCGGCGGATGACGTGATGATAGAGCACGAAGCGCGCATCGAGGTTCGAGCGCAACATGACCTCGCGCGTTGCCGCATGGGCATTGAGCGCGTCGGTATCCTCGGTCTCGAACAAAAGTCCGGGTACCTGCAGTGCGCCCATCAGCGAACCGTCGCGCAGCAGCAGTGTTTGCCCGTCGACCAGCTGCGCATAGGGCAGGCGCTGGCCGGCATGCGCTTCCTTGGCGCTCCATGCTGCGGCTCCGAGCCATTTGGGTTTCATCACATACTCCCTGCTGTCTTGCGGCAGCGGTTCAATTCCAGCGCGCTAGGCCGAATAGCTGTTGCAGCCCCAGCGCTTGTAGTTGCGGACGCGCGGGCACTTGCTGACCTTGGTGATCCACAGGTCGAAGATGCGCGGTTCGCGCAGGCAGGCGAAATAGCCGATTCCGTGCATGATGAACGGGATCGGGATGATCCAGAAGCTCTTGAGGATCAGGAATGCCTCGGTCGTCACCAGCGCATTGATGACGAAGTAGTTGAACGTCACACCCATGAACATCTGGGGCCTGGTGAGCGCGCGGTGGACTGGATGGCGGGTCAATTGCATGATGGTCTGGTCAGCCTACCGCTGCGGCGCCCTGGATGCCGGCAACGATCGATGCAGCACCGAAAATGATGAAGCAGCCGAGGATCACGGTTGCACCGAAACGCCAGTTCATCCGGCCGGTGAGCATCATGAAGCCGACGGCGGCCACAGCCATCACGGCAACGGCTGTGGCAACGCTGCCCAGCAGCGTACCCTGCATCCACATCAGCGCGGCATTGATCGGGCCGGCTCCTGCAGGGTCCTGCGCATGGGCGGCGGCAGGCGCGAAAAGCAGAGAAAGGGCAGTCAAACGGGCGAGCGATTTCATTGTACTTCTGAACTCCGGGAATGATCGGACAGGCGGCCCATGATGGAGGACACATAGACCTGAGTCTCGCGAATTCTGGGGATGCCGCCGGCACGCTGAACGCGGGCTGGACCGGCATTATAGGCGGCGAGCGCCTTTTCGAGGTCGCCATCGAATCGGTCGAGCTGCTCGCGCAGGTAACGTGCGCCGCCTTCGAGATTGGCAATGGGATCGTCAGGGTCGACGCCGAGGTCGCGCGCCGTGCCCGGCATGAGCTGGGCGAGACCGCGTGCACCCACGGGGGAGACAGCATTGGCCCGCCAGCGGCTTTCCTGCCACACGACGGCTTCGATCAGCGCCGGGCTGAGGTCGTAGCGGGCAGACAATTGCGCCACGACCGGGGCATATATTGCGGGGATGCCGCGAGCATGGCTGGCCGTGTCGGCTACTATGCTGTCTGGAACGGCCTGGACGTCCTGTGGAACTTCTTCCAGCGCCACCACAGGAGCAAGCGGAGCCCGCCTCGCTTGCGGACCGGCGACCCACTGTACTTCGCCTGCTGCTCCGATTTCGAGCACGTCGGCATGCGCCGGCAATGCAAACAGCAAAGCCGGTGCTGTCAGAGCAGCGCAAAGGGCGCGGTGCAGAATCACTATTTCAAGGCCTCCACGTCGGCCCTTTGCTTACAACAAATGACAACGTGGTGACAGTGCGGCAACCAAAAGGGGTCCGGCAGTATGAGGCTGCCGGACCCCCGCGAGTTGCGACCCGCAAGGTTCAAGGGGTCGCGAGGTAGGTCGTCGTCGTATCAGGCCATCAATTCATGGCCAGGCGTGCATTTTCCAGATTGCGCAGGGCAAGGCGCGCGGCATGACGGGAATCGACCCAGCTGCCATCGGCCAGTTCGAGCCGGTAGCGCACATCGCTCTCGATAGCGCTGCGATAGGACTCCTCTGCGCGTGCTACATCGCCCATTTCTGCATAGGCGCTGCCAAGATTGATGAGCACGGCCGGATCGCCCGGGTTCTGCGCGCGCATAGCCTCGAGGGCGCGAATGGCTTCGGCGGCCTGTCCGCCGCTCAATTCTTCATAAGCGACCTGGACGCTTTCGTTCGCCTCGGAGGTGCCTGCCGTCACGACCGCACCGGTCTGTGCGAAAAGCAATGCTCCTGTCAGCATGACTCCCAACATTATGGTTCTCCTTATCTGTTGTTGGGACGCTAATTGCCGCCCGAAACGGCAAACTGCAACAAAACTGTAATAGTGTCACAAATCTGAAATAGAGAGCCGGGCAGCGGCCAATATCGATTTGATCCAGCCTATTTCGGTCACAGCCTGTGGATACTGCCAGAGAACCGTCACACAGACCGCAAAGTGTCACAACTCGGTCCTAGTTCGCGATTCGCGACGACGTTTTCGCAACATCATCTGATTCTCAATTCTCGGTTTTATGAGGGGACCGTTCGCTGTGACTCACCTTTCTCGCTCACTCATTCTCGGCACAAGCATCCTCGCTCTCGCCGCGTGCGGTCCTGAGGACCTTGGCTCGCCCGGCGCCAATGGCGACATCAACATCGGCGATATCGACAACAGCGTCGATAACTCCGTTACCAATCCGACTCCGACTCCGACCCCGACTGCTACGGGCGGCACCGTTACCCCGGCTGCCGGTTGCCCGACCGTCGGCGCGGACCCGCTGATCAACAGCGGTACGATCACAGGTCCGGAAGGGACCTGGCGCGTTTGCACGCTGCCGTCCGTATTCACCGAAGATGCCAACCTGGTTCAGGTCCCCGGCCTGCTCTACGCCATGAACGGCCGCGTCGACGTCGGCACGGACGATGGCCCCACCGACGATGCCAGCGACGGCATCACCGGCAACACTGTCGAACTGACGATCCAGCCTGGTGTCATCATCTACGGCGCCACCGGTCGCTCCTACATGGTCGTCCAGCGCGGCAGCACGATCGACGCGGTCGGCACTTCGACCCGTCCGATCATCTTCACCAGCCAGGACAACGTCTTCGGCCTGACCAACAACACCTCGTCGATGCAGTGGGGCGGTCTCGTCCTGCTCGGCCGCGCTCCGGTTTCGGATTGCGACCCGGGCAAGACGACCGACACCTTCCCGGTTCCGGATGCCAACCTCATCGCCTGTTCGCAGGAACTGGAAGGCGCCCTGAACCCGCCAAGCTTCGGCGGTGCGACGCCTGACGACGACTCGGGTGACCTGGCCTTCGTCCAGATCCGCTACTCCGGCTTTACGCTGAACTCGGGTTCCGAACTGCAGTCGCTGACCACTGGCGGCCTCGGCAACGCCACCCGCATCAGCTACATCCAGTCGTTCAACAGCTCGGACGACGGCGTCGAACTGTTCGGTGGTGAGCCGAAGCTCGATCACTTCATCGTCGTTGGTGCGGAAGACGACTCCTTCGACATCGATACGGGCGCCAAGGCCGACATTCAGTACGGTGTCGTCGTGCAGCGTGCCGGTTCGGGCGACAATGCCCTTGAACTCGACTCCGAGGACAAGGATTTCGACGTTAACGCCCTGCCGCGTACCAACGCCCAGTTCACCAACTTCACCTTCATCGCTCAGGGCAGCGGTTCGCAGGCAATCCGCGTTCGCGGTGATGCCGACCTGAACATGTCCAACGGCATTGTCGTGAAGCCGGGTGCACCTTGCCTCCGCATCAACGAAGAAGGCCTGAGCACTAACGGTCTCGACGACCAGGGTGCGCCGGCGTTCAACTCGATGATCTTCGATTGTGACACCACTTCGGACAGCGGGCAGAACGACATCAACCCGTTCCTGGGCGCCGGCAACTCCTTCCAGTCGACCAGCCTGACGACCCTGTTCGTCAACTCGGCGACCGAAGATGCCTACACTCCGGTGTTCGATGCAACGGGCCTGTCGACCTTCTTCGCGGCTTCGACCTTCGTCGGTGCGGCATCGTCGAGCGACACCTGGTACGCTGGTTGGACCTGTGACTCGCCGACCGTGAGCTTCGGCACGGGTCAATCGTGCCTTGCACTGCCGGTGTTCAACTAAGCTGGCCAATGACGGGGGGAGGGGCTCGCCTGTCGAGCACCTCCCCCCTTCGCCTCGGGCGCAAGCCCATTTGAAATTCTAGGGCCTTAAGTATGAGGGGGTCTTCTATCATGACCACTGGCAAGCAGCTGGCGGGGCTGCTTCTGCTCACAACCGCACTTACCTTCCCCGGTACAGCCTATGCCCAGGATCCGGCGGCAACTGCCGACGAAGATCTCCTCGACAACGTCGAAG
Organism: uncultured Altererythrobacter sp.; assembly: GCA_913056125.1. GTDB lineage: Bacteria > Pseudomonadota > Alphaproteobacteria > Sphingomonadales > Sphingomonadaceae > Alteraurantiacibacter. Next base: position 175,360 of record CAJXNC010000004.1, read on the forward strand.
GCATTGACGACCAGGCGCAGGAAGACGAATTCGACGAGCCCGAAATCTCCATTTCCGGTGCCAACACCATCATCGTGACGGGGCGCATTAATCGCGACCCGACGCGCAATGCCAGCCAGGTCATCTCGGTCCTCTCGACCGAACAGATCGCGCGTACCGGCGAAGGCGATATTGCCGGCGCCCTCGGCCGCGTCACCGGCCTTTCGGTCGTCGGCAACGGCCTGGTCTATGTTCGCGGACTCGGCGACCGCTACTCCCTCGCCATGCTCAACGGCCTCCCGTTGCCGAGCCCCGAACCGCTCAGCCGCGTGGTCCCGCTTGATATCTTCCCGACCAATGTGGTCGCTTCCTCGCTCGTCCAGAAGACCTATTCCGCCAACTATCCGGGTGAATTCGGCGGCGGCGTGATCAATTTGACGACGCGCGCCATTCCCGATGAGACCTTCGTCACCATCAGTGGCAGTGTCAGCGGGGATACCGAAACCACCTTCCAGAATGGCTATGCCTATTACGGCAGCGAGATGGACTGGACCGGCTTCGACAGCGGTGTCCGCGACATCCCGGCTCCGGTGCAGTCGTTCCTCGACGCATCGCTCAACGATGGCGTGCTGATCGAAAGCCTTGACCAGAATGCTGTCGAAGGTTTTGCCCGCCACCTGACCCCGCCGCGATTTGCAACGCTGCAGATCATCGGTGACCTGCGTCCGAACTTCTCGACCGGACTGACTGCCGGCACGGCTTTCGATGTCGGTAGCGATGGTCGTCTGGGCCTGGTCCTGACCGGCAATATCAGCAATAGCTTCCGCAATCGCGTTATCGCGCGCGAGGATGCGGGTCCGAACTCGCCAGACATCGCGCGCAGCGAAAACGAGTTCAAGACCGACAACAATATCCTGGTCAACGCCATGTTCGGCGTGGGTCTGGAACTCGGCGATCATACCTTCCGCTGGACCAATCTGTTCATCCGCGACACGGTGAAGCAGGCCAGCCTGAACACGATCGCAGACACCGAATTCCCGGACTTCGACTTCCTTCAGCAGAACACGGCCTGGTTCGAGCGCCAGTTGATCGACAGCCAGCTGGTTGCCGAGATGGAGTTCGATCGCCTGAGTGTCGATATGCGCGGCGGATTCGCCCGCACGGACCGAGAGGCGCCGTTCAACCTGACCTATACCTACGGCAAGCAGGACACCCCGCCTGCTTCCGCGCCTTGGCGCGGGGAGTACATGGTCGATCTCAGTCGCCAGATCGGCAGCGGCTTCCAGGAAACCGGCGTCGATGTGGTCTTTTCCGACCTTAACGAAGAGCTGTGGTTCGGCGGTATCGATATCAGCTATGAGGTTACCGACACGCTGACCGGTACGATCGGCTATGCCTATTCGGACACCGATCGCTATTCCGAACGTCGGGCGTTCAGCTTTGACGTCGATGTCGATCCGGCATTCTACGTCACCGATCCCGAAGTGGAAGGCAACGGATTCCCGGCCAACGGCCTTACCAGCCTGCAGCAGATCCTCGAGATCGCAGGCCTGCGATCGGCTCCTCTCCTGCTCAATGCGGCGACCTACAATCTCTTCGATGTCGGACTGATCGACCAGAACGCACTCGATCCGGCTTTCGGGGCGGAGCTGACCATCCACGGTGCCTATGGGCAATTCCAGTGGGTTCCGCTCGATACGCTGACCATCCAGGGTGGCGTTCGCTACGAAGATGCCACGCAGAGCACCACGCCGATCGGCGCGCTCAACACTGGTACTCCGGTGAGCAAATCGGACGATTACTGGCTACCGGGTGCAACCATCACATGGGAGGCAGCGGACGGGCTGCAGTTTCGCGCCAGCGGTTCGCGTACGATTGCCCGGCCGCAGTTCCGAGAACTGGTGCGTCAGCGCTACTTCGATCCGGAAACGAACCGCCAGTACAGCGGCAACCCTTTCCTGACCGACAGCGAGCTGACGAACTTCGAAGCTCGTGCGGAGTATTACCTGGATAGCCAGAGCCGCGTATCGATTGCCGGTTTCTACAAGGACATCAAGGATCCGATCGAAGTCTATGTGGGCCTTGTCACGGGCGATCGCTTCATCAGCTACGCCAATGCTCCGGGTGCCACGCTTTGGGGTGGTGAACTCGATGCCCAGTATAATGTCGATCTCTACAATGTCGGCGGGTGGTTCGAGACCAAGCAGATCGTCCTGCTTGCCAACTATACCTACACCCAGTCCGAATTGACGGTTGGCTCGAACGACACGGTCACCGTGGTCCAGGGTTCGAACGTGATTGTGGCACCGGCATCGACCTACTTTGCCGATGGCTCGCCGCTCGTGGGTCAGTCCGATCACCTGGTAAACTTCCAGATGAGCCTCGAGGACCTCGACAAGCTGCAGCAGTTCACCGTGCTGGTGTCGTGGGCGAGCGATCGCGTCACGCTGCGCGGTTCGAACGGTCTTTCCGACGTTGTCGAAGAGCCGGGTGCACAGCTTGACCTGGTCTATCGACAGGGGCTGGACCTGTTCGGCGTCGAAGCCGAACTCAAGCTCGAGGCGCGCAACATCCTCGGTACGGACCACAAGGAAACGCAGACCAACAATGCTGGCCTGATCCTGCAGAACAACAGCTACGATGTCGGTCAGAGCTTCTCTGCCGGTCTCTCGGTCACGTTCTGACAAGTCCCCGGCCATGGCCGGAAGCAAATAGAGAAGGGCTCCCGGTGTGAAGCCGGGGGCCCTTACTCGTTCCGAGGCGTGAGATCGGGGCAGAAATGGCCGGCAGTTCTGCCGGGAACGCAATCTTGGGGAAGGAATTGGCAGGCCGCGAGGCCGGTCAGGGCAGGTCTAGTACGTAACCCTTGCCGTGGACGGTGCGCAGCAAGTGGCCAGCCCCGACTTCGCGAAGGCCGAAACGCAGGCGCTTGATCCACACATCGACCGTGCGCAGATACTCGGGGTCTCCCGCCTTGCCGAGCGCATCGACGAGTTCCTGGCGTGTCAGGATGCGGTTTGGATTTTCGGCCATGAAGCGCAGCACGCGAAACTCGTTCGGGCGCAGGGGAATCAGCGTCCGCTTCCAGCGAGCCTGTTCGCCAGCGACATTGATCAGCAGGTCTGACAATTCGAGCGTTTGCCCGCCGACCGGCCGGCTGCCTGCCGAATGAAGCGCAAGCACGCGGTCGAGCATGGACTGCCGGTCAAGCGGCCCAACAGCATAATCGTCTGCCCCGGCCTTCAAGGCGCGGCGCCGGTCTTCGGCGTCTTCCGCTTCCAGCACCATGGTCACATGGGCGTCTGCCAGGCGCGGATCGGCGCGAAGGCGGCGGCACATCTCGAGGCCTGAGAGGTCGTCCATCACCCAGTCGACAAAGGCCCAGACGGAGCCCTCGACCAGTTTCTGCGGCCCCTGAGAGGTCAGCAGGCCGAAGGTGAACTCGGTCTCGCCGTTGGAGAATTTCTCGTAACGAGATGCGTCTGTGTCAGTGGTGAAAATACTGACGCGATCCATCGTAAAAGCCCTCCGCCCTGACGCGGACGATCTGCCATTCCGATGTGACTCTCATGTGACGCGAACATGCAGAATCTCCGCTACGCGGAAATCATTCAGCGGGAGCGAGGGCCAAGCGCCTTTTGAGGCCGACCGGACGGCATTTCGAGGCCAACCGAAGTCGAACAGTGACGGACCCCGATAGGGGGCGTCGTGCCTCAGTTTTGCAGGTAGGCTTGGCGGGTTTCCGAAAGAGCGATGACTTCGCGCGGGACGAAGGGGATGACCGGCGTTGCCTGGTAGTTGATCGTCAGCCTGCCGAATTGCGCGCCATTGGAAGTGCCACGCTGGAAGTCGATCGCGGTAATGCCCGCAGGATCGATCCCGTCCAGGTGAGCGCGCGTTTCGGCCACAACCTGTGCGGTCGTCGCATGCGGGTTGATCTTGGCAAAACGCAAGCCCTCGCCAACAGCGTGACGCAGCCCGCCCGATGTGTGCAGGACGATACCGAATTGTAGAATCCCGACCATCAGCGTGATGAGGACCGGGATTGCGAGGGCGAATTCGACGACCGCTGCGCCCTTCTCGTCTCTTGCGAATGTCCGCATCGTCACTGGATCCTCACCGTGCTATCACCGACCACCGAGAAGCTGGAATTGAATGCATCAAGACCGACCATCCCTGCCAAGGCAGTCCAGTCGAAGAACGGATCCACATCGTCGCGGATCGAGATGCTGACATAGCGCGCCGAGGCTTCGCCGCTCGCGCATCCGCCGTTGAAATTGTTCGAACGTACGCCGTTACACACGAGAAAGATCTGCGCGGTCACGTTTTCGGCCGCCAGACCCGAAGCGGCAATCGCCTCGGTCACGAGATAGGAAGTGTCGCCGTTCGTCGGGCGGACCGAAAGAGCATAGTCGGTTACGCGCTGCGCGGCTTGCTCCATGTCCATGCGCGCGCTGATCAGTCGCGACATGTCGATCGCGCCGAGCAGGAGCACCATCAGGACCGGCAGGACCATGGCCAGTTCGATAAAGGCCATGCCATCCTGATTGCGGATCAGGCGGATAGGGGACAGATGTTTGGGGCGCGGATTCATCGGTTTACTCCACGATGCGCATGCGGCGGCCCGACGTGTCGATATCGTCGTAATCGCTGGGACAATTGTTCGAGAACGATGTCTCGCCCGAAATGCTGATGCGATAGGCAACCATCAGCAGGCATTCGGAATGCTGGCCCGAACTGCCGTTGAAGCTCAGCGGGCCGTTGGGCATGTAGACGACCCCTTCCATGTTGAAATCGCTATCGCCGTTGAGCTTGCTGTCCTTCACCGCTCCGATCTGGTCCTGATAGACGAGGATGTTATACCAGGTTGCATCCTCGCTCTGGCTGGGAGCACGCAGGTCGACGTCGGCACCGCCGGCGAAATCGAGCGTCGAGACATTACCGTTGTTCTGGCCGGTCAGGATGATGGTGACGCCTTCGCCGGTGATCGAAGCCTGGCTGTTCACCTTCAGGTCGCCCTTGTCGATAATATAGACGCCTGGCGAGAGCACGGCATCGCCGCGGATCGTCAGCCCGTTGCAATAGCGGCCAGGCGAAAGCGTAACGCTCTCATTGGCGTTTACCGCGAAGTTGTTTTCCGAACAGCCTGCCGGGCTGGAGGGCGTGGTGAGGCCGCGCGAAGCCAGCGGGTCTTCCTGCGCCGCACTGTAGGGATTGAGATTCGTCGTCGACGGAATGTTTGAATCGGAATATTCGATCCCCCCAACCGCGGTCAGCGGAGAACCGGTAAGCCAGCTCGTTCCGTCGAGGTCGATCGCGTCGACGTCGACCGAATTGGCTGCAACGCCGCAAGTCAGGAGCACGTCTGCCGTACCTGCCAGGTTCACGCCGATACCTGTCTCGGCGAGCGAGATGATGCAGTGCTCGCCTTCGCTGACATAGGCGGCGACGGCGCGCGAATGAATGACAGGCGGGGAAGTGAGGAACAGGCTGGAGAAGGGCAGGCGCTTCGAAGTCGTGGCGATGACTTCCACCGCGGTATTGTTCGCGGCGTAGGCACCCGTTGCCGGAGGGCTGGTGACGCTCTGCACGGTAATCGCGGTGTTGGAATTCAGGCCGATATCATTGGTCGATGCGGCAGTGACATCGCGACCGGCCGACAGTGCATAGGCGCCCGCAAGTGCGCCGGAATCGACGGCCTGCTGCAACTGGCGCTTCCATAAATACCAGTAGACTGCATCGACTGCGAGGCCGGCGCCGCCCACCAACGACGCCGCGCCAATGGCGCTGACGGCGACGATGTTCGCGCGCGTGTCCTTGATGATCGACTGCAAGAATTGAAACATGTCCGGCCCCTCTTTCTTGGCCGAATCTTGCCTTGCAGCGTTAAGCCCCGCTTGCGGAGCGTGTTAAACACGAAGTTAAGCGCGATCACGCGCAGGAATCCGTGCTTCCTAGCAGCTTGTTTTCTGTAGCATTCGCGGAAGCAGATAGCCGGTGGCGGAGACGGAGGGATTCGAACCCTCGATACCCCGATAGAGGTATGGTTCCTTAGCAGGGAACTGGTTTCAGCCACTCACCCACGTCTCCGGACCGCAGCGGCTAGCAGGGGCGCGCTATAACGAGGGCATTTGCTGCCCGCAAGTACTGCTCCACATCGCTGCAAAGATTGCATTCCATTGTGCTTTTCGATTCGACTCACCGCAAAACGGACTCGGGTGGCCGCGCGTTCATTGCCGCTTCACCCGCGATGGATTCTCTTGCGCCGCTGAGAAGTCCTGCTTGCACGAGGAGGGTCGACGATGTTGACCGCAATCGCCGCGAAAACCCGCAAGACTGCGCTGGGCGCAGCCTTTGCCATGCTTGCCGCATTCACCGTCGCTCCGCTGGCGGCGCAGAGCATCGAAACGGTTGATCCCGACATGGCGATCGACGCCGATTTGGCGCAGACTGGCCCGGCAGCCAGTCCTGCGGATAGCACCGTTCCCAGCGGGGATACGGAGCTTCCCAGAGCGCGTTACGATTCGCAGGCATCGCCTTATGCAGGGCAGACGCTTGACCTTCCGGAGGAGGAAGTTCGCGAAGTCTATCCCGCGCCTGCCCAGGTTGCGGCGAACGAGGTTGCGCAGCCTGCTGCCGCAACCTCCGCATCTACCTATGGCGAGGATGACCTGATCGGTGCCGCCGAAGGCCTGTTCGGCCAGGGCGCAGAGGGCCTCGCTCGCCTTATCGAGGACATCCTCGAGAAACAGGGCGAGCCCAATGGATATATTGTGGGCCGCGAGGGCGGTGGCGCCTTCGTGCTCGGCGTTCGCTATGGTTCGGGCACCCTGTTCCACAAGGTCGAAGGCAACATGCCCGTCTACTGGACAGGTCCGTCCATCGGCTTCGATGCGGGTGCCAATGCGGGCAACACCTTTGTGCTGGTCTACAACCTCTACGACACGGACGAGCTCTACGAACGCTATCCGGCAGGCGAGGGACAGGCCTATCTCGTTGGCGGTTTCACCGCCAGCTACCTGCGCAAGGGCAATATCGTGCTGATCCCGATCCGTGTCGGAGCGGGTCTGAGGCTCGGCGTCAATGCGGGCTATATGCGCTTCTCGCACAAGCAGCGCTGGCTGCCTTTCTGAGGTCTCGCGGACACCGCGCGAAAAAAGGCGCGGGCCAAACCCAATTGACGCTTGCGACTGCGCGCATGCGGCGGCATTGAGCGCCCCGTTATGCTGGACAGACTCGAACAACAACCGCCCGACGCGCTGCTCGCGCTGATAAAGCTCTATGATGCCGACCCGCGGCCCGACAAGATCGACCTTGGCGTGGGCGTTTACCGCACATCCGAGGGCGCGACGCCGGTCTTCGGCTGCATCAAGGCAGCAGAGGCCATGCTTGTCGCGGAACAGGATTCGAAGGCCTATCTCGGTCCCGAAGGCGACATGGGCTTTGTTCACGCATTGATGCCGCATATCTTCGGTGGCGAGGATCCCTCTCAAGGCGGCCGGATCGAGGGCATGCAGACCCCGGGCGGAACGGGCGCGGTTCGCCTCGCCGTGGCGCTGGCCCAGCGCGCCGGTGTCGGCAAGGTCCTCATGGGCACGCCCAGCTGGCCCAACCACGCGCAGATTTTCGGGGACCTGGGTATCGAGATGGTCGGTTTCGGCCACGCCGCAGCCGACGGCACGGCCAATATGGACGAGCTGCGCAAGGCGCTGCGTAATGCCGGCACGGGCGATGCCGTGCTTCTGCATGGCTGCTGTCACAACCCGACCGGTATCGACTACACAAATGAGCAGTGGGACGAGATCGCAGATCTGCTCGTCGAGACGGGCGTGCTGCCGATCATCGACCTTGCATACCAGGGCCTCGGCCGCGGCATGGAAGAAGATGCCTATGGCATGCGTAAGGTGCTTGCCAGCGTGCCCGAGGCGCTGGTTGCCTATAGCTGCGACAAGAATTTCGGCCTCTATCGCGACCGCGTCGGCGCAGTCTACGCGATGACGCCTGATGCCGCGCAGACCACAGCCGTGATGTCGAACGGCCATGCGCTGGCGCGTGCCAACTGGTCCATGCCGCCCGATCACGGCGCTGCCGCGGTGCGGCTGGCGCTGTCGGACGATGCGACCGTGAAGCAGTGGCTCGACGAGCTGGATTCGATGCGCGCGCGTATCCTGCAGGTGCGCGAGAAGCTGGCCGCATCCTCCAATGCTGGCGGCGTCAACCTCGCCCCGCTGGGCGAGCAGAACGGCATGTTCGCCATGCTGCCGCTCTCCAAGGAACAGATCCAGAAGCTGCGCGACGATCACGGCGTCTACATGGCGGGTTCGGGCCGTATCAATGTCGCCGGTCTGACCATGGACAATATCGACAAATTCGTCGGTGCCCTGGCAGCGGTAAGCGGGTGACGCATGGATCGTCAGCCGCACCTTGAAGGGGAGCGGCTGATCCTGCGGCCGCTTCGGGAAAGTGACTGGGACGGGCTCTTCGCCGTCGCCAGCGATCCGCAAATCTGGGCGATGCACCCCATGCATGACCGCTGGCAGGAGCCGGTCTTCCGGGCATTCTTTGCCGATGCGCTGGCCAAGGGTGGCGCTTTGGCGGTAATCGAGAAATCGAGCGGAGAGATTGTCGGATCCAGCCGGTTCCAGGGCCATGACAACGCTGACGGTGGCAGCGTCGAAATCGGTTGGACTTTCCTTGCCCGCCGCCTTTGGGGTGCAGGCTACAACGCGGAAATGAAGCGCCTGATGCTGGCTCATGCCCTGCGCTTCGTCAGGCGCGTGGAATTCCATGTTGGCGAGGGCAACATCATCAGCCGCAAGGCAATGGAACATATCGGCGGAGGATTGACCGACCAGACGGATACGGTCGCCACGCCGCGTGGCCCGGTCGTGCATGTGATTTACGAAATCGGCCGCGAGGACTTTGCTTGCGGGCCGCTTTCGACCGCTTAATCCTCCGCGAAGGTAAGCCGCGCTGCCCCGATTCCCTGTTCACCTGCGACTGAATAATAGAGCCAGGCCGTTTCGCCTTCGTCATAGACGCCGGGATCGCGCAAGGCGTTCTCTGCGCCATAGGACATGCCACCTTGGGACTCTTCGATCGGCAGGTTGGCACCTTCATAGTCGCGTTCGGGCCGCAGCACTTCGCTTGGTGCGCTGGCGGTCCACTCGGTCCAGTCGGGCCGCAAGTCGACGGAGACGTGCATGATCCGCTCGGGCCGGTCGCCGACGGTGGTATAGAAAACATGCAGCGTGTCGCCGCGCCGCATCACGCCGGCATGGCGCATCTCGTCGAGGATCCGCGGTCCGGCCTCGAACGGCGGCAATCCGTTCTCCGAGCGCAGGAACTGCCCGCTGCGCAGCCAATCGGGATAGGCGGAAGGTTTGTCCGCCATGGCAAGGCCGTAGACCGCGCCTTCATATGTAAATGTCTTCATATAGGGCGGGGCGAATTCGTCGGAGACCTGCGTGAAGTTCAGCCCGTCCGTCGATTCTGCGAGGAAGGTTCGCTGGAAGTACGGCCTGCCGCCGTAATCCTCGCCCGGCTGTTCGATCGGTCCGTGGAAATACATCAGCAGGCGCTGATTCTCATCGTCTACCAGTACGTCCGGAGAGGCGATGTGGTGCAATGCCGTGGTCTGGTCGAGTTGCAGCGTACCCGGCTCGTAAACGGTCCATGGTCCGGCAGGATCGTCGGCATAGGCGAGGCGGATATAGGTGCCGCGGTGATGTGCGAAATACATGTAATACTGACCAAGCGGCTCCTCGATCCAGTCGGGCACGTGGATCACCACCGGACCGTCGATATTCTCGCCCAGCTCGCCTTCGAGCCCGGGCATGTCCGGAGCAATCACAGGTGCATCGCCAACACGTTCGGCCATGACCGGGCCGGGATCGGGCGCATTCGCAGTCTCCTCCGGCGGCTGGCAGGCCACCAGGCCGCAAGATGCCATCAGGGCAGCTAGCCTCTTCATCGCAATTCCTTCTCCCAACGAACTTCGCTTATCCTCTTGGGGCATGGGTATAGCGCAGGCGCTGGCGGGGCCAATCCCTTGCCGGGCAGCGACTTACCCTTGTCCTATTGCCCGGCCAGAGTGCATGGCAGGACCGTGAGCAACGACACAACAACCGAGCCGGGGCATATCTACCAGCAGCGCACCAAGCTGCGCGTCTGGGTGCGTTCGCGGCTTTGGGCGCAGGTCATCCTCGCGATGGTGCTGGGCGTTGTCGTGGGCACCGTGCTTGGTCCCACCACCGGGCTGGTGAGCGCGCAGACGGCTCAGACGCTGGGCGCTTGGCTGGCGCTACCGGGCAAGCTCTTCCTTGGCCTGATCGCCATCGTGCTGGTGCCGCTGGTGTTCTCCTCGATCATTGGCGGGCTTGCCAATGCTCCCTCCGCTGATGCCATGCGCAGTGTAGGCTTGCGGCTTGGTGCCTTCATCCTGCTGACCACGATGGCGGCGAGCTGGATCGGGGTTACGCTGGCGCAGCTGTTCAAGCCGGGAGAGGGGATAGAACGGCAGCTGCCGCCGGTGGAGCAGATGCCGGCCGACATGCAGTCCTTCGATTTCAAGCTGCTGCCCGACCTTGTGGTCGGCGTGCTGCCGACCAATCCCGCGGCCTCGGTGATCGAAGGCGATTTGCTGGCCATCGTGCTGCTGGCCCTGCTTGCGGGCGTGGCCGCCACGCAGGTGCAGCGCGAGAAGGTGGCGCCGTTCATCGCCCTGCTCGACGCGGTGATGTCGATCTCCATGACGGTGGTGAAATGGGCGATGATGCTGACGCCGCTTGCCGTCTTCGGATTGATGGCGCAGCTGATGATGCAGATCGGGCTCGGCTCGCTCTTCGGCCTCGCCTCCTATGTCGGCACTGTCATGCTCGGCCTCGTCCTGCTCTTCGCGGTTTACCTGGCGATATTGGTGCTGCTGGGAAGGACGACAGTCCGGGCCTTCTTTTCCGCTGCCGGGCAAACGCTGCTGCTGGCCTTCTCCACATCGAGCTCGTCGGCAGTGATGCCCAGCACGATCCAGGCGGCGCGCCGACTCAATGTGCCCGAGCAGGTGGCGAGCCTTGTCGTGCCGGTCGGCGCAACCATGAACATGGCCGGGACCGCTCTTTATCAGAGCGTGGCGATTCTGTTCCTTGCGCAAATGGCCGGGATCGAGATGAGCGGGCCCGAGATCATGCTGCTGGTCGCGACCCTGGTCGGTTCCTCGATCGGTGCGCCGGGTACGCCGGGTGTCAGCATCGCCATCCTTGCCAGCGTCGCAGCCGGGTTCGGTATTCCGTCGGAGGGGCTGGTCATCATCCTTGGCGTGGACCGCCTGCTCGACATGTGCCGCACGGTGGTGAACGTGACGGGCGACCTGACTGCGACCGTGCTGCTGAAGAGTTCGATTCCCGATGAGGGTGCGAACTAGGCTTTCAGGCTGGCCATGCGCTGGAGATAGCGCGCGACGGTATCGATTTCGAGATTGACCTCGCCGCCCTGGCGCAATTCGCCGAGCGTGGTCACTTCGGCGGTGTGCGGGATGATGTTGAGCCCGAAATGCACGCTGTCATCGGGGCGATCCTTGACCGAATTCACCGTCAGCGAAACGCCGTCCACGGTGATCGAGCCCTTTTGCGCCACGAAGGGCGCGAGTTCCTTGGGCGCGGCGATCATGGCGCGCATGGAATCGCCTTCCGGACGCCAGTCATTGACCACGCCCACGGCATCGACATGGCCAGTAACGATATGGCCGCCTAGTTCGTCACCCAGCCGCAGCGAGGGTTCGAGGTTCACGCGCTTGCCCTCGGTCCACATTTCCCCGGCGGTGCGCGAAACGGTCTCGGCAGAGACATCGACGGCAAACCAGCTCGCGCCTTTCTCGCCGCCTTTCTTCACCACGGTCAGGCAGACCCCCGAACAGGCGATGGAAGCGCCGATGGCGATAGTGTCCGGGTCGAATGGGCAGCTGATCTGCACGCGCAGATCACCGCGCTTCTCGACGCTTGCGATCGTGCCGATGGCGGTGACGATGCCGGTAAACATGCGTGCGTTCTTATCCTGCCCCTAGTGCTTGGCGGGGTGGTAGATGAACAGCTGGTCATTGCCAAGGCGGCGCCGGTCGGTGCAGGCGAATCCCGGTGGCGGACCACCGGCGGGCGCGGGGCCGAGATCGCCATAAGCGGGAATGCCTTCTCCCAGCGTGACGGGCGCAAGGTAGATCTGCAACTCGTCCACCAGCCCGGCCGACAGGAAGGCGGCGGCCGTTGTTCCCCCGCCTTCGACATAGAGATATTGCATATGTTCGAGGTCGAAGATGTCCTCCGGGGAGGAAAGCTTTTTCCAGCTTTGCGGGGCTTCGCTGCGCGTCAGCACAAAACGTTGCGGGGAACGATCCTCGAGGCCGGGTAGCCGCACATCGAGGCGTGGTTGATCGTTGCGCAAGGTGTTGCCGCCCACGCAGATCGCCTCGTTGAGCGCGCGCTGGCGGTGGACATGCGCGCGCGCAATCTCTCCGGTAAGCGTGACAGGCTTGCCCGAGAGCGGACCTATAAAGCCATCCTGCGAAACGGCGAGCTTGAGTGTGACATGCGGGCGGCCAAGCTTCTGTCGGGTGAGGAAACCGGCAAGGCTGGCGCGGCTCGGAGCATGATCGGCGATCGTAACCTCGACCCCGGCATCCCTGATCCGTTTTGCGCCAGTGCCATTGGTGCGCGGATCGGGATCGCCGCAGCCAATGAGCACGCGAGCCAGGCCGGATGTGGCGGCAAGGTCGGCACAGGCCGGCCCGCGCTGGGACTGGTGTGCACAAGGTTCGAGCGTGACATGCAGCGTGGCGCCGCGCGCCGCGTCACCGGCCTGTTGCAGCGCCACGGCCTCGGCATGGGGTCGGCCGCCCGCAGCGGTCCAGCCGCGTCCGACTACGATGCCCTCCCTGACCACGATCGCGCCGACAGCGGGATTGGGCGCGCTGAGCGGGCGGGCCCTCAGGCCAAGCGAAGCGGCGGCGTCGAGCCACCGTGCATCGTCATCCTTCGGCACTGCCGCACAATTCCTCGAAGGAGAGTTCCGGGTCGAGTATCGCGTCGATGACCGCGATCTCCGCTTCGGCTGCAGCCCGCTCGGCCTCCGCTTCCCGATTGATTGAATCGACATCCATGCCGGTAGCGCGACCGAGCGCCATATACATGTCGCGCCGAAGTTCGGCACGGCGGGCCAGCAGGTCCTCGCGCTCGTTCTGGCGCAGCTGGTTTTCGCAATTGGACCGGATGATCTGCTCGCGCGTGCGCGCCTCGTCATAGGTGGCGATCCAGGTGACTTCGGGCGGCCTCGGTTCGACGCGTTGGCTTTCGGGAATGAACAGCATGAACAGCGCGAAGGTTGCCGCAATCGCTACGCCAAGCACCGGCCAGCGATGCTCGCTCGGCTGCTGCCATACTTCGACGAAGTCGAGCACGGCCCGCTTGGGGGAAATCCTGCGCAGGAATTGCTTCATGGCGCGCTAGATAGGGGCTTGGGCTCGCCAGCGCCAGCCCCGCGCCCGGGCAGCGGTTTCAGCCGAATGCGGCGTAGAGCTGGCGTCCCTCGCGCTTGAGCCAGAGGTCCGCATGCGCGATGTCGTGCTCGTAAAGACCGCCCAGCAGGGCGTGGAAAGCGGGCGAGTGATCGAAATGGGCCAGGTGCGCGACCTCATGTGCAACGACCGATCGGCGCACGAAATCGGGGGCCATGATCAACCGCCAGTTGATACGGATGCAGCGCCCTGCCTCGCGCTCCCCGGTGCAGCTGCCCCAGCGCCTTTGCGCGCGCGATAGCCTGAGTTCGGGCATATCCTGGGCGCCGCGCTCGCAATAGAAGGCAAGGTCATTCTCAAGATGGCGAAGCGCCTCGCTTTCGAGCCAGCGCCTGATCCGTGCCTGAAGCGAATCCTGCGGCCCTCCGACATGTAGGGCGCCCTCTGCCAGCAGGGGTTTCCGCTTCGCTTCCTTCCGCCACGTCAGATGCAGCTGCTCCCCCCGATAGGGAATGCGTGCGCCCGGTTCGATGGTGATCGGCTTGGGGATGTTTGCAAGCTGCGCCTCGATCCACTCGATCCGTGCATTGGCGAAGACCAGCGCATCGCGCGTGCGGCCCCAGCGTGGCAGGGTGATCCTCAGTTCGCTTCCATCGGGAGCCAGGCGCATGGTCAGCCGCGTGGCGCGGGCATGGCGGCGGATGGCAATGGGCAACACACGGTCTGACAGGCTGACGGCAGGATTGCGGTGATCCTCACGCAGCCAGTCGATCATTGCCTGGCCCTCCTCTTGGGTTCCCAGTCGGTCAGGTGGTGCTCGAGAGGTCCGGCGTCGACCTCGCTCACCACGCGCCCGGCAACGCAGGCACCCGCCTCGATCATGGCCTGCTTGCTGCCGGTCAGCAGAGGATGCCATTCGGGCAGCGGCTTGCCCTCCGCGCGGCGGCGATAGGCGCAGCTCTTGGGCAGCCAGGGTACCTGTTTCACCAGTTTGGGGGTAAGGCGCAGGCAATCGGGCACGAAGGCCTTACGGTGGCGATAGTCCTTGCAGGTTGCCGTATTGGTGTCGAGCAGCTTGCAAGCCACGTTGGTCTCGGCGATTTCGCCGCTATCCTCATCTTCCAGCTTGTGCAGGCAGCAGCGCCCGCAGCCATCGCAAAGGGCTTCCCATTCCTCGCGCGAGAGTGCGTCGAGTTCGAGTTCCCAGAAGCGCGTCCTCAATGGACCCACTTCTCGAGTTCGGCGGCTACGCCCTCCGGCGATTCGTCGACAGGCAGGAGGGCGATGGGTTCGCCGCTGCGTCCCATCAAATAGCCGGCTCGGCTATGGTCCACGAGATATCCGTAAGTGCTGTCATCGGGGCCGCGTGAATAATAGACCGAGAAGTTCATGGCCGCCTGATCCACCTGCTCCGGCGTTCCGGTGAGGCCGATCAGATTGTCTCCGAAATTGGCGACATACTCGCCCACCTTGTCGGGCGTATCGCGCTTCGGATCGACCGTGATGAAGATCGGTTGAACCTGGGCAGCGAGGTCGGGTTCGCTTTCGGCAAATTGTGCATAGCCGCGCATCATCCGGTTGAGATCGAAGGGGCACACATCCGGGCACCAGGCGTAGCCGAAATAGACCATGCGGTATTGTCCTTCGAAATCGTTCCACCGCACGGTTTCGCCTGCCGGGTTGACCAGTTCGAACGGCCCACCAATGGCCGCGCCTTCGAGCGGTGGCGGCGATGCAGGCTCATCGCAGGAAGCGAGAAGCGGCAGGGACAGGAAGGCGACGATCCGGGCAAGCTTGTGCATGGGCATGACAAGCTGGTTCATGCTCTGCTAACGCGGGAGCGGCAAGTGCGAATCCCGCACGAAGGCGGGCTGTCCGCAGGAAATATCGCAGGAGATTGGGGTGGCCAGGGTCGCTCTTCGAAAATGGATCGCCACAATGGCGCTCGCATCGGCAATAGGTCTGGTGGCTCCGGCCCCTGTCTTTGCTCAGGCCGGTCTCTATTCCGAAGGCTATCAGTTCCTTCAGGCCGTGAAGGACAAGGACGGCGAAAAGGTTACGGAAATGCTTTCCACGCCAGGATCGACGGTGGTCAACGCGCGTGAACTGGGGACAGGCCGGTCCGCCATGCATTTTGTCGTCGAACGGCGCGACGTGCTGTGGATCAATTTCCTCAAGCAACAGGGCGCCAGTGTCGATATTCGCGATGAGGAGGGCATCACCCCGCTGATGCTGGCAGTGCAGATCGGCTTTACCGAAGGGGTCGAGCGGCTGGTCCAACACGGTGCGCGCGTCGATGTGACCAACGACCAGGGCGAAACGCCGCTGATGTACGCAGTCCATTCGCGCAATACCGAGCTGATGCGCATCCTGCTCGAAGCCGGGGCGGACCCTGATCGCAATGACAATTCCGGACGTTCCGCGCGCCACTATGCGCAGTTGCGCGGCGCCAACGATATCACGAACGAAATCATCACCCGCTACGAAGTGTCCGAAGATGAACGCGAAGGCGGTGGGGCAACCTACGGGCCGAGCTTCTGATGGCATTGGCCGAAGACGCCACGCTGGACGATATCCGCCATGCGCTGGCGCCCGAGATCGCGCGTGCTGCGGTGTTCGACGGCTGGAGCGATGCGGCGCGCGATGCCGCCGCCGATATGGTGGGGGCGGACAGCGAAGTGGCGCGTCTCGCCTTTCCCGGCGGCGCGATGGATATGATTGCGGCGTGGATCGAGACTATCGATAGCGCGATGGAAGCCCGCTTTTCAGATGGCAGCCTTGGCGACATGAAGATCCGCGAGCGGATCCGCTCACTCGTCTGGTTCCGGCTGGAGCAGCTTGCAGGCATGGAGGAGGCCGTCAGCCGCGCACTTGCCATCCAGGCTATGCCGCAGAACCTGGCCAAGGCGATGAGGCTGGGATGGTCCAGCGCCGACAAGATGTGGCGTCTCGCCGGCGATAAGGCGACCGATTACAACCACTATTCCAAACGCGCGATTCTTGCGTCGATCTATGCCGCGACGCTGGGTGTCTATGTAAATGACGAAAGCGCGGACAAGGCGGAAAGCCGCGGCTTTCTCGATCGCCGGATCGAAGGGGTGATGAAGTTCGAAAAGGCCAAGGCACAGTGGCTCGGCGGCAATCGCGAGCATTTCGATGTGGCGCGTTTCCTGGGCCGCCTGCGCTACCCGCAGAATTGATCGAGATCATTCTATTGCGAAGCAGTTGCAATTAGCGCGACTCTCTGGCACCGCGCCCGGAGAGAGACACATGACACTCGATTCACTTCCCCCGCTTCAGCGCGCCGAGATCGTGGCGGTCGACTGGCAGCAGCTTGCCCCCGAAGAGGCCAAGCGCCTGCGTGCGCTCGGTGTCGATGTGGGCGCGCGCATTGCCATCGCCCATCGCGGCATCTTTGCCGGCAAGGATCCCATCGCGGTGATGATCGGACGCATGACGGTGGCCCTTCGCCGGGTCCATGCACGGGCGATGACGGTGGAGCCGGTATGAGCGGTTTGCGAACGGCCGCGCTGGTCGGCAATCCCAATTCGGGAAAGAGCGCGCTGTTCAATGCGCTGACCGGCGCGCGCCAGAAGATCGCCAACTATCCGGGCGTGACTGTGGAGCGCAAGGCAGGCCGCATGTTCCTGCCTTCGGGCGAGCCAGTGGAACTCGTCGACCTGCCCGGTTCTTATTCGCTCGATCCTTCCAGCCCCGACGAGGAAGTCACCCGCCGCGTGGTGCTGGGCGAGTTCGAGGGGCAGGCCAAGCCGGACGTGCTGGTCATCGTCGTCGATGCCGGCAATCTCGAGCAGCATCTCGTCTTCGCGCAGGAGCTGATCGGTCTCGGCCAGCCCACGGTGATCGCACTCAACATGGTCGATCTTGCCGACCGGGACGGGCTGGTGATCGATCCCGCCGCCCTGTCCGATGCGCTCGGCGTGCCGGTGGTCTCCACTGTTGCCGTGAGGAAGCGCGGCCTCGATGAACTGCTCGCCGCGATGGGCGATGCCGGTTCGCAGGATGTCGGCCAGCGGCACGATGTAGCCCATCTGACCCTTCCGGAGCGGCGCCTCAATGCGCGCAACATCGCCAAGGGCGCAATCCTTTCGGAAACGAGCACGCACCAGCTTCATGCAAGGCTAGACAAGGTCCTGCTGCATCCCTGGTTCGGCCCGGTGATCCTGTTCGGCCTGCTCTTTGTGATATTCCAGGCGGTGTTTGCCTGGGCCGATCCGTTTATCGGCATGATTGAGGGTGCGATCGATGGCACCATCGGCTTTGTCCAGGCGAACATGGCCGAGAGCTTCCTCCGTGACCTGATTACCGAAGGCGTGCTGGCCGGTGTCGGCAGTGTCGTCGTCTTCCTGCCGCAGATCATCATCCTCTTTGCTTTCATCCTGGTGATGGAACAGTCGGGATACATGGCGCGCGCCGCTTTCATCATGGACCGGCTGATGGCCTATGTCGGCCTTTCGGGCCGCAGCTTCATCCCGCTGCTTTCGAGTTTTGCCTGTGCCATTCCAGGCATCATGGCGACGCGCAGTATTTCGGATCCGAAGGACCGGCTGACCACGATCCTGATTGCCCCGCTGATGACCTGTTCGGCGCGCTTGCCGGTCTATGCGATCATCATCGGCGCCTTCATCCCGGCTACCAGCGTCGGTCCCGGCATCGGCCTTCAGGGCCTTGTCCTGTTCGGCCTCTATATCGCCGGGATCCTGGGCGCGATGATTGCCGCACTTGTCCTTCGCATGACCGCGACCAAGGGGCAGGCCTCGGGTTTCATCATGGAAATGCCGCGCTACCAGTTGCCGCCGATCCGCGACCTGCTGATTGGCCTGTGGCAGCGTGCCTGGGTGTTCCTGCGCCGCGCCGGTACAATCATCTTTATGGCCACGGTTATCCTTTGGGTTCTGCTCAGTTTCCCCAAGGCGCAGCCCGGCGAAAGCCAGGTCGATGTCTCGATTGCCGGACGGATTGCCGACGGTCTGCATGTCGTGATGGAGCCGATCGGCTTTAATCGCGAGATCAGCCTGGCGCTGATCCCCGCCATGGCCGCGCGCGAAGTGGCCGTATCGGCGCTGGCGACGACTTATGCCGTCGATGCCGAGGACGAAGAGGCAGAGGCTGCCGGGCTGACGCCGCGCCTGCAGGCCGACTGGTCGCTGCCGACCGCGCTGGCCTTCCTCGCCTGGTTCGTCTTTGCCCCGCAATGCCTGTCGACGATCGCTGTCGCCCGGCGCGAGACCAATGGCTGGAAATGGCCCGCCTTCATGGTCGCCTACCTGTTCGGGGCAGCCTATCTGTTTGCCGGCTTGACCTACTGGCTGGCGGTGGCGGCAGGATTGTAACCGCAATCTGGGGAAAGCCCGGTCACCGGGTGGCGACTCACACGGCCATCAGATAAGCCTTCCCTTCACACAGAGAGGAAAGAGATTCGATGGCCGGCAGCCTCAACAAAGTCATGCTCATCGGCAACCTTGGTGCCGACCCCGAAATCCGTTCGTTCCAGAATGGCGGCAAGGTCTGCAATTTGCGTATCGCCACTTCCGAGACCTGGAAGGACCGGGACGGCCAGCGTCAGGAACGCACCGAATGGCACAGCGTGGCGATCTTCTCCGAAGGGCTCGTCCGCGTGTGCGAGAACTACCTGCGCAAGGGCTCCAAGGTCTTCATCGAAGGACAGCTGCAGACCCGCAAGTGGCAGGACCAGAACGGCCAGGACCGCTATTCGACCGAGGTCGTGCTGCGTGGTTTCAACGGCACGCTGACCATGCTCGATGGCCGTGGTGAAGGCGGCGGCGGTGGAGGCGGCAACTGGAACCAGGGCGGCGGTGGTTCGTCCGGCGGCTCCGGTGGCGGCTGGAACCAGGGCGGTGGCGGATCGGGCGGTTCGTCGGGCGGCTCTTCGGGCGGAGGCTCGAACTTCGGTGACGACCTCGACGACGATATCCCGTTCTGATCAGTCCTTCTTCAGCCCCTTAAGCGCTTGCTGCAGCGGTCCATCGGGAGCCTTCT
The DNA here is from genome assembly GCA_913056125.1 of uncultured Altererythrobacter sp. Classification (GTDB taxonomy): domain Bacteria; phylum Pseudomonadota; class Alphaproteobacteria; order Sphingomonadales; family Sphingomonadaceae; genus Alteraurantiacibacter. Next base: position 194,861 of record CAJXNC010000004.1, read on the forward strand.
CGCCGAGTTCGTGCATTTCGCGGAAGGTATCGGCATCGGGCCCGGTGAGATAGGGATTGATCGCGAGCGCGAGGCTCTGCGCCACCGCTTCGCCAAGGTCGAAGGCAGTGCCGCTGTAGAAGATCTCGTCGAGATCCTCGTCCTCCAGCTCGACTTCCTCGTCGGGCGTGGCCGAAGCGCGTTCGGGCACGAAGCGGAAAGCAATCTGCTCGTCGAGCGAGACCGGCAAATCCTCGCCGGTGACCGCGCAGGGCTGGACGTAGTCGGCCGAGAGCTTGCCTTGTACCTGAACCTCATCGCCCTTTTGTTCGAGCGTGACCTCGGCTTCCAGCCTGCCGATGCTGGTCAGGTCGAAGCGTGTAGCAAGCGCTGCGCGCTCGGCCTCGTTCGCCGACAGCGCCACGGGGCGGTCGGAGATTTCGCGCAGATCCACCCTGTGCGAGAATTCGGGAGGGGGAAGCGTGCCGGTCATTGCGCAATCCTGCCGGCCAGAACGTCGTCGTCGCTGCGCGCGGCAAGGTCTCCGCCAAGCGCACGCAGCTTGACCGCGAGGTTCTGCGGGTCGGGATTGTCGGACCAGTGGACATTGCGTTCGAGTACGCCGGCAAGCTTCTCCATGTCGTCTGTCTGGAAGGCATCGCGCAGCGCGCCGAGCCTGCCGCCAAGCGCACTCATCAGCTTGCCCATATGCTTGCCGACCATCAGGTCTCCCACGCCGCTTTCGCGCAGTTGCCCGTCCATGTCTTCAACGAACAGTTCGGTCAGCAGGGCGGATTTGCGATTGAGGCTGCGGCTTTTCTCCATGCGCAGCATGACCGTGGCGAGCACGTTGACCACCATGTCGAAGCGCCCTTCGACCGTGTCGGCCACACCGCTCCTCGCATAGTATTCGGGCAGGCGGCTGATCTCGATCACGCGGAACCACAGCGGGCGGACTTCTTCGCGGGGATCGGGCTGGGTGCCGAAGAGGCGGGACAGAAAGGACATGAAGCAGGTGGATCCGGTTGTTAAGCCACTATTCAATGGGCAGGGGGTCAACAGCCATTTGGGCAAGCACATTGCACCCAAGCGCGCCAGCCCCTAAGGCTTGGGTCGAGATATAGGGAGGATGGACTGCGCCGCAATATCTGCTGCCGGACCATACTTCAGGAAATGCGGAAGGTTTGTCGGTAATGCACTCCACCATGCGGATCGGTTTGGTCACAGGGACCATGGTCCTTGCCTCGATTGGTCTTTCTGGCTGTTCCTCCATCGAACAGCAGCGCGGTTTCCTGGTCGACCAGGTGCTGGCCGCATCCGTCCAGCCCGGCATCGACAACAAGGAATCGGTTCGCGGTACCTTGGGCCAGCCCACGCTGACCAGCCAGTTCGGTGACGAGATCTGGTACTATGTCTCCAGCCGCACGGCACAAAAGCCCTTCACCACGCCCAAGATCGACCAGCACCAGGTGATGACCGTCACCTTCGACGAAGCCGGCAATGTCGCCACTTTCGAGACGACGGGCATGGAAAACGTGGTTCGCTTGCGGCCCAACCGCAACGAAACGCCGACGCTCGGTATCGAACGCGGTCTGCTCGAGGACCTGTTCGGCAATATCGGTCAGGTCGGGGTGCCCGGCGGCGTCTGATCCTACCCGCGCGGCTTTGCTTGAAGGCGCGCCGAACCTGCCCCATATCCCGCTCATGGCAGATCAATCGAATAGCCACGGCCTGATCCAGTGGCACGGAACCACCATCATCGGCGTCAAGCGCGGCGGCAAGACCGTCATCGCGGGCGACGGACAGGTGTCCATGGGCAATACGGTGATGAAGCCCAATGCCCGCAAGGTCCGCCGGATCGGTGAGGGCGAGAAGGTGATCGCCGGTTTTGCCGGAGCCACTGCCGATGCCTTTACCCTGTTCGAACGGCTCGAACGCAAGCTCGAACAGTATAACGGACAGCTGCTGCGCGCCTGTGTCGAACTGGCCAAGGACTGGCGCATGGACAAGTATTTGCGCAATCTCGAAGCCCTGATGATCGTCGCCGATGCGGACAGCATGTTGGTGCTGACCGGCAATGGCGACGTGCTCGAACCCGAGGGCGGCATTGCCGCGATCGGATCCGGAGGCAATTACGCGCTCGCCGCGGCGCGGGCACTATCCGATTACGAGAAAGATGCCGAGCGGATCGCCCATCGCGCCATGGCGGTGGCGGCGGATCTGTGCGTCTTCACCAATGACCGCGTGACGGTCGAAACGATTTAAGAGCTTTATGGAAAACCTGACTCCGAAGGCGATTGTCGCCGCCCTCGACGAACACATTATCGGCCAGAAGGATGCCAAGCGCGCGGTTGCCGTGGCGCTGCGCAATCGCTGGCGCCGCCAGCGCCTCGCGCCCGAATTGCGCGACGAAGTAACGCCCAAGAACATCCTGATGATCGGCCCGACCGGCTGCGGCAAGACCGAGATCAGCCGCCGTCTTGCGAGGCTGGCACAGGCGCCTTTCGTGAAGGTCGAGGCGACCAAATTCACCGAGGTCGGTTATGTCGGCCGTGACGTGGAGCAGATCGCTCGCGACCTCGCCGAAGAAGCGATCCGGCTGGAAAAGGACCGTCGCCGCGAGGCGGTGCGCGAGGCTGCCAGCCAAGCTGCGATGGAGCGCCTGCTCGATGCGCTGGTCGGCGAAAGCGCCAGCTCGGCGACGCGCGAAAGCTTCCGCCAACGCATCGTCGAAAACGCCATGAACGATACCGAGGTCGAGGTCGAGGTGACTGACGCCCCGCAGGCACAGATGGACATTCCCGGCCTTGGCGGCGGTGCGACCATGATCAATTTGTCCGACATGATGGGCAAGGCTTTCGGCGGCGCGCCCAAGAAGAAGCGCAAGCTCAAGGTTCCCGATGCGTGGGACAAGCTGGTCGATGAAGAAGCCGAGAAGCGCATGGACCAGGATGACGTTGCCCGCGTCGCCCTGCAGAATGCGGAGACGAACGGAATCGTCTTCCTCGACGAGGTGGACAAGATTGCCGTTTCCGACGTGCGCGGCGGGTCCGTTTCGCGCGAAGGCGTGCAGCGCGACCTGCTGCCGCTGATTGAGGGAACCACGGTTGCCACCAAATATGGCCCGATGAAGACCGATCACGTGCTCTTCATCGCCAGCGGTGCCTTTCACGTCGCCAAACCGTCCGACATGCTGCCCGAATTGCAGGGCCGATTGCCGATCCGCGTCGAACTCCGCAGCCTCACCGAGGAAGATTTCGTGCGCATCCTCAGCGAGACCAAGGCCAATCTGGTTGAGCAGTACAAGGCGCTGATCGGCACGGAGGACGTTACTGTCACCATGACCCAGGATGCCGTGGCCGAGGTTGCACGCATTGCCGCGCAAGTGAATGAAGGCGTCGAGAATATCGGCGCGCGGCGCCTGCAGACGGTGATGGAAAAGCTGTTCGAGGAACTGAGCTTCGATGCCGAAGACCGCAAGGGCGAGGCCGTGACGGTCGATGCCGCTTATGTGAAGGACAAGCTGTCCGAACTCGCCAGCGATACCGACCTCAGCAAGTACATCCTGTAACGGAGACCCGAGCCATGTCCCGCCCGCCCGAGGGTACGCTGCCCTATCGCCTGCTCACCGGAAAGGACGACCGGGCCTTTTGCGAGAAGGTGTCCAAGGCATTGGAAGATGGCTGGCAGCTCTATGGCGAACCGCGCATGTCCTATGACTGGTGGGGCTGCAAGATGAAGGTGGCGCAGGCCGTGGTCTGGCCCGGTTATTTGCCCAAGGAAGACTAGCGCGTCCTCAACTGCACCAGGCGCACCAGAACCATGCCGGCGGGCGGAAGGCGGTGATGACCCGGCCAGCGGCAATCACGCCGAGCCAGCTGAACAGGCTCACCATGGCAAAGATGCGTACGCGCGCGGGAAAGGGCTGGTGCGGGATCGCTCCGCGAACCTGCTTCCAGGTGGTCAGGTAGAAGGCCAGCATGTTGATTCCGGCGAGCGCGATCAGCGCCATCTTTAGCTGGAAGGCGGGATTGTAGAGATATTGGTCGGGCGAGGAACTGACGAAGATCGTCCCGCTCGCCGCGCAGAGCAGGAAGCCAAACACACCGAACGGGATGAAGCGGTGCATGGCGGGCAGAGAAAGCCCCTTGAGGCGGCCCATCATGCGCAGGTCGAACATCCCCACCGCGCCGAACAGCAGGCACACGCCGGAAAAGTGCACGATCTCGGCAATCGGCCAGCCCCACGCAGAATAGGCGATGTCGAACAGGCCGGTGTCGATCGACCATGTGACGATGGCGACCGGGTCGAGCACCTCGTCCACGGGATAGGCGGCGCTCAAAAGTCGAGCTCCGTCGTCATCAATATGGAGTTGGTATAGAGCAGCATCTTGCCCGCCGCGACGCCCGCAATCCACAATAGCAGCGAGGCGAGCGCCTGCAGCTTGACCATGCCAACCGGCTCCATCTTCTTGCCGAAACTGACGCGCGCGACATGTTGCAGCAGCAACGCCGCGGCGATCAGGTAGATGAACTTGAGTGCGAAGACCCAGTTGGTCAGCGCCTTTGCCGGGTAGCCGAAGAGCAGCCCGATACCTGAGATGATCGCCAGCACGGCACCGAACTTCATCCATGGGAAGATCATGCGGAACTTGTCCAGCTCGGCACCCTTGGCGATGCCCAGCACGCGCAAATTCACCACGATCCCGCCGCCGACTAGGAAGGCCATGCCCCAGGCGTGGAAGATAAGCAGGACGAAATAGGCGTAGAAATCCTCGCGTACGAATACGCTCAGTCGAGTTTGCTCGAGCCAGGCCAGTACATCCATCATCCCGGCGCCAAGGTTAACATGGCTCGTGCGGATGTCGAATGGCAATGCCTATCGCGTCTTGTTGCGCCGCTTGATTCGGCTGAGTGCCTGGGGTGTAATGCCGGTATAGGAGGCGAGGTCGGCCTGGCTCACCCGCTCTGCCACATGCGGCATCTCTGCAAGCAGGTTTGCATAGCGGTCCTCCGCGGACATGCTCAGCAGTTCGAATTCGCGCCTTTCCTTGCGCCTGCCATAGGCAGCAAGGAAACCCACCAGGCTGTTGGCCAGGGCAAGATCCCCTTGCGCGGCCTCTGCCAGCTGTCGGTAGGGCAGGGCGATCACCTCGCTGTCCTCGATAGCGACAAGGCTGAATGTGCACGCCTCCCCGTCGAGCATTGCCACCATGCTGCCGATCACCGATCCTTCGGGCAGGAAGGACTTGATGTGCTCCCTGCCGTCCTCGCGCAGGTAATAGGCTTTCAGCATGCCTGTGGAGACGAGATAGGCAGACGAATCCACGTCGCCCTGCAGGAACAGGTGATCGCCTTTCGCGAGCGAGATCGGGCGCCCGGCCTGCTCCACGAATTGCTGAAAGGACGTCAAATGAACCTCGGTTAATTACACCGGCGCAGCCATGGCCGATATCCTACAGCCATGGAACTCGACAACAAAACCCTCGTCCTGACAGGTGGTAGCTCCGGAGTGGGATTTCACATCCTGCACCAGCTCGCGCCGCGCTGTACGATCATCAACCTCTCGCGCAGGGCGCCGGATGCGGCTGCACTGCCTGCGGGATCGACCTTCGAGCATATTCCGACCGATCTTGCCGATCGCGGGAGTGTGCGCGAGGCGATTGAACGCATCGGCGATCATGCGCCGAAAGGCGTCGACGGGATCATCAATTGTGCCGCGGTGCAGTTCACCCCGCGCCTGACTGATAAGGATTTCGACTTCGACAGCATCGCCCGCGAGATCGCCATCAACCTCACCAGCCCGATCGAACTGGTCGCCGGCCTGCTCGATGGATTGCGAGCGCGGCCCGAGGCTTTCATCCTCAATGTGAATTCGGCTCTGTCCATCGTGCCCAAGCGGGAGTCGGCCGTCTATTGCGCCAGCAAGGCCGGACTGGACAATTTCTCGCGCGGGCTGCGCGCGCAATTGCGGGGCAGCAATGTCGCGGTGATGCAGGCCTTCCTGCCACTGGTCGATACGCCCATGACCGAGGGGCGGGGCAGCGGGAAGCTCTCGCCCGACCAGGTGGCGCGGCTGGTGATCGCCGGGATCGAGAAGGGCAGGCTCGACAACGATATCGGCAAGGTTCGTCTGCTGCGCTGGATCAACCGGCTTGCGCCCGGCCTTGCCCGCAAGATCATGCAGAAGGGCGATGGTTGATCGCGCGCTGCATCAAGGATGCGGAGCGAGGCCGATCTCTACGCCGGTCTTGTCGGTCAGGGCGAACTTGTCGACCAGGTCCGCGCTCGCCTCGTTAAGGCCGACCACCTGCACGCTGCGGCCATTGCGACGCATGCGCTCGACCACCTTGTCGAGCACGTCCACGCCCGAGATGTCCCAGAAATGCGCGCGAGAGACATCGATCACAACGTGGTTGGCCGGATCGGGACGCTCGCTCTCCCGGCCAAAGGCTTTCGAGAAGCGGTCGACACTGGCGAAGAAAATCTGCCCGGTCACGGTATAGGTGGCGGTCTGCTCGTCGCGCACACGCGTCACGCCGAACATCGAACGCACCTTGCCGGTGAAGAAGATGCCCGACAGCAGCACGCCGACCAGCACACCCAATGCGAGATTGTGCGTCGCTACGACCATCACCACGGTCGCCAACATGACAACGCTCGACTGCCAGGGGTGATGGCGCAGGTTCGGGATCGAGTTCCAGCTGAAGGTACCGATGCTGACCATGATCATCACCGCCACCAGGGCGGCCATGGGGATCTGCCCGACAATCGGGCCCAAAGCAGCGAGCAGGATCAGCAGGGTCAGGCCGGCAGTGAAGGTCGAGAGCCGTCCGCGACCGCCCGAGGTGACGTTGATCACCGACTGGCCGATCATGGCGCAGCCACCCATGCCGCCGAACAGCGCTGCGACCACATTGGCCGCGCCCTGGCCGCTGCATTCGCGCTTCTTGTTCGAATCCGTATGCGTCATGTCATCGACGATCTGCGCAGTGAGCAGGCTTTCGAGCAGGCCGACAGCCGCCATCGTCGCCGCATAAGGAGCGATGATCTGCAGCGTCTCCCAGTTCAGCGGCACGTCGGGCAGGACGAAATAGGGCAGGCCTTCGGGCAGTTCGCCCATATCGCCAACCGTGTTCACATCCATATCGAGGCCGATAGTGATTGCCCCGACCACGATGATCGCCACCAGCGGGCTGGGTACGGCCGTTGTCAGCTTGGGAAGCAGGTAGATGATCGCCAGTGCGCCCAGAATGAGCGGGTAGGTGACGAAGGGCACGTCGATCAGCTGCGGCAGCTGCGCCATGAAGATCAGGATCGCCAGCGCATTGACGAAGCCGGTGATGACCGAACGAGAAACAAACTGCATCAGCAGGTCGAGACGCAGAATGGCAGCGACACCCTGGAAAATGCCCATCAGGATCGTCGCGGCGAAGAGGTATTCCACGCCATGATCGCGCACCAGCGGCACCACCACCACGGCAACGGCGGCGGTCGCTGCCGAGATCATGCCCGGCCTCCCGCCGGTGAAGGCAATTACCATGGCAATGGCGATCGAGGCATAGAGGCCGACGCGCGGATCGACGCCGGCAATGATCGAGAAGCCGATGGCTTCGGGGATCAGAGCGAGGGCGACGACGATCCCGGCGAGGATCTCCTTGCGCGGATTGGCGAGCCAGTCGCGCTTGAGCGCGGCCATATCGATCATGATGTGCGATCCATGGATTGGGCGCGCCCGATCCATGCAGGCGCGCGGTAAAGTTTCTGCGCGCCCTATCCTTCGCTATCGCAGCATAAGCAAGCCAAAGCGGGTGAATTTATTGCAACTGCCCTTGCGGGGCGCATTGTCGCGATCGGCTGGAAACGCCTATTCCGCGTACCAATAGGTCGCGTGGCAGACTGCGCACTCACTATCCATATTTGCCACAAGTTCGCCCGCCGTGTCGATATCGCGGGCCTTGGCTGCGGTCTCGAGCGCGCGGGCCATGGTGGCGAATTCGGTTGCTTCGCGGCGGAATCCGTCGGGATCGGCGTCGATGAAGCCCTGTACGGCTTCCATCGAGACTTCGTATTCCTCGGTCGCCATATTGCCGGGAGCGGCGGCGCGGATTTCGGTCGCATTGGCCATTTTTTCGCCCGCAATTGCGAGGTCGCCTGCTGAAGCGGCGAGCGCATCCCACAGTTCGGGCGTCATCAGCGCAGCATCGAGCCCGCCCGTATCGTTCATCGCATTGTTGCCCACATCCCAGACGCCGACGATGGCCGGGTTCACTTCCGCCTGCATGGTGTGACGCACGAAGAGCGGCTCGACATCCTGCGAGGCGCCGGTGGTGGCGCAGGCCGCGGCAAGCACGGACAAGGTGGCGATGGTCAGGGGCTTGGAAACGCGCATGTGATCGATCCTCTTCATTCGGCAGCTTGGTCAAGCGAGTCTTCCTCGCTCAATTGCCGCGTCCACATTTCGGCATAAAGGCCGTCATGACGCAACAACTCGCCATGATTACCCTGCTCGCAAATCTGTCCACCCTGAATGACGTAGATCAAATCGCTATCGGCAATGGTCGACAGACGGTGCGCGATCGAGATCGTGGTACGTCCGGCGGACACGCGCTTGAGCGTGCCGAGAATGTCCTGCTCGGTACGCGTGTCGAGCGCGCTGGTCGCCTCGTCGAGCAGCAGGATTGGCGGATCTTTCAGCAGCGTGCGGGCAATGGCGACGCGCTGCTTCTCCCCGCCCGAGAGCTTGAGGCCGCGTTCGCCCACTTCGGTTTCGAGGCGTAGGGGCAGCTTCTCGATAAAGGGCCAGATCGCGGCATCCTGCGCGGCGCGGATGATAGCCTCTTCGCTCGCCTGCTCGCGGCCATAGGCGATGTTGTAGCCGATCGTGTCGTTGAACAGCACGCTATCCTGCGGGACGATGCCGATATGGCGGCGCAGACTTTCCTGCTGCACCTGAGCGATATCCTGTCCGTCGATAAGGATGCGGCCTTCCCACGGATCGTAAAAGCGGAACAGCAGGCGCCCGATGGTGGACTTGCCCGCGCCCGATGGGCCGACCAGCGCGACATTGCCTCCGGCGGGGACATCGAAGCTGAGGCCGTGAAGGATCTTGCGGTCCTTGTCATAGCCGAAATGGACATTGTCGAAGGTGAGGGTGGGGCGCGTCACCACCAGTGCAGGCGCGCCGGGCACGTCCTCGACCTCGACGCCCGTATCCATCAGTTGGAACATCTCCGCCATGTCGACCAGGCCCTGCCTGATCGTGCGATAGACCCAGCCGAGCATGTCGAGCGGGCGGAAGAGCTGGAGGAGGTAGGTGTTCACCAGCACCAGATCGCCCACGGATAGGCGCCCCTGGCTCCAGCCCCACACGGTCCAGGCCATGGCCACGCCCATCATCACCTGCAGTATGAAGGCCTGCACGATATTGAGCAGGGCAAGCGAATTGTCGGTCTGGATTGCCGCCTCGGCATAGGCATGGGCGGAAGAAGCATAGCGTCTGCGCTCGCGTTCTTCGGCACCGAAATATTTGACCGTCTCGTAATTGAGCAGCGAGTCCACCGCGCGGGACATGGCCTGCCCGTCGAGGCGATTCATCTTCGCGCGCAGCTTGGTGCGCCATTCGGTGATGCGCTGGGTGATCCAGATGAAGGCGACGATGGTGACGGCGGTCGCGGCGACGATTTCCCAGCCGAACAGCGTGTAGAAGATCACCGCCACCACCAGCAGCTCGATGGCCGTCGGCATGATGTTGAACAGCAGGAAGTAGATCATATTGCTGATCGACTTGGTGCCGCGCTCGATCACGCGGGTGATCTCACCCGTGCGGCGCGAAAGGTGAAAGCGCAGCGATAGCTTGTGCAGTCGTTCGAACACGTCCTCGGACAGGCCGCGCACGGCGTCCTGTCCCACGCGGTTGAAGATCATGTTGCGCGTCTGGTCGAAGAAGGTGGTGGCAAAACGGCCTGCGGCATAGGCGACCACTAGCGCGATGGCCGCCCACATGGCCGGCTCGCTGCTTTCATCCGCCATAGTGTCGACCGCGCGGGCATAGGCAAAGGGAACCGAAAGCACGATCGCCTTGGCGACGATCACGAACAAAGCGGCGATGAAGATGCGCCAGCGCAGATCCGGCCTGTCTTTCGGCCAGAGATAGGGGAGGAAGCGGCGGACAGTGCTCCATCCGGCCTGCTCCAGCAGTTCCTGCTTTTCCTTTTCGCTACGCGCCATGCCCCCTCAAGTGGAGGCTGGTGCGGCACGCGGCAATAGGGAAAGCCTATCTGTCGGAGAAGCGGCCCGAGACGCCGAAGCTGCGGATAGGCGGCAGACGCGATCCTTCGGGCAGGTCGAACAGCACACGGCGGCTGGCGAAATCGATGGCTACGCGTTCGAACAGGCGCAGCTCGTTCATGCCCAGGATCATCGCCGGTTCCTCATCGAGGTCGAGCGCGGCGAAGAGCGGGGATTCGGCAAAGGCGATATGGAAATTGGACAGGTTTGCGCGGTCCAGTTCGAGCGTGCGCGCCACGCGGGTGATGCCGTTGGCCTGTACGCCATTGATGTCGGTCATCTCTGTCTCGACGCTGCCCTGCTTCCGGCGCAGTCTTTCGAACAGCGCATCGTTGCCGATCGAGCCTTGGGCCCCGGTATCGATGATGACCGCCGTGCGCACGCCATCGATGCGCGCCCGTGCAATGATCAGCTGTTCGCCGATCCGCCTGGCGCGGACCACGATATCGAAACCGCGATTTTGCCGGCTTCCGGACGAATCGGCGACTTCCATGATGAGGTTCTGGAAATCGAGCAGGACGCGCCGGTCCTGCAGTGAGTCGAGACCCAAAATGCCGTCCGCGCCGCCAATATTGCTGCTTTCCACCAGCGCGGCGAGCGCATCATAGCGCTCGCTGCTCCCGTAGGAGAGGCGCGGGACCATGGTCGTCTGTACTTCACGGCTGCTGGCCATGCCAACCAATGTGGCGGTTTCCCGGTCGTTGAGTTGCAGCATGTCGGCCAGCGCATGCGACATCACCGTGGCCTGTGCGCCGGTATCGATCATGAAATCGAAAGGCCCCTGACCATTGATCATGACCGGCACCGTCATGCGCCGATAGCGCTCATCCTCGAGCATGATGATCTCGGTGGCGGCCTCATCTGCGGCGGCGACTATTTCGGTTTCGGTGACTGTGGCGGCGGACGATCCAAAAAAGGCCAGCGCGCCGGCAATGCCAAGCCAGCTCATGCGAACTCTCCTGCTCCGGCTCCTGATGGCCGGATATTCGATGAACTTATCACGCCATTGCGTGCGGCCAAAATCGGGCTTTGGACCGTATGCTCAGCGGAACAGGATCGGGCGCAGCTTTTGCGGCCAGGGCAGGGCGCTTGCCATGCCGATGATCTCCTCGAAGGCCGGGTGGCGCATCAGGAACAGGCTGGCGAACCAGCAAAGCCCGCCCGCCAGCGTCGCGGTGACAAGCATGAAGAAGCCGATTTCCGAAGGCCCCGAGATGAAGGCATAGGTGAGTGCTAGCGGAGCCAGCGCAGCGGCCGATGCCAACGTGCTCTGCAGGTAGATGCGCAGCAACTGGCCGATGTCGAACTTGACCACATCGTGCAGCAGGCGGGCATAAAGGAACAGCCAGCACACGCCGTAGGCAAGGCGCGACAGGGCCGCGCCTTCCACGCCCCACATGCAGCCCACGGCGAGGAAGCTGATCGACATCAGCGTGTCGAGGATGTTGATCGGGATAAGCCGGTCCATCCGCTCCATCAGGATCGGCAAATCGGTATGCAGTGGCAGCGAGATGATCAGGATCTCCGCCAGGGCGATCCATACCAGCAGCGGCGCAACGCCCAGCCAGGCCTCGCCATATAGCAGGCGGATCACCGGTTCGGATGCCAGCGCCAGCCCCAGCATGCCCGGCCAGATGATGGCCGAATAACCGGCACAGACGCGCAGATAGGCAGGGCCAAGCGGCTCACCGCGATCGCGGATGCGGGCGAAGGCCGGATAGAAGACGCTGCCGATGGCACCGGCAATCAGCATGCGGAACTGGTCTGCCAGCGAATAGGCGCGCGAATAGAGGCCGGTCGCCGCCAGTGTCAGCAGCTTGCCGACGATCAGGTCGGGCGTGCGTGTGCCGAGTGCGCCGGAGATATAGAGCGTGCTCGCCTTGCCGCCGAAAGACATGACCGGGCCGAGGCCGTCGAGCCGCAGCGGGAAGGGCAGGGCGCGGTCGAAGCATTGAGCGATGATGCCGCGCGACAGGGTCAGGCCGATGGCCGCCCAGGCGAGCGACATGGCGGAAAAGCCCATGGCGGCAAGCACGATGGCCGTTGCTGCCTGCACAAGCGCTCCACCGACATTGACGGTGAAGTGGCCGCGGAACTGCAGCCGCCGGGACATTAGCGCCATGGGCACGATGGATAGCGGCATGAAAAGGTAGCTCGCGCCGATCACCAGCAGCAGCGGGGCAAGTCCGGGCAGGCCGTAGGCCCACGCCATGGGCCAGGCGAGTGCGGCGATGATCCCGGCGATGAGGATGGAGAAGAGGAGCGAGACCGAGCTGGCCCGCTGCACCTCTTCCGCGCTCAGGCTGGGGAGGCCCGAAATGTAGCGTGACAGGCCGAAATCCTGCAGTACGGCCACGATCAGCGAAGCGGCC
>CAJXNC010000004.1:212500-214216 GCA_913056125.1 uncultured Altererythrobacter sp.
GGTTCGCCGGATTGTGGGAGAGGTGGATAAGGTATCACCAGACTGAATATATAGGTTTGGTGAAGCGAACCCGGGGAACTGAAACATCTCAGTACCCGGAGGAAAAGACATCAACCGAGATTCCCGTAGTAGTGGCGAGCGAACCGGGACCAGGCCAGTGCCTTCAATTCAACTAGCAAAACACTTTGGAAAGAGTGGCCATAGTGGGTGACAGCCCCGTATGCGAAAGTGATGTTGAAGGACTTGAGTAGGGCGGGACACGTGAAATCCTGTCTGAACATGGGGGGACCACCCTCCAAGCCTAAATACTCGTACATGACCGATAGCGAACACAGTACCGTGAGGGAAAGGTGAAAAGCACCCCGATTAGGGGAGTGAAACAGTACCTGAAACCGAATGCTTACAATCAGTTGGAGCCCCATAGGGGGTGACAGCGTACCTCTTGCATAATGGGTCAGTGACTTAATCTAGCAAGCAAGCTTAAGCCGTTAGGTGTAGGCGCAGCGAAAGCGAGTCTGAATAGGGCGACTGAGTTTGTTGGATTAGACCCGAACCCCGGCGATCTAGGCATGGCCAGGTTGAAGGTGCGGTAACACGCACTGGAGGACCGAACCGTTGTATGTTGAAAAATACTCGGATGAGCTGTGTTTAGGGGTGAAAGGCCAATCAAGCCGGGAAATAGCTGGTTCTCCGCGAAATCTATTGAGGTAGAGCGTCAGATGTATGCCGATGGGGGTAGAGCACTGGATGGGCTAGGGCTGCGCGAGTGGTACCAAACCTAACCAAACTCCGAATACCATCGAGTCTTGTCTGGCAGACAGACGGCGGGTGCTAAGGTCCGTCGTCAAAAGGGAAACAGCCCTAACCTACAGCTAAGGTCCCCAAGTCATATCTAAGTGGGAAAGCATGTGGGAATCCCAAAACAACCAGGAGGTTGGCTTAGAAGCAGCCATCCTTTAAAGAAAGCGTAACAGCTCACTGGTCTAAATAAGGGTTCCTGCGGCGAAGATGTACCGGGGCTAAAGATATGCACCGAAGCTTAGGGTTGCAGTTTACTGCAGCGGTAGCGGAGCGTTCCGTAAGCGAGTGAAGGCGAAGGGTAACCGACGCTGGACGTATCGGAAGTGCGAATGCTGACATGAGTAGCGATAAAGAGGGTGAGATGCCCTCTCGCCGAAAGACCAAGGGTTCCTGCGCAACGCTAATCGGCGCAGGGTGAGCCGGCCCCTAAGACGAGCCCGAAGGGGGTAGTCGATGGGAACCACGTTAATATTCGTGGGCCTGGAGATGTGTGACGGATGGCGGAAGTTGTCGATCCTTATTGGATTGGTTCGGCAGCCAAGTTGTCCCAGGAAATAGCCTCTCCGTATAGACCGTACCCGAAACCGACACAGGTGGTCAGGTAGAGTATACCAAGGCGCTTGAGTGAAGTATCCTGAAGGAACTCGGCAAATTGCCTCCGTACCTTCGGAAGAAGGAGGCCCTGGATCGAGGCAACTCTTTTCAGGGGGCACAGGCCAGGGGGTAGCGACTGTTTAGCAAAAACACAGGACTCTGCTAAGTCGGCTTCAAGACGACGTATAGGGTCTGACGCCTGCCCGGTGCTGGAAGGTTAAGAGGAGGAGTGCAAGCTCCGAATTGAAGCCCCAGTAAACGGCGGCCGTAACTATAACGGTCCTAAGGTAGCGAAATTCCTTGTCGGGTAAGTTCCGACCT
>CAJXNC010000005.1 GCA_913056125.1 uncultured Altererythrobacter sp.
CCTATTTCGGCGCTGCCTCCGCTTCGGCGGGCACGGAAAACGATCACGCCGCGTCATTCACTCTGCCTATCCTGAAAGAGAAGAAGCCCGTAGAGACACCGCGCCACTCCAACGACGACAACGAGCGCGCCCTGCGCGAAGCGCTGATGAACCTGCAGCGCATGAGTAACTAAACGCAGGCGGCCAACCGCCTGCCAAAGCTGCATTTTGGCACTGCAAAGCTATTTTGCAGTGCACCGAACCTTGCAAAAATTGCTTCCTGTCGCCATGAGGGCGCCTCGCGAAATTTTCGTGCCTTGCCGGGCTGTTGATTCGCGTTTCGTTACCAGTGAAACTGGTTTCGAAGCGCGCTATTGTTCCGCCCGGAATATGCACGCGAAACAGGAAGTTGAAGATTGACCGAGTATCCCGCACCCCAGGGTCTGTATGATTCCGTAAACGAGCACGACAACTGCGGCATGGGCTTTGTCGCCCATATCAAAGGCACCGCCTCGCACGATATCATTACCCAGGGCCTGGAAATTCTGGCGAACCTCGATCACCGCGGCGCAGTGGGCGCGGATCCGCTGCTGGGTGACGGTGCGGGCATCCTCATCCAGATTCCGGACAAGCTTTATCGCCGCTGGGCGACAGCTGAAGGCCTGACCCTGCCCCCGGCCGGCGAATATGCCGTCGCCATGTGCTTCATGCCGCAGCAGGACGAGGCGCGCGAATTCATCACCGCCCAGTTCGAGAAGTTCATCGCCAAGGAAGGCCAGCATCTGATCGGCTGGCGCGATGTGCCGACCACCACCGATGGCCTCGGCAAGGCCGTGCTCGATTCGATGCCGGTGATCCGCCAGTGCTTCATCGCCAAGGGTGACAACTGCGCCGACCAGGATGCGTTCGAGCGCAAGCTGATCGTCATCCGCAAGCAGACCCAGAACCCGCTCAAGGAACTGGCGGTCAAGCATGACATGCCGGGCCTTCTCAAGCTCTACATGCCGAGCTTCTCCAGCCGCACCGTGGTCTATAAGGGCCTGCTGCTGGCGAACCAGGTCGGCAGCTTCTACGACGACTTGCGCGATCCCGATTGCGAAAGCGCCCTCGGCCTCGTGCACCAGCGTTTCTCCACCAACACCTTCCCCAGCTGGCGCCTGGCGCAGCCTTTCCGCCTGATCGCGCATAATGGCGAGATCAACACGGTTCGCGGCAATGTGAACTGGATGAATGCGCGCCGCCGCACCATGGAAAGCGACCTGCTCGGCTCCGACCTCGACAAGCTTTGGCCGATCGTGCCGCATGGCCAGTCGGACACGGCCTGCCTCGACAATGCGCTCGAACTGCTGCTGCTCGGCGGATACAGCCTCGCCCATGCGATGATGATGCTGATTCCCGAAGCCTGGGCCCGCAACCCGCTGATGGATCCGGCCCGCCGCGCATTCTACGAATACCACGCTGCACTGATGGAACCATGGGACGGCCCTGCCGCCGTGGCCTTCACCGATGGCCGCCAGATCGCCGCCACGCTCGACCGTAACGGCCTGCGTCCGGCGCGCTTCTGCGTAACCAAGGACGATATCGTCTGTCTCGCTTCGGAAAGCGGCGTACTCCCGTTCAAGGAAGAGGACATCACTCGCAAGTGGCGCCTGCAGCCGGGCAAGATGCTGCTGATCGACCTCGAGGAAGGCCGCATTGTCGAGGATGAGGAGCTCAAGGCCAATCTCGCCAATGCCGAGCCTTACGAAAAGTGGCTCAAGCAGGCGCAGTACAAGCTCAAGGATCTCGAGGCGATCGAGACCGACCAGGACGCCGTGCGCGAAGCGGAAGACAGCCTGCTCAAGCGCCAGCAGAACTTCGGCTACACGCAGGAGGATATCTCCAAGTTCCTCGAGCCCATGGCCGTCAATGGCGACGATCCCATCGGATCGATGGGTACCGATACGCCGATCGCCGTGCTCTCCAACAAGGCGCGCTTGCTCTACGACTATTTCAAGCAGAACTTCGCCCAGGTGACCAACCCGCCGATCGACCCGATCCGCGAGGAACTGGTGATGAGCTTGCTGTCGATGATCGGCCCGCGCCCCAACCTGCTGGGCCGCGATGCGGGCACGCACAAGCGCCTGGAAGTCGACCAGCCGATCCTGACCAACAAGGATGTCGAGAAGATTCGTTCGGTCGAGGAAAACCTCGACGGTGCCTTCCGCACCGAAACGATCGACATGACCTGGGATGCCGAAACCGGCGCCGAAGGCTTGGAAATGGCGCTCAAGGAAATGTGCTGGGCCGCAACCGAGGCCGTGTTGCAGGACAAGAACATCCTGATCCTGTCCGACCGCGCGGCCAGCAAGGACCGCATCCCCATGCCGGCCCTGCTGGCCACGGCAGCGGTGCACCATCACCTCGTTCGCCAGGGTCTGCGCATGCAGACCGGCCTGGTGGTCGAAACCGGCGAAGCGCGCGAAGTGCACCATTTCTGCGTGCTGGCGGGCTATGGCGCGGAAGCGATCAACCCCTATCTCGCCTTTGAGACGCTGGAGCACATCCGCGCCGAGAAACACCCTGAACTCGATCCCGTGCAGGTTCGCAAGAACTACATCAAGGCGGTCGGCAAGGGCATCCAGAAGGTCATGTCCAAGATGGGCATCTCGACCTACCAGTCCTATTGCGGTGCGCAGATCTTCGACGCGGTCGGCCTGTCCTCGGATTTCATCGAGGCCTATTTCACCGGCACAGCCACGACGATCGAGGGCATCGGCCTGATCGAGGTCGCGAACGAGGCGGTACGCCGCCACTCGCTGACCTATTCGGACAACCCGATCTACAAGAACATGCTCGATGTCGGCGGTATCTACCAGTACCGCCTGCGCGGCGAGGACCATGCCTGGACCCCGGCCAATGTCGCCAGCCTGCAACACGCGGTGCGCGGCAACAGCTTCGAGAATTACGAGGCCTTCGCCAAATCGATCAACGACCAGTCCGAACGGATGCTGACCATTCGCGGGCTGATGGAACTGAAGCCGGCGGACAAGCCGCTCGACATTGCCGAAGTCGAACCGGCCGAGGAAATCGTCAAGCGCTTCGCCACCGGCGCAATGAGCTATGGCTCGATCAGCTGGGAAGCGCACACCACGCTGGCCGCCGCGATGAACAAGATCGGCGGCAAGTCCAACACCGGTGAAGGCGGCGAGGATCCGCGTCGCTTCAAACCGATGGAAGACGGCAGCAATCTGCGCTCAGCGATCAAGCAGGTCGCATCGGGCCGCTTTGGCGTGACCACCGAATATCTCGTCAATGCCGACGATATCCAGATCAAGATGGCGCAGGGTGCCAAGCCCGGCGAAGGCGGCCAGCTGCCCGGCCACAAGGTCGACAAGGTCATCGGCGCGACCCGTCACTCGACGCCGGGCGTGGGCCTGATTTCTCCGCCGCCGCACCATGACATTTACTCGATCGAGGATCTGGCGCAGCTGATCCACGACCTCAAGAACACCAATCCGGCCGCGCGTATCTCGGTCAAGCTGGTGTCCGAAGTGGGCGTAGGCACGGTTGCCGCAGGCGTATCCAAGGCGCGGGCGGACCATGTCACGATCTCTGGCTATGAAGGCGGAACGGGCGCTTCGCCCCTGACCAGCCTGACCCATGCCGGTTCGCCGTGGGAAATCGGCCTTGCCGAAACCCAGCAAACCCTGCTGCTCAACGACCTGCGCAGCCGCATCGCGGTACAGGTCGATGGCGGTTTGCGTACCGGCCGCGATGTCGCCGTGGGCGCACTGCTGGGCGCGGACGAGTTCGGCTTTGCCACTGCCCCGCTGATCGCGGCGGGCTGCATCATGATGCGCAAGTGCCACCTCAACACCTGCCCGGTGGGTGTCGCCACGCAAAACCCCGAACTGCGCAAGCGCTTCGTCGGCACGCCCGAGCACGTGATCAACTACTTCTTCTTCGTGGCCGAAGAACTGCGCGCCATCATGGCGGAAATGGGCTTCCGCACGATGGACGAGATGATCGGCCGGGTGGACCGGATCGACATGCGCCGTGTGGATCGCCACTGGAAGGCCGCAGGCATCGACCTTTCGCGCCTGCTGACGAAGATCGAGGTGCCCGAGGGCAAGGAACTCTACAACACCGAAGGTCAGGACCACGGCCTCGAAGCCGCACTCGACAATGACCTGATCCAGGCCGCGCGTCCCGCCATCGACCATGGCGAAACGCTGGTGCTCGATTTCCCGATCCGCAACGTCAACCGCACCGTCGGCACCATGCTTTCGGGCGAAATCGCCCGCAAGTTCGGTCATGCCGGGCTGAAGGCGGAACAGCTGCGCATCAATCTGACCGGAGTCGCCGGGCAGAGCTTTGCCGCCTGGCTGGCGCACGGCGTAACGCTCGACCTGGTCGGCGATGCGAACGACTATGTCGGCAAGGGCCTGTCGGGCGGCCGCGTGATTGTGCGCCCGCCGGAAGACAGTGCACGAGAAGCAGCCGGCAACATCATTGTCGGCAACACGGTCTTGTTCGGCGCGATCGCCGGCGAAGCCTATTTCAACGGCGTTGGCGGTGAGCGTTTTGCAGTCCGCAACTCGGGCGCCATCGCCGTGGTCGAAGGCGCTGGCGACCATTGCTGCGAATACATGACCGGCGGTGTCGTCTGCGTGCTCGGCAAGACCGGCCGCAACTTTGCCGCGGGCATGAGCGGCGGTATCGCCTATGTCTACGATCCGGACGGCAACTTCAGGGACAATTGCAACATGGCCCAGGTCGAGTTGCAGGAAATTGCCCCGGCCGGTTCGCCTGCCGAGAATTCATGGGGCGAGCCGCAGCAACGGCCCTCCAGCGTCACCGATTACGGCATGGGCGACCCGCTCTATCATGACGCCGAGCGTCTGAAGATCCTGGTCGAGCGGCACAAGCTGCATACCGGATCGAAACGGGCGACCGAACTGCTCGATGACTGGGAAAATGCCATGGGCAAGTTCGTCAAGGTCATGCCGGTGGATTATGCGCGCGCGCTCAAGCAGCTCGAGGCCGAACGCCTCGAGAGCGAAGCCGTGGCTGCAGAATAAGGGTTTAGAAGATGGGCAAGGAAACAGGCTTCCTCGAACTCGATCGCCAGGATCGCAGCTACGAAGATCCCAAGAAGCGGCTGAAGGATTACAAGGAATTCGTAATCCAGCCGAGCGAGGAACAGCTCAAGGGCCAGGCGAGCCGCTGCATGAATTGCGGCATCCCCTACTGCCATAACGGCTGTCCGGTGAACAACATCATCCCGGACTGGAACCATTTGGTCTATGAGGGTAACTGGCAGAATGCGCTGGAAGTTCTGCATTCGACCAACAACTTCCCCGAATTCACGGGCCGCATCTGCCCGGCCCCGTGCGAGGCGAGCTGCACGCTCAACCTCATCGACCAGCCGGTGACGATCAAGAGCATCGAATGCGCCATCGTCGATCGCGGCTGGAAGGAAGACTGGATCAAGCCGCAGGTGCCCGAGAAGCGCACCGGCAAGAACGTCGCCGTGGTCGGATCGGGTCCGGCGGGCATGGCCTGCGCCCAGCAGCTTGCGCGCGCCGGCCACTCCGTGACCCTGTTCGAAAAGAACGACCGTGTCGGCGGGCTGCTGCGCTACGGCATTCCCGACTTCAAGATGGAGAAGCACCTCATCAGCCGCCGTGCGGTGCAGATGCAGGCCGAAGGCGTTGTGTTCAAGACATCGACCGAGGTCGGCGTCGACATCTCGATCAAGAACTTGAAGGAAAACTTCGACGCGATCGTGATGTCGGGCGGCGCGGAAGATGCGCGCCAGCTGACCATTCCTGGCGCGGAAATGTCGGGCGTACGCCTGGCGATGGAATTCCTGACCCAGCAGAACAAGCGCAATGCCGGCGATAGCGAGGAACGCGCTGCACCGCGCGGCACGCTCTCCGCCCAGGGCAAGAACGTGATCGTGATCGGCGGCGGCGATACCGGCAGCGACTGCGTCGGCACGTCCAACCGCCAGGGTGCCAAGTCGGTAACCCAGATCGAAATCATGCCGCAGCCTCCGGAACATGAGAACAAGCTGCTGACCTGGCCCGACTGGCCGATGAAGCTGCGCACCTCCTCGAGCCACGAAGAAGGCGTGGAGCGCGATTGGGCAGTGCTGACCAAGGAAGTTGTCGGCGAAGGCGACAAGGTCACGGGCCTGCGCTGCGTGCGCGCCGACTGGTCGCACGGCAAGCTGGAGGAGGTTCCCGACAGCGAGTTCACCCTTCCCGCGGATTTGATCCTGCTGGCCATGGGCTTTGTCGGCCCGAAGAAGCAGGGCATGATCGACCAGTCGGGCGTCGAGCTCGATGCGCGCGGCAATGTCCTCGCCAATACGGACGACTATCGCACCTCGGACGAGCAGATCTGGGCCTGCGGCGACATGCGCCGCGGCCAGAGCCTGGTGGTCTGGGCTATCCGCGAAGGCCGCCAGTGTGCCCGCAGCGTGGACGAAGCCCTGATGGGGGTCAGCGAACTGCCGCGCTAGGCCGCAGCAGCACCGTCACGACTTTTCGAGCACCTTGTCCACGGTCTCCTCCGCGGGGCTGAAGGGCGTGTCCTTCGCGGTCACGAACATGCTCGTATAGTGATCATCGGCGATGGCCGAACTGTTGGCCTGTTCGCGTACCGTGGTGCGGCGCATGTCGCGCCGATGCTCGGCATCGTACTCGCCCCCGCGATGCAGCGAGCAGAGATTGTCCCAGATGGTCATGTCGCCGGGCCGGTAATGGACCGCGAAGACATATTTGTCTTGCGTCGCATGGGCGATCAGCTCGTCGATCAGCGCGCGCCCTTCGTCACGGTCCATGCCGACAATGTCGCGCGTATGCGCCCCGACATAGAGCGACTTCCGGCCCGATCCGGCATGGGTCAGCACCATGGGGTGGGTGGCGGAGGGCTTCGCGTCCACTTCCTCCTCGGTATAGGGATAGCCCGCTCGGCGGCGCGACCAGAAATAGGAATGTGTCGCCTCGAGGCCTTCGAGACGGTCCTTCATCGCCTGCGGCAAATCGTCATAAGCACCGCGCGAATCGGCAAACCAGGTCGGCCCGCCATGCGGCGGCGCTTCGTGGCACAGCAGCAGGGCCTGCGCAGCGCGCACATCCATGAAGGAGCTGTCCGAATGGAACAGCCGGTTGCCACCAGCGGCGAGCCGCGTGCTGGGATCCTGGTTGATATTGCCATGGATATCGAGGTTGGAAGCGTCGAACAGTTCGGGCTCGGGCATGCGCGAGGGCTTGCCCGGATGGCGCGGCGCCAGCTCGACATGGCCGAAGATGCGGCTGAAGGCGACATGGCCGGCATCGTCGAGGCCGGTATCGCGCCACACGGTGACGCCCCATTCATCCTGCAAATCGCGAATCTGCTGCCTGGTCGCCTCGTCGAGCGGCTGGCTGATGTCCACGCCGGAAATCTCGGCGCCGAATCGCGGCAGGATGGGTTTGACTTCGATCGCCATGGGGGCCTCTTCCCTGTGCTTGTGCAGGAAGCGGCCTAGATGGTTAGCGCGCTAATTAAATTGACGCCGCGCAAATGCGAAGAAAGGATCTTCTACCGGCGGTAATCGCTGACAAGCGCATAATCAGTTGAAAGCCAGACCATAAGGCCTCCGATTTCGCCTGCAATTGCATCCATCAGGCTATCTCCCTAGGCTGCGGCCCTCGAACCGGCGGAGAGGCCATGGACCGCTTGCGGGCAGTTGCGGAGAGACTGGGGCCGGCGCTGGCTGGCTTTGCTGCGCTGGCGCTGGTGATGCTGTTGCTGGCTCTGGACCCGGCACCGGTGCAGCGGCTGCAGATGCAGGTTTTCGATGTCTATCAGCGTGCTGCGCCGTGGGAGGGTGCGAACGAAGCACCCGCGATAGTGGTCGATGTCGACGAGATGTCGATCGAGCTGCTCGGCCAGTGGCCCTGGCCGCGCACCGATCTTGCCAGGCTAACAAGGCGGCTGGGCGAGGCGGGGGCCGAGGTGGTCGCCTATGACATCGTATTTTCGGAAGCCGACCGGACTTCTCCCGAAGCTCTGGCCGAGCGCTATGCAGGCGAGGCGATAGGCGAGGAGCTTGCCGCCTTGCCGGGCCATGATGCGCAGTTTGCCGAGAGTTTCGACGAGGTACCGGTGGTGCTGGCCTATTTCCTGGAGCGGCAGGCGATCGGGCGCGAAATCGAGCCGCGCATGGGTATTTCGGTTAGCGGCAATCCGCCACGGGGCTTTGTAGCAAGCTACAGAGGCGCGCTACCGCCTGTGCCCGTGCTGGAGCAGGCCGCGGCTGGCACCGGATTCGTCAGCCTCGACGCCGACGATGACGGGATCGTCCGTCGCGTGCCGCTCGTCGCCTTCTATGGCGAGACTTTGGTACCTTCGCTTTCGCTCGAACAGGTGCGCGTGGCGCTGAATGCCGGCTCTCCGAATCTGCTGACCAGCGCAGGCAGCGGGGAGACGACATATGCAGACAGCGCTGCGGCGGTTGCCATGCGCCTTGACGGGATCGAGGTCCCGCTCAACGAGGCGGGCGAAATGTGGGTCCATTACCCGCCCGAGGGATCACGCGAAATGCTGCCCGCATGGCGGATCATCACCGGCGACATTTCAGACACCGAGCTGGCCGAAGCGGTGGCCGGACGGCTGGTGCTGGTCGGAGGTAGCGCGGTCGGCCTGCAGGATCTCGTCTCGACCCCGTTGACCGAACGGACTGCCGGGGTGAATGTCCATGCGGCAGCGGTCGAGCAGATGCTCGCCGGTCATTTCCTCGAACGTCCGGACTGGGCGAGCGCGTTAGAAGGCGTGCTCGCACTGCTGCTCGGCGTGGCGCTGGCGCTGATGCTGCCAAGGCTGGGGGCAGGGCTGGGAGCGCTGGCGGCATTGCTCGGCATAGGCGCAGTCATCGGGGTGAGCTGGCTCGCCTTCACCAACGCCCTATACCTGCTCGACCCGATCTGGCCGGTTCTCGCAATCCTCATGGTCTATGCGGTTCAAACGGTGGCGGTCTATTATCGCGAGGAACGCCAGCGCTCCTATATCCACGCCGCCTTCGACCGCTACCTCTCGCCCGAACTCGTGCGCCAGATCGCCGACGATCCGAACAAGCTCGAACTGGGCGGGGAGGAACGCGACATGAGCGTGTTGATGTGTGACATTCGCGGCTTCAGCCGCATTTCGGAGCGCTACACGCCGAAGCAGGTGATCGACTTCCTGATCGCCTTCCTCACGCCGATGAGCGAGATATTGCTGGCTCGCAAGGCGACGCTCGACAAGTATATCGGCGATGCGATCCTGGCCTTCTGGAACGCCCCGCTCGACGATCCGGACCATCCCGCCAATGCCGCGCGCGCCGCGCTGGAAATGATCGCGAAGACGAAGCAGCTGAACGCCGCCATGGCCGGGCAGGACAGTGCCGTATGGCCGGGCGAGGTAAAGATCGGCGTCGGCATCAATTCGGGATTGTGCTGCGTCGGCAATATGGGCTCACGCAAGCGGCTCTCCTACACGCTGATCGGCGACACGGTAAACGTCGCCTCGCGGCTCGAGGGACTGACCAAGCAATATGGCGTGCCAATTGCCGTGGGCCAGACCCTGACCGGGCGGCTCGACACATTTGCGCTGCTCGAACTCGATCGGGTGCGCGCGGTCGGGCGCGACGAGCCGGTGACGATTTCCGCCCTGCTCGGTGACGAAGCGATGGAAGCAAGCGAGGATTTCCAGCGCCTGCGCAGCACGCATCTCGCCATGCTCGAAGCCTATCGCGCACAGGACTGGGACGTCGCACTGTCAGCCCTGGAGCGAGGCAAGGCGCTATATGAGAGTTTCGAGATTCCCGGCCTGCACGCGCTCTTTGCCGAGCGCATTGCCGGGCTGCGCGAGGATCCTCCCGGCGAGGGTTGGGATGGCGTCTATCAGGCTACTGCGAAGTAGTCAGTCAATCTGCGAACAGGGGATCGGGCGTCCATTGGCGTCCTCGCAACGATCATTGTCGCCGCCTCCCAGGATGCTACCGGCATCGACAGTGGGGCCGCTATCATCATCGCCGCCGCCGCGTGTGCCGAGGATGATGCCGATAACCGCCGCGGCGGCAACGCCTGCAACCACCTCGTCGGGAATGCCGCCATCCTCGAAACTGCGCGCCCAGCGGGGCGAGATCTGGTCCTGCACCCGGGCGAGGCCTCCGTTGGAAATCCGGAAGGGTCCGATCGGGGCTGCACCTTCGCGCGGAATATATGCGGCGAGGCCCGGCCCATCGAGGACAATCGTGACGCCAGCACCCGTCACTTCGGCAAGTCCGGGCGTCACGCCGCTAAGCGCATTGGCGCCGGGGCCACGCAGCACTACCAGCGTCGCCTCGTCATCATCGCTGCGCACGCTGCCGACGAAATCCTCGTCCTCGGCAATATCCTCGGCCTCGTCGCCCACCAGCATGTCGATGGCGGTGCCACGAATGCCGATACGCCCGGCAGGCGTGGTGATCTCGGCGCTGTTATCGCCTTCGTCGGCACCCGAGAAAAAGCGCAGCGCGCCTTCGAGGAAGCTGGCGAAAAGCGAACGCCCTTCGTTCGGATCGTAAACATAGCGGTCAATCCGCACACGAGAGCGCGCGCCGATACCGAAATTGGAGCGGTCGAGCAGCAAGATCTGCAATTGCGAATTGCGCTCGGTCTCGATCAAGTCGCCCCAGGCAACGCGCTGCTGGCGTTCAACCTCGATCGGCCGACGGAGCTGGTCATTGTCGAGCGTGACATCGCCGACCACGCTGGCGACATTGCCCACTTCTACGCGCTGTTGCGCAGCTGCTGGCGTTGCCAGCACGCTCGAAGCGAGCAGGCTGGCAATAGTCAGCGAAGTGATTGTGCGGCGGGGCGATCTCATTGGCCACCTCCCGCCGTTACCGAGCGACAAGTTTCGCGCGACTGCTCAAGCGCTCCGGGAGCGTAATCGTCCTCGTCAAGGCGATCGAACTCGACCAGCGCCCCTTGCGCGTCGTCGATCCAGCACAGCAGCATTGCATGGTTGAATCGTGCTTCGTCGGATTCGGGAAACAGGGTGAGTACACGTTCGAGTGTCGCCAGTGCCCCGAGTAGATCGCCGCGCGAGGTCTGCTCAAGCGCGGCGGCAATACCCGTTTCCTCGTCAACGGTCTGGTCCGACAAAGTGTCGAGGTCTTCAAGAGTTTGCGCGGCAAGCGGTGCGCTGGCGGCAAACACCAAAATCGAAATAACCGTTCGGACAGGTGAGAGTGCCATGGGCTTTCCTCTTTCCGCTCTGTCTATGTCACATAAGTCCTTGACGCTGCAAGGAGGCTGCTACCGCCAACGCAAAGTCCGGGTTGCCAATGTCCATCAGCTTCTGCCCGCACATCCGACGCAGGTCGCAACGGAGGGATCGTTTGTGAGGCGACCCGCAGCGATCTCTTCGCCACAAGTCACGCACCAGCCCCATTCGCCCTGGTCGAGCCGCTCGAAGGCCGCGCGGATACGGCCACGCTCGGCCTGACGGCGGCGCTCTTC
Source organism: uncultured Altererythrobacter sp. (assembly GCA_913056125.1). Classification (GTDB taxonomy): domain Bacteria; phylum Pseudomonadota; class Alphaproteobacteria; order Sphingomonadales; family Sphingomonadaceae; genus Alteraurantiacibacter. Next base: position 11,502 of record CAJXNC010000005.1, read on the forward strand.
CGCCTGCGCCATGGCCTGCTGCTGCAGCGCGTCCATGCGGCTAAGGCGACCGACAGCATCCTGCTGCAGCGTGACGGGCGCACGCCCTTCCGCGCTTATCGCGTCGAGCCGATCAAGCTCTGCGAGCCGCGCCTCCAGCGCCGTGCGGGCATCCTCCTCGGTCATGGCGTAACTTTCCTACAGGCGCTCCCACCTGTCAAAGGCGCGGCATGGAACGTCCCGGAACCCCTTCAATTTCCGTCGGGAAACCAAGCGCTGCGCCCGGTCGGATTTTCCGATCAGGACAGCGTGTCAGGTGTGAGGGGTTGGTTGTCTTTCGCACCTGTCCCGCAACCCTCAGAGGTCGATACGGAACCACTCGATCGTCTCGCCATCCTGGTAGGCGGCGGGCTTCTCGCCCCTATGCGTGTGGTAGCCGCCGGCATTCTCGATCGTGCGCCAGGACGCAATATTGTCCGTGTCGGTGGTGATCGTGATCCAGCGCATGCCCAGCGCACGCGCTTCAGGCAGGATTTCGCGCACCGCCCATGCGGCAAGCCCCCTGCCCTGATGCCATGGCACCACCGAATAGCCGATATGGCCGAGTAGGTGCGGCGGCAGCTCCTCCGTGCCGGGCTGCCAGCGAAAGCCGATGCTGCCGCAATACTCGTCTTCCCAGATCCAGCGGCGAATCCCGGGAATGCGCTTTACCATGCTGCCATCGGGCAGTTGGATATCGCCCGCGCTGGCTTCGCGATCGGTCATGCCGGCGAGGAAGCGCGCAGGATCATCGGCAATCTCGCCCAGCTCGCGCAGGCGGTGGCGTTCGGAATCGATATTGTTGGGCGAATAGCCGCGTTCGAGCGCCCCGACATAGGAAGGCAGGTGCGCGCGCGTGGGTTCGATCAATTCCGGCATGGCATGACCTCACAGCCGCCAGTCGACCGCGCCGCGCCCATTGGCTTCGAGGAAGGCATTGGCCTGGCTGAAGGGCTTCGAGCCAAAGAAGCCGCGATGGGCGGAAAGCGGGCTCGGATGCGGAGACCGGATGACCAGGTGGCGGCCGGAATTGAGCGCTTCGATGCGCTGCGCCTTCTTCTGCGCGTGGCTGCCCCAGAGGATGAAGACGCTCGGCACATCGCGCTCGGCCACGGCCGCAACCGCCGCATCGGTGATCGCTTCCCAGCCGCGCATCTGGTGCGATCCGGCCTGCCCTGCCTCCACGGTCAGCGCGTTGTTGAGCAGCAGCACACCCTGCTTCGCCCAATTTTCGAGATTGCCATGCGCAGGGGGGGGCAATCCCAGATCGTCCTGCAGTTCCTTGAGTATGTTCCTGAGCGAAGGCGGCTGCTGGATTCCTTGCGGCACAGAAAAACTCAGCCCATGCGCCTGGCCCGGCCCGTGATAGGGATCCTGGCCAAGGATCACGACCTTGACCTTGTCGAGCGGGGTGAGGTCGAGCGCCTTCAGGCGGAGCCCGCGCGGCGGATAGATGGTCTTGCCGGCATCTTCCTCCGCCCGCAGCCAGCCGCCCAGCCGCCGCGCCTCGGGTGCCGCCAGCACGGGTTCGAGCGCCGGGCGCCAGCTATCGGGAACGTTCTCCGCCATGGCAGCTTCCTACTCCGCACCTTCCCCGGCAGCCAGCATCCCCTTTCCCTCTTTCCCCAATCGGCCTAAGGCAAACAGCATATGGCAGTTCATTTTCACGAAGAAGACTTGCCGGCCGATGTGCTGGCTCCCGGCCCCGTAGCGGTCGACACGGAAACCATGGGCCTCGTCACCCACCGTGACAGGCTTTGCGTGGTGCAGATATCCGACGGCAAGGGCGATGAGCACCTGGTGCGCTTCGCCAATGGCAGCGCCTATGACGCTCCCAACCTGAAGGCTGTTCTGGCCGATCCGGCGCGGCTCAAGCTTTACCACTTCGCCCGCTTCGACCTCGCGGCAATCGAGTATTACCTCGGCGTGCTGGCGGCACCGGTCTTCTGCACCAAGATCGCCAGCAAGCTCGTACGCACCTATACGGACCGCCACGGCCTCAAGAATTTGGTCGAGGAACTGCTTGGCGAATCGATTTCCAAGCAGCAGCAATCCAGCGATTGGGGCGCTCCGGAACTGTCGGAGGCGCAGCGCGAATATGCAGCATCCGACGTCCGCTACCTCCACCGCATGCGCGAGGTGCTGGTCGGGCGGCTTGAGCGCGAAGGCCGGATGGAGATTGCACAGGCCTGTTTCGATTTCCTGCCCACCCGTGCGCGGCTCGACATGGCCGGATGGGCGGACAAGGACATCTTCAGCCACGAGTAATCGCCAGAGGGCTCAAGGCAACAGATCATGACCGAAAGAGCAGACAGGATCCGATCGCGGCGGCAGCATTTTGCCGCGCCCGGCAGCCAGCTGGACAAGATGATCCGCGTGCTGGCCGTGGCCCTGCCTGCCGCAGTGGGCGTTGTCGCGGCAATGATGCTGATCACCCCTCTTTCCCCGCGCGGAGAGGTGAGCTTCCTGCTCGATCGCAACAAGGTGGCCATCGCCGAGGACCGGCTGCGGGTCGACAACGCCATGTATCGCGGCGAGGACTCGCGCGGACGGCCCTTTTCGATCTCGGCAGGCGAGGCGGTCCAGGTGAGCCGCTCCGAACCGGTTGTCGAAATGCACGATCTGACGGCGCGCATCGCCCTCTCGGAAGGCCCTGCAGTGCTCAACGCCCCGAACGGTGCATATGACATAGAGCAGGAACAGCTGCTGATCCCCGGCATCGTCGAATTCAATGCCGCCGATGGTTATCACATGGCCGCGCGCAACGTACTGATCGACCTGCCGACACGCACGCTGCGCGGCACAGGGCGGGTCGAAGGCGAAGTCCCGGCCGGCAGCTTTGAGGCAGACAACCTTTATGCCGACCTCAGCGAGCGAACGATCTCCCTGGTCGGCAACGCACGAATGCGCATGGTGCCCGGACGCCTGCGCATGCCCCAGGGGATCCAATGATGCGCTTGCCTGAACACGTGGATGCTCTATCGCGTGGGCCCATGTCCACCAATCGCCCGACTCTTGCCAAGCTTGCCCTGCGCGGACTCGCCGCAGGCGCTCTTGCCGGAAGCGTTGTCGCACTCGGCTTCGCCTCGACGGCGGGCGCGCAGAATATCGCCGGCTTCAACTCCAACCTGCCGGTCGATTATGCCGCCGACCGGATCGAATTGCAGGACCGGCAGGACCGCGTGGTCCTGTCCGGCAATGTCGAGATCAGGCAAGGCGATCTCAGCCTGACGGCACAGCGCACAACGGTAGCCTTTTCCGACAGCGGTACGCTGCGCATCCAGCGGATCGATGCCACGGGCGGCGTCGTCGTCAGCCGCGGCAATGAACGCGCCAGCGGAGCTGCGGGCGTCTACGACTTCAACCGCAAGCTGATCATCCTTTCGGGCGGTGTCGCCCTGCGCCGCGGTAATGACACGCTCAATGGCGGCAGGATGGTCATCGACCTCAATTCGGGCATTTCCAGCGTCGACGGCAATTCGGCGGGCAATGACACCACCGGTGGCCGCGTGTCGGGCAGCTTCACCGTGCCGGAAGGCGATTGATCGCCTGCCCGAACGGTGCAACCTGTTGACCACAAAGGACAAGACTGCAAAGCGCACTGTTGAAGGTCGGGCCTGACCAAGGGAAGTTGGAACCTCAATGTCGACAAATCGCAAGGGCATAATTCTTGCCGGGGGTTCCGGTACGCGGCTCTATCCGCTGACCAAGGGCGTCTCGAAGCAGCTCATGCCGGTTTTCGACAAGCCGATGATCTATTACCCGCTGAGCACGCTGATGCTCGCGGGTATCCGCGAAATCATGATCATCACCACGCCGGAAGATCAGGCCGCCTTCCAGCGCGTTCTGGGCGATGGCTCGGCATTCGGCGTCGAACTGACCTATGCCGTCCAACCGAGTCCGGACGGTCTCGCGCAGGCTTTCCATATCGGGGCCGATTTCGTCTCCGGCGGCCCCAGCGCGCTCGTGCTGGGCGACAACATCTTCTACGGCCACGGCCTTCCGGGCCTGCTTGGCAATGCGGGCGCGCAAGAAACGGGCGCGAGCGTCTTCGCCTATCGGGTCAACAATCCCGATGCCTATGGCGTGGTGGAATTCGACGCCGAGGGGAGGGCCATCTCGATCGAGGAAAAACCGGAAGAACCCAAGTCCAACTATGCGGTGACCGGCCTCTATTTCTACGACGACACGGTGGTCGATCGCGCGCGCGATCTTAAGCCGTCGCCGCGCGGCGAGCTTGAGATTACCGATCTCAACCGCCTCTTCATGGATGAAGGCCAGCTCTCGGTCGAGATCATGGGCCGCGGCTATGCCTGGCTCGACACCGGCACCCACGCATCGCTGCTCGATGCCGCCAGCTATGTCCGTATCACCGAGGAGCGTCAGGGCCTCAAGATCTGCTGTCCGGAAGAAATCGCCTGGCGCCAGGGCTTTATCGATGACGAGACGCTGGAGCGCATTGCCCAGCCGCTGATCAAGTCTGGCTACGGTGAATATCTCATGCAAATGTTGCGCACCAAGGGCCCGGCATGAACATTATCCCCTGCGCAATCGAGGGGCCGCTGATCATCGAGCCCGCCGTGTTTGGTGACGAACGCGGCTTCTTCCTCGAAAGCTGGAACGCTGCGAAATTCGCCGAGGCAGGGCTCGACATCGCCTTCGTGCAGGACAATCACAGCCGCTCGCAAAAGGGCGTGCTGCGCGGCATGCATTTCCAGAATCCGGGACCGCAGGGCAAGCTGGTCCGCGTGGTCAGCGGAGCGGTGTTCGATGTGGCGGTCGATTTGCGCAAGAGCTCGCCGACATTCGGCAAGTGGGTTGGCGTCGAATTGTCTGCCGCCAACAAGCGCATGTTCTGGGTGCCACAGGGCTTTGCGCATGGCTTCCTGACGCTCGAGGACGGCACCGACTTCCTCTACAAATGCGATGCTCCCTATGCGCCGCAAAGCGAGCATTCGCTGGCATGGGACGATCCCGATGTCGGCATCGAATGGCCGCTGGACGGGATTGAGCCGCAACTTTCTGCCAAGGACCGCGAAGGTAAACCGCTGGGTGCAGTGGAGGCCTTTGCATGAAGGTGCTGATCACCGGTGCAGGTGGCCAGCTGGGGCGCGGCCTGATCGCCAGTGCCCCGGAAGGCACCGAGATCGAAGCCATCGATATTGGCGATCTCGACCTTACCGATGCCGATGCCATCAGGTCGAAGATAATCGCCGACAGCCCCGATCTCGTGCTCAATGCTGCGGCCTATACTGCGGTAGACAAGGCCGAGAGCGAGGAAGATCTTGCCCAGGCGCTGAATGCAGCTGCGGTTGCTGCCATGGTCGAAGCACTGGACAAGACCGGCGGCAAGCTGGTCCATGTCTCGACCGATTTCGTCTTCGATGGAACCTCCTCCCGGGCCTACCAGCCGGAGGACGAGCGCAACCCGATTTCCGCTTATGGCAGGACAAAGGCCGAGGGTGAGAAAGCCCTGCGCCCTGGCGACCTGCTGGTGCGAACAGCATGGGTCTACACTGCCGGCGGCGCCAATTTCGTGCGGACCATGCTGCGCCTGATGCGCGAGAAGGATGCCTTGCGCGTGGTCAGCGACCAGATCGGATCGCCCACCTGGGCGCCAGGCCTGGCGGCAACGATCTGGGGCCTCGTCGCTCATGGCGCCAAGGGCATCTTCCACCACAGCGATGCAGGCGTTGCCAGCTGGTACGACTTTGCCGTGGCAATCCAGGAGGAGGCCCTTGCGCTGGGAATGCTGGAGAGGGCGGTCCCCATCGAACCGATTCCGACGTCGAGCTATCCAACGCCAGCTGCGCGGCCCGCTTACTCGCTTCTCGATTGCACCAAGACGCGAACGTTTCTGGATGACGGATACACGCATTGGCGCGTGAACCTGCGCCGCATGCTCGAAGAGGAAAAGGCACTTGGCTAACTTGCTCGTCACCGGTGGCGCCGGCTTTATCGGCGGCAATTTCGTCCATTACTGGGCTGACAAGCACCCCGATGACGGCATGGTGGTGCTCGACTGCCTGACCTATGCCGGGAACCGGTCGACCATTGCCGGTATCGATCAGGCAGAGCTGGTCGTCGGCGATATTCGCGACACCCAGCTGGTCGAGAAGCTGCTGCGCGAGCACAACATTTCAACTGTGGTGCACTTTGCCGCCGAGAGCCATGTCGACCGTTCGATCAGCGGCCCGGACGCCTTTGTCGACACCAATATCCTCGGCACCAACAGCCTGCTCAAGGCGGCGCGCGCCGTATGGCTGGACGAAGGCAGCGGCACACCGCACCGCTTCCACCATATCTCGACCGACGAGGTTTACGGTTCGCTCGGCCCGGAGGATCCCGCTTTCAGCGAGACGACGCCTTACCAGCCGAACTCGCCCTATTCCGCCTCCAAGGCGTCGTCCGACCACCTCGTGCGCGCCTATCACCACACGTTCGGGCTCGAGGTGACGACGAGCAATTGCTCGAACAATTACGGGCCCTACCAATACCCTGAAAAGCTCATCCCGCTATTCCTGCTGAACGCACTGCATGGCCGTAACCTGCCGATCTATGGCGATGGCATGAATGTGCGCGACTGGCTCCATGTCGAGGACCATTGCCGCGGCATCGAAGCTTGCCTGTCCACCGGCAGACCGGGCGAAACCTACAATATCGGCGGCGGCGAAGAGCTTCCCAACATGGCGGTGATCGACCGGATCTGTACCGAGGTCGACCGGGCCATGGCCGAAATCGACGGGCTCGCCGCGCGCTATCCGGATGCACCTGCGGCCAAGGGCGGCTCGACCTTCGAACTCAAGACCTTTGTCGAGGACCGCAAGGGCCATGACCGACGCTACGCCATCGACGAGACCAAGGCGCGCGATGAACTTGGCTACGTACCGCAGCACGATTTCGAGCACGGCCTGGCCACGACGCTACGCTGGTATCTCGAGCGCGAAGACTGGTGGCGACCGCTTTTGAAGGGTTGAGGAGCCCCTGCGTCACGGGCGACCTGGCGCTCGCCCGTCGGTGCACCGCGAATCCCGACACACCTGCCCACGGCGATTTCGATCCTTGTCGCGGCCGGCTCGATCAGACGGCTGCGGTGGCCGAATGCTGAACTAGCAGGGCCGCTGAGCACATAGATCGTCGCAATTGGCCGGGCGAGTTACGGATCTGCAGGCAACTTCCCGGATGCAACAAATTGATGACGCCAATTATTGCGGTGTCAGCGGCGCGGCGCGGCAAATCTTGCTATCTGAGTCAAGGAGTTGGCCAGTATCAGTTCGGCCATCTGGCTACTGGCCAGCAGGGACTGGTGAAGTTCGGTCAGCCTGGGAATGAGGCGATTCAAGCGGGCCGCATTCCAGCGTCGCAATTGTACGCTCAAGTCGCGCTTGTCGCGGAAGAAGACACGCTGCCGATCGAGCAGCGAGTTTATGTCGCCGCCCGGCTCGAGCTTGGCGGCAAGCGAGGCAAGCTGTGCGGCACGCCGTTCAAGCGCGAGGACCAACCCCACCGGGTTAAGGCCCATTTCCTCCATCCGGCGCAATTCCTGCGGCAATTTGCGCACCTCGCCGGAAAGCACCGCATTGACCACGGGCATGAAGCCATCCTCTTCGGTCTTGGCGCCGATGGCGTCATGCGCTCCGACATCGGCCAGCTTGGGCGATTGCGGAGAGGCGTCGAGATAGAGAGCAAGCTTGTCGACCTCCGACTGGGCCAGGCGGACATCGAGTCCCGCTCCCCTGGCGATTCGTTCGGCCAAATCGCCGCCAAGCCGCAGACCGGCAGCGTCGGCCATGGCGCGCACCTCGGCGGTGACGGAGCGCAGGTCCGGCGGGTAGAACATCGCCACGAGAGCATCGTCGCGCTTCTCGAGCAGCTTTGCCGTGCGCGACTTGTCGGTCGCCGAACCGGCAATGATCAGCACCGGGCATGCACCCTCGGTCTCGCCGAGATCAGCCATTTCGAGGAAGGTCTTCACGGCATCATGCGCCTCTTCGCCGCTGACCCGGGCAAGGATGTGCCGCGTGCCGCCGAACAGGGATGTCGAGCGCGCTTCGTCCACCAGCCGCACCGGATCGGATCTCAGCTCCGCCCCGGACAGCTCGATTCGCTCTCCCGCATCGGGAAGCATGGCAACCAGCTTTGCCGCAGCCGCCGAGGCGCCCGCCTCATCCTGTCCGCAGAAAAAGAAGATCGCGCAGTTGGCGGCGGAGCGCTGTGCCACCTGGGCGAAGTCGCGCTGTGTTGCCTTCACGACCGTCCGTCTATCGCCAGGGTGATGCGATTGACGATCCGGGCGGCCAATTGCCCGGCAAGATTCTCCAGCGCCGTTTCTTCGGCGGCAATGGTCGCATATTCGGAACTGACGACATCGATACCGGCATCGGATTCCGCCGTCGCGTCCACCAGGATCGCCCCGCTATCGAGATCGACCAGCTGGTAGCGCGCGCGCAACGTGCGTCGCTCGCGCCCGATCGTGTCGTCGGTCAGCAGGCCCAGGCCTTCGAGCTGGTCGTCGAGCAGCACATCGAGCCGGTAGCGCGGCGTGGCGACCACGCCAGTCTGTCCGAGCCGGTCATTCAGCGCATTGCGCACGAGCCAGCCTTCGCGCCCTTCGATGGCGGGCACTTCGACGGCCGCCAGCCCCTGCGCCACCGCGCCTTGTGCACCGCCGGCATACATGGGGCGCATGCCGCAGGCGGCCAGTGCCGGGAGCACGGCCAATGCCAGGGCAAGGCGACCCCAGACCCTCATGTGACGATATTGACCAGCCTGTCGGGCACCACGATCACCTTGCGTACTTCCGCGCCATCGATCGAACGCTGGACCTTCTCGCTGGCCAGCGCAAGCGACTCGAGTTCCTCTTTCGACAGGCCCTTGGCCACGGTGAGCGTGTCGCGCAGCTTGCCCTTGTGCTGGACCGCGATGGTCACCTCGTCCTCGACCAACAGGGCAGGATCGACCTCGGGCCAGGCGGCTTCGGCAACCAGTCCGCCAGATCCGATGGCTTCCCAGCCTTCCTCGGCCAGGTGCGGCATCATCGGCGCGACCAGTAGCAGGATGGTGCGGATCGCCTCATTGCGGGTGGCCGAGGCTTCGGCCTTGTCGATGGCAGAAGCCAGTTCGTAGATCCGCGCCACGGCCTTGTTGAAAGCGAGCGCTTCCACATCCTCGGCTACCGCAGCGATGGTCTGGTGAGTCTTGCGGGCAAGGGCCTTGTCCTCGCCGCTCGCGCCCTCGGCATATTGCCCGAACAGGCGCCACAGGCGCTGGACGAAGCGACCGCAGCCCTCGATCCCGGCCTCGGACCAGGGGAGGTCGCGCTCGGGCGGGCTGTCGGACAGCATGAACCAGCGCACCGCATCCGCGCCGTAATCGCGAATGATGTCCTCTGGATCGACGACATTCTTCTTCGACTTGGACATCTTGATGACCTTGCCGATTGTGACTGGCTGGCCATCCGCTTTCAGTACTGCACCGTCGCTCGAACGCTCGACTTCACCGGGAGTGTAATAGACTTCCCGCGCGCCATCCTTGCGCGAATAGACTTCGTGCGTGACCATGCCTTGCGTGAACAGGCTGGCGAAGGGCTCCTTCACCTCCAGCTTGCCGCAATAGGCAAGCGCCCGGGTCCAGAACCGTGCATAGAGCAGGTGCAGGATCGCGTGCTCGATCCCGCCAATATATTGCTCGACCGGCATCCACTTTGCGACTTCTTCGGCATCGAACGGCTTGTCCGCCGGCTGGCTGGCAAAGCGCAGGAAGTACCAAGAGGAATTGACAAATGTGTCGAGCGTATCGGTCTCGCGCTGGGCCGCCGCGCCGCATTTGGGACATTCGACATGCTTCCATGTCGGATGGCGCTGCAGCGGATTGCCCGGAATCGAAAAGTCGACATCCTCGGGCAGCGTGACGGGCAGTTGGGTCTTGGGCACGGGAACCACGCCGCAGGCGTCGCAATGGATGAAGGGGATCGGCGTGCCCCAATAGCGCTGGCGCGAAACGCCCCAGTCGCGCAGACGCCAGACTGTCTTGCCCTCGCCCGATCCGGCCGCCTCGATGCGGCTAATCACTTCGGTCTTCGCATCGGCGACGCTCATCCCGTCGAGGAAGTCGGAATTGACGCAAACCCCGTCACCCGCTTCTGCCTCGGCCAGCGGCGCATCGGCCTCATCGGCGCTGGACGCGATCACGCGGGTGATCGGCAGCCCATATTTGGTTGCGAAGTCGAAGTCGCGCTGGTCGTGGCCCGGCACGGCCATGATCGCGCCGGTCCCGTAATCCATCAGCACGAAATTGGCGATGTAGACGGGCAGGTACTCTCCGGTGAACGGATGCTTCGCACCAATACCGGTGTCGAAGCCGAGTTTCTCGGCAGTTTCCAGTTCGGCCGCGGTCGTGCCGCCCTGCTTGCACAGATCGATGAACTTGGCCGCATCGCAATTTGTCGAAGCCACGCCCTGCGCCAAGGGATGGTCGGCGGCGACGGCGACGAAGCTGGCACCGAAAATCGTGTCCGGGCGCGTGGTGTAGACCTCCAGCTTCTCGCCATTCGACAAGTCGAACGCGAATTGCAGGCCGGTGCTTTTGCCGATCCAGTTTTCCTGCATCAGCCGGACCTTCTCCGGCCAGTCCTCCAGCGTGCCGAGTCCGTCGAGCAAGTCCTGCGCGAATTGGGTGATCTTGAGGAACCACTGGTTGAGCTTGCGCTTCTCCACTAACGCCCCCGAGCGCCAGCCGCGCCCGTCGACCACCTGCTCGTTTGCCAGCACGGTCTGGTCGACCGGATCCCAGTTCACCGCGCTTTCGCGGCGATAGACCAGGCCTGCCTCATACATATCGATGAACAGCGCCTGTTCGTGCCCGTAATAGTCGGGATCGCAGGTTGCCAGCTCACGGCTCCAGTCGAGCGCGAAACCCAGCTGCTTGAGCTGGCCCTTCATCGTCTCGATATTGTCGTAGGTCCAACCGGCCGGATGGACGCCCTTTTCCATCGCCGCATTTTCGGCCGGCATGCCGAAGGCGTCCCATCCCATCGGATGCAGCACTTCGTGCCCGCGCATCTTCTTGTAGCGCGCCAGGACGTCGCCCATCGTATAATTGCGGACATGGCCGATATGGATGCGCCCCGAGGGATAGGGAAACATCTCGAGCACATAGCTCTTGGGCTTGTCGCTATCGCTGTCGGCCTCGAAGCAGCGCGCTTCAGCCCAGGCCTGCTGCCAACGAGTATCTGCCTGCCCGGCATCGAACCGGACATCGAATCGGGTATCAGTCATGCTGGTCCGCCTAGCGGGGTTTAACCGATGGCGGAACGCCGGAGGTCACGCGCCTTGGTGAGGATAATGTCCTCAAGGCGCTGCACCGTCGCCGCCTGCACGGGTGCCTCGATCCAGACACCGTCGGTCAGCACCTGCCGGCTGGCCGCAACGCGCAGTGCATCTGCACGCAAGTCCTGGTCGAGGATCGACACCGAGACCTTGACCCGCTCTGTCGGGCTGTCGGGGTTGGCGTACCAGTCGGTCACAATCACGCCGCCACTGCTGTCCGCCTGTGTCAACGGCATGAAGGACAAGGTCTCCAGCGAAGCGCGCCAGAGATAGGAGTTCACACCGATATAGGTGACCTGCGACGCCGCAATGTCCGCCTGCGGACGGTCATTCCCGCCACCGCATGCGGCAAGGCCGAGTGCCAGTGCGCCGATCGCGGCCCCGCGCAGCACGCGAACCGGCATGCGGGCTTTGGAACTTTCGGTACGGTTCGAGATCATTCCCATTCTTGGTCCTGTCAAATCAGCCATTCGCGCAATGCGGTACAGAGCGCCTCTATAAACAGTGAGCCGGTGGCGGCAAGGTGAAGCGCATCTTCACCCACTACAGGCGTGTTTGCGCGTGAATAGGCTATGAATCCGCACCCCTCCCCTGTGGAGTGCATGCAACACCTTGGAAAAACAGCATCTCGCGCCGGGGCATCGCTGGAAAATGGGCCGGCGAAGGCTTAGTAATCGGGATGGAGAAGAGAATCGCTCCGATTCGCTCGATCAGGCCATGTTAAGCTGGCGTCGTGTTTATCGGAGGGGATTTGGTGGGAATTGAGGTTGATCGCGTGAGCAGGAAAGCGACTCCCGGAATGAAGGGCCGACTGGCCGCTGGCTTTGCCGGTGCCGCGCTCGTGCTCGCTATTCCGAGTGCTGGCCTCGCCGTCAGCCTGCTCGACGATGGCGAAGGCCTTCCCTCGATCGAAAGCTTCGCTTCCTTTACTCCCGCTTCCGCCGATCCGCGCATGGCCGAACTGATTCAAGCCCGTCAGGGGGCCAAGGCTGGTATCATGCGCTTCACTCCGGCGGGCGCAGGCAGCAAGACCAACCGCTCGCTCACCGTGGCGGTGCGTGTGGACGATGAGACGGCACAGGCCATCTCGGTCCGCAACGCGATCCAGACCGCGCGTGAGAATGTCGCTGCGGAGGCAACACCGCGTATCGCCCCGACCCGTTACAATCTGGGCATCGCTCGTGGTTATCAGAGTTTCGCCCAGACTCCTGCAATTTCGCAGAGCCTGAGCGATGCGGAAATTCCCGACCTCGCGCAGTTTGAGCCTTCCCAGGGCATTCGCCAGGAACCAAGCCGTTTCGCCGCGCGAATCGAATTGGAAGATGGCCTTGCTCCGGAACGCGTCGCTCCGCATACGCTCGATTCGACCGGCAACCAGTCACTCGACGTGGTCGGCAGCTATCGCCTCACGCGCAACCTCGATGTCACGGCCGGCCTTCGTTACCAGCAGGAACGCGATCGCCTGACCAACCTTCCCGATATCGAACAACAGGACAGCCAGGCGGTCTATATCGGAACGCAGTTCCGTTTCTGACCGGCAGCGCCCCGGCTCACGCAAACCCCGCTTCGGCGGGGTTTTTCTTTACCGCCACCCCGCACTCCGCCTAAGGGTCATAAGAGGTCGCGAAAGCAGTTTCACAAGGGGAATAGAATGGCACGCGTGGCAATCGTAACCGGCGGAACCAGAGGCATCGGTCGCGCCATTTGCGAAGCGCTCAAGGCAGACGGAATGTCCGTCGTCGCCAATTATGCCGGCAATGAGGAGAAGGCGCGGGCCTTTACCGAGGAAACCGGCATCCCGGCCTACAAGTGGAATGTCGGCGATCACGAGGCGACGCTGGAAGGCTGCGCCAAGGTGGCCGAGGATGTCGGCCCGATCGACGTACTGGTAAACAATGCCGGCATCACCCGCGACGGTACCTTGCTCAAGATGAGCTATGACGACTGGACCGACGTGCTGCGCATCAATCTTGGCGGCTGTTTCAATATGGCCAAGGCCTGTTTCCCGCACATGCGCGACCAGAAATGGGGCCGAATCGTCAATATCGGTTCGATCAACGGCCAGGCCGGACAGTACGGCCAGGTAAATTACGCTGCAGCGAAAAGCGGCATCCACGGCTTCACCAAGGCACTGGCCCAGGAAGGCGCGCGTTTCGCCGTCACCGTGAACGCGATCGCTCCGGGCTATATCGATACCGACATGGTAGCTGCAGTGCCTGAAAACGTGCTTGAGAAGATCGTCGCCAAGATTCCCGTCGGCCGCCTTGGCCATGCTGACGAGATAGCCCGCGGCGTCAGCTTCCTCGCATCCGAGGATGGCGGATTCATCACCGGATCGACTCTGTCGATCAATGGTGGCCAGCACATGTATTGAGGCGAAAGGCGGGTCGCGATCACGGCCCGCCTTTCCCTGATCCCTGCGCTCAGGAAATCCAGATTCCTGCCACTTTCCAGCTGCCATCCTCGCGCACGAAGGTAACCGTTTCGATCGCTTCGGGGCGGTTCTGGTAGCTGGCGCGGAAGCGCACGATTTCATAGCCCGCAAGCGGCGCAGGTACCCAGGCCTGGCCGATCAGGTCGCGCGAGAGCACAGGCCCCAGAAGATCGCGTACCTCCTGCGAGACTGAAGACCATTGCTCGACAGAGTTGAGCCGGCGGAACTCGCTGTCAGTACGTTCATAGGCATCGTCCCAGCGCTGTGCGTCGACCAGCGCCAGGAAGTCGTGCGCTTCGCGGGACAATTCGGTTTGCGGAGCCGTTTGGGCGGCATTGGCCGCCTCTTCGCCTGAACCGGTGGCGGCGGTCTGCGACATTCCCAGTGCGAGAGTGATCAGAAGTAGCGACATGACAGTTAGTCCTCCGACTATTTGGACGAATCTCGGCCTCGTCCAATGGCCATCCTGCGATGGCCCTTCATGTCCCACGCCGGCGGCACCGCCCGCATCCCCCAATTCCTTGTCTGCAAGAATACTGGGGGCCTCCCCTTCATGCTCAAGCAGGAGGCGCGCAGCTTCGCGGCTGCTCGATACGGCCATCTTCCGCCGCGCCTGCCGCAGGCGCTCATTCACCGTGTGGACGGAGATATCGAGATGGCTTGCCAGCGATTTTGCGTCATAGCCGCGCACGACAAGGCGAAGCGTCTGCTTTTCCTTTTCGGTGAGTGCCTGGCATCCCTCTGACATTCGCTCGCCCATGTCGTTATCGGTTGGTATGGCCGGTCTAGGTGGAGCGGGTCACGCCATCCACCCCAAAAAAATCGTAATGTCCTACAAGCGAACCAGCACACACTATTCCATGACCACACTCTACCATCCTCCGGTCAAGCACTCGGTCGAGATTGCCGGACACAAGACCTCGATCAGTCTCGAACCGATCTTCTGGGAATTGCTGCAGGCTCGCGCGGCGGAAGAGGAAATCCCCGTCAATGCGTTGATCGCGCGCATCGATGCCGAACGAATCCTCGCGGAAAACCCACCGGGCCTCGCCAGTGCAATCCGGGTCTGGCTGGTCGCGGAAATGACTTGAGGCAATGTGGCGGCACAGGGAAGATGGCCATTGACCACGCTCCCGCCTTCTCCCTATTCCATTGAGCATGAGCGAAAAAAAGCCAATCCGCAAAGCCGTATTCCCCGTTGCCGGGCTGGGCACGCGCTTCCTCCCCGCGACCAAGGCGATCCCCAAGGAATTGCTGCCGATCGTCGACAGACCGCTGATCCAGTACGCGGTCGACGAAGCACGCGAGGCGGGGATCGAGCAGATGATTTTCGTCACCGGACGCGGCAAGACGGCCATCGTCGAGCATTTCGATGTCGCCTACGAACTCGAAAACACGATGACGGCTCGCGGCAAGTCGCTTGCCGTGCTGGAGCCGACGCGGGCCACGCCGGGCGACATCATTACCGTTCGCCAGCAAGTGCCCATGGGCCTTGGCCACGCCATCTGGTGCGCCCGCGCCATTGTCGGGGACGAGCCCTTCGCCATCATGCTGCCCGACGAACTGATGGTCGGTGCGCCGGGTGCCGGCTGCATGAAGCAGATGGTCGACGCCTATAACGACGTGGGCGGAAACCTGATTTCGGTGCTCGAAGTGCCGATGGAGGACGTGTCCAGCTATGGCGTGATCGATCCCGGCGCATCGAGTGGTGCGCTGACCGAAGTGAAGGGCCTGGTCGAGAAGCCGCCCGTTGCCCAAGCGCCTTCCAACAAGATCATTTCCGGCCGCTACATTCTCCAGCCCGAGGTGATGCGCACGCTCGAAAACCAGGGCGAGGGCGCCGGCGGGGAGATCCAGTTGACCGATGCCATGGCGCGCATGATCGGATCGCAACCCTTCCACGCCGTGACCTTTGACGGCCGTCGCTTCGATTGCGGCAGCAAGACCGGCTTTGTCGAGGCAACCCTGGCACTGGCGCTCGAGCGCGAGGATATGGGTGCCGAAGTGCGCGAGATCGCCACACGCCTGCTCGCCAGCTGATCTGCCCCGGCAGCTCAAACAAAGAGGGCGGCCACTGGCCGCCCTTTTCGTATCCAGATTGCGTTCGGCCTTATTCCGGGCCGCCGATCGCGCCTTCTTCCTGGTTGAGCGAAGCGTAGCCCGCCGTCATGTAAGGCAAGGGATTGACCGATTCATCGCCGATCCGCACTTCGTAATGAAGGTGCGGGCCGGTCGAGCGGCCGGTTGATCCGACATAGCCGATCAGGTCGCCCTTCTGGACAACATCGCCCTCGGAGACGGTGTAGGAGGACAGGTGGGCATAACGCGTGTGCAAATCGCCACCATGTTCGATGCGAACGTAATTGCCGTAGCTGCCAAAGCGTTCGGCCTGTCCGACACGGCCGTCTGCCGTGGCGTAGACCGGCGTACCGCGCGGCGCGGCGAGATCGACACCGTGATGCTGGCGGCGCTGACGCAGGATCGGGTGATCGCGCATGCCGTAACTGCTGGTCAGGTGCAGGATATCGAGCGGCATGCGCGAGGGCACGGCCACGCTGGCCTGCGGAGCAGGAGCGACGAGGCCGGTACGGGTAACGCGGCCGCCATTGTCCAAAGCTTCCCAGCTGGCGAACAATTCGCTGAATTCCTCGTCGCCGATCTGGGCGACATCCTGGCTGATAGTGCTTGTTTCGATCACGCCGGCGAACTGTGCGCTGGTCTGCTGCGAAACGAGATTTTCCTGTGCAAGGGCGGGAGTTGCGCCAAGAGCAAGGCTGGCAACAACGCCGAGTGCGGACTTGATGATCATACGACCCCTTTGTCTTCAGTGCCTTGCCGGCACCTTGTCCAACTCGCCGGACCCCCTGCCCCTTGCGGGGCCCCTGTCCGAAACTTTTTCGATTGCACCGGAACCTTCGGCGCCATCACGTGTTGTCAGGGTTACGTGGCGAAAAGTTAATTAGGCAAGTGCGGCGTAGAGTTCGCGCGGTAGACCGGCTGCAAGACGCGCCGAGTCGTTAAACGGTGGCTTAATTATCCCCCGGAAGTGCCGTTTCACGAGCATTTTCCAGCAGTTTTCGGCGTTTTCGCCTCGCCGGTCGCAAATCTTCGAGAAATGGGTTGAACCCGCACGGACGTGGCGGATTTCGTCGTCAAGGATTCGTTCGAGGATTCTGGCACCTTGTTCGTCGCCCTGAGCGCGCGCTCGGTCGAGCATCGCCGGGGTCACGTCGAGGCCGCGCGCTTCGAGCACCATCGGCACCACGGCGAGCCGCGCAAGGACATCTCCGCGCGTCTCATACGCGGCATCCCAAAGTCCGGAATGGGCGGGCAAGTCTCCATAGGCCACCCCCATCCGGTGCAGTTTTCTTTCGATCAGGGCGAAGTGCATCGCCTCATCCGCCGCGACATGGAGGAAGTCTCCTATGAAGGCTTTATCCATCCTGGCGCCGAAACGCCCGACCATGTCGAGTGCAAGATCGATGGCGACAAATTCGATATGGGCCAGTGAATGCCACAGCGCGATGCGATTTTTCTCCGAGCCGCCGCGTCCGCGCTTGGACATTTGCGAAGGCGGCAGCAGCTCGAGCTGTGCCGGCCATTGAGGCCGGTCGGGCATTTCGACTGCAAATCCCGGGCGAAGCGCGCCGCGACGCCAGTCTCGCACCAGCTTGCGCGTCGCCTTGACCTTGGCGCGCGGCTCGCCCGTGAGCAGGGCAGCACGTATGGCCTGCGACAGGTCCTCCATCGCCGGAGCTAAAGCGCCTTTGCCGTCTCGAGCACTTCGGCGGCGTGACCCTTCACCTTCACCTTGGGCCAGATGCGGGCGATCTTGCCATCGGCGTCGACGAGGTAGGTGCTGCGGACCATTCCCATGAAAGACTTGCCGTACATCTTCTTCTCTGCCCAGACACCCAGCGCATCGGACAGGCCGCCCTCTTCCGCATCAGTCGCGAGCGGGGCCTTGAGGTCGTGCTTGGCAATGAAGTTCTGGTGCTTCTTGGCCGAATCCTTGCTTACGCCGAGAAGCTTGGTCCCTGCGGCTTCGAAGTCCGCCGAAAGCTCCGAGAAATCCTTGTTCTCGATCGTACAGCCGGGCGTGTTGTCCTTGGGATAGAAGAAGACGACCAGCTTGCTGCCCTTGAAGTCGGACGGCTTCACGCTGCCGCCTTCGGGAGTTTCCATCGCCACATCGGGCATGGCATCGCCAATCGTGGGCCAATCACTCATCATTCGATCTCCAATATCTCGTCGAAATGGCGCTGCCATTGTTCGGCAACCGCCCTGCGCGCCGCAGCAAGCCGTTTGAGCAGCGCTTCGTAATCGTCCTGCCGACATGCAGCTGCCAGTGCAATACGGGCACTGGGCGGTGGCTCAACGCTATCGGGCGCGAGCAGTCGCGCCGCGACCAGCAAACGCGCCATGAAGGAGAAATGCTCGACGAGCTCGCCGGGCAGCAAGCCTGCCGCCGAGAGCTCGCCTATAGCAGCCTCGATGGCTGGATCATGGGCAATCCGCTCGCGCAATTGCAGGTAATGGACAAGAAATTCGCAATCCACGAGCCCGCCGCGCAGCAGCTTGGCATCGAGCGGGCCGCGCGGTTGCTTGTGCCTGGCCATTTCACCGCGCATCTTGAGGATATCGGCCTTCAGGGCGGCGGGATCGCGCTCCTTCTCCAGCACATCGTGGATGATATCGGACAGTTTCGCCCGGACCGAAGCAGAACCGTAGAGCGGCCGCGCCCGACACAGTGCCATATGCTCCCAAGTCCACGCTTCCTCGTGCTGGTACTTGGCGAAACTCTCCAGGCTGACGGCCAGCGGTCCCTGGTTGCCCTGCGGTCGCAGGCGCGTATCGATCTCGTAGAGTGCGCCTTCGGCCGTCGGCACGCTGAGCGCGGCCGTCACCCGCGTGGCGAGGCGGTTGTAATAGAGCGAGGATGTAAGCGGGCGCCTGCCATCGGATTCCTCGCCAAACCCGCCGCTGAAAAGGTAGACGACATCGAGATCGGAAGCATTGGTCAGCGCGCCGCCGCCAAAGCGGCCTAGGCCCAGCACGCACAACTCGCTTCCGGCAATGCGTCCGTGATTGCGCTCGAATTCGGCGGTCGCTGCATCGGCCCCGGTCTGCAGTGCCGCTTCGGCGACGCGGCACAGGCCTTCGGCAATCTCGAGCGGATCATGCACACCCTCGATCAGCTGCACGCCGAGGGCAAAACGCTCTTCGCCGACAATGTGGCGGATCTGGTCGAGCTGCGATTCGTAGTCGTCGTCCTCGCAGCGCGCCATCTTCCGAGACAGTTCCTCGACAGTCCCAGGCAGGTCGAGCGCGCTGGTATCGATCAGCGCATCGAGCAGTTCGGGGCGCCGCGCCAGTTCGTCGGCCAGCGGCTGGGCGAGGGTGAGAACGCGCAGCACCTGTTCGAGCAGGCCGGGCCGCTGCTCGAATAAGCGAAATAGGTTAATTGCCGTTGGCAAACGTGCCAAAAGGGTTTCCCACCGCGCGATTGCCCGGTCCGGGTCCGCGGCACTACCAAGTGCCTCGTAGAGATCCGGCAAGATGGCATGCAGCGCCTTTCGAGCCTCGACCCCTCTCAGCGCGCGAATGGTCTCGCGCCAATTGTCGACCCGCTGCATGAAATCGGCAGGGATTCCGCCCGTCTCGTCCTTCACCGTGCCATCGCGGCTCGGCTCGTCCTGGCCTAGCAATTCGGTGTAGATTGCCGCGACCTGGCTGCACACCTCGCGCAGGTCGGCGATGAGCGCCTGGCCGTCGGCAAATCCGTCAAGCCGCGCAACATTGTCGAGCGCATCCGCCGAGTGCGGCAATTCGTGTGTCTGCTTGTCGTCCACCATCTGCAGGCGGTGTTCGGCCACGCGCAGCCGGTCATAAGCATTGCCCAGCACCTGCGCATTTTCCGCCGGGATAATGCCCTCGCGCGCCAAAGCATCGAGCGCCGCGCGTGTCCCCTTGCAGCGCAGCCCCGGCATACGCCCGCCATAAATGAGCTGGTGCGTCTGGGCGTAGAATTCGATCTCGCGAATGCCGCCACGCCCGCGCTTGAGGTCAAAACCCGGCCCGGGTTCGAGCGGACCGGCATAGGCCTCGCGAATACGAGCGGTCAGGCGGCGGATTTCCTCGATGGCGGTAAAGTCGAGGCTGCGCCGCCAGACGAATGGCCTGATCTGCTCGAGAAAATGCTCGCCGGCTTCGATGTCCCCGCCGGCAGCCCGCGCCCTTATATAGGCCGCCCTTTCCCAAGCGAGGGCAGAGCTTTCGTAATGGCTGAGCGCAGCATTGAAGGAGATCGCCAGCGGGCTGACTTCGGAAGCCGGTCGCAGCCGCAAGTCGACGCGAAAAACATAGCCCTCGCTCGTCTGGTGCGAGAGCAGTTCGACCAGCGTGCGGGCATAGCGCTGCGCCGCCTCGCCCGGCTCGTCCCTGTCGCGCCGCGGGAGCGTTTCAGGATCGAACAGCAGGATCGGATCGATGTCCGAGCTGTAGTTGAGTTCACCCGCACCCTGCTTGCCGAGCGCGATGGCGACGAAACCTCGCGGCTCGCAATCGGGCATCCGCTTGAGGATTGCCGCCTTGATCGCCCGGTCGAGCGCGCGATCGGCAAAATCGGACAATTCCCCCGTTACCCGGGCAACGGGGAAGGCCCCGGCAAGATCGCCTATGCCCAGCGAGAGCGCCAGCCCCAGCCGCTCGCGCCGCAGCGCCACGCCGGTATCATCCTCGCCCGAACCAAGCGCCTTGGCCGCCTGTAGCGCCTCTTCGCCCTCGCCTCTGGCGAGCAATCCGGCGATATCCGGCAGGCGCTGCATTGCGAGCGCGAGAAAGGGCGAATGCTTCTGCGCCCTGTCGATTGCCGATTCCCACTGACCTTGCATGGCTGGAGTGACTGCATTGCCCAAGCCCCAAGGGCAAGGCCCCGCTTGCGGTGAAGCCCCGGCTTTGCCAGAGGCGAGTGCATGACCATGCGCATGCCCGCCGAATGGACCGAACAGGACTGGATCTGGATCGGCTTCCCCGCCGCAGCCGATTTGTGGGAGAGCGACCTTGCCCCTGCGCAGGAGCAGGTGGCCGCTTTCGCCAACGCCATTGCCGAAACGGGCCAGCAGGTTCGCCTTGTCGTACGCGACGAGCTGGCCGAGGCGCGGGCGCGCGCGTTGGCCCATGATTCGATCCTTTTCGAACAGCATCCCTATGGAGACATCTGGCTGCGCGACACCGGACCGCTGACGCTGTTGGGGAAGGGCAGGCGCGCTGCCCGTCGCTTCGGCTTCAATGGCTGGGGCGGAAAGTACCTCCTCGATGGCGACCAGGATACCGGTCCATCCATGGTCGAGGCCGGCATGCTCGACGACCTCGGCAAGGCGGACTGGGTCCTCGAGGGCGGCGCAGTCGATACCGACGGGACCGGCCTTGTCGTCACCACCGAGCAATGCCTGCTCAATGCGAACCGCAATCCGTCGCTGACCCGTGCCGACATCGAAATGCGGCTAGAACGCGACCTCGGATTCAACCGCGTGCTCTGGCTCGGCAATGGCCTGCTCGGCGACCATACGGACGGCCATGTCGACAATCTTGCCCGCTTCGTTGCGCCGGGCAAACTCGCTGTCCCGCAAGCCACGACTTCCGACGATCCCAATGCCGCAACCTATGAAGATGCCGCCGCCCGTGCCGCGGCTTTCGGCCTGGAGGTGGCGCGCATCCCTTCACCCGGCGCCATGGGCGAAAGCGAGGACATCGAGCCCGCCAGCTACATGAATTTCGTCATCGCCAACGAGGTCGTCGTCGTGCCGATCTATGGCTCGGATCAGGACGATGCCGCCGTGGCCGCCATCGACGCGCTGTTTCCCGGGCGCAAGACAGTGGGCCTGCGCGCCGATGCCGTGCTGACCGGCGGCGGCAGCTTCCATTGCTGCAGCCAGCACGTGCCCAGCCTGCCCTAGCGAGAGGTTAACGTTTCGTTAGGGAATGGAGCGGAGAATGGAGGCATGAGCCAGGCCATTGCCCACACCCGCCGGATCGCCTTCGACAGCGTCGAAATCGCTCGCTTTGCGATTGTCAGCGCCTGCGGTTGTGCCCTGATCGCGGCCGGCGCCGTCCTGCCGCTCTAAGCCAATCGTCCAGAACCTGGCGTCTTGGTCCGCTCGCTTGCGGATCACGGCATGCGCTGATAGCGCAAGCCTTCCACGATGGAGATTTGATGTCCCGCTGATTTCGGGCTGCGGCCTTGCAGCCCTTCGCCCGAGAAGCTTCTATTCGCGTGCTTGGTGCGTGCGAACCTCGGGTCATGCGCAACGAAATCAATGCCGCATTGGCGCCAAGCGCCCGCGGCCAAGCGAAAGACATCACCAGCAATGATAAGACCCTACGATCCGGCCGACAGGGAGGCCATCATATCCATTTGGCGTGCGGCCAGTGCCGTCGCCCACCCGTTCCTGAGCGAGGACTTCCTCGCGCAGGAGACCGAGAACATGCGCAATATCTACCTGCCCCATGCAGAGACCTGGGTGCTCGAGCATCAAGGCGAACCGGCGGGCTTCATTGCCCTGCTCGACAGCGAGATCGGCGGATTGTTCCTCGATCCTAACCTGCACGGGACAGGCAAGGGGCGCGCCATGCTCACCCATGCTCGCGGTCTGAAAGGCGCGCTCACCGTCGAGGTCTTCACGAACAATACGGTGGGCAGGCGCTTCTACGATCGCTCGGGCTTCACCGAGACCGATCGCTACATGCACGAGGCGACCGGGCAGGAAGTGATCCGAATGCGGCTCGAATAGGATGGGGCGGGCGGGGCGCACGGCCCCGCCCATCTCCTCAAGCCTTCAGGTCGGGCGCGGTCACCGCGTCCTTGAGCAGCGCAATCGCCTCGTCGAGCGAGATGAACTTCTGTTCCTTCTCGCCCAGCGTGCGCATGGCAACAGTGCCTTCCTCGGCCTCGCGCTTGCCGACAACCAGCAAATGCGGAACCTTGGCCAGCGAGTGCTCGCGCACCTTGTAATTGATCTTCTCGTTCCGGAGGTCGCTTTCGACACGGATGCCGGCCGCTTCCAGCTTCGCCACAGCTTCCTTCGCAAAGCCGTCCGCATCAGACGTGATCGTCGCCACCACAGCCTGAACCGGCGCCAGCCAGACGGGCAGGCGGCCCGCAAAGTGCTCGATCAAGATGCCGATGAAGCGTTCATAGGAACCGAAGATCGCGCGGTGGAGCATGACGGGGCGATGTCGCCCGCCATCCTCGCCGATATAGGTCGCATCGAGCCGCTCGGGCAGGACGCGGTCACCCTGGATCGTGCCCACCTGCCAGGTCCGACCGATGGCATCGGTCAAATGCCATTCGAGCTTGGGCGCATAGAAGGCGCCTTCGCCCGGGAGTTCCTCCCAGCCATATTGCTCATTCGCCATGCCCGCCTCGGCCACGGCGTCGCGCATTTCCTGCTCGGCCTTGTCCCAATCCTCGTCCGACCCGAAACGCTTCTCCGGGCGCAACGCCAGCTTGATGGCATAGGTGAAGCCAAAATCCTTGTAGACGCTGTCGGCCAGCTCGATGAAGGCGCGCACCTCCTCGACCACCTGGCTTTCGGTGCAGAAGATATGCGCATCGTCCTGCGTAAACTGGCGTACGCGCATCAGCCCGTGCAGCGCACCATGCGGCTCGTTGCGGTGGCAGCAGCCCATCTCGCCCAGCCGGATTGGCAGTTCGCGATAGGACGTGATGCCCTGCTTGAAGACCAGCACATGCGCCGGGCAGTTCATCGGCTTGATCGCCATCCAGTGCGCATCGGATGCCACTTTCGGATTGGCGCCTGTTTCGCCTGCAAAATCGCCCAGTTCCTCGACCTCGGGAACGATGTCGGGCACGGCGAACATGTTCTCGGCATATTTGCCCCAGTGCCCGGACTGGGTCCACTGCCGCACGTCCATCAATTGCGGCGTCTTGATCTCCTGGTAGCCCGCGCCGTCCATCTTGCGGCGCATATAGGCTTCGAGCTCGCGCCAGATCTTGTAGCCATTGGGGTGCCAGAAGACGGAGCCATGCGCCTCTTCCTGAAGGTGGAACAGATCCATTTCGCGGCCGAGCTTGCGATGGTCGCGCTTGGCCGCCTCTTCCAGCCGCATGAGATGGGCATTGAGCTGCTTCTTGTTGAGCCAGCCCGTGCCGTAGATGCGCGTGAGCTGCGCATTCTTCTGGTCGCCGCGCCAATAGGCACCGGCCACGCGCATCAGCTTGAAGGCATCGGGATCGAGCTTCCCCGTGCTGGCAAGGTGCGGACCGCGGCACATGTCCATCCAGTCCTCACCGGACCAGTAGACCGAAAGCTCCTCGTCATCGGGAAGCTCTGCCGCCCATTCGGCCTTGAAGCTTTCGCCTTGGGCCTTCCACGTCTCGATCAGCCGGTCGCGCGTCCACACCTCTCGGCGGAGCGGCTTGTCGGCCTTGATGATCTCGCGCATCTTCTCCTCGATGGCGGGGAGGTCATCCATGCCGAAAGGCTCGCGCGAGACGGGCGCCATGACGTCATAGTAGAAGCCGTCATCGGTCGAAGGGCCGAAAGTGATCTGCGTGCCGGGCCACAGTGCCTGCACCGCTTCGGCAAGCACATGCGCGTAATCGTGGCGGGCGAGTTCGAGCGCTTCCTCCTCGTCGCGGCTGGTGATCAGCGCCAGTTCGGCATCGCCGGTGAAGGGGCGGCCCAAGTCACGCAGCTCGCCATCGACACGCGCGGCCAGCGCCGCCTTGGCAAGGCCGGGACCGATTGCAGCCGCTACATCCGCCGGGGTCGAGCCCTGCGGCATCTCGCGCACCGAACCATCGGGAAGGCTGATCTTCAACAACTCGCTCATCAAACTCTCACTTCGCGTTTGCGGCGCCATGGCAGAATTGCCCGCGCGCCGAAAGATGCGGCGTCCAGTTTGTCTCAGGCTTCGGGTGGTTGACGCCGCACCGCCCGAAGCCGGGCGGCGGCGGTCTGCTTAGCGCGCGACCGACCGCCCCCGGAGGACCGGGGTGGTAGTAGTGGTCGTGGTGGTGCGCGCATGCGTCATGCCGGGCGATATAAGGTAGGAGTGCTGCAAAGTCACTAACCCCCTTGGCGAGAGGCAGGTGAGCCGCCATGTTCGCCAGCATGGGAGCAACCGCAACGCAGTTTGCCGAGATCGCCGGAAGGCGCATCGCTTTTCGCCACAACCCGGGCAGCGGCCCGGCCCTGGTCTTCCTGCCCGGCTATCTGTCGGACATGGAGGGCGGAAAGGCGACCGCCCTGTTCGACTGGTCCATGGCTGCCGGACGGGAATGTTTGCTGCTCGACTACTCTGGCTGCGGACAGAGCCTTGGCGCGTTTTCAGAAGGAACCTTGTCGCGCTGGCGCGAAGAGGTCTGCGGCCTCGTCGACCAGGTGGTCGACAATGAGTCCGTCGTGCTGGTCGGTTCTTCAATGGGTGGGTGGCTGATGCTGCTGGCGGCGTTGGAACTTGGCCCGAAGGTTTCCGGCCTGGTCGGTGTAGCCGCTGCACCAGACTTCACCGAATGGGGCTACACGCAGGCCCAGAAAGCCGTGCTCGCCAGTGGCGAGACGATCTACGAGGAAAGCGATTACGGCTACGATCCCATGCCGACACATCCGGGATTTTGGTCGGACGGACAGGCACAATTGCTGCTGGGGGACTCGATCCCGCTCGATTGCCCTGTTCGCCTGCTGCACGGGCAGGAGGATGCGGACGTTCCGCCCGAAACCTCGCTCCGGCTTGCCCGTTCCCTGCGTTCAGAAGATGTGCAGGTGACGCTGGTCAAGGGAGGCGACCACCGCCTCTCGCGCGAGGACGATATCGCCCTGCTTCTGCGCACCGCTGCCTCGATGCACTGATCCGGACAAGCAACGATGTTCCTCACTTTTGCCTCTGCCCTTGCTCTCGCTCAATTGTCCGCCCCCGCGACTTTGGCGGAAGATCGCTTGCGCGTTTGCCTGGACGATTCGCGCCGCGACCCGCCATCGGCGATCACCGAAGCGCAATTATGGCTCGAAGGACTCTCCGGCGCCGAGCGGAGCTATCCGCTGCAATGCCTCGGCTTCTCCTATATGGCGCTGCTGCGCTGGGATGCGGCGCAGGACAGTTTTACCCAGGCACGCGATGCGCGATTGGAAGACGATGCGGCGGGCAGGGCAAGGCTCGGCACCATGGCAGGCAATGCCGCGTTGGCCGCGGAGGATTATCGCGAGGCCAGCCTCTTGCTGACCATCGCGCACGACGACGCCGTAGCGGCAGGGCAAACCGAACTTGCCGGAACGATCTCTGCCGAGCGCGCGCGCGCCTTTGTCGGCCTGGGCGAAACTGCCCTCGCAGCGGGGGCGCTGGAAGATGCGCGTATGCGGGCGCCGCAGGTAGCCGAAGTCTGGCTGCTGTCGGCAACCCTGGCGCGGCGCATGGACGATCTCGAATCCGCCCAGAGTTGGATCGAGACCGCCTCCCTGCTTGCCCCGGAGGATCCGGGCATCGGCGTGGAAGCGGGGCTGATCGCCGCCATGGGCGGCTTCGACGATGCCGCACGCGCCACGTGGGAATCGGTCATGGACACGGCGCCCGGAACGCCGCAGGCGGCGGCCGCGCGCAATTATCTCGCCCAGCTCAACGCCATGCCGGCACTCGAAGAATGACGCTCTATTCCGTCCATGACCTTGTGCCCGTGCGCGAGGGCTTCGGCATAGGCGACGCGCTGCGCGAAGCGGGCGAGCTGGCCAAGGCTGCCGAGGATGCAGGCTATGCGCGCTACTGGGTGGCGGAACACCACGCGACCGAAGGTGTGGCAGGCGGTGCATGTTCGGTCGTCATGGCACATGCCGGGCATTGCACCTCGACCATCCGCATCGGCGCGGGCGGAATCATGCTGCCCAACCACAACCCTTTCGTGATCGCCGAGCAATTCGGCACTCTCGATGCACTGTTCCCGGGCCGGATCGATCTTGGCCTAGGCCGCGCGCCCGGAGCGGGGCCAATCCTCGGCCAGGCCCTGCGCAAGGACCTGTCGCGCGCCGCAGAATATTTCCCGCAGGACGTGGTCGAGCTGCGCGCCATGCTGACCGGCGATCTCGACCTGCCGATCAGGGCGACACCCGGCCTTGGCGCCAATGTCGAGTTCTGGATGCTCGGCTCGAGCCTGTTCGGCGCCCAGCTCGCCGCCCGTTTGGGCATGGCATACGCCTTTGCCAGCCATTTCGCGCCCGCCTATCTGGACGAAGCTCTGGCAAGCTATCGCAGCCAGTTTCGCCCTTCCGAATATCTCGACAAGCCGCATGTCATGGTGGCGATGAACCTCGTCTGCGCGGAAACGGACGCAGAGGCGAAGCTGCTTTCTTCCTCGCAGGAGCAGAGCTTCGTCCGCTTGCGCACCGGCGATCCGGGCAAGCTACCGCCACCGGTGAAGGATTATCGAGAAAGCCTACCCGAAAGCGCGCGCGCCATCCTCGACAAGCTTGACGTGGCCCGCGCGGTCGGTTCGCCCGAGACAGTGCGGGCCAGGGTCGGCAGTTTCGTCGAACGGACCGGCGCGGACGAAGTGATCTTCGGCGGGGCGACCTACGACCCCGCGGCAAGGCGCGAATCACTGCGTCTGGCAATGTCGGCACTGGACATTTGAGGTGCTTGGGACGATTTGGTTTCGAATATAACCGGTTTAGGGATACCGCCACGCTCCCCGGACGTTAATAAGGCCGCGCGGGATTCGGCGAGAGGAAGGTGCCATCCATGGCAAAGGCAAAAGCCAGCAAGAAGTTCACCGCAATCGTCCGGGACGCGCTGGAGGAATCGATCCTCCCCGGCGAATTGCAGGTCGATGCGGCGACGCTCGACAATGCCGCGGACTTCCTCTTCGAAACTGCGCTCCACCGCGACGACGGCAAGCCTTCCATCCAGATCCGATCCCCCGGGGGTGACAAGCGCTGCATGCAGATTGCCATCGTCAATCGCGACGTGCCTTTCCTGGTCGACTCGATCTCGCGAGCCATTGCTGCGGCTGGCCTGACCGTCGAGCTCCTGCTCCACCCGATCCTGCCGGTTCGCCGCGACGGCAATTGGGACCTGACCGATCTTCCGCAAGGTGACGGGACCGGCGAGAAGCGTGAGAGCTTCATCTATGTCGAGGC
Organism: uncultured Altererythrobacter sp.; assembly: GCA_913056125.1. Classification (GTDB taxonomy): domain Bacteria; phylum Pseudomonadota; class Alphaproteobacteria; order Sphingomonadales; family Sphingomonadaceae; genus Alteraurantiacibacter. The sequence goes on from CAJXNC010000005.1 coordinate 39,431, forward strand.
CGACCGCGTCGATGCGAAGGAGCGTCATGCGCTCGAGGAAGAGCTCAAGCGGACCATTGCCGATGTGCGTGCAGCCGTCGCCGACTGGCCGAAGATGCGCGAAGCCATCATGGGCGATGCGGACAGGCTGTCGGATGCCGAGGGTGCAGCGCTGCTGCGCTGGTTGGGCGAAGGCAATATCGCCCAGCTCGGCCATGTGACACGGGGGCGCGACGGCTCGCTCAGCGATATCTTCGGCATCTGCCGCGCCAGCGCGGGTGCACTGCTGGCCGATGCGACCTTCGATCGCGCCTTTGCCTGGTTCGACGGAGAGGAAGGCGCACCCGGACGCGTGCCGTTGGTGATCAAGGCCAACAGGCTGAGCCTGGTCCATCGCCGTGTTCCGATCGACCTGTTCATCGTGCCGATACACGAGGACGGGCGCGTGGCTGCTCTCTCGGTCCATGCCGGCATTTGGACCAGCGCAGCCCTGACTACTCCCCCGCAAAACGTGCCGGTGCTGCGCCGCCAGCTTGCGGGAATCATGGAGCGGCTCGACTTCAATCCCGAAGGCCATGACCACAAGGCGCTGATCCATGCGCTGAGCGTCTTGCCGCACGATCTCATCATCAGCTTTGCCGAGGAAGACACCTTGCGCGTGGCGACGACGCTGATGGCACTGATCGACCGGCCGCGCCCGCGCGTCGCCATGGTCGCCGCGCCTCTGCAGCGCCACGTTTTCGCCTTTGTCTGGCTGCCGCGAGACATGCTTTCGACCACGGTCCGCCTGCAGATCCAGGCACTGCTCGAAGAAGGCACGTCGACCCAGACGCTCGACTGGAGCCTGCGGGTCGAAGGTGGCAACCTCGCCCTGTTGCGCTTCGTGCTCGATGCGCGCGAAGGGGGCGGCAAGGTCGATACCGATGCGCTCGATGCGCGCCTGCAGGACATGCTGCGCGGCTGGGCCGATGCGGTGGAGAATGCGCTGGCCGAGATCGACGAGCCGTCCCGCGCAACCGCGCTCGCCCTGCGCTACGCGATGAGCTTCCCCACACAATATCGCGCCAGCTACGGGGCACGCGAGGCGGCGCGCGATATCGAGCGCCTGCGCCACCTTGCCGCGCTGAGCGACCAGCACCCGCTTGGACGCGATGCGCGGCTCTATCGGCTCGACGGCGATTCACCGGACCGGCTGCGGCTCAAGGTCTACCAGGTCGGTGGCGCGCTGCCTTTGTCCGATGCCGTACCGGCACTCGAAAATTTCGGCTTCCGCGTCGAATCCGAGATCCCGACGCAGCTCGAGGGCGACATCGAGGCGACGATCCACGAATTCATCCTCAGCAGGAATGCCGGGGCCGACGCCGCAACGCTGCTCGAACGGGCGGACGCCATCGAGGAAGCCATCGGTGCAGTCCTCAACGGCCTGTCCGAAAACGATGTCTTCAACCGACTGGTCATCGATTGCAGCCTGTCGGCGCGCGAAACGGACTGGCTGCGCGCCATCTACCGCTACCTGCGCCAGGCCAATATCGCCTTCACCATCTATTCCGTTGTCGATGCGCTGCGCGACGGCCCGCAGGTGACGCGCCCGCTGGTCGACCTGTTCCGTTCGCAGCACGACCCGCAGTTCAAGGGCGACCGCAAGGCAGCGCTAGGCGATGCCAACGATGCCATTCGCAGCGGGCTTGCCGGGGTCTCTGCGATCAATGACGACCGCATATTGCGCCTCTATTGGCAGACAATCGGTGCAATCCTGCGGACCAATGCCTTTGCCCCGGCGGTCGAGGAAGCGCTCGCCTACAAGATCGATTCTTCGCAGGTTCCCGGCCTGCCCAAGCCTGTGCCATGGCGCGAAATTTTCGTCTATTCCCGGCGTGTCGAAGGCATTCACCTGCGTGCAGGGCCGGTGGCGCGCGGCGGCATCCGCTGGTCGGACAGGCGCGACGACTTCCGCACTGAAATTCTCGGCCTGATGAAGGCGCAGCGCGTCAAGAATGCCGTGATCGTGCCGACCGGTGCCAAGGGCGGCTTCTATCCCAAGCGCTTGCCCAATCCCGCGGTCGATCGCGATGCCTGGTTCACCGAAGGGCGCGACAGCTACAAGGTCTTCATCCGCACCCTGCTTTCGATCACCGACAATATCGTGGACGACAAGGTGGTGCATCCCGAATGCGTAGTCGTGCATGACGGGGAAGACCCCTATTTCGTGGTCGCCGCCGACAAAGGCACGGCAAGCTTTTCCGATACCGCCAATGCCATCGCGCTCGAGCGCGAGTTCTGGCTCGGTGATGCCTTCGCCAGCGGTGGCTCGAACGGCTATGATCACAAGGCCATGGGCATTACCGCGCGCGGCGCGTGGATCTCCGTCCAGCGGCACTTCCTCGAAATGGGCGTGGACGTCCAGAAGGACAATGTGCGCGTTGCCGGATGCGGCGACATGTCGGGCGATGTCTTCGGCAACGGCATGCTGCTCAGCAAGGCGATCAAGCTCGTGGCCGCCTTCGATCACCGCCACATCTTCATCGATCCCGATCCCGATCCGGCGGCAAGCTGGAAGGAACGCAAGCGCCTGTTCGGCAAGGCTCGCAGCAGCTGGGCCGATTACGACGAAGGCCTGCTGTCGAGGGGCGGCGGCATCTTCCCGCGCAGCATGAAGCGCATCCCGCTCTCGAAACAGGCGCGCGACATGCTTGGCGTGGAGGAAAAGGAGCTCGATCCCGACAGCCTGATCTCGGCGATCCTGCGCAGCCAGGTGGACCTCATCTGGTTCGGCGGCATCGGCACTTACATCAAGGCCGGCACCGAAACCCATGCACAGGTGGGCGATCCGGCAAACGATTTGCTGCGTGTCGATGGCAAGGAGGTGCGCGCCAAAGTGATCGGGGAGGGCGCCAATCTGGGTGTCACGCAGGCCGGACGCATCGAATTCTCGTTGAAGGGCGGGCGCATCAACACCGACTTCATCGACAACTCGGCGGGTGTCGATTGTTCCGACAATGAAGTGAATATCAAGATCGGCCTTGCCGCAGCACGGCGCACAGGCCGCCTTTCCGAGGAGCGGCGCAACAAGTTGCTCCACGAGATGACCGATGAAGTCGCCGAACTGGTGCTGGAGGACAACCGCCTTCAGGCGCTGGCACTGTCCATTGCAGAGGCTGGCGGCGCACGCGAGACTGGCGCCTTGCTGCGCCTTATCGACACGCTCGAACATGTTGGCCATCTCGACCGCAAGACCGAGGGGCTTGCCGATAACGAGACTCTTTCACGCCGCGCCAGCGACGGACAGGGCCTGACCCGGCCCGAACTTGCCATCCTGCTTTCCAACTCCAAACTGGTGCTGCAGGACGCAATCGAGATCAGCACGCTCTCCGGCGACCAGGTTGCAGACGGGTTGGTGCTGGGCGACTTCCCGCCGCAATTGCAGGATAGGTTCCGCAAGCAAGTGCTGGCCCATCGCCTGCGCAATGAAATCGTGGGCACGGTTGTTGCCAACCAGATCGTCAACCGGATGGGCATGGTCCATCCGTTCGAACTGGCGGAAGAAGAAGGTGTCGGTCTCGACCAGGTCGGTTGTGCCTTTGTCGGCGCATGCAACCTGCTGGACATGGGAAAAATCTGGCAAGCGCTCGACGAAGCCCGGATCCCCGAAACGGCGCGCCTGCTGCTGTTCGACCAGGCTGCTCTGGCTTTGCGCGGCCATATGGCCGACCTGTTGCGCGCCGGCGGCTGCGTGCAGGGTCCGACGCAATTGCAGGAAGAAATCGGCGGCGCAGTCGCCGAACTGGTCAAGGCGGCGGATTCGATACTCGGCAGCCAGGCGCGCAGCCATGTCGATGAGCTCTCGCAGCGGCTTGTCGAGGCCGGCGCGCCCGAAAAGCTGGCGGGCATGGTGGCGCAGATCTTTGCGCTCGACGGTTCGATCGGCCTTGCCCGTCTTGCCAGCGACACCTCGATCGACACGCTCGAGCTGACGCATGGCTTCGTGCGTCTGGGCGAAGCGCTCGGCCTCGACTGGGCGCAGACCAAGGCAGCAGTCATGAGCCCGGCCGATCCGTGGGAGCGCCTGCTCGTTGCCGGCCTTGCGCGCGACTTCCAGCAAATGCGCTTCGACTTCCTTCGACGGCTGGCCGGTGGTGGCAAGGGCAAGCAGGGGGTCGAGCGAGGTATCGAGGCATGGCTCGGCCAGCATGCCGCATCCATCGCGCATTTCCGCAGCGTGATTGCACGGGCGCAGGGCTCTGCCCCGGTTTCACCGGCAGTCCTCGCCCAGATCGCCAGCCAGGCCCGCAACCTGTTGCTGCGCTAAGGTGGACTGACTTGACGCGAAGCGCAGAACGGGCAAACCCATGCTCATGAATGGAGAGGCTCCGAAAACCGCAGATGTGGTGATCGTCGGTACCGGCCATGGCGGTGCGCAGGCCGCGATCGCCTTGCGCCAATGCGGTTTCGAAGGCTCGATCCTGATGATCGGGCGCGACGATGCCCCGCCCTATGAACGCCCGCCTTTGTCCAAGGAATACCTTGCTGGCGACAAGCCCTTCGAACGCCTGCTGATCCGGCCCGAACAGTTCTGGCAGGACAAGGGCATCGACCTGTTGCTGGGCACCTCGGTGACGCGGATCGATCCGGCAGCGAAGGAAATCGCGCTGAGCAAGGGCGGCCCGGTCCGCTACGGCGCACTGGTCTGGGCGGCCGGGGGCGATGCGAGGCGGTTGTCCTGTCCCGGGGCCCATCTGAGTGGCATCCATGCGGTACGTCACAAGGGCGATGTCGATGCCATGATGGCCGATCTCGAGGGCGGGGCACGGCGGGTGGTGGTGATCGGTGGCGGCTATATCGGCCTCGAAGCGGCTGCCGTACTGACCAAGCTCGATTGCCAGGTAACCTTGGTCGAAGCGCAGGACCGCGTGCTCTCGCGCGTGGCGGGCGAAGAATTGTCGCGATTTTTCGAAGACGAGCATCGCAGCCACGGCGTCGACATCAGGCTGGGCGAAATGGTCGAATCGCTATCGGGCGATGGCGACCGCGTGACCGGCGTGAAGCTCGCTAGTGGCGAGGAATTGCCCTGCGATATCGTGGTGGTCGGAATCGGCATCGTGCCTGCCGTCGGCCCGCTGATCGCGGCCGGAGCTGCTGCGGCGGACGGCGTCGATGTCGACGAGAACTGCCACACCAGCCTCGATGACGTCTATGCGATCGGCGATTGCGCCGCCCATGCCAATCCCTGGGCCGAAGGCGCAGTGATCCGCCTCGAAAGCGTGCAGAACGCCAATGACATGGCGACCACCGCGGCCAGGGCGATCTGCGGCAATCCCGAACCCTACAATGCAATCCCGTGGTTCTGGTCCAACCAGTACGACCTCAAGCTGCAGACTGCCGGCCTCAGCATGGGGCATGATGTGGCGGTGCTGCGCGGCGATCCGGCGGAACGCAGTTTCTCGGTCATCTATTTGAAGGATGGCAGGGTGATCGCGGTCGATGCGGTCAACCGGGTGAAAGACTATGTGCAGGGCCGCAAGCTGGTGGAAGCGCGGGCGGTGGTCGATCCGGAAGCGCTCTCGAACATCGATGTGCCGCTCAAAGAGCTTCTCTGAGCCTTTCAAGGGCCCATAGAGCACTTTCAGCCACCGTTGCATCTCCGTCGGAACACAGGCTCTCGACCTGCGGCATGAGAGCGCGGTTGCCGCTATTTCCTGCTGCAATCAGACAGTTACGAACAAACCTGTCGCGTCCCACGCGCTTGATCGGAGATCCGGAGAACTTGGCTCGAAAAGCGGCATCGTCCAGCTCCAGCAGCTCAGCAAGGTCGGGCGCGACAAGTTCCTCGCGCGGGGCCAGTGCCTTGTGCCGCGCCGCAACCTGCGCGAACTTGTTCCACGGACAGGCCGCGAGACAATCGTCGCAACCATAGATGCGATTGCCGATTGCTTCACGAAATTCGAGCGGAATCATGCCCTTATGCTCGATAGTCAAATAGGATATGCAACGCCTAGCATCTAACCGATACGGTTCAGGAAAGGCGTTAGTCGGACAGGCATCCTGACAATCCCGGCACGAGCCGCAGCGATCCTCATGCGCCTCGTCCGGCACAAAGGGAACGGTCGTGTAGATCGCGCCGAGGAACAGCCAGCTGCCATGCTCCCTGCTGACCAGATTGGTGTGCTTGCCCTGCCAGCCGATACCCGCCGCCTGTCCGAGCGGCTTCTCCATCACCGGGGCCGTGTCGACAAAGACCTTGAGCGCCACTTCGAGCCCGCGCTTCTCCCCCTCCGCCACCAGCCAGCGAGCGAGCGCCTTGAGCGCCTTCTTCACCACGTCGTGATAGTCCCGTCCCTGCGCATAAACCGAGATGCGCGCCTTCTCCGGATCGCCCTCCAGCGCCATCGGATCGACATCGGGCGCATAGGACATGCCCAGCGCGATCACGCTTTGCGCTTCGGGCCACATGCTTTGCGGCCCCTGCCGTACTTCCGCGCGATCCTGCATCCAGCCCATGTCGCCATGAAACCCGGCGTCCAACCATTCATGAAGGCGTTGCGCACGCAAGGAATCGTCCTGCGCGGGCGCAAAGCCAACGGCTGCAAAGCCCAGTTCCTGCGCCTTTGCGCGCAGCTCTTGCTGAAGCGAAGCGATTAGCTGCGTGTTAATCATAAACGATCTTGCTCGTGTTCACGCTTGGGCTGTACCCCGAGGCAATGGACATTGCGACATCCGACATTGTGCACACCGATGAGAGCGAGCTGGCGATCGAGGCAAGGGGCCTTGTCAAACGCTTCGACCAGACCCTTGCGGTGGATGGAATCGACCTCAGCGTAAGGCGCGGTGCGATATACGGGATCCTCGGCCCCAATGGCGCGGGCAAGACCACCACCCTGCGCATGATCCTCGGCATTATCGATCCGGACGCCGGGACGAGACGCCTGCTCGACCATGACAACCCCAAGGATGTGGCGCGCCTGATCGGCTATCTTCCCGAGGAACGCGGCCTCTACCAGTCGATGAAGGCCTATGACGCGATCGCCTTCATGGGCGCACTGCGCGGTCTACCACTTGCCGAGGGCCGCAAGCGCGGGCGCGAACTGCTCGAACAGCACGGGCTCAGCCATGCCGCAGACAAGCAGATCCGCCACCTTTCCAAGGGCATGGCGCAGATCGTCCAGCTGCTCGGCACGCTTGTGCACGAACCGCAACTGGTGGTGCTGGACGAGCCCTTTTCCGGCCTCGACGCAATCAATCAGGGCAAGCTCGAAGTGCTCATCCGGTCATTGGCCGAAAAGGGTACGACGGTGATCTTCTCCACCCATGTCATCGCCCATGCCGAGCGCTTGTGCGAAGGCATCGCCATCATTGCCGGCGGCAAGGTGCCGTTCTCCGGCGGCGTGGACGAGGCGCGTGACCGTATTCCCGCGCAGGTCCGGCTGGAGACCAGCTCCGCAGAAGGACAGTGGCGTAGCGCCCTGCCCGAAGAAACGCGCCGCATCGGCAGATTTTGGCACTTCCCGCTACCCGACAGCGGCATCGAACCGCTGCTGCGCGCACTGATCGACGGTGATGCCGGCATCCTCTCGCTCAGTATCGAGCGCGCCGGGTTGCATGATGCCTTCGTTGCCATTGCGGGCGAGGCTGCCGCGGCGGACCTCGCCGTCGAAACCGAAAGCGAGGCAGGCTGATGCACGAGACCGTCTCAGGCCGCCTGTCCTTCTTCCGCGCCGCCATGGTCGTGGCCCGGCGCGATTTCACTGCCGTGCTATTCAGCCGCGCCTTCATCTTCTTTCTTCTCGGACCGCTGTTCCCGGTGGCGGTGTTCGTCCTCGCCGGGAGCGTGGGCGCACAAATCCAGAGCTCGGCCACCACCGCCGAGATCGGCCTCGCCATGGAGGCAGAAGACGTCGATGCCATGCTTGAGGCACGCAATGAAGTCGCCGCGCGCCTGGGCGGAGGCATTCCTCCAATGATCCCGCTGGCCCGGCTTGAACCGGGCGAGAAATTTGATGCAGTCGCCGTTCTCGAAAACCGCGAAGGCAGTATTGGCGCTATTGTCACGGGCACTCTCGAGAAGCCGGAATTGACCGCCCCGCGCCTCAACCTCGGCTGGCAAGGCATCATTTCCATGGTTGCCGCCACCGCCTTGCGCAGCGAGCCCACCACCTATCCCGAAGTTACGACGATCTCCGTCGCCACCAGCGGGGCGAGCGAGAATCGCGGACGGCTTGGGACCGCGCAAGGAGGGCTCCTCCTGCTCTTCCTGTTGATCATGCTGCTGGCCAGCATGGTGCTCTCCAACCTGGTGGAGGAGAAGGCCAACAAGATCATCGAGATCCTTGCCGCTGCCATCCCGATGGATGCCGTCTTCATGGGCAAGCTCTTCGCCATGTTGGGCATCTCGGTGATCGGCATCGCGGTATGGGGCACCACAGGCACCACCCTGCTTGCATTGGGCGGGCGCTCGCTCTCCGAACTCGCCAATCCGGGTGTGGGCTGGCCGCTCTTCTTCCTGTTCGGGGCGATCTATTTCGCGATGGGTTACTTGCTGCTCGGCTCGATATTCCTGACGATCGGTTCGATGGCGCCGACCGTGCGCGATGTGCAGACCATGGCCATGCCGGTGACCATGGCGCAGGTGTTGATCTTCTTTTTGGCCAATCTGGCTGTAACCAAAACCGGGGAGTGGATCGAATACGTGGCTATCGTGTTCCCGCTCAGCTCCCCCTTCGCCATGCTGGCCCGTGCTGCAATGGAGGAATCCATCTGGCCGCATATCGCCGCCATCGCCTGGCAAGTGCTTTGCGTGACCCTGTTCATCCGCTTCGGTGCAAGGCTGTTCCGCAAGAAGGTGATGAAATCGGGTCCGCAGGCAGGCCGTGGCAAGAAGAAGGGGTGGTTCAGGCGGGGCGCGAAAGCCAGTGCCGAATTGCCCCTTGGAGGGTTGAGCTGATATTCAGCGTGGGTTCGGAGAGGATAGCCTAGGACCAAGACCATGATGCAAGACCCGATTTCCCGCCGCAAGGCCCTGCTCTGGCTGGGTGCGGGCGTGGCCATGCCCGCCATTGCCGCCTGCGGAACGCCCGCCAGCGCGCAGAACGCCTACCGTGTTTCCTATAGCGAAGAGGAATGGCGACGCCGCCTCTCGCCAGCCGCTTTCCGCGTGCTGCGCGAAGAAGCGACCGAGCGTGCATACACCTCGCCGCTCAATGACGAGCATCGCGAGGGCACCTTCGTCTGTGCAGGCTGCGCGAACGAGCTCTATTCCTCCGCCACCAAGTATGACAGCGGCACCGGCTGGCCAAGCTTCTACCAGGCGATCGACGCCACGGCGGTCGGCTATTCGACCGACTACAAGCTCGGCTATCCGCGCCGCGAAGTGCATTGTGCCGATTGCGGCGGGCACCTTGGCCATGTGTTCGATGATGGTCCGCGCCCGACGGGCAAGCGCCACTGCATCAATGGCGTGGCGATGGAATTCCGTCCCGCCTGATCCTCAACGCACGCGGAAGACGCGCAGCGGACCTTTCCCCATACTTTCTACGGGTTCCAGCCAGTCGGGTGGCGTCTCGGCAAAGACGGCGTTGGCAAGATTTCCCTCTGCCGCCGTCCGGTACAGCGCGACATCTGCTTCGCCCCCGCAGGCGATGACATAATCTACGCCATTGGCCTGCGCGATTTCCCGCGCCCTTTCCGGTGGTCCGGTGAACGCCTCGACCACGTCATGCATCCGTTCGCGATTGCGGTGATAGCTCGCCATCACGACCGAATGGCCACTCTTGCCGAGGATCTCCGGCCCCGCATCAAGCGGGGCAAGGACATGACCGGCAGGCAGTGCGCCGAGATGCGAATAGTCGCAGGTCCGCGGATCAATCTTCGCCAGCACCTCAGGGCTCATCGTCGCACTGGGGAAGAGCGGATCGACCCGCTTTAAGGCCGCGCTGGCAAAGGTCGGCGTAACCAGCAGGAGGCAGGCGAGCGTGGCCAGGATACGCTGCACCGGCGCCTCGATCGCGCGAGCGCGCGGCAGGTAATGCGCGATCAGGAAGGCCGCGAAGGGAATTGCCAGCAATTGCGCGACAATCGCGGCGCGCATGAGCCAGAAGGAATAGAGGCAGGCGGCAGCGGCCATGATCGCGAGACTGGCCCATGCCAGCGCGCGGCCCTGATCGAACATGCCCTGCTTGCCCGCTACCCACCATCCGGCAGCGACCAGCACCAGCGTCCAAACCAGCACCGCCATGACCGAAACCGGCTGCTGCCAGATGGGCAGGCCCTCGGTGATATAGCCATGCCAATATTGCTGCAGCAGCGGGTCAAGCTGGCCGAAGGGATCGGCCACGCATTCGCCCAGCGTGACAAAGGCGAGCGGTCCGCAGACAAGCGGAATGACAGCAAGGGCCATGAGCCTGCCACTGGCGCGGTCCTGACCCGGCAGTTTCGGAATGATCGCAGCAATCACTGCGGCGGCAGCGAAGGCGGCCATGTGGCCGGGCAGCAATATGTCGCAGAAGGGCAGCCCGAACGCACTGGCAGGCCGCGTCGCCAGAGACAAAGCTGGCGCGGCCACGGCGAGCCCGCCAAGGAACCAAGCCAGCCTCCGGTCCGAGGACCATAGGTAAAGCAGGCCGAGCAGGCCGGAGAAAGCCGCGGTCATGGGCAGCCCCTCGAGCGAGATTACGCACCACGCCGCCGCCAGAACACCGGCAAGCACCGCAGTCCGATTGGAGGGATTGAGGAGAAGCGCCACTGCGACGAGGCCAAGCACGGCCTGCGGCGTGTGATGGTCGATCCGCATAGGCGCGAAGCTGCCCGGCAGAAGCGGGAAGAGCGGCAGGATCAGCAGGCCAGCGAGCAAGGCCGCAGGGCCAAACCCGAGCTGCAGCATGATCGCGCGCAGGGCAAACAGGGCTACAGCCAAATAGAGCAACGGGACCGCGATCATCGCTACGGTCTCGCCGAAGAGGAGCGCAACGAATGCCAATGGCAGGTCGACAAGGCGTGACCAGTGGATGCTCGCGCCGTGGGGCGGATCCACGCGGTATTGGGTCACATCCCACCAGCTTTGTCCGGCGAGCAGGTCGCGCACTTCGAACAGGCGCATATAGTCGTCAGGGCCGACCGGATCGCTACCCTTTACTGCAACCGAAGCGACCCCAATCAGCGCAAAAAGCGCCCAGACCGCGAACACGGCGGCTGGCTTCGCCACGAACTGGCGCCAATTCTCCGTGAGCGCGCTCATATTTGTCGCCTTAGCGGAAAACGACCTTGCTGCGCAGCAGCCAGGTTGCGGCGAAGCTGACAACGATCGCAATGAGTTTCGCCACGCGCGGATCCATGCCCGACACATCGCCGGTCCAAACGATCGCCGTGGTCAGGCCAAGCCCGGCTAATGCGGAGATCACGAACAACGCCTTCTGCCGCGTGCGGGCAAGCCCGCGTTCGGCCACATTGCCGGTAAAGACCGCGCGGCTGGACATCAGCCAATGCGCGACAATGCCTGCCGTATAACCAATGGCACTGGCACCGGCCGCCCACATGCCCGCGGAAAGCAGGGCAAGAAAGCAGCCCATATCGACCGCCAGTGCGCCGACGCTCGCCAGCACGTAGCGTATGAAGCGAATGTCGCGCAGTCGGAGGAGCAAGGCGGACATGCTCTCGAGCTTCGCCTCAGGCAGCCTTGCGGTCATCTTTATCGACCTTGGTCGGGACGTCGCGAACCGAATTCAGGGCAGCGGCCTGGTCGGCGCTGACATTGCCGCGATTGGGCAGGGCCTTTTCGTCGCCCTCGTCGCCAGCCTCGTGATATTCGGCATCCTCATTGACGCACCACGTGTCGTAGATGCGTTCGCCAGCGAGGATGTTCTCGACCGTAAGCATGGCGGTCATCATCGCATGGTCCTGGTTGTTGTAGCGGTGCATGCCATTGCGGCCGACGAGATGCAGGGTGGGGAATTTCTCCTCCAGCTCTTCGCGCAGGGCATCGACATTGGCGGCATAGTCCTCGTCATAGACCGGATAGGCCTTTTCCTGACGAACCACCGCGCCGCCGACCACATCCTCGGGCTTGCACAAGCCAAGGATGTCCATCTCGCGCTTGGCCTGTTCGACAAGGTCTTCGTCGCTCGATGACCACAAGCCGTCACCCTCGAAGCAGAAATATTCGAGTCCGACACAGGCGATATCCTGGTCCGGCACCATTTCGGGCGACCATGAACGGAAGTTCTGCACGCGGCCGACCTGCACCTTGCTGTCATGGATATAGATCCAGTTGTCGGGGAACAAATCCTCCGAACGGATCATCAGCGCCACGGTGAGGAAGTCGCGATATTTGAGCTGCTTGGCGTTGAGCGTCGTCTCGGGCAGCGGATGCAGGCGGGCAGCCAGCTCGCGCATCGGGGCAGAGCTGATCGCGTCCTTCGCCTTGATCACCAGATCGCCATCGGGTCCGCTTGCTGTCATGCGCCAGCCGCCATTGCCGTCAGAGGCGAGCTGTTTGAGGCCGTGACCCATGATGACCTGGCCGCCGGCAGCACGGATCTTGTCGCGCGCAGCTTCCCACATCATTCCCGGGCCGAGGCGCGGATAACGGAAGGTTTCGAGCAGGGTCTTGGCCTGCTTGCCGCTACCGTCGTTGAGCTTATTGAGGCCGAGCGAACGCTTGAGCCCGTCAACCACCGCACCCCAGAGCGAGAGGCCCTTGATACGCTGGGCCGCCCAGTCCGCGCTCATCTCGTCGCACGGCATGCCCCACACCTTCTCGGTATAGGTCTTGAAGAAGATCGAATAGAGCTTCTGGCCGAATTGGTTGGTGGTCCAGTCCTCGAAGCTCTTTACCTCCTTGATCGGGAAGAGCTTGTACTGGAGGTAGCTCACCATGCAGAGCGTCGAGCGCCACAGGCCCAGATTGCGCAGCGCCTCGAAGGCGCGCAGCGGATAGGAATAGAACTTGCCCTCGTAATAGATGCGGCTCATCCGCGGGCGTTGGATGAAATCGTCGGGCAGGATCTCGTTCCACAGGTCGACAACCTGCTGGCTCTTCGAGAAGAAGCGGTGCCCACCGATATCGAAGCGATAGCTGTCATGCTCCACCGTGCGGCTGATGCCGCCGACATAGGTTGCATCCTTTTCGATGATGGCGACGCTCTTGCCTTGCTTGGTCAGCAGGTATCCGGCGGTCAGGCCGGCCGGACCCGCTCCGATGATCGCGACGTCGACTTCGATCTCGCGCCCCGCAGAACTCGCTTCGATATTCATGAATGCCCCCGGTCTCGTGTCCTGACCGGGAGTGAAGGAAAATGGTTATGAGGCGGTTAACAGGATGCTCCGCCAAGAGCGAATTTCCGCGTGGAATCAGTCCCGCAATTCCAGCTGCATGCTTGCGACGATGCGGGCCAGGTCCCCGAATTGGAAGGTATCTTCGAACACCAGCCCGTAGGAATTGCCGCGCCGCCAACGTATCTTCGCATTGACCTGCGGCATGCCGTTTGCCGAGATCTTGACCCGCTGGTCGATCGCGAAATGCGCGTCACTGGTGAGTTTTGCACCCTGCTGGGAAAGATCGAGCAATTCGACACTGTTCTGCTGCTCGCCCACTTGGATCACCGCATCTGCTTCCAGATTGATCCGGATCGGTCGCTTGGCAAAGCGACTGGGGCTTTCAACGATCCGGGCAATGTCGGCTTGCTCGATGAACTTCAGGCCGGCGCGATCACCATCCTGCCAGACCAATTCCAGTTCGTGACGATCTCCGTTCGGCAATTCCAGCAACATGGTCCCGCAATCGGGCAATGGATGGAATAGGCGGACATTTACTCCGCTTTCGGATGCATCGCGTATGATGCACATGAATTCACCATCTTGGCTGATGAGCTTTGCCGCACGGATAAGGAGCGTGAATCGCGGCGCAACGCGCTTCTCACGCCCGTCATGCGCCTCGATAGAAGACGCGACAGTCCCTTCATCGCGGCGAATTACCTCGCGCATATCGACCCCACTTGGTTGGCGGACAGGCGTCCCCAAAAAGCCCAACCGCGGCTGCAAACAACTGAAAAATAGGCGGGAGGGAGTTTACGAACTGCTAACGCCGAAGAGTCATGATTACCTAGCCGTTTACCCTGAGGACCAGGAAGAACGGGTCACACAGCGCGAGAAGCCAAGGCTCGCCCGATCTCTCGCACCCCAATGAGGAAGTTTCAGCGCAAAACGGTCCTGAAATAGGCGCGCTTCCTCCACGCTTGCGATCGAGGAAATTTTGGCCAAATCGCTGGTGCGGGCGGCGGGACTCGAACCCGCACGATCCGTGGATCAGGGGATTTTAAGTCCCCGGCGTCTACCAATTCCGCCACGCCCGCGCTCCCGGCACGGACTAGCGCGCCGGGATTGTGCTTACCAGTAGCGCTTGCTGGCTAATTCGGCGCCCTGCGCCAGCGCCGCAAGCTTGGCCCAGACCACTTCGGCATCGAGATTGTTGCTCCCGGCATGGACCGAGAAGCCGCAATCGACGCCCGCCATCACCCTGTCGCGGCCGAGCAGATCGGCATAGCGACCGATGCGCTGTGCGATCAGTTCGGGATGCTCGATATAGGTGCTCTGCGGCTCGATCATGCCCGGGCACAGGATCTTGCCTTCGGGCAGCTCGTGCTCCTCGAAAAAGGCAAATTCATGCGCATGACGCGGATTGGCGCCTTCGAGCAGGACCGTCTGCGGCTTCGCGCTCCAGACGATGTCTGCAATGTCATCCAGCGGCACGTCGCAATGATGCGGCCCCGGATAATTGCCCCAGCAGAGGTGCATCCGGCACTGCTCGGCGGGAATGTTCTGCAGGGCATGGTTGAGCGCAGCGACATTCATGCCGATACGTTTGCGGAATTCCTCCAGCGAAAGGTTCGTGAACTGCACGTGCCGGCCCATTGCAAGGTCCGGACAATCGACCTGCAGGGTGATCCCGGCATGGGCGATGGTTTCGTATTCGTGGCGCAGCCCCTCGGCCAGTGCGAAAACATAGTCCTCGTCGCTTGGATAATACTGGTTCGGGAAGAACAAAGCGGTCACGCCGGGCGAGGCAGCCGACATGAAGGTTTCGCTATCGCCCGCCAGGCGCACCAGCCGTTCTGCGTCGATCCGCGGCGCCTCCATGTCGATCACCTCGATCGGGGCGGTACAGGCCGGGGCCGAGCGCTTGGCGCGGCCCTTGTTCCCGAAGACCTGCGCCTTGGCGCCGGGAAAATCCTCAAGGTCCTGGAACTCGTATTGACCGGCCTCGCCGCCAAAGCCCGACAGGCGGTGCTTGATGTAGGTGGCGTAGCTCGGCTTCGACATCTCGCCATCGCCGACCACCGTGATGCCCGCCTCCTGCTGGTGGCCGATAACCTCTGCGGTCGCGCGGTCAATCGCCTCGTCCAGCGCAGCCTGGTCGATATTCTCACCACCCTCACGGGCAAACATCAGCTCAAGCAAATATTCGGGCCTCGGAAGGCTGCCCGTATGCGTCGTCTTGAAACCGCTCACGCCAACTCCGTCCGTACGATCGCCGCGCCTACGGCCATGGCCCGCATCTTGCCAAAGGCCACTTCGCGCGGAAGGTATTTCAGCCCGCAATCAGGGGCGACGATGATCTTTTCCTTGGGCGCATGTTCAAGCCCGCGGCGAATGCGTGCAGCCACCACTTCGGGCGTTTCCACCTCATGCGTCGATAGGTCGAGCACGCCAAGGATGATGGTCTTGCCGGGCAGCGTCTCGAGCACCTTGGTGTCGAGATCGGACTGCGCCGTCTCGATGCTGATCTGCTTCACCTCGCTCGATGCCAGTTCGGGCAGGAAGGAATAGCCTTCCGGCCGTTCATGGATCAGATGCGCATAGCCGAAGCAAATGTGCAGCGCAGTCGTACCGGTTACACCCTCGAGTGCCCGCTCGAGCGCCTTGAGGCCGAATTCCCGCGCCTTGTCAGGGCGGGCCTGCATATAGGGCTCGTCGAGCTGGACCACGTCGGCACCCGCGGCAAAGAGATCCTTGATCTCCTCGTTCACCGCACCCGCATAGCCAAGCGCAAGCGCCTCGGGATCGCCGTAAAAATCGTCCTGTGCCTGCTGGCTCATGGTGAAGGGACCCGGCACGGTGATCTTGATCGCCTTGTCGGTATGCTCCTTCATGAACTGCACGTCGCGCACCTGCACCGCGTGGCGGCGGCTGATCTCGCCTGTGACCCGCGGCACGGGCACGGGTTCGCCCGAACGGTCGAGAGCGGTGCCGTGATTGTCCATGTCCACACCGTTGAGCGCAGTGGCGAAGCGGTTGGAATAGCTCTCACGGCGCATCTCGCCATCGGTCACGATATCTAGCCCGGCCCGCTCCTGCTCATGAATCGCATAGATGGTGGCATCGTCCCAGGCTTCCTCGAGGAACTCCTCGGGAATGCGCCACAACTCCTTCTGCCTGGTCCGCGGTGGAAAGCGGCCAGCCAGCTTGGCACGGTCGATCAGCCATTCAGGCTGGGCGTAAGAGCCGACCAGCGAGGTCGGCAGCAAGGGAAGCGCCATCAGCTTGCTTTTTCGAGCACCGAGGGGCGCACATCATTGTTGGGAGTATGGTCGCCAGCCAGCCAGCGCTTGAGTTCGCTATGCGCATCCTTGGCGCGGATCGCATTGATCTGCTCTGCATGCGGGGCGTCGGTGGTGAATTCGAGGATCATGCCGTTGGGATCGACGACATAGACCGAACGGCAATAGCCGTGCTCGAGCACATAGGTCTGCGGCAGCTCGAGACCGGCATCATTGATGCGCTTTTCCAGCTCGGCTTGCGTTGCCTCATCGACATTGAGTGCGATGTGGATGAAGGGCGAGGACGGAATGTCCGGGCCAAACTCGGCCTGGTCGTCGTCGTTGGCAAACTGGAAGAAGGCCAGCGCACTGCCATCGCCGAGGCCGAAGAAACAGTGGCAATAGGTCCGTTCCTTGCCGAACAGCTCTTCCTGCTCGCACCAGGTGGCGACAAGCGGAAAGCCGAGAATGTCCTCGTAAAAGGCGCGCGTCGCCTCCAGATCCTTGGTGACGTAAGCCGTGTGATGCAGTCGGCTGGGCAAACTGTTCGACATCTTTTTCTCCCTTCGGGCCGAGTCTGGGCCCTTTGAATAGCAGCCTATCAAATCTGCGGCTGCGTGCAATTCAACCTTTCCGGCCGAGTATTTCCTCGTTGTCTGCGCCAAGCTCGGGCGGCGGGACAACATCGGTCTCTACTTCGCCATCGAAGCGGATCGGGTTTCGGATCGTGCGGAAAGTGCCGCGCGGACCTTCTCCGGAAATCTCCATCTGGTGGTGCTTGGCAAGGTCGCCCTCCAGCACCTCCTTGGACGAATAGACTGCCGAATGCGGGACTTCGAGGCTGGTCAGCTTCTCCTCCCAATAGGCGCGCGGCTGCGTGGCGAAGATCGGTGCCAGGAAGGTCACCACGTTCTCGTAATTGGCGATGCGCGCGGGTCGGCTTTCGAATTCGGGCCGCTGGAGCATGTCCGGCTGGCCGACCGCTGTGGCGAGGTTCTCCCAGAACTTGGGCGGCGAGGACATGTGCAGCGCAATCCACCCGCCATCGGCGCATTCGAAGACGTAGGACTGGCTCACATGCGGGCGCGACCACGGCCCCATGATCTCGTCCACGCTCAAATAATGCGTGAAGTCGTCGAGGTTGAAGTGGCACATCGCCTCGAACATCGAAGTCTCGACCTTGCGGCCCTTGCCGGTCTTTTCGCGCTCATAGAGCGCCGCAAGCACACCGTAGGCGGTGTAGAAACCGGTCACCGCGTCACCGATGGCTGGGCCGACGACGCGCGGATTGGCGGGATTGACCAGCAGGCGCAGGAAGCCCGTGGACGCCTGCGACACCGTGTCGAAAGCCGGTCGGTCCTTCCACGGCCCGTCATTTCCGAAGCCGGAGATATCGGCATAGATCAGCCGCGGATTGATGCCCTGAAGCCGCTCGGCATCGACACCCAGCCGCTCGGCCACGCCCGGGCGGAAATTCTGGATGAAGACATCCGCGCCCTTCACCAGCTCGTCGAGCGCGGCGAGATCCTCCGGGTTCTTCTTGGTGTTGAGGGTGATCGACTTCTTGTTGCGATTATAGGTCTGGTAATGCGGCGAATAGAGATCGCCCTTGAAGGCGCGGAAGGGATCGCCGGTCTCCGGCATCTCAACCTTGATTACCTCGGCACCGAGATCGGCCAGCAGCATGCCGCAGGCCGGGCCGGTAATGAAGGTTCCCATGTCGAGTACGCGCACGCCTGCCAGCGGTCTTGCCATTTACCTCTCCTGTTCTTGGCCGCTGCGTTCGCTATAGAACGCTTCAATACACCGCAAGGGAGACAAGACATGCGCATCGGCAAACAGGACCAGCCTTTCAGTGCGATCTGCACATCGGATGCGGAAAGCATCACGGTCAGGGGCAAGGACCTGTGCGGCGAGATCATCGGCAAGATGGATTTCAGCTCCTATTTCTGGTTCCTCGTCACTGGCGAGGAGCCGAATGAGGAGCAGAGCTTCTTCCTCAATGCGGTGCTTTGCGCGCTGGCCGAACATGGCCTGGTGCCGAGCGTGGTCGCCGCGCGCATGACGCTCGCCGCCGCGCCGGAGGCGGTACAAGGCGCAGTTGCCGCGGGGCTATTGGGGTGCGGAAGCGTGGTGCTGGGAAGCGCCGAGATCGCCGGCAAGTTCTACGCCGATTGCGTCGCCGATCAGCGCGAGAGCGGCGATGCGGTGGAAGAAGTGGTCAAGCGCAAGATCGCCGAATGGCGCCGGCATACAAAGGCCGTGCCCGGCTTCGGCCACCCGCAGCATTCCGAGGGTGATCCGCGCGCCAACCTGTTGCTCAAGCTGGCAGACGAACGCGGAGTGTCTGGAGAGCATGTCGCGATGATGCGCGCGCTTCAGGCAGCGCTTCCCGAAATGATCGGGCGAAGCCTGCCCGTTAATGTCAACGGCCCGATCCCGGCGATCATGCTCGACCTAGGCTGGCCTGTCGCGGCTCTGAAGGGCATCGGCCTGCTCTGCCGCACCGGCGGATTGATCGGTCACCTCACCGAAGAGGCCGAGCGGCCTATCGGCTTTGTCATGTCAGGCGCTGCAGCCAAAGCTATCGAGTATGACGGGGAGTAGTCTCGCCCGGACATTATGCTTGGCGGTTGTTCATCCGTCTATGACATCCGGGCAGTCCTGATCGACGGTCACATTGCCTTTGAACCGCTGGAAACCGACATTTGGGGGGATCCGGATTGCGCCAAGTGGATCGAGGTGATTGCCATTGACGGACCTCTCGAAGGCCATGGTCGGATTGCCTGGACTAGGGGGAGCTCAAACGGTTCCTGCGATCTCGCTTTCCCGATTTTTTATGGCGGTCATGCAAATGATGACCCATCCATGACGAGCAGTGGCTCCTATCCCTTGGTTCCCGGCCTGACATACGAAGTGACCACCCTTAGCCCAGGCTCTGCCTACGGAAGTGGCCGCTTCAGGTTCGATAATGATGGAGAGGTGACAAACCCGCGTTAACGAGCGCGGGACTCAAGGCTTGAGCACGTCGCTCCAGCCGGCCCAGCCTTGCTGCGGATCGGAATTGTCGCCGACGACAACGGCAATCGTGCCATCGGGGCCGATTTCGATACGGTAGCTTTCCAGCCCGGCCTCGCGGGCAATGGCGATGGCGCGGCGGACATCCGCTTCGACCCAATTGGGCGCGCTATCCGGTCCACGTTCGCGCGCCTGGCATACGGGCTTTCCGCTGACAGGTGGAAAGCCCGGGACTTCGGGCAATTCCCGGTCGCGCAGGCTCGCAGCCTCTATACGGACAGCACCGCTGCCCCTTCCAAAGTTGGAAGAATTGGTCACGTCAGACCGTTCAGCCCCCAGTTCTGCTGCCCCGGCGATTTTCCGACGCGGACAGCAACCTCTCTAGAAGGACAAGTTGACGCGGAGAATCGCGCTTCGCAAGCTAAATTTGTCGCAAAATTGCAAATCTCGGCAGAAAAATGCGACATTTGGCGACAAATCGCGACATTTTGCAGATTGCCGTTGTCCTGTCCTGCTGCGACCTGCTTGCAATTACGTCAGTAACCTTCCGGTCCCCGAATTTGTCCCAGCCCCCTCAAGAGTCCACGGGCGCCGAGCGCGACCCGATTGCAGCGGCGCAGCTACTTGCGCAGCTGCAACCTGCGCTTCGGCAAGCGGACAGGGTTGCGATCGTCGATATATTGCGCCAGCTCGTCGCGTTGGGCGCCCCGCTGGGCGAACAATGGCAGCAGATTGCCTATATCGCTGCCGACAAGGGAGAGGTGACATTGGCCCGTCGGGCCATGGACCTGTTCGTGGAACAGGCGGAGGATTCTCCCCTCGCCAAATACCAAAAGGCCGGCCTGCTCGCCCATATGGGCCTGTGGCAGGAAGTCGTCAAACAACTGGACTGCCTGCCGGCAGATGTGCCCGACCAGGCAACCCATGCCTATAGCCGGGGCGTTGCCGCCCTCTATACCGGCGCCAGCCAGGAAGCCCGGGAACGGCTCGCCTTCGTCCTCGAACAACGGCCGCATTGGGGCGCTGCCTGGCAGTCCCTGTCCATGCTGGTCGATTTTTCCCTCGATGAGGAACTGGCGGGGCGACTTTTCGACACTGTGCGCCATGCTGACCGCATGGCACCGCATGACCGCGCGCAATTCTTCCATGCCCTGGGCAAGGCGCATGCCGATCGTGGCGAACATGCGGATGCGTTCGAGGCATTCTCAAGGGCTGCCGCCCTGCTCAAGGCGCAACTGCCGCATGACAAGGCCCTCGATGCCCGGATCGCCTATGAGGCAACGCTTGGCTATGACGAGGATGCGATCCGCGCGATTGCCGAAAGGCAGGGCGAGGATACCAGCCGCACGATCTTCGTTACCGGACTGCCGCGCTCGGGCACGACGCTCGTCGAGCAGATCCTCACCAGTCACAGCAAGGTTTCCGATGGCGGCGAGATCAACCGGCTCGGCCTGTTGGTCAACGAGGTGGACGGCGTCTCGCATGAAGCGCTCAACCGCTATGTCGAAGCGCATGGCGCGGAAGGCGCGGCGCAATTGTGGAACCGCTGGATGGAGGAGCGTTTCACCGCCCCCGGCCGCGTGATCGACAAGACCACCAATAGCAGCCGCATGCTTGGCCTTGCCGCTTCGCTCTTGCCCGAAGCGCCGATCATCTGGGTCAGCCGCGACCCCCTGGATTGCGCCTGGTCATGCTTTCGCACCTATTTCGGCACCAGCCAGAAATGGAGCAACGACCTGGCCCAAATCGCCGAACATTTCCGCCTCGAAGATGCCCTGCGCGCGCAGTGGAAGGAAGTGCTTGGCGCAAGACTGCTGGTGGTCCCCTATGCCTCGCTTGTCGCCCAACCACAGGAATGGATCGCGCAGATCCTTGCCCATTGCGACCTTGAGGAAGAAGCGGGCCCCTATGCACCCCATGAAAACAGCCGCGCCGTGACCACGTCGAGCGCGCTGCAGGTTCGCCAACCAATCAACAGCAAGGGCATCGGTTCGGCCGAACCCTATCGCGACTTCATGGGACCTTTCGAAGAGGCCTATTCCTCCTAGGCGCGACCAAGTCGCACAGGCTCTTGCCAAGGCCATCATCGCCCCGCACAGTGATAGCGGGAGAGAGATGCATGAACGCAGGCGAATTCGATTACATTGTCATAGGCGCGGGCTCATCGGGGGCCTGCGTGGCTGCGCGCTTGGGTGAAGACGAGACCAAGACCACCTGCGTGCTCGAAGCGGGAGGGCATGACGGCCATCCCTTCATCCAGGTGCCGAGCTTCGTCGCCGCTGCAATCGGGCGCAAGGAGACCAATTGGGGCTTCGAGACAGTGCCGCAGCCGGGCATGGCGGGGCGCAAGATCGGCGTGCCGCGTGGGCGCGTGCTGGGCGGATCGGGCTCGATCAACGGCATGGTCTATTTCCGCGGCCACCCGACCGATTACGACGACTGGTCGGATGCGGGCTGCAAGGGCTGGTCCTATGCCGAAGTGCTGCCCTATTTCACCCGCACCGAGCATAATGAGGACTATCCCGAAAGCGTCTTTCACGGGAAGGACGGGCCGATCAACGCCAAGCTGGTCGAGAACCCGAACCAGCTAAATTACGATTTCATGGATGCGCTGGCATCGCTGCAATTCCCCGCCTGTCCCGACTTCAACGGCCCCGACCCGGAAGGCTATGGCCGCCGCCAGGGCCTGATCCGCGAAGGACGGCGCGAAAGCACCTCCAAGAACATGCTGCGTCCGGCGATGGAACGCGGCAATGTCCATGTGCAGACCAATGCGCAGGTCGCGCGGATTCTCGTCGAGGCCAAAGACGGGGAACTTCGTGCAACCGGTGTCGAGCTGACCGATGGCCGCGTAGTCCATGCGCGGCACGAAGTGGTGCTCTCCGCAGGCACGGTGCAAAGCCCGCAAATCCTCATGCTGTCGGGGATCGGCCCTGCCGCGCATCTCAAGGAAATGGGCGTCGATGTCGTGCATGACCTGCCCGGCGTCGGCTCCAACTACCAGGACCATGTCGCCAGCCCGATCCACATGGAGACCAGTGATTCCACCTCCTACGGGATCAGCTGGAAGGCGCTGCCGCGCGACCTCTTCTACGGCGCCTATTACCTGGCCACGCGCAAGGGACCGCTGGCGGGCAATGTCTTCGAAAGCGTCGCCTTCCTCAAAACCGATCCGAGCCTCGAGAAGGCCGATTGCCAGTTCGTGTTCCAGCCGGCCAAGCGCCTGACGGTCAAGAACGTGCCCTTCCCGGTCGGCCATGGCTATGCGATCAGCCCGGTGGCGCTTTACCCGAAGAGCCGCGGCACGGTGCGCCTTGCTTCGGGCGACCCGACCGCCGCTCCGCTGATCGACCCGAACCTGCTCAAGGAGCCGGAGGATATCCTGCCGCTGATCCGCGCGCTCAAGATCGCGCGGCGCGCCTTCGCCTCCAAGTCATTCGAGAAATACAATGGCGTCGAAGTCGCTCCTGGCCCCGATTGCCAGAGTGACGAGCAGTGGGACGCCTATATTCGCGAGACTGGTTATACCGTCCACCACCCCGTCGGCACCTGCAAGATGGGCGCGGCAGACGATGCAACCAGCGTCGTCGATCCCGAACTGCGCGTGAAGGGCATAAGGGGCCTGCGCGTCGCCGATGCCAGCGTCATGCCGACGGTGATCGGTGGCAATACCAATGCACCCTGCGTGATGATCGGGGAACGTGCGGCCGATTTCATCCTCGGCAAACCGCAACTTCCGGTCGCCGAGCTGCCCGAAGAAAGCGTGGCGCGCTACAAGCCAAAGCGAGCGGCCCAAGCCGCCTGACAGGAGAGAGCATGTCGAAAGACACCATGATGAGCTGGCAGGTGGGCGATGTGACCATCACCCGCATTGTCGAGATCTACAACTTCACCGACAACATCAACATGACCATGCCCGATGCGACGGCGGAAGAGGTCATCGCGATGGAGTGGCTGCACCCGCATTATGCCACGCCCGATGGCTTGCAGCGGATGAACTTCCAGGGCTTCGTGGTGCAGGCGCCCAATGCACCGGGAGGGGGCCGCGTGATCGTGGTCGATAGCTGCATCGGTGCAGGGCGCGAGCGCGATTTCGATGTGTTCTGCGACTTGCCCGAAGGTTTCCTCGAGGACCTCGAGAGCCTCGGCATCACACGCGAGGATGTCGACACGGTGATGTGCACCCACCTCCACTTCGACCATGTCGGCTGGAACACCTTCAAGGATCCGGAAACGGGCGAATACAAGCCGACCTTCCCCAATGCGAAATACCTCTTCGGAGAGAAGGAATACAAAGCCTGGCAGGAAGTGATCCGCCATGACGGGCACCATACGGACAACCATCTTGTCGAATGCGTCGATCCGATTGTCGAACTGGGCCTCGCGACATTCATCGACGCCAATCACGAGATCGCGCCGGGAATTACGACCGAGCCGAGCCACGGCCACACGCCGGGCCATGTCCATGTCTGTATCGAGAGCAAGGGCGAGCGCGCGGTGATTACCGGCGACCTGATGCACCACCCGATGCAATGCGCCATGCCGCACCGCCATGCGACTTTCGACATGGACAAGGAAAGCGGCAAGGCCACGCGCATGGGCTTTGTCGAGAAGTACAAGGATAGCGGCGTCGTGGTGATCGGCGCGCATTTCTTCGATCCGACTGCCGGCCATATCGAGACCGACGCGGACGGCGAAACCTGGTTCCACGGATTGGGGCTCTAGGCGATGACGAAGGAAATTCCTCTCTTTCCCTATGACATCTTCACCCCCGAGGCGGTGAGGAATGCCCGCGCGGTGGATGACGAGGTGCGCGAATTCGCCCCCGCCGTGCGCCTGCATGACGGCGTGGTGATGATCGCGCGGCACGAGCATGTGACTGCCGGCCTGCTCGACTGGAAGAGCTTCTCCTCGACCAGCCGCCCTTGGCACGATCCCAATTCGCCGCGGCCGGAAATCCTGCTTACCGACGATCCGCCCCGCCACACGCAGGTGCGCAAGGTGGTGCAGGATGCGCTTTCGCCGCGCGCGCTGGAGGGCGCCAAGGCCAAGTTCCAGCAGGCGGCGGACGAATTCCTTGCCGAACTGCGCAGCCGCGAAGGCGAGGCGGTCGATGCGGTGGGCGACATCACCCAGGCCTATATCTTCCAGGTGCTGCCCGAAGTGCTCGGTCTGCCCAAGGAAGGGCGCCACTTCATGCACGACTTCTCGCAGATGGTCTGGGCGACGATGGGCCCGCCGGGCGAATTGTTCGATGAGGCAATGAAGGCCGATTTCTCGGGTGTGATCGAATGGCTCAGCACGGCGTGTGACCGAGAGGCGCTGGCTCCCGACGGGATCGGCCAGACGATCTTTGCCGCCGCCGACAATGGCCAGGTGACCATGGATGAGGCCAAGCTGCTGCTGCAGACGATCCTCAGCGCCGGGGCCGATACGACTTATCTCACCATGGCCAATGCCATCCGCGCCTGGGCCATGTTCCCGGACCAGTACGCCAAGCTGCGGGCCAATCCCAAGCTGCTGCGCAATGCCTTCGACGAAAGCCTGCGCTGGGATTCGCCCAGCCGCATGGCCGGTCGCATGGCGGTCAAGGATGTCGAAGTGGACGACTATGTCATCCCGGCAGGGACCAAGGTCGGGCTCATGTTTGCCGCCGCCAATCGCGATCCGCGTTTCTGGGACGAGCCCGAGACATACGATATCACCCGCGATACCAAGCATTCGCTCGGCTGGGGCTATGGCGTGCATGGCTGCGTCGGACGCATGTTGGCGCAGACAGAGGCACAGGCCTTTCTCGGCACGATCATCCGCGAGGTGGAAAGCTTCGAGATTGCCGGCGAATACGAACCCTGGATGACCACGGTCGGCCATGGCCCGATCAAGCAACCCGTGCGCCTCAAGTTCGCCCAGTGAGCCACGCTGTCATGCATAAGATGCTCGGTATCGCGCTCGTCGAGATTCGCGCTGCCGAGCATCTGGATAGCGCGCAGGCGCTGGCCGACATCTTTCACAACGTGCCCGCCATGATCTCTACAGGCCATGCCGAAGAAGAAATCCTGGACACCGTGATGCGCGTTGCCGAGAGGCGCGGAATGTCCGATTATATCGGCAGACTACACCAGAACTGCCTCAACATTCTGGGCTCAGCCAATTGACTGCTCCGGTCACCAGCATCCAGGCGATCCGCTACGCGCGGCATGAACGCAAGGCCGGGGCGAATTTCACCGCTCCGGTGGACGATCACGACCTGCCAATGCCGCTCGACTACTATGTCTGGGCAATCCACCGCGAGGGCCTGCCGCCGGTCATCGTCGATACCGGCTTCGGGGCGATTGCCGCTGCGGCGCGCGGTCGGGAGATCACGCGGCCGGTTCGCAAGGGATTGCGCGAGGCGGGGATCGACCGGCTCGGCGTGACCGATGTCATCCTCACCCATCTGCATTACGACCATGCCGGCGGGCTGGAGGACTTTCCCAATGCCCGCTTTCATATCCAGGATGCCGAGCTGGCCTTCGCCACCAGTCGCCAGATGTGCGACCACCATGTCCGCGCACCTTTCGATGGCGAACCCGTCGCACAGGTCGTGCGGCGGCTCTATCACGACCATGTCGTGTTCCACGATGGCGACGAGTCTTTCGGATCCGGCATTTCGCTGCATCTCGCCCATGGCCATACGGCGGGCCTGCAGGTTGTCGCCTGCGAGACAGAGCGCGGCACGGTGATCCTCGCCAGCGATGCCGCACATCTCTACGCCAACCTCGCGCGCTCCATCCCCTTCCCGATCTTCATCGACGAGGCGGATTACATCCGCGCGCAATCGCGGGTGATGGAACTGGCGGGCGGATCGCTCGACCATGTGGTCCCCGGCCACGATCCGCTGGTGCTTTCCTGTTTCCCGACCGAAAACGATATTGCCCGCGTCGACCTGCCACCGCATAGGCCGATAGCGGAGGTATTATGACGACGATCGGATTCCTTGGCCTCGGGCGCATGGGCGCGCCCATGGCGGCAAACCTGCTCAAGGCAGGGTACGAGCTTTACGTGCACGACCTGTCGGAGGCGGCAGTTGCCGACCTTGTGCGGCAGGGAGCCTCTGCGGCTGGTCATGCGGCAGCTCTCGGGCGCCATTGCGACGTCGTCTTCACCAGCCTGCCGACACCGGCCATCGTGCGCGATGCAACACTCGGCCCGGATTCGATCTTCATCCGCGGCAAGCCCAAAATCTTCTGCGACCTCTCCACTTCGGGGCCGCAGCTGGCGCAGGAAGTCTCCGCCGCGCTGACGCCGCAGGGTGTTGCCTGTTTCGATGCGCCGGTATCTGGCGGGATCAAGGGCGCCATCGAGGGTACGATTTCGATCATGGTCGGCGGCCCGCAATCCGAATACGACGCGGTGCTGAAGCCGCTGCTCGAAGCGATCGGCAAGCCCTTCTACATGGGCGAGACACCCGGCGCGGGGCAGACGATGAAGTTGGTCAACAACCTCCTTGGTGCAGTCGCCATCGGCGTGACCTCGGAAGGCATGGCCTTCGGCATCAAGCAGGGCCTCGACCCGGAAAAGATGATCGAGGTGCTCAACCAGTCGACTGGCATCAATTCGGCCACGCGCGACAAATGGCCGCGATCTGTCCTGCCGCGCACCTTCGATTTCGGCTTTGCCGCCGCGCTCAGCCTCAAGGATACGCGCCTGCTGATGGAGGAGGCCGCGGCCGCCGAAGTGCCCTTGCCGCTGGGCGAGATCGTGCGCGACTATCTCGAACGCACGCTCGATCGCGAAGGGCCCGATGCGGATTTCACCGCGATCGCCAAGGTGGTCGAGGAAGCCGCCGGGCTCGACCCGGAGCGATAGGACTGGCTTGGCCGTGTTCTTCTATCTTCGTTCAGCATTGCGAGTGAATAATGCGGCAGGTTCCAGATCCGCCCGGAGTCGCAAGCCATGTTCCTGCCCTTGCTGTCACTGATCCTCGCCCAGTTCGGCGCAGGACCATCGGTTGAAGGAACCTTCAACGGTACCTGCCTCTATCCCGACGCAGTGCGTGAACGTGCAGCCGCCGGGGAACTGGTTACCTGCAACCAGGTCGAGATTTCCGGAGACCGCATCGCCTTCGGCCTGCGCAGTTGGCAGTCGCAGACCGTCTTCGGCGGCACGTTCGAAGGCGACAGGATGAGTGTGGACACGGTCACGCTAGCCAATGGCAGCAGGCATGAGGTGCGCGGCCTGTGTGAGCTCTACTTCGCCAATGACAAGCTTTCGACCGTCGCCTGCACCGCCAATGGCACGCGTGGTGCAATTGCTGCCAATTTCCTGGTCAGCCGGATCTAGATATCGTTGCGGATCGTCGCCAGCGCGCCGCCATCGATCTCCCACTTGGCGCCGTTGACGTAGCTTGCCTCGTCGCTGAGCAGGAAACTCACTACATCGCCCACTTCGCGCGGCTGGCCAACGCGGTTGAGCGTCGCCACTTCGCCGAGTTTCTGCATGCCGGCCTCTACGCTGTCGAACATCTGTTCGAGCATGCCGACCAGCAGCGGCGTCTCGATCACGCCGGGCATGACGCAGTTCACGCGCACGCCCAGCTGGGCCACTTCACTCGCCGCTGTGCGCGT
This sequence comes from uncultured Altererythrobacter sp., assembly GCA_913056125.1. Taxonomy (GTDB): domain Bacteria; phylum Pseudomonadota; class Alphaproteobacteria; order Sphingomonadales; family Sphingomonadaceae; genus Alteraurantiacibacter. Next base: position 67,554 of record CAJXNC010000005.1, read on the forward strand.
CAGCCCGACTGCGCCATGCTTGGCAGCGTTGTAAGCGCATGCCCCGGCAAGGCCGCGCTCGGACCCGATACTGGCCGTGTTGACCACTGCGCCCTCTCCGCGCCGCACCATGTCGGGCAGCACGTAGCGCAGGCCAAGGAACATGCCGCGCAAATTGACCGTCAGCACCTTGTCGAATTCCTCGACCGGATAGGTATGCGTGGGCGACAGCACGCCCTCGATCCCGGCATTGTTGAAGAAGCCATCGACCTGGCCGAAAGCATCGAGCGCGGCCTCGGCATAGCCGATGGTCTGCGCTTCGTCGGATACGTCGGCGACATGGCCTAAAACATCGTAACCAGCCGCCTTCATCGCTGCGACGCGTTCTGCCAGCCCGCCCTCGTCAATATCGACCATCATCACCCGCGCGCCTTCGCGGGCAAGGATCTCGCAGGTGGCAAAGCCGATTGCCCCGGCAGCACCGGTGACGAGCATGGACTTCCCTTCGTGGCGAAGCGTCATTTGGCATCCTCCGATTTGCGGAACGGCATGGTGAGCAGGAACAGGACGAGCTTGAAGCTCAGCAGCTTGCCGAACTTCTTGGCCTCTTCGGGCGTGAGCACGGCAGTCATCGGCATGGCGCCATAGACCTTGCCCTTCATGACGAGGTCATTGCCCTTGCGCTCGATCTTGCTGATTTCCATCAGGTCGGACTTGTCGGCGGCGCGGATCTTCATGCCGTGATCCCGTCAAAGTCGATGCCGAGGTCCTCGGCCATGACCATGGCGGTTGCGCGGCCCGCGCCGAACACGCCGCCGCCCGGATGCTGGAACGGCCCGACAAGGTAGAGCCGCTCGACACCCGGCACGCGGTAGCCGCCGAGGTCAGGCGTCGGGCGATGCGAGCCGGACTGGTAGGTGGTGGTGGCAATGCCGTGGAGGTCGCCGCGGAAGAAGCTTGGCGATGTGCGCTCCATGTCCACCGGGCTGTCGCAATGATAGCCGAGCACGATGTCGGGCACGTTCTCGATGAAATCGCCCATGCGCGCGATCATCTTCTCGGCAAATTCGGTCTTCGCCTCATCCCAGTCGCGGCCATCCTTGCGCGTGTAAGGAACATAGTCCCAGGCATGGAAGATCGCCTTGCCTTCGGGCGCGCGGGAAGGATCGTGCTGAGTCAGTTGGCCGACGCCTACCAGCGGCGTCTCGCTGAAATTGCCATAACGCAGCTCGTCGAAGGCGCGGCGCATATCCTCGTAATTGGCTGGCATCAGCTCGTACATCACCGCGGACAGATCGCCAGCCTTGAACTTGAGCGGCGCGTCGAGCGCGGCATGGACGGTAAAGCAGGCGGCATCGGTGATATGCGTGCGCTTGGCCTTGCGCGCGACCTCGGCCGGAACGCTTGGTACGATGTCGGGCAGGATATGCGGGTGCAGCGCGCCGATCACGCCGTCCGCGCAGGTCAGCCGCTCGCCATTGTCGAGCACAACGCCCGAGGCGCGCGAACCATCGGTGAAGACCTCGCGTACTTCTGCACCAGCGCGGACCGTGCCGCCATGATCCTCGATACAGGCGATCAGCGCATTGGTCAGCGAACCCGACCCGCCGACCGGAACGCCGAAGCCGAACTTCTCGAGGAAGCCGAGGAAGACATAGGCACCGATACCGGTCGCCTTCTCGTCCGGGCTGACGAGGTTCTCGCCCGCCACGCGGCCGAAATGCGCCTTTACCTTGTCGTGCTCGAACAGCTCTTCCATCAAATCGAAGGTAGAGACGCCCATGGTGCGCATGATCTCCTGCCCTTCGGAAGACTGGTCCATCATCGCGGTCTGCGCGCCAACCGGCATGGGCGGCGAATAGAGCCCGGCCATGATCATGGGCAGCCATTGCGCGGCCTGCTCGCTCATCTTGAGGAAGGTTGCCGCATCCTTCTGGCTGAACCTGGCGATGGCTTCCGCCGACTTGGCCGGATCGCGATGCAAGGGCAGGGTGGAGCCGTCTTCCCACACGCTCATCATCGGCACGTCGGGGAAGACATAGCGCAGGCCGTATTTCGACTTGAGGCCAAGATCATCATTCAGCAGCAGCGGATTGCCCTGGATGAAGATGTGGCTCATCGAATGTTGGTCATGCGTGAAGCCGGGCTGGGTCAGCTCGCGGCTGACCACGCCGCCGCCATGCCATTCATTGCGCTCTAGCACGAGAACGCTCTTGCCCGCGCATGCGAGATAGGCACCGGCGACAAGGCCATTATGGCCCGATCCGATGATGATGATATCTGCGTCTGCCATTTGGAATCCTTACAAACAGGATGAAAGTGCGAGGTCGGAGAGCTTCTGGCAGCGCTCGATATTGGCTGCCTGCGTCATCACGCCCGCACTGAGGAAAGAGAAGGTCATGTCGGCTTCGGGGTCGATCCAGAACAGCGTCGAACCCGCACCGTAATTGCCGAAGGTCTCGGGGGAGGCGAGCTGGCCGAACAGGTGATGGAACACGCCCGTCCCGCGCACCTGGAAGCCAAGGCCCTGATTGCCCGGAGGTACCTCCCAGCCCGAGCGCAAGGCCACACCCTTGTAGAGCTCGTTCGGCTTGTCGCCGGTATGGACCTTGCGCGCCAGCCGCACCATGGGCGGGGAGAGGATGCGGTGTCCTTCCAGCTCGCCCTCGCGCCGAAGCATTTCGGCAAAGCGCCAGAGGTCCCCGGCGGTGGAGGCGCAGCCGACATGCGGCGCCTCTACCTCCGGGTCCTCGAACAGCGCGTGGTCGCCCTCGATATTGCGCGAGAGGTGCTTGATCGGAACAGTGCCGCGCATGTCCGGCCGCACATGCCGCGCATCGAGATCGGACCGCAGGCCCATGCTGGTTGAGTCCATCTTGAGCGGGGCGAACAAATCCTCATGCAGCAGCGTCTGGTAGTTGCGCCCCTTGGGATCGGTGCGCACCAGCGCCATGCCCATCAACACGTGATTGACCAGCGGCGAATAGTCGCACTTTTCGCCCGGCTCGCTCGTGCCGTGGACATTGGCGATGCTCTCGTCGAACAGCTCCTGCAGCCGGTCGAGATACATGCCCGGCCTGGGCGACCAGACACCCGGCATGCCCGCCTGGTGTGTCAGCAGGTGATAGAAGGTCGCCTTCTCGCGCGGCATTCCGGTGAATTCGGGCAGCACGTCCTTCACCTTGGTGGTGAGCGCGAAACGCCCTTCCTCGATTGCCCGCATGATAAGGACATTGGTGAAGGCCTTGGTGACCGAGAAGAGCGAGAAGACATCGTCGGTCTTCAGCGCACGGTCTCCGCCTGCATAGGCATGACCGATGGCTTCCTCGAACACGACCACGCCGCCGCGCCCGATCTTGAGCACCGCGCCGAAATAGGCGTCCTTCGCCACGTCATCGGCGATGACATTCTTCAGATGGTCGAGGCGTTGCTGCCAGACTGCTCCCATGATCCCTTTTCCTAACCGGCAGCGATGATGCCGCCATCGACCGCCAGCATCGCACCGTTGATGAATTGTGCCTCGTCGCTGAGCAAGAAGGCTGCGGCCTGCGCCACATCCTCCGGCGTTCCGTTGCGCCTGAGGGGTATGTTCTTGGCGCGCTGCTCATATTGTTCGGGTGTGACGAAGCCCTCGGTCGCGGGCGTAGGTACGCTGCCGGGAGCTATCGCGTTGACACGGATATTGCGCGGACCGAGCTCGCCCGCCAGCACCTTGGTCAGCCCGGCTATGCCCGCCTTGATCGTGGTGTAGGCGCCGGTGTTCGGGCGCCCGCGATAGGCAACGGGCGACGAGTAATTCAGGATATTGCCCTGCGCATTTTCGTCACGATGGGCGAGGAAGGCCTGCACCCCCCAGAACACGCTCTTGAGACCGGCCGAAAGCATGCGGTCGAGCGTTTCCTCGGTCACCGCCTCAATCGGTTCGTAAACCAGCACACTGGCATTGTTGATCACGGCGCGCAGCGGGCCCGCATCCTCGGCGAAGTCCTCTGCCAGCTGCATGAACTCTGCACGGCTGCCGCAATCGGCGCCGTAGCTGAAGGCCTGTCCGCCATCTGCGATGATGCCATTGGCGACCTCAAGCGCAGTATCGCCATTGATATCGGCAATGCCGACAATCGCACCTTCGGCGGCAAGGTGGCGCGCAATCCCCTCACCCAGCCCGCGCCCGGCGCCTGAAATCAGGATTGGCTGCTTGTCGAACCTGCCATTCACGCTCTTGGCCATCACTCCATCCCGAACAGCTTGGCGGTGTAATGGCTGTCCATATATTCGCGCATCTTGTCGATCTTGCCGTTCGAGATCTCGAACACCCAGCAATAGTCATTGTCATAGACCTTGCCGTCGGGCAGCCCGCCGGTGGAGTTCGATTCCACGCAAACCCACCCGTCGCGGCTGAACATGTTGTGGACATGGACCTTGGGATCGCCCGGATTGAACATGCCGCGCACCGGGGCGAGGAACTTATCGATGATGTCCATGCCAATGTGCTTTCCGGCACCGGCAATGTCTTTCACCTTGGGCTCCCACACGCTTTCATCGTGGTAGAACTTGCGCAGCTCTTCGAGATCGCCCGAGGACAGGACCTCGAAGAAATCGAGGACCAGCTGTTCGTCTGCATTTGCGGCTTTGACCGTCATTTCCATTCCTCTCCCAGAAGGGGTTATTTCAATCCGCGCGCCTCGTCGGTGGGCGTCGGGAAATTGGGTATCGTGCCGCCTTCGTGCAGCGCAAGGTGGCCCTTGCGGCTGGCAAAGCGCCATTTTCCGCCATCGAGCACATATTCGTCATCGAAGCCGCCGACGAAAATGCCGTTCGAGCTCTGCGGCGGATCGACCTGTGCGTGGTTCGACATCATCACCACGTAATTGCTGCCGCGCGCCCGCGTCTCCGAGACCACCGCGACAAGCACATTGGTGACGAGGTGACGCACCAGGATCGGCGGGCGGTCGCGGAAGATCGACTGGATCGCGGCGCGTCCGTGGAACGGGAAACCCGGCTGGAAGGGCCGGTCATAGGTGCCGTTAGCCATGAACAGATCGGCCAGTGCGGCATGATCGCCGTCATCGGCATATTTGGCAAAGAGCAGCGGCAGCTTGCCGCATTCATGCTCGATCAGCAGGCGTTGTTCGGGGCTCATTTCGCTTCTTCCTCGGCATCGATCTCGGCAAAGGCTTCATTGACGATGCGGAAGGAATCCACTGCCGCCGGAATGCCGGCATAGATGCCGACCTGCAGCAGGACCTCGCGGATTTCCTCACGCGTCAGCCCATTGTTGAGCGCGCCGCGCGTGTGGATCTTGAGCTCGTGGCTGCGCCCTAGCACAGCGATCATGGCAAGGTTGATCAGGCTGCGATCTCGGCGCGGCAGCTCTTCCTCGCGCCCCCAGTTCCAGCCCCAGCAATAGGTCGCGACCAGTTCCTGCAATGGCTCGTTGAACGGGTTGGGATTGGAGGTCGCCTTGTTAACATAGGCATCGCCCAGCACTTCGCGGCGAATCTTCATGCCCCGCTCGAACATTTCCGCTCCGGTCATTTCGGGCGCGCTCTTCTTGTCACTCATGATCGTTGTCCTCACAAAACTGAGTAGGCGGCATCGATCAGCCGCCTTGCACGCGGGCCATTGGTGCCCACGGCATGCATCTGGTTGCAGCAATAGGAGAATCCGAGCTTGGCATCGGGATCGCCAAAGCCGATCGACCCGCCGAGGCCGTGATGGCCGAAGCTGCGCATGTTCGGCCCCATATAGACCGCCTCGGGCGTGTTGAGCAGGACGCCCAGCGCCTGGTGGTAGGGGCGATCCTGCAACAGCTCCAACTGGTTGTGCTGCTCGGTGATCATGTTCTCCAGCGCGGGTTTGGAGAGCAGCGAAATGCCGTCGACCTCGCCGGTCGCTGCGCCGTAGATCCGCGCGACGCCGCGCGCATTGCCATGACCCGATCCGCTGGCGATCTCGCAGGTGCGCCAGATGGGAGAGTTCATCGTGGTGTGCCACGGCTCCTGCGGGTTTTGCAGGAAGGCGAACTTGCGCAGCACCGCGCCGTCCTGCCAGCCTTCAGGCGTGGTCGGCTTTTCGGGCATTTCCGTGTCCTTGGCGGCGAAGAGCCGCGCGCCGGTATTGGGCAGGACTTCGGCGACATGGCTCTGCTCTTCGGCATCCATCCCGCCAATGGCATATTCTGCGTGGAGCGGGCCGGTCACCTTTGCACGGAGGAACGGACCGACCGTCATGCCGGTCACGCGGCGCATGATCTCGCCCAGCAAAAAGCCCTGATTGTGCACATGGTAGGCTGCGCGCGTGCCCGGCTCCCACAAGGGCTCCTGCACTTCGAGCGCCTTGATGTAAGCGTCGAAGTCGAAGAAGCCGCCCGGATACATGGTGTCGGTCGTCAGCACGGGGATCGCGGCGAGGTGATCGAGGCACCAACGCACGAGGATGCCCTCTTTCCCGGCCTGGCCGAATTCGGGCCAGTAATGCGCCACCGGCTTGTCGATATCCACCAGCCCCGCATCCACGCACATGTTGAAGGCAATGCCGGTCACGCCCTTGGCGACGCTCATCATGCAGACGGTGGAATGCTCGTTCCATTCGGCGGAGCGATCCGCCTTGGCCCAGCCGCCCCACAAATCGACCACGGTTTCACCATCGACAACGACCGAGCAGCCGGCGCCCAGCTCTTCCTCTTCACGGAAGTTGGTGATGAAGGCATCGACCATCGGACGGAAGCGTTCGTCATAGCGGCCCCTGAGCGGAAAGCTCCCGCCGCGCGCCTCGACAATTTCGCTGAATTCCGCCTGCGACAAATGCTCTCTCCCTGCTGCATTCCGGTCTTTGCGACTCTAACGGGCGTTAGGACTAGGGGAGTGGCGAGCCAAGCGAAAGTGGCTTTACGCCTCCAATTGCAATGCGCCATGCTGGCAGCAGGAGAGATGCATGCATGACGTGATTATCGTGGGTGGCGGGCCGACCGGATTCGTCACCGCGCTGGGCTTGGCGCAGTCCGGGGTGGAGGTACTACTGGTCGAGGCGGAGGACGCAATCAATGATGCGCCGCGCGCCGCCGTCTATCACTGGTCCATGCTCGACGGGCTTGAGAGGCTCGGAATCCGCGAGGAGGCAGAGCGGATAGGTTTTCCCAAGGACGATTACCTCTGGTGGGTACGCGAGACGGGTGAGCGCATCGAATACGACCTCAAGGTGCTGAGCCGGGTCACGCGCTTCAACTACAATATCAATATGGGCCAGGATAAGCTGGCGGCGATTGCCCGCGCGCGGCTGGAGGCGCTGCCCAATGCCGAGATCCGCTTCGGAACCAGATTGGAGCGACTGGAGCAGGACGAAAGCTGCGTGACGCTGACGCTAGCCAATGGCGAACAGCTCAAGGCGCGTTATGTTGTGGGGGCGGATGGCGCGGGCAGCACGGTGCGCCAGCAGCTTGGCCTCACATTCGACGGCTTCACCTGGCCCGAGCGTTTCGTCGCCACCAATGTCTATCACGACTTCACGCAGGACGATTACTGGCAGTCCAACATGGTCATCGATGCCAAATGGGGCGCGGTGATCGTCAAGATCGCACGCGACGGGCTTTGGCGCTGTACCTATATGGAAGACGCCGCGCTTCCGATCGAAAGCTATGCCGAGCGCATTCCCGAGGCCTATCGCCATTTCATGCACAATGGCGGCGAGTACCGGCTCGATGCCGCTTCGCCCTATGTGATGCACCAGCGTTGCGCGTCGAGCTTCCGCAAGGGGCGGGTCCTGCTGGCAGGCGATTCCGCCCATGTCACCAATCCCACGGGTGGCTTCGGTCTCACCACCGGCCTTTTCGACGCCTATGCGCTATGGCCGACGCTCGCTGCGGTCATCCGCGATAGTGCAGACGAAGCATTGCTCGATATCTGGGCCGAGGAACGCCGGGCTATCTTCCTCGACAAGACCAGTCCGCAAGCCTGCGTCTACAAGGACTTCGTCTTCCATGCCTGTGGTGGCGGAGAGAAGCTCGAAGCGGCCGTGGAAGGCATGCGCGCCATGGCCCGCGACCCGGAGGTGCGGCTGGAACGGCTGATGTTCACCAAGGGCCTGGAGACGACCAGCCCAGCGGAACGCTAGTCCGGCAGATAGGCGATAGTCCTGACCTCTACGCTCTGGCGCGGTTCGGCGTCAGGCGGGGCAGTGGGATCGTCGAAGGCAGAATGAGCTGTGAACTGCACGGCATCTTCCTTGCTGTCGAACAGCTTGAAGACCAGCGCTTCCCAAGGCTGCATATGCGGCACCCAGTACCATTTGTGATCGGGCGTCCAGGCGAGGTTGAAACCCCAAAGCGAGCGCGAGACACCGCCAAGCCCGCCGCGCACCTCGCTCTGGAACAAGTCCTTGCGATGGACCGTGCTGGCATCGGCGACCGCAAAGGGCGCGCTTTCAACCATGGTGATCGGGCGCCAGACATTGATCAGCATGTGGCGGCCTTTGAGCCGCTCTTCCGCCTCTTCGGGCGGCAGCAAGTCGCGCGTGTAATCGGCAACGGTACGCGCGCCGTAATCGACATGCGCGCCGAAAGCCGGCTGGTTGTGACCATGCGTGCCGGTGGCATTGGTGCGGATGACCGGGCCGAAGCTGACCACCTTGTCCGCCCCGGTGATGCGGCGGACCAGTTCCTCCGTATCGCGGCAATAGCGTTCGAGCTGGTCGGCCTGCGTGTAGTCCTCGATGCCACTCGGCTCATCGACAACGACGAAGCCGTTCCTCTCCAAGGCAAGGTCATGGATGAAGGGGCGCACGTCGTGGATCGTCACCTCGTGCGGGTCCTGCGGCCAATAGCTCTTGTCGCGATCGCCCGCGTAAAAGATCGCCTCCTCGCCGCGTACGACATAGTTCATCGTGGTGCGCACGTCGCATGTCACGGTCTCGATGTCGCTCATCCAAGCATTCTCCCGATGTCAGGCTATGGCAGCCTGTCTTTTGGCGACTATAGCGGGATTCGTCTCCACCACGAAGAGCGCGATGATCCCGCCCAGCCCGGCAAGGCCAAGCTGGATGTACAGCGCCACGTCGAGGCCATAGGAATCTGCGAGGCGGCCGGCGATCGGCGGGCCAAACACACCGCCGATCAGTTCGCCGACCATCACCACCAGCCCCATTGCCGTCGCGGCCTGCAAGCGACCGACGGTTTCGGTCGGGATGACGCCCATGAAGAGCGGGAAGGTGCCAAGACCCATCCAACTGACGAACATCAGGCCGGCCAGCAAAACGACCGGGCCGTTGAACCACAACAGGGCCGCGGGAGCGAGCATCATCATGAACAGGAAGAGCACCAAGGGCGTCTTGCGGCCGATCTTGTCCGACATCATGGCGACCACGATTGCACCCACGGCCGGGCAGAAGCCGACCACGGTCATGACATTGCTCCAGACAAGGTCGTCATAGCCGCGCGGCCCGTCGAGATAGAGCGGCATGAAGATCGATCCGACCACGATCGAGCCGACCGCGCAGATGCTCACCAGTGAACAAATCAGTATGTTGCGTTGGGCCAGCATGCCGATGGGCAGGAAGCCTCCGGCCGGCTTTTCATGCACCTCGTCCGCAGGTCGCTCGGGCTCATCAACAAAGCGCCAGATCAGGAAGGCGAGGATTACACCTGGAATGGCAGCGATGAAGAAGGCCCAATGCCAGTCATAGGCGGCGGCGATGCGCACCAGCGTGTAGGAAGCGAGTGCCGTGCCGACGATGGGGCCGAACACGTTCTGCAATATCCCGGCATTGAGTGCCTGCCGCGTGGGCCCGGACGCGGCGGCCATGATCGCAAGGCAGATCGGCAGGAACGGCCCTTCGGCCACGCCCATGATCACGCGGCTGGCGAGCAATGTTTCAAAGCTCCAAGCAAAGCCCGACAGCACCGAGCAGGCGGAAAAAAGGATCAACGCCCCGATCAGGAAGGGCTTGCGCTTGCCGATCAGGTCGGACCACCGGCCAATCACATAGGCGCCAATGGCCCAGGTCAGAGAGAGGCCGGAGTTGGCCCAGCCCACCTGCTCGTTGCTGAGACCGAGGTCCTCCTGCACGAATGGCGCAAGGAATGTCAGCGCCATGCGATCGAAATAAGCAAAGCCCCAGGCAAGCCCCAGCAGGACCAGCACGCGCAATTCATAGGCGCCGTAAGGCAGCCCGCCCTTTTTGGTGTCCATATCCTCTCCTCTTGTCCCCTTCTTCCCCGAGTTGCGTCGATGCGCAAGTGTTGAGCAGGTGCAACATACAGTTGCCTAAGCTAATAATTGCATGCGAAACCGGGCATTCCTGTGTTGCATGATTGCGACAATGGCCGACATTTGGACCGAATTGATCGATACATAATGTTACATTTGCTTGCTCCTGATGCCTCCGAAGGTAGAAGGAAGGGCGTGGGAGAGGAGGTCGTCTGAGCATTTGTGCTCGAGGCATCCTCTTTCTGCATGTCCGGATGGTTTCCCACAAAAGGGTAATCGGCGGACAGTTTGAAAACATCTTTGGCGGAGCACGAAAAAGGGCCCGCCTCGGGAGGATGCCTGATGAAGTTCAAGACGCTCAGCGTCGCGTCATCGCTTGCCATTATGGCCAGCATGGCAGCGCCAGCTTACGCTCAGGACGAAGGTGACGAAGAAGGTACTTCTTCGCGTACCAACACCATCGTCGTTACCGCGGAATTCCGCGAAGCCAACCTGCAAGACACCCCGCTCGCCATCACCGCCGTCAATGCGGAAATGCTCGACCAGCGCGGTCAGACCAACATCTCGCAAGTCGCAGCCCAGGCACCGAACGTGTCGCTGCGCCCGCAGCCGCAGAATGGTGGCTCGGGCCTCATCGCCTTTATCCGCGGTGTTGGCCAGACCGACTTCAACTTCGCGCTCGATCCGGGCGTTGGTGTTTATATCGACGATGTCTATATCCCGACGCTGTCGAGCTCGCTGCTCGAACTGGTCGACCTTGACCGTGTAGAAATCCTGCGTGGCCCGCAGGGTACACTGGCCGGCAAGAACTCGATCGGTGGTGCGATCAAGCTGTTTACCGCACGCCCGCGCGGCGATGGCTCGGGTTCGTTCCGCGTCAGCTACGGCTCGTATAACGAGATTACCGCTCGCGGCATGGCCGATTTCGCCATCACCGATGACCTGGCAGTTCGTATCTCGGGCATGACCCGTTCGAGCGACGGCTATGTCGCCATGCTCGATTACGGCATGACGCACCCCGGTTCGAACGTGAATGTGGGCAACAACACGCGCGGTTTCGACAGCTCCGACTACACGGAAATGGGTGGCCAGAACGTTACCGCAGTCCGCGGCGCGCTGCGCTGGGAAGGCGAACGCGTCGAAGTGAACCTCTCGGGCGACTATACGCGTGAGAAGTCGCAGGCTCGCCCGACGATCCTGCTGGCAGCCGGTGCTATCGCGAATACGAGTCCGGAATTCGATCCGACTTCGACCGGTATTACCTATGATGGCGGTGACGGCATGGGCACTCCGCTGCTGGTCGGCGCCGACGGCAACCCCGTTCCGCTCGATTGCCGTTTCGTCCCGGCCGGTCCGTATAGCTGCGATACCGGAGGTGACCTGCTCGGTTACGATCCGCGCTATGTCAGCTATTCGAACTTCCAGGATGCCAGCGCACCGTCGGCCTATGCGCCGTTCAAGCCCTATTTCGCGCTCCCGATTACGGAGTTCGAAGGCTGGGGCGTCCAGGGTGACATCACCTTTGACATCAGTGACAATGCGCAGATCGTCTATATCGGGTCCTACCGTGAGTATGAATCACGCTTTGGCCAGGATCAGGACGCCAGCCCGGTACCGGTGGCACAGCTCGACAACAAGCTGAACCACTGGGCATTCACCTCGGAACTGCGACTGAACTTCGAACTGGCCGACGGCCTGGTCGAAGGTACTGTTGGCGGCTTCTATCTTGATCAGGAGGGTGTCTACAACGCTCGCGTCGACCTGAACTATGTCGACCCGACGATCGACTTCCTTCACGGTCCCGATACCACGCCGAGCACCACCAAGGCGGCATTTGCCACCATCACGCTCAACCCGACGGACAGCCTTAGCCTGACCGGCGGCCTGCGTTACACGAAGGACAAGAAGACCTACACGTATTTCCGCCGCAATCCGGACGGAACCCTGCCTGATGGCTTCAACTGCTTCGTGGCGAATGGCCCCTATTCCGAACCGAACTGCCTGCTTGCAGGCATCTTCGACGTTCCGGGCGTATTCGAAGGTGATCGTTGGGACTGGCGTGTCGTCGCTGACTACCGCTTCTCGGACGCGTTCCTGGCCTATGGCTCGATTTCGACCGGCTTTAAGGGCGGTGGTGTGAACCCGCGTCCGTTCGTTGCCGACCAGGCCCTGTCGTTCAACCCGGAAACGCTCACGACCTATGAAGTCGGCTTCAAGTCCGACTTCCTCGATCGTCGCGTTCGCCTGAACGGTGCGTTGTTCCTGAACAAGTATGACGACATCACGCTCGGCAAGCTTGTGTGCCCGGAATCGTCACTTCCGTCGCCTTGCCTGCGTCCAGCGAACATCGGTTCCGCCGATGTGAAGGGCTTCGAACTCGAAGCGCAGATCTATCCGGTCGACGGCCTGTCGCTCGACGGTAGCCTGAGCGTACTCGACTTCGAATATACCAGCCCGTCGACGGGTGGCATTCTCGACGGCTCGGCGATCCCGGCAGACGGCATCACCCCGTATACGCCGGAACTGTCCTACTCGTTCGGCATCCAGTACGACCACGAAACCAGTCTGGGTATCTTCACGGTGCGTTTCGACGGTTCGTATCAGGATGATCTGTTCACCACCGCTGAGAACAGCATCTGGTCCGAAGTACCGGGTCGCTTCCTCGGCAATGCGCGGGTTTCCTGGACGGATGACGAAGACTGGAGGATCTCCTTCGAAGTCGAGAACTTGTTCGACAAGTACTACTTCGAGTCGGTCAGTGACGTCACGACTTCGCTCGGCCTGCAGACCGCAGTGCCCGGCATGCCCCGCACCTGGAGCATTTCGGTCGAACGTCGCTTCTGATGCGATGGGCCCCCGCCCTAGGGTGGGGGCCTCGATCGGCCTAACGGCTCAAGAGAAAAGGGCCCGGATCGCGAGATCCGGGCCCTTTCTATTGTTCCCAAGTCCGGATCTAGCAGAGCTAGTCCGAATTCAGCCGTTCGCGCATTTCCTTGCCCGGCTTGAAATAGGGAACCCGCTTGGCAGGTACGTCCACAGGATCCCCCGTGCGCGGATTCCGACCCACACGGGCATCGCGCTCCCGCGTGGAGAATGTTCCAAATCCGCGAAGTTCAACCCGGCCACCTTCTGCCAGTCGCTCGGTTATTTCATCGAAGAAGATATCGACGACCTGTTCGATTTCCTCAGGTCGCAAATCGGGATTGTCGGCTGCCAGTGACTGCAGCAGTTCAGATCTTATCATTCCCGCCCCTTTCAACAACGCACCATCCAAGCGCGCCATTATCTGATCGGTCGCAGGCTTGCCCGACCCGTGGCTTGCACCCGCGTAATCAGACAAGAATGACAGATGTAATGCTTTCACGCAATTGTTGCGTGTGCACAATGAAATTTGGGCGCTTCAGACGCGGTCGACGAGCTCGTCCAGCGTAATGTCCAGCCGGGCCATCTTGCGTTGGATGTCGGGCCATTCCTCAGCCAGAAACGCTTCGCGCTCGGCTTCGCGCAATTTGCTGGCTGCGCCTTCGCGCACGAACATGCCAACGCCGCGCTGGACGCGGATCAGTCCGTCCGTCTGGAATTGCTGGTATGCCTTGGCCACGGTCAGCGGATTGGCGCCCTGTTCCGCCGCAAATGCACGTACCGAGGGAAGCATGTCGCCTTCGGCATATTCACCTTCGATGATCGAGGCGGCAATCCGTTCGCGCAGGCGGAGGTAAACTGGCTTGTTTTCACTCATGCTGGTGTCGCAGTGCCATAATACAGCCATTCGGGTCAAGCGCCACGACCGCCAAGGCCCGGTTTCTGTTGTAACGTTTCGGACTTCACATGCGCGTGGGAGCCGTTAGGGTGCCCGCTTTCGTGCCGCATGCGGTAGCGGGCAAGGGATCGGGGACGCGCATATGAAAGAAGTGGGCTTGTGGAACGAGGGTGACTGGGTTGCGGCCATTGCCACGGTAATCCTCGCCGCCTTTTTGGCTGCAGGCCTGCTGATTGCCGCCAGTCGCAAGCCCGAAGCCCTCGGCCATCCCAAGGGCCTCTACATGCTGTTTTTCGCCGAGATGTGGGAGCGATTCAGCTTCTACGGCATGCGCTCGCTGCTGATCTTCTACCTCACCGCGCACTGGCTGTTCAGCGATGGCGAGGCAAATGTCGTCTACGGCTCCTACGGGGCGATGGTCTACATCACGCCGGTGCTCGGCGGCTGGCTGGCGGACCGCTATATCGGCCAGCGCAAGGCGGTACTGTTCGGCGGCATTCTATTGGCGCTCGGGCACCTGTTCATGGCGTTCGAAGGAGTGGGCGGGCAGGACGACCCCACGATAAATATCTTCTGGCTGGCGCTGGCGCTGATCATAGTCGGATCGGGCTTCCTCAAGGCCAATATCTCGGTGATGGTTGGCCAGCTTTACCGCAAGACCGATATGCGTCGCGACGCGGCCTATACGATCTTCTACATGGGCATCAATGTCGGCGCAGCTGCTGGTACGATCCTGGTCGGCTATCTCGGCCTGGTGAAGGGGTGGGCCTGGGGCTTCGGCCTTGCCGGCATCGGCATGGTTGCCGGTCTTATCGTCTTCGTCATCGGACGTGCGGCGCTGCGCGGAGCGGGCGAGGCCCCGCAATTGCTCGAGCGGGGCAAGGAACTGCTCGTCTACGGCGCCGGGGCCGCTGCGGTGGCGGTAATGTGGGGCCTGATGCAATATCGCGAGGTTATCCAGACCCTGCTGATCGTCTCGGGCGTGGTGCTTCTCGGCTACGTGCTCCTGCAGGCGATCAAGCTGCCCAAACAGCCGCGTGAGCGGATCTTCGCGATCCTCTTCCTGATCGCGCTCAACCCCGTCTTCTGGGGCCTGTTCGAACAGGGCGGCGGCAGCCTCAACCTCTATACCGATCGCTATACCGATATCGGCAATGTCCCAGCGGCGATCTTCCAGTCGATCAACCCAATCTACATCATCCTGTTCGCGCCGCTCTTTGCCGGGCTGTGGCAATGGCTGGGTCAGCGCGGACTCGAACCGTCAGCTCCTGCCAAATTCGCCCTGGCGCTGTTCCAGGTGGGTGCAGGCTTCCTGGTGTTCGCATGGGGTGCCAGTTCGGTCGGCATGGACGTGCTCACCCCGGTGATCTTCCTGTTCCTGATCTACTTGCTGCACACAACGGGCGAGCTGTGCCTCAGCCCGGTTGGCCTTTCGGCCATGAACCGGTTGGCGCCCGGCTTCATGGCCTCGCTTATCATGGGCGCATGGTTCTACATGACTGCGGTGGGCAGCTTCGTGGCGGGCAAGATCGGCGAAGCCACTGGCGGCGAAGGGGGCGAGATGTCCAAGGAGCTGACGCTGAGCATTTACAGCGAAATCGGCTGGATTTCGATTGGTGTCGGCGTTGTCGTTCTGCTGCTCAGCCCCATCGTGAAGCGCTGGATGCATCTCGACACGCTCGAGGACGACAATGTCGGTGATGACCTTGTCGGCGGGAGCGAAGTCGGCGAGCCGCAGGCTGGCGGCATGCATCCAGAGGTGCGGGGTTAGGCTCCCAGCCCTTCGAGAAATTCGAGCTGCGGGAGCTGCCCTTCTTCCTTGGGCGACAGATTGTGACCTGCTCCTGGAACCTCGACGAGTACTGCGGCCGGATTGGCCGCCGCAAGTTCACGCGCATGTTCAATCGGGATCAACCGGTCATCCACGCCATGAACAATCAGAATGGGTGAGGTAACCTCGCCGATCTTGGCGATGTTCTCGAACCGGTCCTCGATCATGCTGTCGGTCGGAATATAGGGATAGGCATTGGCAGCGGTGGCCACGAGGCTCTTCATCGGCGAGATAAGAACCAGCGCCTTGAACTGTCCTGTACGGGCGAGTTCGGTAGCCACTCCAGAGCCGAGCGAATTGCCGGCCAGGATGATATCTGCTGACGAAATGCCGCGCTCGGTGAGCCAGGCCAAAGCTGCGCGTCCGTCAAGATAGAGGCCTTCCTCGCTCGGGCCGCCCGGATTGCCGTCATATCCGCGATATTCCGCTGCCAGCACGCCATATCCGCGGTCACCCAGCAATTCGGCAGTAAACTCCGCGGTCTTCCAGTCGATACCGTTACCGTGGAAGAATAGCAGCACCGGCTTCCCATCCTGCCGCGCGCGAAATCCCGCGTGGAGCTCGAGGTTGTCGGAAGTGCGGTAGGAGATCGGCTCATACCCTGAAGGCATGTCGTCGTCTGGTTCCGGGATCGGATAAATCAGATCACGCTGATAGGCATATAGCCCGCCCACGACAGAGCCGTAGCCCAAAGACGCAACGGCAATGAGAGCGAAGATCAGCTTGCGCAGCATGTCAGCCGCGCTCAGGCCCGCGCCTCTTCCACGCCAGCGCTATTGTGCCGCAAGGCCGAAAGTACCGTCTCGACAATATGCGGAGCGGTGAGGCCCGCCTGCTCATACTGCTTGTCCGGCGCGTCATGGTCCTGGAACAGATCCGGCAGGCGCATGGTACGAATCTTGAGGCCGTTATCGAGCAGGCCTTCATCCGAAGCGAGCGTCAGCACATGAGCGCCGAGCCCGCCAATGCTGCCTTCCTCCAGTGTCACCACAACCTCATGCGTCATGACCAGTTTGCGGATCAGTGCGGCATCGAGCGGCTTGGCAAAGCGCAGGTCGGCAATCGTCGTCGCCAGCCCCTTGGCCTCGAGCTGGTCGGCAGCCTTCTCCGCTTCGGCCAGCCTTGTACCAAGCGAGAGTATGGCGATCTTGCCGCCCTTTTCATCTCCCCGCACGATACGGCCCTTGCCGATTTCCAGCTTCTGCGGGACTTCGGGCAGGGCGACGCCCGTGCCGGCACCGCGTGGGTAACGGAAGGCGATCGGACCTTCGTCATACTCCGCGGCAGTGTAGGTCATATGGACCAGTTCCGCCTCGTCACTTGCTGCCATCACCACGAGGTTGGGCAGAGTTGCGAGATAGGTGATGTCGAAGCTTCCCGCATGGGTTGCCCCATCGGCGCCGACCAAGCCGGCACGGTCGATCGCAAAGCGCACCGGCAGGTTCTGGATCGCCACATCGTGGACGATCTGGTCGAAGGCGCGCTGCAGGAAGGTCGAGTAGATTGCGCAGAAGGGACGCATGCCCTGTGCAGCCAGCCCGGCGGCAAAGGTCACCGCGTGCTGCTCGGCAATGCCGACATCGAAACTACGGGTGGGATGCGCCTTGGCGAACTTGTCCACGCCCGTGCCGCTCGGCATGGCGGCGGTAATCGCGCAGATCTTCGGGTCGCTGTCCGCCAGCTTTGCCAGCGTTTCGCCGAAAACGTTCTGGTAGGCAGGTGGTCCACCCGCGGACTTCTGCTGCTTGCCGGTAATGACATCGAACTTGGCAACGCCGTGATACTTGTCCGCACTGTTCTCCGCCGGCTCGTATCCCTTGCCCTTCTGCGTCACCACATGGATGAGCACGGGACCAACTTCGCTGTCGCGGACATTTTCCAGCACGGGCAACAGGTGGTCGAGATTGTGCCCGTCGATGGGGCCAACATAATAGAAGCCCAGTTCCTCGAACAGCGTGCCGCCCGTGGCCATGCCGCGGGCATATTCCTCTGCCTTTTCGAGGCCGTGATGAACGCGACGCGAAAACTTGCGCGCGACCTTGGAGGCAAGCGAGCGCAAGCCAAGATATTCGCTGCTGGAAACCATGCGCGCGAGATAGGCGGAGAGGCCGCCCACCGGCGGGGCGATCGACATGTCGTTGTCGTTGAGGATGACGATCAGCCGATTGCCCGCCTGTTCGGCATTGTTCATCGCCTCATAGGCCATGCCCGCGCTCATCGCGCCATCGCCGATTACTGCGATCGCACGGCCCGGCGCGCCGGTTAGCTTATTGGCAATGGCAAAGCCGAGTCCCGCCGAGATAGAGGTAGAGGAATGGGCCGCGCCGAAGGGATCGTACTCACTTTCACTGCGCTTGGTGAAGCCTGACAGGCCGCCGCCCTGTCGTAGCGTGCGGATGCGGTCGCGCCGCCCGGTAATGATCTTGTGCGGATAGGCCTGGTGACCGACATCCCAGATCAGCCGGTCGTCGGGCGTATTGAAGACATAGTGCAACGCCACGGTGAGCTCGACTACGCCAAGCCCCGAGCCGAGGTGGCCGCCTGTCGAACCGACCGCGTCGATCATCTCTGCGCGCAATTCGTCGGACAGCTGCCGAAGCTGCCCCGCATCGAGCTTGCGCAGGTCTTCCGGCGTGTCGACCTGGTCGAGCAGCGGCGTTTCGGGTTTCGACGTCATCGGCAGGGCTTACACACCAAATACTGGCCTGTCGATGAACGGTTCACCGACAGAAAAGAACGCTTCATCGCCAATATCACGAAGAGCAATCCGCGCAAAGGCCGCGCAATTCAACCACCGGGCGGACATTTGTAAATCCGGCCTTTTGTCCAGCCTCCTTCAGCGCACCGGTCAGCCGGTCATCGTCGAAATGGCTGGCCTGTCCGCAATCGTCGCAGATCAGGAAGATGCAGTCGTGCCGGCAGCCCGGATGCGAATTGGCGATATAGGCATTCGCGCTCTCGATCCGGTTGGCAAGATTGGTGCGCACGAACAGATCGAGAATGCGGTAGACGCTGTTGGCGGCCACGCGCTTGCCGCGGATGTTCCCGACCAGCTCGGCAATATCATAGGCGCTTGACGGCCGATCCTGCGCGGCAAGCGCACGGAACACATCGGCGCGCATGGCCGTCCACTGCTCACCCGCCTGCTCGAGCACGCGCTCGGCTTCGGAAATGAGCTTGTCGCCCGAATGTTCGTGATGGCTGTGCCCCGTCATGCTCCCGATATAGGAGAGGCATGTTGCGGGGGCAAACTATTGAAGTGTCTAGCCCGTGCGAAAAGTCGAGCGGTAAAGGCTGGGGAACATTTCCTGCAGCGCAGCAACCTTGGGCGCATCCCAGCGGCGGATATAGCCGTTATTGGGATTCTTCAGCATGAAGTCCTGGTGGTACTCTTCCGCATCGTAGAACTGCTTTGCGTCCTCGATCGCCACGACGATGGGGCTGTCCCACACGCCACTGCGTCCCATTTGCCGCAGATAGGCCTCCGCCACTTCGCGCTGCTCTTCGGTCTGCGGGACGATGGCGCTGCGATATTGCGTGCCGTGATCCGGACCCTGGTAGTTGAGCGTAGTCGGGTCTGCGCCAACCGAGAACAGGATCTGCAGCAGCTGGTCATAGCGGACCACGGACGGGTCGTAGATCACCCGCACCGCTTCGGCATGATCGGTCACGCCCGAGGACACGAGATTGTAGCTGGCCTGCTGGCGCGTGCCGCCGTGATAACCCGAAACGACGCTCTGCACGCCGCGTGTGTGTGAGAAGACGCCCTCGATACCCCAGAAACATCCGCCCGCGAACACGGCGGTCTGCAGGCCGGACTCCTCCGCCTGTCGCGTCGCGACGGGCGCATTGAACACCTCTTCGGCCGATGACGGGGTTGCAACGATAGCCGCGCTGGCAAGCGCAAGGGCGGCAATGGCAGTCTTCAGTTTCACTCAGGCACCTCCAAGTCTCGGGAGGATATTCGCGGCAAGGACGACGGCAGTTACACCGAAGCCAAGGAAAAATGCACGATAAAGATCGGCAGTGAACAGACCCATTGTTTTTCTTTCTACCCGATACATTGTTGCTCCCCTATCTAGGTGCAAATCTCTTGCATCGGGCTGAACATGGGCAAACCTGCCGCAAGCCTGCGTCGATTCATCGTATTCTTGGTTAATCCGGGCCATTTGCGGCGGAATTTCCGATCAGTGGCGGAAATGGCGCATCCCGGTGAAGACCATGGCGATACCCGCTTCATCGGCCGCCCTGATCACTTCTTCGTCGCGCATGGCCCCGCCCGGCTGGATCACCACGCTGGCGCCGGCCTCGATGGCGACATCGATTCCGTCGGCAAAAGGCAGGAAGGCGTCGGACGCCATGGCGCTGCCCGTGGTGCGCGGCTCGCTCCAGCCTGCCGTCTCGGCGGCCTCGCGCGCGCGGACAGCGGCAATGCGCCCTGAATCGCGCCGGTTCATCTGCCCTGCGCCGATGCCGGCGGTCACGCCCTCTTTGGCAAAGACGATGGCGTTGGACTTCACATGCTTGGCCACCTTCCAGGCAAACAGGCAATCGGAAAGCTCCTGCTCGCTCGGCTGGCGCTTGGTGACGACCTTGAGGTCTTCCAGCGACACTTCGCCATTGTCGCGCGATTGCAGCAGCAGCCCGCCGGCAATGGTCTTCATCTGGAAACCGGGTCGGTTCGCCTGCGGCAATTCGTCGAGCAGCAAGAGCCGCAGGTTCTTCTTTGCGGCAAAGGCCGTGCGGGCGGCTTCATCCGCGCCGGGAGCAATCACAACTTCGGTAAAGATTTCGCAGATGGCCGCTGCCGTCGGCCCGTCGAGCGGGAAATTGGTGGCAACGATCCCGCCAAATGCGGACACGCTGTCGCAAGCAAGTGCCGCCTGCCAGGCTTCCAGCAAAGTCCCCGCCTGCGCCACGCCGCAAGGATTGGCATGCTTGACGATCACCACGGCCGGATCGCCACCGGCAAATTCGCTCACCAGTTCGAGCGCGGCATCGGCATCGTTGTAATTGTTGTAGCTGAGCTCCTTGCCCTGCAATTGTTCTGCCTGCGGAACACCTTGCGCGCCAACCGCCTGCGGCAAATAGACCGCGGCGATCTGGTGCGGGTTCTCGCCATAACGCAGCACTTCGCCCTTCCTGAAGGCGAGCGGCATCTTGTCGACAAAGGGCGTCGCCTTGAGCGCTTCGGGCCCTAGCGGGTTGGCGAAGGCATCGCCGAAAGCGAACCAGTTGGCAATCGCCGCATCGTAGCTGGCGGTCTTGGCAAACGCCTTGGCTGCCATGCGGATGCGGAAGGCAAGCGAAGTGGCGCCGTCATTGTCGGCCAGTTCCGCCGCCAGTTCCTCATAATCCTCGGGATCGGTGACGATGGTTACGAAACCGTGGTTCTTGCTCGCCGAGCGCACCATGGCCGGGCCGCCAATATCGATATTCTCGACAATCTCTTCGCGGCTGGCACCGCGTGCGACCGTCTCCTCAAAGGGGTAGAGATTTACCACAAGGAGGTCGATCGGACCGATATCGTGGGCATCCATCGCATCGACATGCTCTTCATTGTCGCGCACCGCCAGCAGGCCTCCATGCACCACCGGGTGCAGCGTCTTGACCCGTCCATCCATCATTTCGGGAAAGCCGGTCAGGTCCGACACGTCGAGCACGGGCAGGCCTGCATCGCGCAGCGCGCGCGCCGTGCCGCCGGTCGAGACAAGTTCGACGCCGCCCTTGGCCAGCTTGGATGCGAGTTCGACAATACCGGTCTTGTCGGACACCGAGAGGAGCGCCCGCCTGATCGTCACCTGAGTCATGCTATTTGCTTATCCCATTTTCTTCAGCAGCCAGCTGAAATTCCCGCCACCGCGCGAGGCGAGTCCCTGAATCACCAGCTGCTCTACCGGATGCGGGCGTCCTTCGCCATCGACCCAGATAGATTCTTCGCTCGACAGTTCTTCGGCGCCCGAATGGAATTGCCAATAGCTGCCATCCGGCAAGGAAAGCGTCGCACCCTTGCCGTTCCCGGCCATGTGCAAGCGAACCTGCGGGCCGAGGTGGAAGCGGATGGCGAAAGGCACCTTGCCGCGCTTGCCCTTGCGGCCCGAGGGAACCAGCAGGTCCTCGCCACGCAGCTCGCTGCCGTCGTCGCGCAGGATCAGGATGCGGCGGTGGATCAGGCCGAAGCGCTGGGCATAGCCGTCATGGCTGGCCTCGATCCGCGTGGCCCCGCCATTTTCCAGCTTGATCGCCCGGCGGTCCATCTCGACTTCGCCTACACCTGTGCCGAGCTTGCCATTGATCAGCACGGCCGTGGAATTGGCATCGCCCAGAACCAGCGTCGAGTGCGCAGCGGTGGCACGCAATCCCTGTTCGATGCGGACCGGAACCTGGCCACCGGCCAGTGCCGAGCCGCCGCAATTGACCACCAGGCGATGCTCGCCATGACTCAGCTCGAAAGCAAGGGTGGAGGCACAGCCATTGCGTGCATGGCGCGCCAGTGGCGGCGGCGAAGTGTCGAATTGCAGCACTGCGGGCCGAGCCGAAATGCGCTGGTATCCCCATTGTCGGGCATCGCGCAGCGGCCTTGCGCGGATGCCGCTGGCCTTGACCAGCGCAGCGATACGCTGCGCGCTAACGGCACCCGAGCCCTGCCAGTTACCCAGCGCTCCGTCCGAATGGGTCAGCGCCAGAAGCGGCGGAACGAGCAGGCCGAGCATGGCCTCGAGCGAGGCAGGCGGATCGCGGCGCATAGCCCGGTAGCAGGCGGCGAGATCCACCAGGGCGGCAATCGCATCCATTTGCGCCACGGGACTGCGCGACAGTACCCCGCCATCCTCGCCTACCAGTTCGCCAAGGCAGCGCAGCAATCCCGCTTCCCCGAACAGGCGGCGCGGCTTGCCCTCGGGCAGCAACAAGCCGCTGGCAGTAATCGCGCACCAGCCGATCATCTCGCCCAGGCGGTCATCGGCGCGAGTCACGTTGCGATCGAGCCAGCGGGCAGTCTCGCACAGGGCCTCGAGCGCCCGCTGGCGGCGCGTGCGGTCCTGGCTCGAGAGGATCAGCGGCGCATGGACCAGCCATGACAATTGCCGGTGGCCGGCATTCTCGACCTTCCAGGCAGGACCCTTGCCCACCACGCCATTGGCATCGAGCCAGGCGAAGAAAACCCGCTCCGCCGTGGGCGCGCATTGCGTGCGGGCGCCGCTGGCATCGAGGTCGCGCAACCAGGCAAAGCCGTGCACGACCCGGTCGAAGGGCGGGGTGAGCTTGGCCACTGGGGAAAAATCGACATGCGCGATCGGTGCTTTGACGCCGTGAACAAGGAAGTGTCCCGCGCGCAGCGCCATTCCTGCCACGCGGTCGCCCTCCAGGCCCTTCTCCACCGTTGCCAGCAGGCGCGGCCGCATCGGCTTGCGGAAGGGAGCAGACAAGGCTGTTCCGGGAACACCGAGGCGATAGGCAAAACGCAGGAAACGCTCGCCCGCAGTGATATCCGGCGGGTCGAGATCGGACAGGGCCAGCTCCCGTCCCGGCGCGCTTTCCGACGATTGCTCCGCCGCCGCCATGTCGGGAGTCGCAGGTGCAGGAGGCTTGCGCCTCGGCGCGGGATGGGCGAGCGCCAGCTCCTCCTGCCGGTCATCGCGCAAGGGAATTGCCATGGCATCATCGTCCACCGCATCCTGCGGCGTGTCATGCAGGCGGGTGGAGAGATCGTCCAAGGCTCAGCCTCCCTTCAACGCAGCGATATTGGTGGCGTAGCAATCCGGCCCGCCCTTGAAGGTGGCGGAACCGGCCACCAGCACATCAGCACCCGCGGCCACACATTGCCTGGCGGTTTCCGCATTCACGCCGCCATCGACCTCGATCACCACATCGAACCCGCGCTTGTCGATCGTCGAACGGATCGCCTCGATCTTGCGCAACTGGCTGGAAATGAAGCTCTGTCCGCCAAAGCCGGGGTTGACGCTCATCACCAGGATGAGGTCGATCTCCTCATAGAGATAATCGAGCATCTTGGCCGGCGTGCCGGGATTGAGCGAAATGCCCGCCTTCTTGCCCAACGCGCGGATCGCCTGCACGCTGCGATGGAAATGCGGCCCCGCTTCGGGATGAACGGTGATGATGTCCGCGCCGGCCTCGGCAAACTGTTCGATCCACTGGTCGACCGGCGAGACCATCAAATGCACGTCGAGGGGCTTTTGCGTATGCGGGCGCAGGGCCTTCACCACCATCGGGCCGATGGTGAGATTAGGCACGTAATGGCCATCCATCACGTCGACATGGATCCAGTCCGCCCCGGCCGCATCCACAGCGCGCACTTCTTCACCCAACTTCGCAAAGTCGGCAGAAAGGATGGAAGGCGAGATCAGCGGTGCTGGCATGATTGGTTAATCGCGATACGCTCCGGCGAATCGGCGAACAAGCAGCGCGAGGGCATTTTCCACACGGGCAGCGCCTTGCATGCGGCAGGGTGACGCCCGACTGACATTGGGCTGACATCGCGCTTCAGCCATGGTTCACTGGGCGAGCGCGATAAAGTGCCGTAATCAGGGATCAATCTCGCCTGCAGACCGTATGGGAATTTCTCCCGCACTTGCCGCCATTCCGGCGGAAACGGGAACCGCAGGACAGGATGCAGGAAAGACGATGCGTGCAATTTTCCATCGCGCCGCACTGGCGCTGGGTCTGACAGGAGTGGCAATGCTTGGCCTTGCAGCCTTGGCGCCCGCCCATGCGCAGGTCTTTCGTCAGGTCATCCCGAACGACATGAGCGTGTGCAATGGCGCCGGCCCTGCCGTACGCGTCAACATTTCCGATATCGAGAGCGCCCGCGGCACGATCCGCGTGCAGCTTTATCGCGGGATAGAGTCCGACTGGCTTGAAACCGGACGCTGGCTTTACCGGATCGAGGCTCCGGCCCGCGAAGGGAGGATGAGTTTCTGCCTGCCCGCGCCGCAGGCCGGAACCTATGGCGTGGCCGTACGCCATGACGTCAATGGCAATGGCAGCACCGACATCACCGTGGATGGCGGTGCCATGTCGAACAATCCCAGCCTCAACATCTTCAACCTCGGCAAGCCGAACTATCGCAGGACGCGCTTCGATATCGGCAATGAAGTCGTAACCATCGATATCCGCATGCGCTATCTCTGAGCGCCTGGCTATCAGTCTCTGCGCTTGGCGCGCCAGACCTTCCACAATACGCCCGGTGCGGCGAGCACGGGATGTTTCTCGCGCCAAGGCGTGACCTCCACTTCGATGCCAGTATGGCGGTGGACTTTCCACGCAGCATAGCGTCCCGCGCCCTCAAACGTTCGCGTGGCCCGCACAAGCCGCGCGATGTTGAGTGGTTTCCCCAGCCGCCTGCGCTTGTTCCACCAGCGCCGGATTTCCTGCCGCTGGCTGTCGGGAAGGAGCGGATGAAGGCGATTGCCGTCACGTTCGAAAGCGATGTTCTGCGCCAGGAGTCCGGCCGCCAGCAATCCGTCGAAATGCGCGGCATTTGCCTCGATGATCGCGTTCTCGCGTCCCGGCTTCTCAACCCTAAGTTCGGCCTTGTAGGTCGAGCGGAACAGGGCGCGCCAGTAATCCTGTTCGCTCCCCGCCTCGGGGCCAACGGCGACGGCAAGGCGAGTGGCGGTCTTCACAGCATCCTCAAGCGCCGTGGCGACGTCCGCGCGCGCTGCATCGCTGGCCGCCCAGATCAGTGCGCTCGGCTGCACGAAACGCGCCCAGATCGTGGTGTCGATCGTCTCGCCGCGGCAAGCCTCGGCGAACTTGGCCAGCGTCATGCTCGCGATCTTGGCGCGGAGCGTCTCGCCCTCATGCTCCCACTCGCGATAGGATACGCGGGGCCAGATGCCCTTTTCTGGATCACCGGGCAGCAGGACATAGAAATCGACGACGCCTTCGAGCGAGCCGGTGCGCAGGTTGGAACCGTAAAACAGCACGGCGCGCGCGCCCGCTTCTTGTCCCAGCAATGCGGCAAAGCCCGCAATCGCGGGACGCACTTCACGATTCAGCGCGGCGTGGATACGCGCGCCAAAATCGCTGCTCACGGTACGACGAAGCAGATGCGCGGGCCGGCTGAAACCGTGTAGGAACCGGGCGGGAAGGCCTCGCCATCGAGAATGAAGCTGTCGGCGATATCCCACTGGAAACTGGTCATGCCGTGGGTGTGATAGCCGAGTTCGCGATGCTTCGGCCCGGTCGTGCCGCCGAAAATCTTGGGAAGGGCGAGAAGCAGGCGGCGACGCGAATTGTCGAAAACTGCGAGGTGCATCGCATCGTTCATGCCCCTGAACGGGTTCATGCCGGCAGGAAAATTGCGCAGCGTGGAGGCGAAAACGAGATAGCGCTCGCTGGCAGGCGCTCCGCCGACATGCGGCAGGTCGTTGCCGGCCTCGTCGCGCAGGCGCATGCGAACACCGCGACGCCAAGGATTGTTTTCACCGCCGAAGAAAGCCTGCAACCCGCTCCATACTGCGGTCATGCCCACGGCCAATGCATCGAAAGCACCATAGGAATGCGCCTGCTGACCCAGCGTGATGGCCGAACTGTAGGCACCCGCACCGAGCACGAAGCCGCGCACCTGCGCACGGGTATTGTCGCGCTGGGCGACGACGATCGGGCGGCGCATGATCAGGCTGTCGCGCTTGGCTGCTTCGAGCGCATCGGCAAGCGTCCAGTCGTCCGGAATGGCAAGGTCATGCGCCAGGGCATTGGTCTTGCCGCTGGGCAGAACGATGATGGCCGGCCAAGTGTCGCCAAATGCACTGGCGCCACAGGTCAGCACGTCCCGGACAGTTCCGTCACCGCCGTCGACGGCAATATAGTCCACCCGCTTTTCGGCAAATTCAGCAAGGATTTCAAACAGCTCGCTGCGCTTTGTCGGCGATGCGACCAGCACGTTGGGCATGTCCAGCTCGACCGGAACAGAACCGCCATTGCGATGGCTGTGCTGGTTGCGGATGAGGCCGACAAGCGGCTCAGCCCGCACTGGCGCGGCAACGGGTGCACGCGTGGGTTCGCGCGCGATATCGACCAGCGGAAGGCGGTCAAAAAAATGGATTGTGCCGTGCATCATTTTCGCCTTACCCGCGCATTGCGGTCGATTACTACGCTTTTTATTCAACTTGCTGCGGACTGTCGTGGAACTGCCACAGTCAGGCGCAGCCGCCCTATTACGAAGCGCGGGTTGAAAGGGTTACGGAAACAGGCTGCCAATTAGGTCTTGATACGAAACTTACAAGGACAAGCGAGGCGCAAAGATCATGCTCTGGCGTGCGGAGAGGAGGCGCGATAGGATACGACATGCTTACCGCCTCCATGATTGATGCCGCTCGCTCCATCGAAGAGCGCATCGTCGCACTTCGCCGTGCCATCCACGCCGAACCCGAGCTCGGCCTCGAAACGCCGATGACCCTGGCCAAGGTGCGCGCCGAACTGGCGGACCTTCCCTTGACCTGGCGTGAAGGTTTCTCCGCGACCGGCGCGGTTGCGGTTCTCAAGGGCGCCAAACCGGGCAAGATCGCCCTGCTGCGCGGCGACATGGATGCCCTGCCCATGCAGGAGAAGACGGGCCTTCCTTTCGCATCCACGATCGAGGGCCGCATGCATGCCTGTGGCCATGACACGCACACCGCAATGCTGGCAGGCGCGGCGCGCATACTGGCCGAACGGTCGGAAGATGTCGCCGGCGAGGTATGGTTCATGTTCCAGCCGGGCGAAGAAGGTTTTCACGGCGCGCGCTACATGATCGAGGACGGGCTGCTGGGCGGAGACAATCACGGCCCGCTGCCCGATGCCGCTTTCGCGCTGCATATCATGCCCAATGCCAAGCATGGCGTGATCGCCGGGAAGCCCGGTGCCATGCTGGCCGCGGCAGACATGTTCAACATCACCGTGAAGGGACGCGGCGGCCATGCCTCCATGCCGCACGATACGCGCGACCCGATCCCTGCTGCAGCCGCGATCGTCACCTCCTTGCAAGCCATGGTGACGCGCCGGTTCTCTGCCGAGGAAGCCACGGTGGTGACGGTGACCCGCATGGACGCAGGGACGGCGCACAATATTATCGGCGACAATGCCTTGCTTCGCGGCACGATCCGCACGCTATCCGCCGAACGCCGCCAGGCAGTGCGCGATGCGATGCGCGATGTCGCCGATGGGGTCGCTGCCGCTCATGGTTGCAGCGCCGAAGTTGAGATTATCGAGGGCTTCCCCGTCACACTCAACGATCCTCGTGCCATAACGCTGGGGGAGCAAATCGCCAGGGAAATGGGCGGCGAGGAAGGCTGGCATCCCATGGTCCATTCGTTGATGGGCGCGGAGGATTTCTCCTATGTCCTCGAGAAAGTGCCCGGGGCCATGTTCTTCCTGGGCGTGGCCGAAGAAGGCGCGGACTGGAAAAGCTGCTGCGCGATCCATTCCAATCGCATGATGGTCGATGAAAGCGTATTGCCCAAGGGTTCGGCTTTCCTTGCCAGCTGCGCGATGCGCTTCCTTGAGAAGGGCTGGGAATAGGTTGTTGCCCGCCCAGCTTCACGCTAACATCGCGCCTACACACAAAGACCCTGGGGAGGGACACCTGAATGAACAATGCAAGTGAATGGCGCACGCGCCGGTCCAAGCTGGTAAAAGCTGCTGTTACGTCTTCCATCGCCATTGCCGGAATGGCCTTCGCAACAAGTGCCAATGCCCAGGAGGCATGCGACCGCGCCATGCTGGAAGGGCTGACCGACACTTATGTCCAGGCTCAATCCACCGGCAATCCCGGCTTGGTTCCCCTCGCCGAAGGATCCTATTACGGCGAGAACCACTTGCCGGCGACCATTGCCGAGGGTGTAATGTCGGAAGCGTTGCCAATCGACTTCACCCGCAGCTTTCACGATACGACGCAATGCGCCACCTTTACCGAGATAACCTCCGCCTCTCACTCGCATCCCTATGTGATCCACACGCGCATGGAAGTGAACGAGGAGGGTCAGGTGACCGTAATGGAATCCGTGGTTACCGACGAGGATGATTGGGTATTCGGCGCCGAAGGACACCTTGCCGTTACGCAGGCGGAGGACTGGAGCGAAATCCCCGAAGACCAGCGCGACAGGCGCGGGGTGATCCAGGCTGCTGCGGAAGCCTATATCAACAATTGGGGCAATCCGGACCTGCCGGTGCCGCATGGCACACCTTGTGCACGGCTCGAGGGGCGCATCTCAACAGGCGCAAGGGACCCGGAAGGCCAGACCTGCACCATGGGCGCGTTCCCGACGCCTATCAAGACGGGCAGCCGCCGCTTCGTCATAGACGAGACCAAAGGCGCCGTTTCGATCTTCCACCGCTTCTCATGGCTCGATGCGGGCCTCGGCCCGTATCACCCCGGGATCCCGGTCAGCCACATGTTCAGGGTTGAGGACGGCCACAATCGCTACATCCACGAAGTGACGGCCTGCATCACGCCATACTGTGGAAGGGGTGGCCCGCCGCCTGCGCCGGGCTCGTAAAGAGAACAGGTCTTCAAACCCGGACGGGTCTGCAAGCACCAAAAAGCGAAAGGCCTGCCCCGATGGGCGGGCCTTTTTGCTTTGCATGAGGGCAGAATAAGCTGCGCCCTTGCGGGACGGTGATTGATTGGCGCACCCGACAGGATTCGAACCTGTGACCTCTGCCTTCGGAGGGCAGGGAAAATGAGCAAGGTTGGACGTTCATGGAAAGAAAACCGCAGAAATCCGTCCCTTATTGTCCAGCTTCACCCTATGCTGTATTCCATACTCGTTCCATACAAACTGGGAAAGGATCAGCAAATGGCCTTGGACCTCAGCAAAGTCACCGCGCGTGGGAAGCTTAAGGTGCAGCGGGAGCCACATTGGCAAAGGCTTAGAGCCGGGTGCTTTCTCGGCTTTCGCCAATCAAAACGTGGAGGCAAGGGAACGTGGATCGCTCGCGCCTATGACGAAGATAATCGCAAGTATCGAGTGAAGTCCCTCGGTGATTTCGGAACGCTCACCGGTAACGAAATGTTTGCAGCCGCCAAAAAGGAAGCGGAGGCGTTTGCGGAGCTTATTGAAGCTGGTGGCGAGTTTCGGGCAAAGGTCGAAACTGTAGGTGATGCCTGCCGCGAGTATGCCAAGTCTCGGCCAGACGCGGAGTCCCGTTTCCGACGCTATGTCTACAATGACGCTATCGCCAAGGTGAAGTTAGAGAAGTTGCGCCGACGCCACGTCAAGGAATGGCGCCAGCGGCTTGAGGCGAAACCCGCATTGGTAAGTCGGCGCAAGCAAGGGCCGAAGATTTATCGCGAGCGAGCACCTTCAACCATAAATCGAGATATGGTGGTGTTGCGCGCTGCACTAGCCAAGGTGCTCAGCGCTGGAATGCCCAACACCGAGGCGGCATGGCAAGAGCCGCTGAAAACCATCCCAAATGCCAACGGCCGGCGAACACTCTACCTTGATCGCAATCAGCGCAGGAAATTGCTGGAGAAAATCGATGGTGAGGCCGCGCCGTTCGTCCGCGCGCTGTGCCTGCTACCGCTTCGCCCAGGCGCGCTTGCCAGCCTTGCCGTCGGAGATTTCGAGAAGCGCACGTCTGAGCTTACAATCGGAAAGGATAAGTCAGGCAAACCTCGACGCATCCAGCTACCTCAAGAAGCCGCAAAGCTGCTTGCCGACCAAGCCAAGAATAAGCTTCCCAGCGCACCATTGTTCATGCGCGCCAATGGTATGCCTTGGGACAAGAATAGCTGGAAAACCCCAATAGCCACCGCAGTGGCAGCGGCTGATCTGCCAGGGACGGCTACGGCATACACATTGCGCCACAGCACGATAACTGACCTAGTAAGTGCAGGCCTGCCATTGCTCACAATTGCCCAAATCTCAGGGACAAGCGCGGAGATGATTGAACGTCATTACGGACACTTGGCCAGCGACGCGGCGGTAAAAGCGCTCGGTGAATTGGCGCTATAGTCACAACCGCCATGCTCGCGTTCACTAACCACCGTCTCAACCAGTGACCCTAGTCCTGTCATTCGCCTGTCACGGCATCGCCGTCCAAGTCGCTGATCGATTGGTCTCGCAGCAGCGAGGCCGGGAAATCAGCCCGCTCGACCAAATTGCCAATAAGCTCCTGATTTACCGTGCGCGGGACGCCATCGTATCTATAGGATACGCTGGGCAGGCCTTCATTAAGGATATTCCGACAGACGAATGGATCGCCCAACTCCTTTCGGGCGAACCAAATGTTCGCGGGCCGGACGATCGGGGCGGTGTGCGCATGGGCCGCACCCCAAACAATTGGGACATTGGCAAGGCTGTTAGGGCCATCAGAGAGCAACTCCCCCCGTGCATCGCTGCTGGGCAAATCATTCTTGTCTCGGTGGTCGGCCACCAATTCGACAGCCGGGGGATGGTTCGACCCTTGCTTTATGAATTGGCGTTGCGGCGGGACCAAGTCGATAACTTCTATCAGTCCCCGCGCCACTGGCGAGCGGGGGCAGGGTGCATTAGCTCCATTGGTATTGAAATTGGCGACCAAGAACGCGAACGCATCTTGACCCACTTGCGTGACGCGACGCCGCAGTTGACCCATGACGAGATTGCGGAGTTCCTGACCGCGACCATACGCAAACATGAGCAGCCAGGCGTCGGGCCACACACGTCCGCCGTAATCATTCCCCTTCCCGGCTCTGCACCCGTCAGGTCAAAATTCTTCGCCAACACCCCGCATCACATCCTAATTCGATCCTCCCAAACGGATCTTAGATTGGAAACTGGCTATTCGCCTTGGGTGATCGCCCCGGGTCTCATCAAGCCGCCGACAGCAGATGTTGGTGGGATGAACTTCAATGCAGGCGGCATCGAGATCGCATGTGAAGGCGGTCGCCCGCCAACACGCGGCATATTAGGGGCTATGGGTTCCGTCGATCGGTTTAAGCTGCCGTCGCATTTGCGCCGTTGATTAGAACGACCGGCGAAGCTGACCCTTTAGCGCGCCGTTTGCGCCTGGACGATTTTGCATTCAACCCAGCATGCCAGATCCCCCCATATCGGCGAGGGATCGACTTGATCGGCCAGGGCTATGATCTCTTGATACGAAATGCATCTAGGCGGCAAAGCCGCTCTTGCAAATGGCGGAAGCCAGCCCAGATCGCGGGCTTTGTTTTCGGTCGGAAAGCCGCCGCCGGCTGCATAGGCGATAACGCAGCGAGCGGCCTTTCCGTGCAGCCGACCTAGTTCGTGGGCCAGTGCCATATTCCGCATCCACTGGAATGCCTCTCCCTTGAATGGACAGGGACTGTAGACAGCGTTTGGCTCCAAGCTAAACAGTGATGGGATCACCTCCCAGTATCGAATCCCCTTGCCGGAAAGAGCACAACTCGCTTCTACCATGGTGCGGGGGTTGGTCTGCTGAACATAGTCCCCGTTGCATTGACGCTGCCCTGCCCCCGGACCGGAGGCGATTTTGCGCGTCTGGCTGCAAGCACCGCCGGGTTCGGTAAACTTGCACTCAATCACCATGATGGCGTGCGCCCCGATGGCAATCGCGTCAACCTGCGTCTGGCGGGGTTCGCATAGGTGATTCTGGGGATCCATCCATTCCAGTTCAAGCGTCCACGGACCACCTGGAGGCAGATCGGCCTCGGCGGCGAGAGCATCTAGCACAGTGTCGCGCCGACTATTGGCCATTGCTCGGACTGTCCCGAAAACATCGATGGCTAAAGCTTGTGATGAATTGGACTTGTCCGCTTGGACCTCGTTTCGCTTGTCACGGTGCCAAGGGAATATCTGCCAATCCTCTATTGCCGCATATGATGCCTCAAATAGATTGTTCCGCAAGCTGGCGAGTTTCTCGGAGGAGATAGGTGACCCCATGTCAGCCAGCCCTGTGGTGATCACGCAAACGATTGAGCAGCCTTCGGACCAATTCGTCAGGATCTGCCCTCTTCCAGCGATTCATAAACCGGCAAACGATTTGCACGTTTTCTGGCGCATAATTCCCGTTGCTATCGATACGGTCGAGCGAAGCCAGCATTTCAGGATCGTCGCATTCCGCATCGTAGCCCAGTGGAAGGCCGGTTAGTGCGCAGAGATCTTCCTGTTCGCCCATTAGCCTGCGTAACAGTGCCTCGCAGTCGGTGAGGCCGAGCGTAGTGTTCTTCTCCTTGACCTTGCTCTCGACTGTCTGTCCGTTAGATTGAGAAACGGTCGCAAGCATGGTCCGCGCCATACGTGCGGCTGCGATCTCCTTCGGCGAGAACACCTTCCCAACCCGTTTCTTTGAGGAAGCCTCTTTCTCTTTGAACAATGGGAGGCCGTGCCATTTGTCCAACGGTTGCCCTGCTACAAGAGCGCGCGCGTAGTCGGAATAGCCCCTGTCATTCTGGACCGACTGGAATGTCGCTTCGGTCGAAAGAAAATCACGCGCCTTGGGATGAAGTGCTTCCCACAATAATGGGCGCCCCTCCGCGTCACGGTCGGACCACGGCCGGCAGTCCTTTTCCAGAACCCAAATTTCGGGGCCGTCCCGACCCGGATTATTAGACTCGATAAGCGATTCCGACAGGTCCCCTCGGCTTGAAGTCGTCCACCAGAGCGATGGCCCTTGCCGGGAAATCCAGATGTCACCCTCGCTATCCCTGAGTTCATCGATCAAGTTAAACCAACGTCCCGCCGTCTGCTTAGTTGGCCTTTCGCCACGCGCTGTTGTGGCGCGGTCAAGGGCCGTGGCGATGTAACCTTCTCGGTCGCCGCTTTGCCAGAACGGGTGCAAATCTACGTTATCGTAAGTCAGGATTGTGCTGTTGGCCTTTGCCCGAGGCCAAAGCGCGTTAGCCTCTCCCATATTGGCAATATAGACTTTGCTCATATCGAAGACGCCCCCAGCTTGGATGTTTACTTCAATCGGCCCTGCACATTTGCCGCAATCTCCAAAATGCTGGCTCTGCTGCAAGATTGGCATCAGCCGATAGAATGCGATCCAACGTTTCCGCTAGGTCGCGAGGAGGCGGTGCGGAACGATCCAAGATCGAACTAAGCAACATGAGACATGCTTGGGGATGAAGTTCCAGATGGTTCTCGTCACCATCAAGTCCCAGTCCGAAGGAAAGTTCATATCGCTGAATTGGGCAAACCAAGTCGAGGACAAGGACAACCGCACGTTCAAATGCTCCGCCGGTCAGTCCCGGAAGGTGAGCTAGATTCTCAGATACCTCGTGCGTCCTGGCCGATACGTCATTGGGCCAATAGTCGAGCAGGAATGGTGCCACCACGTTATCCCAGTATCTCTCGCGGTCCTGAGCCGTACTCTTCTGTCGCAGGAGAGATGTGAGTTCCCACGCCATTCTAGCAAGCACGCTATTTGGCATTCGTGTCAGAGCCCGCCGGCATTCAACGCTTGTCAGGTCGAAGCCGCCAACACCTTCAATGATCGCAAGCGCAGCGCCGACTAGAGCCCCAGAAAGCTGCTCTCTGGTTGCCTCCTCCGTGCGGTCATGTTCGAGGGCATGAAGGATTGCGCCCCTAAGTAAATTGAACATCTCGGAATACTGCGGAGCCACAGAACGCGCGATGACGCTCATCAATTCCACCGCCTCGTCATTTTCCTCGACTAGCTCTGGCAGAAGATTGGCATCCACCCACTCGGGCGCGATCGTCCGAAGAAACGCGAATTGCTGTAATAGCGCGCCCCGAGCTATAAGTCCGGCTCTCCCCGGCATGTTTGCTAGTAAGTCGAAGCGTTCCTTAAGGCTGTCTGCTATTCCATTGCCAGGAGGCAGTCGCATCTCGTCGAGCATGGAAACAAGGCTGTCTGATATGATGCCTATCGGGTGCGAAAAAACCAATTCGGCTAACGGGCGCTCATAGTCACCGTCATCGAGCGCAAGCGCACCAGCCGCCAGTTGATCCCAAAGCCTCAGAATCTTCGGGAAGGTCGGGCCTGCGGTAGTGCTGGCATTTTGCTCGATGATACTCGCAAGCTGATAGGCAACTGGCGAGAGCCCTTCGTTCGGAACTTCCGAGATGACGTCAAGTATCTCGGAGAGCGGTGGGAGATCTTCGGGAAGCTCCTCTGTTCCTCTTGCTCCATAGAGTCCCAACAAGGGTTGCCAGCGACCCGATGGAAACGCGCCATTCTCGTGCGCGCTGTAAAGGGCTGAAAATGCGCGTCTTGGTTCATTGCGAGCGAATACAGTCCAGAGGTCGGCCTGTTCGATACGGTTTGAACTCTCAAATGCTTCAGCACTTTCAAGAAGTTCGTCATCGCTGACCTGATCCAAAACTCGAATGTCAGCAGAATAGCCCGATCCAGACCAACTCGGGCTGTAGAGATGGGCAAAGATTGGCATCTCGCGAGGGAGATCAGGATATGATCGATATAGTCTAGCTAGGCGATTTGCCGTAGGGCGCGACAATCGGCCACCGGCACTTCGGATGCGAGCCAGTTCACGGGCTGTATAAAGCGCCCGCGCGTATGAGCGATTTCCCCTTTGAGCGATCCGATTGATCACGTCGGGAAGCATTCCGGCGAGGATGGCCCTTTCAATCTTTCGTCGTGTCGCAGGAACCAGCCTATTCCATCGTCGGCAATAGTATCGGACTAACTCCGAACAATTGTCGGATTGCCAATATCTCTGACGCGTCGTGCCTCGCAGATACCTCTCAATTCGTCGGTCGGTCTCGCGATCTCCTTCAATAGCAGCCCAAGCAGCAAGGCGTTTGAATATCATCGGTTCACGATCACACCACGCTGCGGCGATGTTGCTCGCGCGCGCGACATCTCGACTAAAGATTCTCCTCCATAGGCCCGTCATCATTCGGACAAGCGGTGCAAACCTGTCATTGTTCGCGTCGGGCTGATTGAGACGCCAGGCACCTCTATGTCGATCATTGGTATCGACAAGTCCCTCTCCCTCCTCAGGAGCATGAACTAGGGCCAAATCATAAGACATCAGATCGCCGTCGGGCTGGAGTATACCCGCGTCGTTTCCAAGCTCGATAGCCTCGCTCAGAGCGCGATCAAGAGCGAGCAATAGGCGCTCTTCGCCACGAAGATCCTCAGGCCACCGCTCTAAGAGGCGCCGCCAATCTCTCTCATTCGCGCGGAAATGAAAATGCGCCAAGTCGTGGATGTTTGTTGGCTCGCGTTCCGACTCATCATCCTCGCGCCACCGAAACTTTTGATCAACTCGCAAGCGTGGTTCTAACAACTCAACAATATCACGAATGCGATTGGCCGTTATCTCTGGTCCTCCGCGAATGCGTCCAAATCGGTTAGGCGGATGGCGAAGGTTGGCTTGAATGAATAGCGTCCAATACTGACGATAGAGATCAGGAAGGGGATCGTGGTGTGAACGCAACAAAGCATCCACCGCGCGAGCGATCTCAATCTTTGTCGAATCGTTCGCCCCAGCCGCATATTCGGCTGCTTCTCGGTCAGCCAGCCGATTTCTAAACCACGAGACGAAGGTCCAAGTCTCGTCCCGCTCGACTGGTAGCAGTTCGTCGAGCCACCGAGGGTCTTGGGTTTGTTCGGCTGCCACGCCAACGCTTGCGACTTCTTTGGTCAAATACACGAAGCTCAAACGTTGTTCGGTGGTCGTTTCGTTCGGACTTGCCGAAGCAATCGCAGACAGACGTTCCGTTGCCCATTCTAATGGCTGGCGCGCAAACTGTGCCCAACCATCGAGGGTGCGATACAGCGCGCTGTGGTCGTGTTCTGGCGCGGGATAAACCAGGGGCCGCACCCCTTTTCCGCGCCAGGCTTCTCGTAGAGACCCGGCGTCGTTGTCCGTGTCACCTACAAGAGCGAATGCCGGTCTTAAGTCAGGGAAGTTTAGTCGGCCCTCTTCGGTGGCCTCCAACATGTATCGCATTGGGGGGTCGTCCGCAGAGTATCCCACCAAGACGAGAGTATATCTCCGCAGAAGGTCATAAACGAAGCGAGAGGCCCATCCCGCCCGCATGTAGGCCTCACCAAAGTTCGCCGACGTGAGGACGAGGTCGGTTCCCTCTAGCCCATTGTATCGATCCGCGATTCTACCATGGAGATGAAGTACGCCGGAAAAGTCATGTGACCCTACTGCGGGCATCGCGGGACCAGCCGAACTGACAATTCGTTGCCGGGTTCGTCGTCGCCACGCCCTCTCAAACAGAGTATCGAAGTTGGTGGTGACAATTCTGGGACGACCATCATTGCCCCGCGCTAAATCGAGTAGATCTGCATGGGCGGTGAGGCGCGTCCTGCTTGTCGGCCTGAGCAATTCCGCGACAGCATCACGGACTGCGTTGTGTGGTTGCCGCCAGTCTGTGCCGCGGTAAACGACACGCTGTTCCAAGAGACCAATTAGTCGGTCATATTGCTTTTCATCTCGCGCTGCAATTTCCGCGCGTGATGCCAAGCTTTCCGGCGTTCCTGGAAGGGCTTGCCCCAACCGAGCATATATCTGATCGGCCAGTTCGCCGAATAGAGGAAGCCTTGCAGCTTTGGATATGCCAGCGCCAACGACAAATAGCACGTCCCCGGCTCGATGAGCACGTAGAAGCTGGATTGGGATTTCCGGTCCATCCGGGTCAAATAGCATCAGGTGCCTATAACTTGCCCCACGAGTAATGAGAACTCGACAAGCAACTTCTGTAGAGTTTCTCTCGGCGCAACGACTTGATTTCTTTTAACATGCCCAACTCCTCGCGCGCGCGTGCGCGCGCGTGACTGTAGCTCATGGAGATCAATCACGCCGACAATCGCGGTTGTCGATAGATGGTTTAAGTGGATTGCTGTTCGAGTTACGGTCGAGGATCACCCTCTCAACAAAGCCATGGCCAGCAAAAAAGATCTCATCACCACAATCTTGAAAGAACTGCGAAAGGCGCAGACCGAGAAGTGGACGCCGCCCAAGCCGGGTCCGGTCAAAAAGCTGCGATTTCCGCCAACGCTGGCCTTGGGCAACGGCGAATATCTCAAGGCAACAGAAGCCCTGCGAAACGCAGTCCATGATTATGCCAGGCTATGCTGGAACAATGATCCGGCGATAAAGCCCCGCTTTAAGATCGATGAACTCGCGAAATTGGCAGAATACGCCATTGCGAACGTGCTTGCCAAAACCGATTCTGACCGGCCCGACGAAGACCTCGTGGACGAAGTCGAAGAAGAGGTTCGGGAGCGGCTCAACGAGGATTTGCTTCGCCACAGGCAGACAATCGAGTTGACAGTGGGTTGCCATCTCTTCGAGGGCGATAACGCCTATCCCTTGCGTGTCGGCCCCGTGATCTTTGAGACACGCGAACAATGGCGCAAGCGGCTTGTCGCGAGAAACAAGCTCTCGCGCACTAGCGCGCGCAGACTTGAAGCCATTTGGTCGGGTAAACCAAGACGGGCACGCAAAGCCTCCGCTGATTCCCAAACCGAATACGCAATCCTCAAAGCAATCGGGGAATGCCCCGTCGCTTGCACCATCGAGACCGATGGCCTCTCATCCAAGAACATCGAAGAAAAGGGTCTGCTGGCCGCACGGCTGGCCATGTCAGCCATTTCGCTGATGTGGGAACGCCCTTCCCAGGGCGTCCAGTGGATGAAATTACTCTATGATCGGAAGCTGCCCAACCGCCACACTGTCAGCTTTGGCGAAGGAAAATACCCTGGCAGTTCGTCCGCAAAGTCCGAGATGCCCGTTGGGCGCTGGACGGACAATGAACTTGTCTCGAACCTGACCGAAAACCAATGGCTGCTGGATCAGGTTGGGGAAGCGCTACTCAACTACGTCCAGCCTGGACGCCCGGTTGATCGTCCGAAGGTCATGAATGCAATTTTCATGAGCCTGTTGTGGTTTCATGAAGCGACTCGCGAGCCTCTCGATCAGATCGCAATCACAAAATTCGCAGCCAGCATGGACGCGCTTGTGGGAGGCAATGGCGAACGTGCAATCGTCAATCTGCTCGGCGCTCGGCTAAACTACAAGCCGGACGGTCCGTTGTTCAAGGATGGCCGCACCACCAAGAGTGTAATCAGCAAGATTTATAGCAATGGTCGAAGCCGCCTCATCCATGGTTCGAGCCAAGATTTTGCCGATGACTGGACGCATATCCGCTCAAGCGCTGAAGTGACAGCGCGTCTCTGCCTCACCACTTCCTGCGGCTGGCTTTATCGGAACAGGAATTCCGACGATCTGGAAGGCCTAAGGGCGAGCATAGACGAATGAGGCTCGAAACGCTGAAACATCCAGAGACTGGAGGTAAGCAATCCAGCCGAAAAGCGCAGATCATTCTTGCTTCGCAACTGGATACCGCGAGGGATACGGGATGACGGAGTATGACTTTTCAGAACTGAGTCAGCGCGAACACATCATGCGCTCGAAGCAAGGGGATCACCAAATGCTGATTGCCCTCTTGCGATCTGGGGAAAAGCTCTCTGCGGAAACGAGACGCTACCTCGCGGATCAGATTTCGAGGGAACCAAAGAAGCGCTTTGCTGCGGAAAAGAGAAAAGGATCATCCAGGGCAACGATAGAAAGAGATCGTGGCTTGTTATCCCTTGTCATCAAGGCGAAACTAGACCTAGCCATCGCCAAGCTTGATCTTTCACGGGCCGAATTGTCAGGCACGCCAAATGAGATTCTAGCCTATCCAAAAGTGGTGAAACTCCTGCATACGTTTTGGGCTGACGTTCCTGATAGTCACGCCCTGGATCTTCTGGCCGAGCGAGGATACGAATTCTCGCAAGATGATCTAAATAACGCCAAGCGCCGCTACCCGGGCTGGGCAAAGATCAGTAGCGAGAGGCCTCTGCTTACATTCTCTCCCTGACGCCATGATGTAGCTGTGAGTCCCATGCCGTGCAGATCATTCCGTCGACGGCCAAATGGGAACTGATTCATGCAGCAAGCACCATCGCCAACGAAAATTGGATATAGCATCAAGGAGGCTTGCGAAGCGTCAAGCTTGGGCAGGTCAACGATCTACAATCACATTGCTGCGGGACGCCTCCGTGCCACGCGGATTGGCGGGCGCACCGTTATTCCCGCCGAGAGTCTCCATACGCTGATAGCGGGCGAGAATTGAGCCATGCCTCAGAATTGCGAAACCCCGCACGAGGGCGGGGCGTCGCGCAATCAACTTGGCCGCTGGTTGCTCGTCTCTCTTACCTCTCTCCAGACGCCTTCGCAAGCGATCCCCCCGGGAACCGTTCGTCAACCTGACATCTGCAGCTTGCTCGAATTGTGCCGGTCGAACTTGGCGCAATCGGGCGCCGCTGGTTGGGCCGATCCCACTTGCTCGATGCGGTCCTGTTTTAGCCCAATCAACAGATGTCCGCTGCGGCTCGCTGACATAGGGGGGGGCCGCACTGTGAACGTCGATGTTGACGCGATTGCGCGCTACTATGGTGGCAAGGTCTGTAGAGGCAATGCGCTGATCCCGACGCCAGGCCACAGCAGCCGCGATAGGGGAACCGCGATCAAGGCCAGCGCGCACGCTCCCGATGGCTGCCTTGTCGTCTGCTACAATGGCACTCAGGCCGATGCTCTGGCAGTCAAGGAAATGCTTCGCGCGGACGGCTTCTTAGCGGCAGATGGCGGGCACGAACTGTCAGCAGCGGAACGGCGTTCGATCCGGCAGGCCGAAGTTGCCCGCAAGCGCGAGCGGCTGGCGGCTGAGGAGGCGGCGGCACGATGCGCAGCGGACCTGTGGGCCAATGCCAGCCGCGCCGACCCCGCGCACCCCTATCTTGTCGCTAAGGCGCTAGAGCCGTTCGGTATCCGGCAGGCGGTGCGCGACTTGCTGGTGCCGATGGTCGATCCCGGCTTTCGTCTGTGGAACGTTCAGCGCATCCGGCCCAATGGTTTTAAGCTGTTTGGCAAGGACGCTCGCACGGCTGGCCTGTTCTGGCCCCATGCCGTGCACCTGAGCGATGGCAGGCCATCGGCTGGCCCGCTGGTGATCGGGGAAGGCTTTGCCACAATGGCGGCTGTCCATTCGGCAACCGGCTTTGGCGTTGTCGCTGCGATGTCCGCGCGAAATCTCGAAACCGTGGCGCACCTCATGCGGAAGCTGTTCCCCACCCGCGAACTGATCCTTGCTGCCGACGATGATCGCCGCCCTGCCGAGAATGTTGGCCTTCGCAACGCCAGGAAGGCGGCTCAGGCCATTGGCGGGGTTGTGGCCACTCCAAGGCCGAAAACGTGTTCAGCGAACTCCAGCGTCGATTTTGCGGACATTCCGCGCAGAGATGTGGCTGGGCGTATCGAAGTAGCGCGATTGGAACGGTCGGCATGATGTCCTCGCAACCTATGGACCTTGCAGAAGTGGCGCTCGATGAAGCCGGTTCTCGCATCGCGGCGGCAAGCATTAAGACCCTGGACCTTGCGGCACTTGCCCATGTGGAACCAACGCCGAAGCACTTTATCGTGCCCAAATTGGCCCCAGCGGGAGAGGTGACCCTTTTCACGGGTCCGGGAGGCGCGGGCAAATCCTTGTTGGCCCAGCAATTGGCAACTAGCGTAGCTGCTGGCGTTTCGACACTTGGCCTTGAACTGCGGCAGTCACCGGCGCTTTATCTCACTTGCGAGGATGATGCCGATGAACTTCATTGGCGGCAAACGCATATCTGCAAAATGCTCGGCGTCCGAATGGAGAGTCTTGCCGAAAAGCTTCATTTGTCCAGCTTGCGTGGCAATCTAAACAACGCGCTTGGCATGGATGGGAAGGGCGATGAATTTGAACTTACCCCTGCCTACACTCGACTTACTGAGAAGGTCCGTCAGGCGGGCGCAAAATTCGTTGCTCTCGACAACATCGCTCACCTATTTGTCGGAAACGAGAACGATCGGGGTTCAGTGACCCGCTTCGTCAATGCCCTAAACCGGTTGGCGGGTGAGACGGGCGCTGCCGTCGTCTTACTGGGGCACCCGAACAAAATCGGCGATACCTATTCTGGTTCGACTGCGTGGCTGAATGCCGTCCGCTCCCAATTTACTCTTAATCACGACCTGCAAACCAACATGCGAACTCTGACGATTGGCAAGGCAAACTATGCGCAAATGGGGGATTCGATCCGCCTTGTGTGGCTGGACTGGGCCTTCATTCTCGAGGACGAATTGCCGCCGGACACGGCACGCTCGATAGAAGAAGCCGCGCGCGCCAGAACCGAGGACAAAGCATTCATGCGATGCCTCGCTGCCTGCACTAAACGGAGGCGCAATGTTTCCCACCAGCCTGGCAGTAACTATGCGCCCAAGATTTTCGCGGCGATGACTGAAGCGCAGGGCATCAAGAAGTCGGCGTTCGAATCCGCAATGGAACGGTTATTGTATCGTGCGGAGATTGAACTGGATGTAGAGCTTTGGAAGGGATCAAACCGACATTTCAAGCGCGGCATCCAGGCAACGGATCGGAATCGATGAGCGTTACACCACTTACTCTTTCGCGCGCCATTGCCATGCGCCAACCCCTGTGCGCTATTTGCGCCAACCCATGGCCGAAACCCATAATGGCCCTTGCGTCAAACTGCGCTGCAAGTGCGCCACACACCCCCCTAATACTACGTATTACGGCTGCGGCCCTTCGAGGTCCGCCGCCATCATGAAACTGTCATGCGCGAGGATGTGTCTGTTCACGCGCTGTCGACGGCAAAAGACGCCAGATAACGACATGAGCATTGGTCTGGGTGTGAGCAGGATCCAAGCGGCAATAGCGGTGCGTTTGAAACACGAACTGAATTGCGATCCATTTTCGCGGCGGCCCCACATGGTCCAGCGGCCATGTTGGAGGCACAAAAGACTGCATCATTGACGCCAGTAGATTTGAAGTTTTCCAAATCACGCGAAGTGCAGAGCGCCGTCGAGATCGTAAGGCCAATCACATTGGCGGAATTTATTGGATCATTCGCTCCTGCCTCGTTCAAGGTAGCGAGAAGCTGCTTGGACAGTTTCACATTCGACCGAAGGCCAAGTGCTTTCAGAGCGACTGGGTCGAGCAGATCCCCCTGTTTGCGAAGCTCCTTATAGGTCAAAAATCTTTCGGGATGATCGGCAAAGGCTGATTCATAGAAGGCCATCGCATCCGGCTCACACTTTACGAGGCCCGACAGATTGACGGCATATGAAATTGCTTCGGCCTTCTCCCTCCTACTCATTGCCGATTGAACAATCGATCCACGTGTGGCGGCCCAGCCGGATTTCTCGCCGCCTCGGAAAACTCTTTTCAACCAGCCGAGAACCGCCAAAAACGACCCCTGTTTTCCATACGTATTCCATACGTCACCAAAGCCGATGCCGTAACTATCTGATTTATTGGCGCACCCGACAGGATTCGAACCTGTGACCTCTGCCTTCGGAGGGCAGCGCTCTATCCAGCTGAGCTACGGGTGCATCATGCCGAAAACGGCAGCGCCGCGCCTAGCAATCGCCGGGCGCAGCGCCAAGAGATATTCTGAAGGTGGGGCCGAAGCCCGCGAAGGCCTACTGCTGGGTACCGCCTTCACCGAACTGGTTGAGATAGTGGCCGTCCTCATAAGTGATGGTGACGTTGAAGCCACCATTGCGGCCATCGCGCAGCGGGTAATAGGTCAGGTCGATCTTCTGGCCGGGCTCAACTGCGCGGCGCGTCCAGCCATAGCGAACCAAATGGTTCGGACTCATGCCCTCGAAGGCCCAGCGCGTACCATCCTCGTCCCGAACGTAGAGGAAGGTGTGCGGATTGGTCCATTCCCACCGCTCGACAGTCACGCCCTTGAGCTCAACCTCGTCGCCCCAGGCGAACATCGCCGTGGAGTGATGGGCGGAGCCCGGAACGGAAAGCATGGCGAGCCCGGTGAGGGCGGCGGCGCTGCCGAGCGCAATACGGCGTGTAGTGTTGCTGAACATATCACTCTCCATGGAACAGGCAGTCTGAATGCCACCTGATCGCCTTTGTCGATTGTCTGCCAGAATTTCCCGGACAGAATCAAGTAGCCGGGTTGACTTGATACGATTTGCGACATCAATTGGCTGGGCAAACGCAATACGGTCGGCGAGACCGATGCGAGGATTATGCCGGGAGGATTACTGATGAAGGCTTTGGCCAGGATCGCATTTGCGGGCTCTGCCGCTGCCCTGTTGGCCGCACCTGTTGCGGCGATCGCGCAAGACGAAGATTATACGCCGCCGCGCGCCACAGGCTACGAAGAAGTACTCGAACTGCCCGACTGGACCGGCATCTGGTATCCTGACTGGTCACTGCTGTTTGCGGGTCGCGAAGCCGTCGAGCCGAAGTTCACACCGCTCGGCCAGCGCCTGGTCGACGAATACAGGGCCTCGATTTCGGCAAATGGGCCAAGCCAGGAAGCGCAGGCCAAGTGCCTGCCGCCGGGCCTGCCGGGCATGATGCAGCAGCCCTATC
Source organism: uncultured Altererythrobacter sp. (assembly GCA_913056125.1). Taxonomy (GTDB): domain Bacteria; phylum Pseudomonadota; class Alphaproteobacteria; order Sphingomonadales; family Sphingomonadaceae; genus Alteraurantiacibacter. The sequence goes on from CAJXNC010000005.1 coordinate 111,684, forward strand.
CGATCGAGATCCTGTTCTCGCCCGGACGCGTGTCGATCATCACCGAAGCCTATAACCAGATCCAGCGCATCTATACCGACGGGCGCGAACTGCCCGATCCATATTATGCGGACCTGTTCTTCACCGGCAACTCGGTCGGCCACTGGGAAGGCGACACGCTGGTAGTCGATGTGATCGGCCTGCATCCCGAAACCAATCTTGTCGCGGGAGTAAAGCATACCGAAGCAAGCCGCTTGCAGGAACGCATCTACCTGCAAGCACCGGGCGAACTGGTGGTCGAGATGACCTTCTATAACGAGGAACTGCTGGAAGAGCCGATGACGACCAAGATCGCCTATCGCCTCGATAACGAATTCCCCATGCGCGAATGGATCTGCGCGGAGAACAATCGCCTGGTAAGCGGCGAGGACGGGGCCAATATCGACCTCGGCTTCGAACACCTCGACGAACCCGACCAGTTCGGCCCGTCGGACTGACACACTAGTCCGATTCGCTAACCAAATGGCAAGCATGGCGGCGCTATCAGGGCCGCCATGAATGCCGTCCCCCCGACCTTCCGGCCGCGCGCCGAACGCTCTACAGCTGGCGCCAATGCCACCAGCATGCGCTGGGCCGCGCTGAGCGAGGCGGGCAAGGTGGTGGCCATGCTCGCCGGTGTCGAACCGGAAGCGCAAGATGCGCAGGCGCGCAATTTCCCCGCCTTGCTGCGCGATTGCCCGCATTGGCGGCGCAAGCTGGCGGAAGACGCGGTAGCCGATCTGGCCGCAATGATGGAACCGGGCCTCAGCACTTTGCTGGCGGTCAATGCGCGTGGCGCTGATCCCCGTCCAGCGGCGAGCGCCCTGTGGGCCGAATTCGTCGAGGCACGCGCCGCCATCTTGGCGCTTCTTCCTCCGACCGGCAGCATGGGTCCGCGCCGCAGCGCCTGATCGGCACCGATTGCGGGCATTCTCCCCGCTTGACCATGTTCCCATTTCGTTCCAGTTTCGATGCATGGCTGATTCGCTACCCAAGGTTGTCGCCGGAGAAACGGTGGAACTGCGCTCGCTCGCCGTAGCACGCGGCATTTGCCGCCTCTTCGCGCGCAACGATATCTGGGTGATCCCGGAAATGCCGCTGCGCAATGGCCGGCGGGCGGACCTGATGGGTATCGACCCCAAGGGACGTATCGTGATCGTCGAGATCAAGACCGCGCGCGGCGACCTGATGGGCGATGGCAAATGGCCTGACTATCTCGACTTTTGCGACCGCTTCTTCTGGGGCCTGCCGCCCGAGCTCGACCGCGCCTGCCTGGAGGGTGAGGATTTCCGGCCCGACATGTGCGGCGTGATCGTGGCCGACGAATATGATGCCGAGATCATCCGGCCTGCACCGAGCCAGCCGCTGGCCGCAGCGCGGCGCAAGGTCGAGGTGGAACGTCTCGCCCGCGCCGCGCTACGCCGCAACACGGTTTTGGGAGATCCGCATTGCGATCGCTGGGGTGGCAGCGGCTAACCGCTACTGTTCGAGGAATCGCTCGGCGATCCAGTCGCTGACGATCGTCAGCGCCGCAGGAGAAAAGGTCTCCTCGATATCGGCATATTCTCCGACAGCGCCGGTCCGCGCGGTCTGGAACAGGTGGTTGAGGCCTTCCAGTTCCATTGTCGTGACATCCGCGTTCCCGCTGGTCGCTTCCGCGATGGCGGCAAGGTTGTCTACCGACGGCACCTGCCGATCGAGCGAACCGTTAAGCGCGAGGATCGGCACGGAAATTCGCGACAGGTTGGGCGCCGGATCATAGCTGAGGAAATAGTAGAACCAGGGCGTACCGATCTGTGCGCGCACCACTTGCGGCGGCGTTTCGGGAGGCGCGCCGATAGCCACCATGGCTTCGGGTGTCAGCACGGCTCGCGCGGCTTCCAGCCCTTCCTCATGCGAGGTCGCATCGCCGATGGCATCGAACAGGGCCACCATGACCGGCTCTGCGCGATCCAACACCTCTTCTGACATCCCCATTTGCGCACCCGTCAGCCTGCGCTGCGATAACAGCAACTGGTCGAGCTTGGTGCCGGGGCCCGCGAGCGAGACGAAGTAGGCGATGTCGTCGTTCTCGGCCATGGCGATGGGCGCGATCATCCCGCCCTCGGAATGACCGATGAAGCCGACCGCCTGATGGTCGATATCATCGCGGGTCATGAGGAAGCGTGCGGCGGCATTGGCATCGGTCGCAAGATCGGCCGAGGTCGCCGCGGCATAATTGCCGGTAGAGCCGCCCACGCCGCGATCATCGTAACGCAGTACGGCGATGCCATGGCGCGTCAGGTGATCGGCGATGACGGCAAAGGGCTTGTGGCCGAGCAACGTTTCATCTCGATCCTGCGCTCCCGATCCTGTGATCAGCACGGCCGCCGGGAAGGGTCCTTCGCCCTCGGGAAGTGTCAGGCTGCCGGCGAGATGGACGTCCTCGAAATCGGGATTGTCGAAATCGACTTCCTCGACCGAGTAAGAAAGGGGCTCCTGCGGCGTCTGCGGCCGGTTCGGCGCCTTCGCCACTGCTCCTGCGGCATCGCGCACCAGGGTAATCGGAGTACCGTTCATATTGGGGCCGCTCCACGCGCCCGACAACGCACTACCGTCTTCACTGAGCGCTCCGTCGAAACGTTGTCGCCCGCGCGTGAATTCGAAACTCACCTGCTGTCCGTTGCGCGTGAGATTGTCGATCGGAAGTCCGCGGGCCAACTGGTCGGGCGAATCGAGCGTGGCAGCCGTGCCGCGATCTCCGGTGGTAACGTTGAGCACCAGGCGCAAGGTCACACCATTCGTCTCGACGGCACCGCGCCAGGTTCCGTCCAGCCCTTCGACCACCGGGTTCGCCTCGGGCAGGCCGCGAGCCAGGTTCAGCTCCATCTCGAAGCCCTGGTTGAAAACGCCCTGCCATTGCTCTTCGGCAGCGTTCCACTGGCCCTCATAGCTGGCGTTGATCCGGGCAATCCGCCAGACCAGCTTGCCATCTTCGAGCGTGATCTCGGTCGCCGGGATCTTCTGCCCCGGCGCCTGGTTCGGACTTTCCAGCTCCGCCGACAGGTCTCCATCTTCACCGCGGGCGATATAGAGAATCAACGTCAACTCGCCCTGCGGCGTGGCCAGCACACCGCTCCATTCACCGACCGGATCGGGAGCATGCTGTGCAAGGGCGGGCATGGCCGGCAGCATCGCGAATACGGCGAGTAAGGCAAGCAGGCCCTTCAGCAGGTTACGCATGGCAATTCCTCCTTCGCTAAGCAGGTGGCTAGACGAGTAGTCACGCCAGCCCCCTGTTTCTCACACGCCCGTGCCTCAGCATGAGCATTACCCAATTATGTTTTGTATTTAGCTAATAGCCTAATTAATCACAAGCGCGGGACCGTCAGCGCATTATTCGGCGGCCATCGCCTGCTCATCGCCCGGATCGAAAATCTCCTCGATCGGCAGGCTGAAAACCTGGCTCACCTTGAAGGCCAACTGCAGGCTGGGATCGTGCTTGCCCAATTCGATGGCGTTGACCGTCTGGCGCGAAACATCGAGCAGCTCGGCCAGAGTCGCCTGCGACATTTTGTGCTCGGCGCGCAGCACGCGGAGGCGATTGTTCACTGCACCTCCTCCGTCTCCGCTGCGTCGCAGGCAAGTCGCCGCGCACCCAAAAGGATGCGCAAGGCATAAGAGAATGCCATTGGGACGACGATCGCCGGTGCGATCCATTCACGCGGGAAACCATCGATAATGACCAGCGTATTTCCGGTGATCATCCCGGTACCAAAACCGATCGCCATGGCCTCGAACTGCATCTGCCGGAGCATCTCGTCCATGTCGCGCAGCAGCTTGAGGTAGGAACGTAGAACAAGGATGCCGAGAGCTGCGGGAATGATGGCCAGGGCCCAGCCGATCCAGTCTGGCGAGCCGTCCCAGGCAACTACCAGAGCGGTGCCAATCAGGCTGAGCGCCCACAGGACGGCGTAGATATTGACGCGCTTCTCGTTCTGCCGGTCGACTTCGCGCATGCCCTCCCATTTGAGGACGTTGAGCCAGCCGACAGGGCCGCGACGCGGATATTCCTGCTGCTTGCTCATGCCCCTTTCCCCGCCAGCCAGGCGAAGCCGGTGAACCAAACCGGCAGGACGAACAGCTCGGGACCGGGAAATTCCGACGCGCCGATGGCGAGGCCAATTCCGATCATCGCGCCCGCACATGCCAGGCTCCAGGCAATGATGGCGAGGGCGGGCTTCTTCTCGATAAGGTCAAACACGGGTTTCCTCCCATTGCGGTACTGCGTCTTGCTCATGCACGCCTCCTGCGGGCCCGGATCATGCCGATGGAAAAGCCCAGGCACAGGACCGCCATCATGAAATCGGCCTTCACCTTGGGCAGCCAGACATGTTCGGGGAGCTGGATCGCGCCCCAGAAAACCATCATCAGCGCCGCGCCGGTCAGGACTCCTTCGGTGAGCATGTCGCGCTGCATCTCGTCGCTTTCACGATAGAGGCGCATGAACGCGCGGAAGAGCATGGTGCCCGGGATCAGCGGCAGCAGGGAGAAAGCGATAGCCACGAGGCTGTCTGCTTCCCAACCCGTCATGGCGAAGACCGGCCTGAGGCCAATGAAGCTCATCATGAACAAGACGACCCAAAGAGCGAAGCTGCGGCCATTGCGAACCTGGCGCAGCTCTCCGCTGGTCGCCCCCTCGCCGGCCGTGACTGGAAATGGACGCATGTCAAAAACCTCCGTCATAATGTCAAATCTTCTTGACGAATCGGGATGTATGCAATGTCAGACATTATGTCAATAAGATTTGATATATCGGGATTGTCCTGTCGCCCGGAGCCGCGCTTTGCTATTCGCCATGCATGCTCGCTGCGATCATCATTTCGGCCATCGCCATGACCGCCATCGTCGCCGTGCGCTACCTCATCACCAGCGGCGGTTTCGCCTGGGCAACACACAAGGTGCGGCCCGGCCTGTACAAGGGGCTGGAGCCGCAGATGCGCAGGGAAATCCTCTGGTCGCTTGCCTCCGCCGCCATTTACGGAGTGCCTGCAGGCGTAGTCGCATGGGGCTGGCAGGAGATGGGCTGGACAAGGATCTACACCGATTTCGCGGACTACCCGCTGTGGTGCCTGCCTGTCTCGCTATTCCTCTACCTCTTCGCGCACGACACCTGGTTCTACTGGACGCATCGCTGGATGCATGTGCCCAAATGGTTCCGCATCGCCCACGCCGTACACCATGCCAGCCGACCACCGACGGCATGGGCGGCCATGAGCTTTCACCCGATCGAGGCGATTACCGGCGCGATCGTGATCCCCGCACTGGTCTTCCTAATTCCCATCCATGTCGCCATGCTGGGCCTCGTCTTGCTGGTCATGACGGTGATGGGCGTGACCAACCACATGGGGTGGGAGATGTTTCCGCGCTGGATCGTTCATTCCAGATTGGGAGATTGGCTGATAACGGCGAGCCACCACCAGCGGCATCATGACGAGTATCTATGCAATTTCGGCCTCTATTTTCGATTCTGGGACAGGTTATGCGGCACCGATCGCGGGCTTTCGGCGCGCTCGCTCTAGCGACCGCAGCGCCCCTGCTCGCGGCTGCCGAGGCGGAAGACGGCGTGACGGTTGAGATCACCGTGACGGAGCTGCGCAATACCAAGGGCGTGGTCATGGCCTGCATGACCGACAATCCCGATATCTTCCCGCGCTGCCGCGAGGATCCCGACAGCTTCCGCACCACCGTGCCCGCGGCCGAGACGCTCACCCTCCGCTTCACGGGCGTGCCGGCCGGCACCTATGCAATCGCACTGCTGCATGACGAGAACGAGAACGGCCGCTCCGACAGGGCGCTCACCCTTATTCCGAGAGAGGGATACGGCTTCTCCAACGATGCGCCGGTGCGCATGGGGCCGCCCGATTTCGAGGATGCCGAATTCACCGTGGGCGATACCGAGGTCCACCAGCAAATCCGCATGCGCTACTGGCTTTAGCGGTCTCGTGCCGACGCATTGACGTCATGCCGTCCGGCGCAACTTTACCGTATTTTTACCACGTCGCGCCAAAAGGGGTCCATTGAAGATTATGGGGTTTTTACGATGGACACCTTGCGGGACAATTTCGACGCTCTGGGCGGAGGCTCATCCGACGGCGCCTATGACGACGAGGCGGTTCATGAATCGCCGCCCCCGCAGATCTCCCAGGACGAGCGCCGCATGCAGGTTCGGGCCTACAATTTCTGGGCCGGCCTGCTCGATGACCGCAACTATCCGCGTATAGACGACCTCGATCCCGATTCCCTGCCCGATTTTGGCCCGAATGGCGTTCTGCTCGATTTCTCGCGTGGGACGGAAGATCCGGCAATCGCCTTCCTCGGTGCCGGCCTGGCGGAAGAATGCGGCGCCAACGGCCTCGCCATCGAACGCCTTTCCGATGTGCCTGCGCGTTCGCTGCTGTCACGCATCACCGACCACTACATGCAGATCCTCGCCAACCAGGCCCCGATCGGCTTCGAGGCGGAGTTCATCAACCAGCGCGGCGCGACGATCCTCTATCGCGGAATCCTGTTGCCATTTTCCAGCGACGATTCGACGATCGATTTCATCTTCGGCGTGATCAACTGGAAGGAACTGGCAGACGCCCAGTCGGCAGACGAACTGCTGCTCGAAATCGACCAGGCCCTGGAAGAACCGACGCCGCGCCAGAAGGTGCGCAAGGCAGACCTGCCCATGGGCGACTGGGCCGATGGACCCGGCGCGATTGTCGACACGATGCCAGCGGCCGAAGAACTGCCCCGCCCTTCCTTCGGACTCGACCTTTCTGCGCCCGTTGCTGTCCCCGCCAACGACTTCACGACGGAACAGGAAGACTTCGATCCCGCCGCCATGGATCTCGCCGCATGGCTGGCCTCTGCCCGCGAACTGGCCCAGGCGGCCTGCAGCGCGGAGGATCGCACGCGCAATGCGCTCTACGATGCCATTTCGCGCGCCTATGATTTCTCGCTGGCTGCAGAAAGTGCACCGCAGGAATTCCGCGCGATGGTCGAAGAGGCTGGCCTGACCATGCAGGATCGCGCGCCGATGACGCCGGTCGTCAAGCTGGTCTTCGGCGCCGACTACGACAAGACGCGCCTCACCGAGTATGCTGCCGCGCTGACCCATGCACACCGCCAGGGTCTCGCTTGCGGGGACCTTGCCGATTACCTGCGCAACGCCGAAGGCGGGCTCAAGGGTGTCGTTCAGGCCGAACGACAGATGCGCCGCGCCGAAAGCGGCAAGCCGGTCGAGCAAGACCTGCATGGGCCGCGCCCCGTGCTCGCCCGCAAGCTGCGCGCACTCGACCCGCTACCGATCGACGCGATCTCGCGCGATGGCGAGGAATTCGCCCTGGTCATGGTTCGCCGCACACAAAATGGCGATGTGGTACTTCTTGGCGAGGTCGATGAGGATCGCACCCTGATCGAGAAGGCAGCGCGTATTCTGCTCGGCTAAGCTCGCTCGCCCCAAAGTCTTCAGTTTCCGTTCATGGCAAGGTGGGCTAGCAGTGCAGCCAATGCGCCTGCTGACCTATGTTCTCGCCGCTCTCGCAATCGCCATGCTGGGTGCCCGTCCGGCACTGGCGCAAAGCATCTTGCGCGACGCCGAAACCGAGCAATTGCTGCAGGAACTGGTCGATCCGCTAGCCGAGGCCGCCGGGCTTGGCGAAGGTGCAGTCGAAGTCGTGCTGATCGACGACGGTTCTATCAATGCATTCGTCGCCGGTGGCCAGCGTATTTATGTCCATAGCGGCCTTATCAATGAAGCCGACAGTGTGAACGAGATACAGGGCGTGCTGGCGCACGAACTCGGCCACATCACGGGCGGACATATCATCCGCTTCGGCGAGGGCGCGGGCAATGCCACGCGCATCACCCTGCTTTCGACACTGGCCGGGATCGCCGCTGCCCTCGCGGGCGGCGGAGAAGCTGCCATGGGCGTGATGGCCCTCGGACAGCAGGCGGCCATGCGATCCTTCCTCTCCTTCACGCGGACACAGGAAGCGAGCGCCGATGCCGCCGGCGCCGAATATCTCTCCGAGGCGGGAATTTCCGGACGCGGCAGCATCGAGTTCTTCCGCAAGCTGCAAAGCTATGAATTCCGCCGCGGCATCAGCCAGGACCAGGATCAGGAATACGGCCGCACACACCCGCTCTCTGGCAATCGCATTGCTGCGCTGCAGGCCGACTACGAGACGGATCCGGCATGGGACAGGCCGCCCGATCCGGACCTGCAGGAACGCTTCTTGCGGATCAAGGCCAAGCTGTTCGGTTACAAGGCCACGCCCGAGCGCACTTTGAACGCCTATCCCACCTACATGACCGGCGTACCTGCCCGCTATGCCCGCGCCTATGCCTATCACAAGGATGCGCTGGTCGACCGGGCGTTGGCCGAAGTCGACGCCCTGCTCGAGATGGAGCCCGACAATCCCTATTTCCTCGAGCTCAAGGGGCAAATCCTGCTCGAATCGGGCCGACCCGAGGATGCGCTCGTCCCGCTGCGGCGCTCGGTCTACCTGACCAATTCCAACCCACTGATCGCCCCCATGCTGGGCCACGCCCTGATCGCGACCGAAGACCCGGCCAATTACGCCGAGGCGGAATCGGTATTGCGGGCCGCCGTCGGTCGCGACCACGAGAACCCCTTTGCCTGGTACCAGCTCGGCGTCGTCTACGGTCATCGCGGCGACATTCCGCGCGCGCAACTCGCCAGCGCCGAAACGCAGATCATGTCCGGCGCGCCGCAAATGGCGCTGCGCAGTGCGAGATCGGCAGAAGCAGGCCTGCCCGAAGGTTCTCCCGACTGGATTCGCGCACAGGACGTCGCTTTGCAGGCGCGCGCACAGATTGAACGCATGGACGAACGGAACTAGGGTCCGTCAATGTCTTCCATGCGCTGGCTCCCGACTGCCCTGATCGCCCTTGTCGCCGGTTTTGCCGGCGCCGCCCTCTGGTCCATTTCCGGCCTTGGCGGCAACCCCACCCGCGACTACCTCCTGGCCAATCCCGAAGTGCTGCCCGAGGCCATGAATGTGCTGCAGCAGCGCGAAGCGCTGGCCCGGCTCGAGCCTTTGCGTGACGAGCTGGAACAACCCTTCCCCGGCGCCGTGCTCGGCAATCCCAACGGCACGGTGACGCTGGTCGAGTTTACCGACTACGCCTGCACCTATTGCCGTCAGAGCGTTGCAGAAGTGAATGCGCTGATTGCGGACAATCCGGACCTGAAAGTGGTAATCCGCGAATACCCCATACTTACAGAGCATAGCGCCGCTGCCGCACGCATGGCGCTGGCGGCCGCGCAGCAGGGCAAGTTCGAGGCCTTCCACCAGGCCATGTTCGCGCAGGGGCAGGTGAGCGAAGAGACCATCCTGGCCGCCGCAAGCGAGGCAGGAGTGAATATCGAGCTGGCCCAGGGCGCGATCGATCTCGGCCAGTTCGAGGCGCAATTGCAGAACAATGTCTTCCTTGCGCAAAGCATCGGGATTACCGGCACACCAAGCTGGATCGTTGGCAGTCGCACGCTCAACGGCGCAGTGGGGCGCGAGGCAATCGGCAGGGCAATCGCCGAAGCACGCGATTCCTGATAAGGTAGAGCGGCAGGATGGCGCTCATGGAAAAAACACAGGACAGCCAAGGCGGACACACGGCACCGGGCGACCGGGCCGCCGGCATGGCCGGACTGCCCTTCCGTCCGACGCCCTTCTTCGCCGACAAGAACCGCGCATTCTGGCGCCTGCAAATGATCGGCTGGGGCGGCGCCATGCTGCTGCGCTCGGCGACGGCCATCGCCAATGGACGCCCGATCGATTTCCTGGTGGGCGTGGTCATCGCCACGATTACGGGCTTTTCTATCAGCACGATCCTGTCGGTCATCTATGCCAACCTCATCAACCGCCGGCCGCTGGTGACATGGGGAGCGACCACGCTGGTACTGGCCGTGGCGGTGGCGGTTTCCGCCTATATCAATGCCTGGACAATCAGCCTGAGGCCCGAGGCAAGCGAAACCAGCTTCACCAGCCTGGTCCTGGGCGTGTTCTATCTTGACCTGACGCTGCTCGCAGCCTGGTCGGCGCTTTATTACGCGATCAATTTCTTCCTCCAGGTGGAAGAACAGAACGACCGGCTCGAACGACTCGAGGCGCAGGCAACCAGCGCGCAGCTGGCCATGCTGCGGTACCAGCTCAATCCGCACTTCCTGTTCAACACACTGAATTCGATCAGCACGCTGGTGCTGCTCAAGCAGACCGAGCCGGCCAATGCCATGCTCACCCGCCTGTCCAGCTTCCTGCGGCATACGCTGGTGACCCAGCCGGGCGCCAAGGTGACCGTGGCGCAGGAAGTGGAAACGCTGCAGCTCTATCTCGAAATCGAACGCATGCGCTTCGAGGAACGGCTGCGCACCGAATTCCGTATCGATCCAGCCGCCGCCAATGCCTGCATCCCTTCCATGCTGCTCCAGCCGCTGGTCGAGAACGCCATCAAATACGGTGTCTCCGCCCAGGAGGAAGGGGCGCGCATCAGCCTTTCGGCACAATTGCTCGGCAAGATGTTGCGTCTGACCGTGTCCGATACGGGGCCGGGCCTGCAGGGATCGCGGCGCGGCGACATCTTCGCCAACAACCCGGCCGTCGACCGGTCTGTCTCGACGGGCGTCGGCCTCGCCAATATCCGCAACCGCCTGGCGCAAGCCTATGGCGAAGACCACCGCTTCGTGATCGAAACGCCCCCCGATGGAGGCTTCACTGTCGTGATCGAGATCCCATATGAACCGGAACAGGCGGAAGCCGAACCGCAGCCGCAAGGAAGCAGGCTCCTTCCCGGCGGCAACGTCGAAGCCCTGACCAGCCAGCAGCCGATTGGAAGCACCCTATGACCATCCGCACCATCATCGTCGACGACGAAAAGCTGGCAATCCAGGGCCTGCAAGTGAGGCTCGAACCCTATGACGATGTCGAGGTGATCGAAACCTGTGCCAATGGACGCGAAGCGATCCGCGCGATCAAGACGCTCAAGCCCGATCTTGTATTCCTCGATATCCAGATGCCCGGTTTCGACGGCTTCTCCGTGGTCAAGGGCGTGATGGAGATCGAGCCGCCGCTATTCGTCTTCGTAACCGCCTACCAGGAGCATGCGATCCGCGCCTTCGAGGCCAATGCGGTCAATTACCTGATGAAGCCGGTCGATGAGAGCAAGCTTGCCGACACGCTCGAACGCGTGCGCCAGCGCCTCGCAGAGAAGCGCTCGGCCGAGGAGGCGGAGAAGCTCAAGGACGTGCTGGCCGAAGTCAGCCCCGAAAGCCTCGAAGGCATTGGCGTCGAGGAAGACGGCGCCGGCCGTTACGAGAAGATGATCAATGTGAAGGATCGCGGCCAGATCTTCCGCGTCGATGTCGATTCAATCGAACACATCGAGGCGGCAGGCGACTACATGTGCATCTACACCGGCGACAATTCGCTGATCCTGCGCGAGACGATGAAGGATCTCGAGCGCAGGCTCGACCCGAAGAACTTCCAGCGCGTGCACCGCTCGACCATCGTCAATCTCGACCAGGTGCGGCAGGTTCGCCCGCATACCAATGGAGAGTGCTTCCTCGTTCTCGAATCGGGCGCAGAGGTGAAGGTCAGCCGCTCCTACCGGGATGTGGTAGCTCGCTTTGTGCATTAAGATTGAATTGCGCGAGTCTGCACTGCTATCGCGGTGCGGTGAAGAAGGGTTATGGACTAGACCGCGCGCTGCCGGTCATGGATCGCTCAGCGCTAGAGAGCTTGCCGACGGGAGCTCTGCTCGCACGCCTGAAGCGCCTGCGCTGGTGTGAGGAATCGCCTGTTCGATCCGACCTTACGCCCGAGCAGATTTTGTCCGCCGAAGAAGCAATCCTCTTCAAATCGGATCCGCAATGGAAATCCGCTTACTCAGATGTGAGGGAGATCCTCGCAGGCAGAGAGCATATCGAACGCCGGAGCAAGGAACGACGATGACCAGCTTCACCCTGCCCGGCTTCGATCTCGACGCTTTCGTCCGTTCCACCCTGGACGAAGACCTCGGTGTAGGCCTTCCGGGCGGCGGGCATGACGTGACCGCCGAAAGCGTGATCCCCGAGGATGCGCGCTTTGCCGGCGTGATGGACAGCCGCGATGCCATCGTGGTCGCGGGCCTGCCGGTGGCCGTAGCCTTCTTCCGTGCGCTCGATCCCGACATGCAGATCGAGGTACTGGTAGAGGAAGGTGCGAGCGTTGCACCCGGCACCGATTTGATGCGGCTCACCGGCAATGCCCGCGCCTTGCTGACCGCCGAGAGGAGCGCGCTCAATATCGTGCAGCACCTCTCGGGTATCGCCACCATGACGCGCGACTATGTGAATGCGATGGGCGAAACCTCCTGCGTGCTCCTCGATACGCGCAAGACCATTCCCGGCCTGCGCATGCTCGAGAAATACGCGACCAAGATGGGCGGCGCGCAAAACCACCGCATGGGTCTGTGGGATGCCGCGATGATCAAGGACAACCACGTGCTCGTCGCGGGCAGCGTGGGAGAAGCCGTGCGCCGCGCAGCTGCGGCAGGCGTGACAGACATCATCTGCGAGGTCGACCGGCTCGACCAGATCGAGCCCGCACTGGCGGCGGGCGCCAATCACCTGCTGCTCGACAATATGGATGTCGCCACCTTGCGCGAGGCGGTGGCGCTGGTGGCTGGCCGCGCCAGGACCGAAGCCTCTGGCGGAATCGATCTCGAGACGATCGGCGCCAAGTCCGCGACGGGGGTCGATTACGTCTCGGTCGGGCGCCTGACGCAAAGCGCGCCCGCAGCCGATATCGGGCTCGACTTCACGCCGCTATGAATCTGGCAAAGGGGCCGCGACCATGGTCGATCAAGATCTTTGCCGCCATGCTGCTGATCCAGGGTTTGTGGGAGTTGGCTGGGGGGCTGCTCTCCCTCGAGGACGCGGTTACGGTCCTCGCCATCGCCATTCCCTCACTCGACTGGAACCGCGACCTCGCCATCGTTGCCCTGTCCGCAAACTTCACCATCGTGCTGATCCCCGTCGTCGCCGTGTGGGTCTTCGCCAGCCGGATCGCGCGAGCCTTGCTGACACTCTTCGCGCTGCTGTCGCTGGTAACCGCTTTCGCCACCTTGTGGTTGCTGCTGGACGCTCGGTTCGCTGATTGGAGCGTGCTCCTGGACGGACTTGTGACACCCTTGGCGGTCGCCCTGCTCTACACGCCGAATGCCAGAGCCTGGCTGCGCACAAAGGGGAAGGGGGAGTCCCATGCGTTTGCATAGATATGGCTCCGTAATGCTCGCGCTGCTGCTGCCGGCGGCTGCCCAGGCACAAGCCTATCAATGCGCCATTCCGACCGCGCCGATCTCGGTCCCGCAGGTCGAGCAGGACGGGCCAACGCGGCAGATGGATGTCACCGGCTATACGCTCGCCCTGTCATGGAGCCCCGAATTCTGCCGTTTCCGCGAGGATTCGGCGCGCCATACGCGGCAATGTTCGGGCGAAGCTGGCCGCTTTGGCTTGATCGTCCACGGCCTCTGGCCGGAGGGGCGCAATAGCTGGCCGCAATACTGCCCCGTCAAGCGTGAGCTTTCTGCGGAGGACATCCGCGCGAACCTCTGCATCTCGCCCAGTGCGGAAATGCTGGTCCATGAATGGCAAAAGCACGGCTCCTGCATGGGCGTGCGGCCCGAGACCTATTTCGCGGTCACGCGAATCCTCTGGAACTCGCTGCGCATCCCCGATCTCGACCGCCTCTCGCGCCGCGACGGCCTGACCGCAGGCGATCTGCGAGAGGCCTTGGCCGAGGCCAATCGCTACTGGGAGCCCGAGATGATCGGAATCGACCTCAACCAGCGCGGCTGGCTGGAGGAAATGCGGCTCTGCTATGCGGCGGACTTCAAGCCGACCCGCTGCACACGCCAGCAATTCGGCGTCGATGACGCTACGGAAATGAGCATCTGGCGGGGGCTTTAGGTGGCCAGGCGCTGAAGGCTCGATCAACTGCCCTTCCTGACGGTCGCATAGAGAGTCACTGCCGCGACGCATGCAAGAAAGGCGCCGTAGAACCAGAAAGCAATCGGCTGCTCGGAGCGCAAGAGCGGCTCTCCATGCATGTTGTATTGGCCGACGATGATCCCGCGCGCCGACGCATACAACATGGCGAAGCCAATGGCGCCAAACAGGATGCGCTTCCCGGCACTCATCTCACCGCCGCTCGGCAAAAAAATCGCGCAGCAGTTCCGCCGCCTCGCTCTCGCCGATGCCGGAATAGACCTCCGGACGATGCAGGCATTGCGCCTGGTCGAACACGCGTGCGCCTTGTTCCACCGCGCCGCCCTTGGGATCCGACGCGCCGTAATAGAGCCGGGCAATGCGCGAATGGCTGATCGCGCCGGCGCACATGGCGCAGGGCTCCAGCGTGACATAGAGATCGCAATCGACAAGGCGTTCGGAACCCAGATGCCGCGCCGCCTCGCGCAAGGCGACGATCTCCGCATGGGCGGTCGGGTCATGGTCGGTGCGGGTCAAATTGTAGCCCTCGCCGATCACCTCGCCATCCTTCACCACGATCGCACCCACTGGAACCTCGCCCGATTCGCCGGCCTTGCGCGCCAAAGCGAGGGCTTCCAGCATCGGTTCGGGCAGCGGCCAGCGTGTCATGCGTTACGCGCTAGGCGGCAGCTTTGCTTGACGCAAGCGCCCCTCCTATGTATGCGCGCGCCTTCCCAGCTGAAGCTGTAAACCGATTCACCTTTCGAGAGAGAGTTTTCGCCATGTCGCGCATTTGCGAACTTACCGGCAAGGGCCGCCAGGTCGGCCACAATGTGAGCCACGCCAATAACAAGACCAAGAAGGTCTTCCTGCCGAACCTGCAGAACGTCACGCTGATCAGCGAGAAGCTGGATCGCAGCTTCAAGTTCCGCGTTTCGACGCAGGGCCTGCGTTCGGTCGAGCACAATGGCGGCCTCGACAACTGGCTGCTCAAGACCAATGACGAGAAGCTCTCCGCGCGCGCCCAGAAGGTGAAGCGCGAGCTGAAGAAGGCGCTGGCCGCCTAACTCTCCTCGTCTGACGGAATTTGAGGGGCGTCCGGTTCATTCCGGGCGCCCTTTTCCGTTTCCGGCTGCCAAATCAGCTTTGCCAGCAATGTTCGCTGCATCACCGCATTATTGTCGTCTGAGATCAGCCAGATGGCGGCCGCATCGTCATCCAGCGGTTCGACAGCCATGCCTTCCCAGTTCTCGCGCGGCAGGATCGTGTCGAGATCGGCGAACGCCTGCATGATCCATTCCTCGCCATCGGCTATCTGCGCCGGATCGGCGATGACCAGCCGCGATGTAAAGGGCGGCAAAGCCAGATCGAGGCCGCGCAGCAGCACCAGCACCCTTCCATCGGGAAGCTGTGCCATGTCGGTAGCGCGATAGCCCCGCGGGAGGCGGAAGGCGAAGGGCTGCCCGATTACCTCCCCGGCAACAGGATCTGATGGATAGAGCAGGCCCATCCTGCTCGACTCGGGCAGCACTATGAAGCGCCCATCGGCGAGGCGCACCATGGCCTCCGCCCCCGCATTGGCAGGCCAGAATCGCCATTCGGGCGGCTGCCGGATCGCGATCAGGCTGCCATCCTCGCGATAGTGGCCGATGGCGTTGAATGCCTCGAAGCCGATCCAGTAGGTCCCGCCGCCAATTTCCTGCGTCGCCGATTCGATATCGCGGAAATCGGTCTGGAGCGGCCCGATATCCCACACCGGCGCAAAGAGAACCCGGGCATCCCCCGCTTCTTCCGGCACATCGAAAGTGAGAGTCGAACCGCGATCGGAGAAGGCGCGCAACTGCCCGGATGGCAGGTTGAGAAGCGCGGAATAGCCGCCGAACAGGGTGTTATCGCTGTCGAGCACCCACAATCCGCTGCGGACCGGCCCTGCCCCCACGCCCTGCGGCAGGCCCACCTCCACTTCGTGCAGTCGCAATAGCTGCGCATCGTCCTCACGAAAGGGGCTGCGCAGGAAGGTGACCGCCACAAGTGCCAGCACCAGCACAGCGATAGCGAGGACGCGGCGGCGCGGAATCGGCCTTCTTGGTCTAAGCGCAGCCATCTGCGCCCGCTATCACGGCATCGGCCCGGTAAACAGCAGCGGATCGAGGCGCGCATCACGCCATTTCATACTCCAGTGGAGGTGCGGCCCGGTGGCGCGCCCGGTCGCGCCTACGCGGCCAATAACGTCACCCTGCTTCACCACCTGTCCTTCCTCGACAAGGATGGCCGAGCAATGGAGGAAGGCGCTGTTGAGTCCCGCCCCGTGATCGATGATGATCAGATGCCCCTCGAGGCTGAATTCGTCCATGGCCGCGAGCGTCACCACGCCATCCGCAGGCGCGACGAATGGCACACCCGCACCAGGCGCGATATCGATGCCCGAATGATAGGAACCGGGCTCTCCGCGATAGATGCGCTGCCGGCCGAACCTGCCCGAAATCCGCCCGGTGACAGGCCAGATGAAATCCTGCGTCCAGCCGTCAATGTCGGAATCGGCCGTGCGCGCGGCATTGATCTGCGCCAGTTCGGGCGTACGGATGCGCATGAAAGCCTCGGAGGCGCCGCCGGGCGAACGGGCGATATTGACGCGCTCGATCTGCCAGTCGCGCGGGCTGACGGGGATCTGCAGGCGCACCTCGCTGCCATTCTCCAATTCGGCCACCAGCTCGGTCTGCAGTCCGGCATCGCGATCGAAAGCGGCGAAGAAGTTCCCGTCATCGTCGAGCAGCAGCTCCTGCTCGCCCAACCAGGCCTTCCTCGTTCCGACGGGCGCCTGTCCGCGTATCCAGCCGCCCTGTTCGAGTTCGCCCCGATAGGTGAACTCAAGCGGCTCGGATCGCGGTGTGCGCGGCGAGGGGGTGAAGATCGACCCCGAAGGTATGGGGTCGGGTGTGCGCACTGTAGCCTGCGTTTGTGCATAGGCGATGGCCCCGCCGCCGATCGCGGCTGCACAGACAACGACAAGGGCAAGGGTGCGCCCTGCACTCATCCTTGCGTCACCCCTGTTCGAGCAGGTGCTTGGTCGCCAGCTCGGGGCTGGCAAAGGCCACCTGCAAATCCACGCTCCAATAGCGCAGCTCCTCCAGCGGGACGGGATCGCCACTGGCGGCGCAGATCACGAAATGGCCGGGCCGGACCACGCGGAAGCCATTGGGGCCGTAAACAAGCGTAGCGGCGTTCTCGGACGAGTTCATCAACATGGGCGCAATCCTACCAAGCGCAGCGTTTCAAAGCAATTTCGGCTGGCCGCTCTCGCCTTTCGGCTCGGCCTTGGCGGCGCGCTTCTTCGACGTCGCGGGAACCACGTCGAGCTCGCCGTCACGAAAGCGGATAACAAGGCTTGGCTTTACCGCGGCTGAAGCCTTGGCGGTAACCGGCTTGCCTGCCGCGTCCATGACCATGGCATAGCCGCGCGCCAGCGGCTTGTCGGGGTGAAGCTGTTCGGCAATGCGCGCCAGCGCGGCGAGCTTTTGCTGCCGCTCCGCCAGCGGGCGCTGGACCAGAGAGGGGGCGAGCCGCACGCCGGCCAGCCGCTGCCGGGCATCGCGCAAGTTTCGCTCGAGCATGGTGGAGGACAGGCGCAGGGCGGAAAGCCTTTCGCGGCCCCGCGCCGCACGGTCGACCAGCCCGCGCCGCAAGCGCTCGGAAAGATCGTCGAGCTTTTGCGCCTGCGGTTGCAGCAATTGTTCCGGCTTGGGCAGGCGTTGGGCACGCGCCTCCAGCCTTTCGCGGCCCAAAGTGACGGGGCGAAGCGCGGTCTTGCGCTGGCGCAAGCCGAGGTCGTCGAGATAATTGGCCAGCTCCACCCGCACCGGCACGGCGATCTCCGCCGCCGCAGTGGGCGTGGGCGCCCGCCTGTCTGCGGCAAAGTCGCAAAGGGTCGTGTCGGTCTCATGCCCGACCGCACTGATCGTGGGGATCGGCGATTCGGCCACGGCGCGCACCACCACCTCCTCGTTGAAGGCCCAGAGGTCCTCGATCGAGCCGCCGCCGCGCGCGACGATCAGCAGGTCGGGCCGCTCGCCTTCGGGCATGGCGCCAAAGCCGCGCACGGCGCCTGCCACCTGCTCCGCCGCGCCCTGTCCCTGCACCAGCACCGGCCAGACCAGTACATGGCTGGGAAAGCGATCCGCCAGCCGATGGAGAATGTCGCGAATCACCGCGCCGGTGGGCGAAGTCACCACGCCGATGGTCTTCGGGATGAAAGGCAGCGCGCGCTTGCGCTCTTCGGCAAACAGGCCTTCCGCCTCAAGCCGCTTGCGCGTCTTTTCCAGCAAGGCAAGGAGCGCGCCTTCGCCGGCGATCTCCATCCGCTCCATCACGATCTGGTATTTCGAGCGCCCCGGATAGGTGGTCAGCTTGCCGCTGGCGATCACCTCGATCCCGTCCTCGGGCACGAAATTCAGCCATTGCGTGGTGCCGCGCCACATCACGCCATCGATCACCGCCTTCTCATCCTTGAGGCTGCAATAGAGGTGCCCCGAAGCCGCCCGTTTCACGCCCGACAATTCCCCGCGCAGCTTCACGAAGCCGAAGCGGTCTTCCACCGTGCGCTTCAGTGCCTGCGAAATCTCGGTGATGGTGAGCGCCTGCGAATTGTCGCCTGCGCTGGTCTTGGCTACCAGCCCATTGTCAGAATCATCGTAATCGGAATGGGAACCGGGCATGAATATCCTCTTGCTGGGATCGGGCGGACGCGAACATGCGCTGAGCTGGAAGCTGGCGCAATCCCGCGCGATTGCCAAGGAGGGCGGAAAGCTCTTCGCATCCCCGGGAAATCCGGGAATTGCCGAGCATGCCGAATGCTTCGACATGGAGCTGACCGATCACGATCTCGTCATCGCTTTCTGCGAGCAGGAGCGCATCGGCCTTGTGGTTGTCGGCCCCGAAGCGCCGCTGGTCGATGGCCTCGCCGATTCGCTGCGCGCCGAAGGCTTCGCCGTGTTCGGCCCCTCCAAGGCTGCCGCGCAGCTGGAAGGCAGCAAGGGTTTCACCAAGGAGCTGTGCGACCGCGCCAATATCCCCACTGCGGGCTATGTCCGCACCACTTCGCTCGATGAGGCCAAGGCCGCGCTCGACAGGTTTTCCCCGCCTTACGTGCTCAAGGCCGACGGGCTTGCTGCGGGCAAGGGCGTGGTCATCGCCGAGAACCGCGCAGACGCCGAAGATGCGCTGGCCGACATGTTCGGCGGCCAGTTCGGCGCGGCAGGCGCGGAAGTGGTGATCGAGGAATTCATGACCGGCGAGGAAGTGAGCTATTTCGCGCTCACCGACGGCGCCAGCATCGTCGCTTTCGGTTCCGCGCAGGACCACAAGCGCGTGGGCGAAGGCGATACCGGCCCCAATACGGGCGGCATGGGCGCCTACAGCCCTGCCAGTATCCTCACCCCCGAACTGCGCGCCGAGGTCATGCAAAAGATCCTCACCCCCACCGTGCAGCAGCTTGCCAGCGAAGGCACACCCTATTCGGGCGTGCTCTATGCCGGGCTGATGCTGACCGAAGAAGGGCCCAAGCTGGTCGAGTATAATTGCCGTTTCGGCGATCCCGAATGCCAGGTGCTGATGATGCGGCTGGAGGAGGACCTTGCCGATTACATGCTCGCCTGCGCCAACAATGCGCTCGCTAGCATGGAACGTCCGGGCTTCTCCTCAGACGCGGCGATGACCGTGGTGATGGCGGCGAAAGGCTATCCCGGCACGCCCGAAAAGGGCGGCGCGATCGATCTCGACGGAGCCGAGGCGGATGGCGCCAAGGTCTTCCATGCCGGCACCGTGCTCGACGATGACGGGGTGCTGCGCGCCAGTGGCGGCCGCGTGCTCAATGTCACGGCAAGGGGCAAGGACGTGAAAGCCGCGCAGGAAGCCGCCTATGCCGCGGTGAAGAAGGTGGACTTCCCCAGCGGCTTCTACCGCAGCGATATAGGTTGGCGCGAGATCGAGCGGAGCTAACCTGCCGCCACTACATGCTCCCTGACCAGCCATCCGGCTGTCGTCGCGAGTAATCCGCATAGCGCCAGCACGCCGAACAGGATGATCGCCGAGCCATCCGCAAAGTCGAGCAGATAGCCGCCGACAAAGGACATGAGGATCCCGCCGATCCGGCCCATGGTCGTGCCGAGTCCGATGCCGCTCGAGCGGATTTCGGGCGGATAGAGGATTGCGGCCATGGCATAAAGCGTGGTCACGGCGACGCTGGCAAAGGCCCCTACGCCGGCGGCCAGCGCATCCACGCCGAAACGCGCCGCGAAACTCGGCGTGCCAGCGACATTCTCCAATGCGAGGCCGAACCCGACCAGCAACACAACGGTCAGCCCGGTGCTGCCGAGCATGGTCGCACGCGATCCGGCAACCCGCACCAGCCATCCGGCCGCCAGCGCCCCGGCAATCGAACAGGCATTGAAGGCAAAACTCGCCCGCAAGGCCTGTTCGAGCGTGAAGCCCGCTGCCGTGAGGAAGGAAGGCATCCATGAGCCAAGTCCGTAGACGATGGCAGTCAGCGCCGCGAAGCTGAGGCCGATCCCGACATTGAGCCGCAGATTTGCGCCGGAGAACAATCGCCCTGACGTTTCCGCGTCCGATTGCTCTTCCGCCAGTTCGATATCCTTATCGAGTACGCGCCGCGCCACGTCCCGAGCATCATCCACGCGACCCTTGCGCAGCAGCCAGACGGGAGACTCGCGCAGGACCAGCAACAGCACCACGCCCAGCACCACCGCCAGCAGGCCCAGCGCAACAAACACGCCGCGCCAGCCCAGATCGGGCAGCATGACGGGAAGCGCGAGCGAGCCGATCATACCGCCCGCAGGCGTGCCGATGGCGAGCAGCGAGACGACATAGGTCCGAACGCGCGCCGGGCACCATTCGGTCGCCAGCGCGATGGCATTGGGTCCCGCCGCGCCGAAGCCCACGCCGCCCAGAACGCGCAAAGCTGCCAGGCTTTGAACTCCATCGGTCTGGCTCGCCGCCATGGTCGCCGCGCCAAACAGCACCACAGCCAGTACCAGTGCGCGCAGTCGCCCGATCCGGTCACCGACCCAGCCGCCGCCTGCCGCGCCGAAAGCCATGCCGAACAGGGCCGCGGCCATGGCGGTGCCGAAAGACCCGCGGTCCACGCCCCATTCCTCGAGGATCACCGGGGCAACGAGCGCGAGCAATTGGTAGTCGAGCCCGTCAATGACCAGCCCGGCCATCACCAGTCCCACGATCAGGAACTGGAAGCCGCGCAAGGGCTGGCGCTCGATCGCCGCTCCGTAAGTGATGGGACTGCTCACGCGGCGATGCGCCTATTCGGCGGCTTCGCTGTCCAGTCCGGCGGGCGGGCCGTTCTTCCACGCCCGGTCCTCACCCACCCAGGGGACATTCCCCTTGATCCAGAGGTCGACATCGACGCTGAAGAAGCGCCATTCGCCATCATCGCATTTGCGCGCCAGCGTATCCCAAGTGCCCATGCCGAAAACGCGGTTCTCGAAGGTTTCGACATCGTGCTGCAGGATCGACCAGAAGGCCTTGATCCGCACGTCTCCCTCGCCTTCCACATTCATCAGAACGGCGGAGAAGCGGTGCTGGCGGCCTAGGTAATGGTTGGGTGTGTCGTACCATAGTGAATCCGTGGCGCGCTTCAGCCCGTCGCGGCCGACGCACTGGCCCTGCGGCCAGTGGCGCAGCCAGCCATCCTCGGTGAAGCAATCGGCATAGCCATCGAAATCGCCCGTATCGAGCGACCAGCAATAGCGCGCCATGAGCTCGTCGATCTCGACGCGATCCTCGAGCGAAACCTTGCCTGCCATCCTCAATTCTCCCCTCAAGAGCGAAAGATGCACAAGCGCCCTGGCGATGGCAAGGTGAAGCGGAGGCGCTTCCCTACAGGCACAAGCATCTGCCAGCCTGCGCAGATGCTCGCCGCATTCACCCGCTCTGCACCGCCATTTCGGGGCGCAGATCGGGCAGCAGGATCTTTTGCAACAGGACAGTGTGTCAGGTGTGAGGGGTTAGCGTCCAAGCGCGTCCTTCAAAGCCCAGATCGGCAGGTACGGACGGGACAGTGCCTTGTCGATCGCATAGGGCCACCAGCCCGGACCGAAGGGATAATAGAGGCGCACTTTCACGCCGAGGCGCTTGGCCACTGCCATGGTCCGGCGGCGCGGCAGGCCGCGCAATTGTTCCAGCTCGCACGGCGTTCCGGCGGCAAGCAGGACGGACAAAGCCGCCTCCGCCAGGTCGGGATCATGCGTCGCCACACCGACCATGGCGCTGCGCCCGGCAAGCTGGCGGGAGAGATCGACATAGGCCCCGGCGATGTCCGGCGTGTCTGCATCGGGGTCTGCCCATTCGCCCTTGACCAGCCGGATCCGGCACGGCCCATCGCGCAACCGTGCGGCGTCCTGCGCACTTCGGCGCCAACGCGCAGGAAGGGCAATGCCTGCCGCATAGGCTGCGGCAAGGTCCAAAATGCGCGCTGCATGGGCGGGAGTCATGGCATCGAAGACAAGCGGAACGCCCTTGGCGCCAAGCGGGTCGAGCAAACACTGGTCGCAATCCAGAGCATTGCCTTTCACCGCGACCAGGGAATCAAGGCCCGCCTTGGCAAGCCCTGTGGCGAGCTTGCCGGAGACCTCCGCCACTTCATGCGCGCTTTCGCTGCCCCGGTGGAAGTACCCCAATGTCGTGGCGTAGCCCTTGCTCTCCAATGCAGCACAAGCGCGGATCGCGGCGTCGACGTCCTGGCCCCGGACATTTCGCTCGATCAGGCCCGGCAGGGCATAGCGCGCATCGCGCAGCCGCGATCGGATCGCCAAACTCATTTGCGCGCACCCGACAGGCGCGCTCTGCCCCAGGCAAACCCGTCTTCCAGCAGCGCCGCCACGCCGCGCCAGCCGAAAGGATATGTGCGCAGCTGGACGCATTCAATTTCCTCGCGCGTCCAGAAATCGGCGATCCAGCTTTCCGCATCACCCATCATCTCGAACGCCGTGCAGCCCGATTTCGCCGCTTCGCCAATCGCATGCAGCATGAGCAGCGTGCCGGGAGAGCAACGTTTGAAGCCCTCGTCGAAGCCGATCTTGTACAGCCAGTGCTTGCCGCCCTGTTCCACGGCAAGGTGCATGGCCGCGACCTGCCCGCCGAGGCGCAGGAAGGAGATACGGCATTCGCCTCTTGCGCCGGCAGCCCTGAGATATTGGCGGAAGAACTCTTCCTTCACCTTGTCGCAGGCGATGGCGCTGCCCGCCTCTCTTTTCCAGCTGGCCGCCTCGACCTGCACGGCAAGGTCGAACAGCGCATCGAAATTCTCTTCGGTCGGGGCAATCGTTTCGAAACGCACCTCACCGAACTCCTCTGCACGGCGCATGGCCCGGCGGAAATCGGACCGACGGCGCGAGGAGAACTTGCTTTCAGGCTCGGTCCAACCTGAATCGAGCGGAATAGTCGGGCAGGGCGTTGCCGGACGAACCGAAATTATCCCGCGACCGCGCATGGCCTTCCGCAGAGAGGCAATGAAGGCTGATTTGGCAGGCACCCTGGCAAGCACCGCCGGGCGGCTTTCCCGCGCGAGTTTCCTGGCCAGGCGGTCGGATGCATCGGCATCGCGATATAGCGCATCGGAAGGCTCGAAGACTTCCTCGTCCCCGGCAAGCCGCCAACGCGCCAGAATGCCGTGGCGACGCACCAGCGGCAGCACGGCATCGAAGCACCGTGCGCCTTCCACCTGCAACAGCAGCATTTCCTGCCCGAGGAGGAAGGTCGCCAGCAGGGCGACGAGGAACTCGGCGCTCTGCGTAGGCAGGCTGGATTGCTCGGAAAGGTCGCGCCATGCGCGTTCCAGCACATGCGCGCATGGCGTGCACGCGAGCGCCTCGGCCGGCGGATGGATGGCGACATGTTTCAAAGCGGTTTCCTTGGTTAACCGCCTAGAAGGGAACTCCTAAGAAACCGCCAATGAACCGTCAGGAATCAGCCCAGCTTTTCGGCCATCAGCTTTTTCAGGTCAGCCTCGGGCCGCGGGCCGTAATGCGAAATGACTTCCGCTGCGGCGATCGAGCCCATTTTGAGGCAGGTTTCGAGCGGCTCATTCCTGACATAGCCAGCCAGGAACCCAGCAGCGAAGAGATCGCCCGCCCCCGTCGTATCGACAACCTTGTCGATAGGCTCGGCCTGCACATCCGCGCGTTCGCCGCGATTGATCGCCGCCGCGCCTTCTTCGCTGCGCGTCACCACCAGAGTCGGAACCTTGGGCGCCAGCAAAGCAAGGCCGGCCTCGAAATCGTCCTCTCCCGTGATCGCCGCCAGCTCGACCTTGTTGGCGAACAGGATGTCGATCAGCCCGTCATCGATCAAAGCGCGGAAATCATCGCCATATCGTTCGATCACGAAGGCATCCGAAAGGGTAAAGGCGACCTTGCGCCCCGCACCCTTGGCCGCCTCGATCGCCTGCCGCATGGCTGCACGCGGCTCTTCCGGATCCCACAGGTAGCCTTCGAGATAGAGGATCGATGCACCGCCAATGGCCTCCTCGTTGAGGGCATCGGCAGGCAGGAACTGACTCGCACCGAGAAAGGTGTTCATCGTACGCTGGCCATCAGGCGTGACGAAGATCAGACACCGCGCCGTGGGCGGCTCGCCTTCGCGCGCTGGCGTGTCGTAGTCGATACCAACGGCGCGGATATCATGCGCGAAGACCTGGCCGAGCTGGTCTGCCGCAACCTGGCCGACAAAGGCGCATTGCGCGCCGAGGGCGGAAAGGCCCGCCAGCGTATTGGCCGCCGAACCGCCCGAAAACTCTCGCGCCGGACCCATCGCATCATAGAGATCACGTGCCTGCTCTGCATCGATCAGCGTCATGCCGCCCTTGGGCATGCCCAGCTCCTCGATCAGCTCGTCGGAACAGGTGGCCGTTACATCGACAATAGCATTGCCGATAGCGATGACGTCATAACGTGGTTCGGACATGTTAATCCTTGTAATGCGATATTGAATGGCGTGCCGTTGACTTGGCCGTTAGCTGGAGCAATCGCAACACCCAATGCCCGCAATTGTATCAAGCCTCGGGATGGCGATCGGCGAATTGGCCGATGGAAAGGTGCTGCGCATCCTGCTGAAAAGCATTGCAGTCACCATCATGGTCTTCATCGCCGTGGCCTGGGCCGGATGGTACGCATTCGATTGGCTGTTCGAATGGCTTGGGCTGGCAGATTCGCTGTTCCGGGGCGCGGAAGGCATACGCGAAGCGGCCTCCGCATTGTTCGCCCTGCTTGGCCTGTGGCTGACCTGGCGCGTGGTAGCGATGGCGGTGATCCAGTTCTATGCCGAGGACGTGGTGAGGGCGGTAGAGGCGCGCCACTACCCGCAACAGGCGAGTGCGGCGCGCGACCTGTCCACGGACGAACAGGTGCAAGCGAGCCTCGGCGGGATATTGCGTGCGCTGATTGCCAATCTCGTCGCCCTGCCCGTGGCACTGACCCTGCTTTTTACCGGGTTCGGGCCTGCCTTGGTGTTCTGGGGCGTCAATGCCATGCTGGTGGGGCGCGAATTGCAGGACATGGTGTGGCTGCGCTATCGCCAGCAAAAGGCGGAGCTGGCACCGGTCAGCAAATTCGAGCGCTTCCTGCTCGGAGGGGCAGTTGCGGGCCTGCTGGCGCTTCCCTTCGTCAATTTCCTCGCCCCCGTGCTGGGCGCGGCCGGGGCAACACATCTCGTACATCGCAAGGTCGGAAACAAGGTTGAGGCTGGTCATGCGTAAACTGCTCGTATCAAGCATGGCGCTGTTACTGGCCGCTTGCGCCACAGCGCCCATCACCGCTCCTCCACCACCTCCCTCGCGGCCACCTGGCCAGGTGCAGCAGCCACCGCCCACACAGCCGCCACCGCCTGCAGTCGGCGGCTTCCGCTCCGTCGAGATCATGCGCGGACCGGGCCTTGCCGGGGTGATCGAGGAGCGCGCGGGATCGCTCATCCAGCAATTCGGCACGCCGCGCCTTGATGTGGCTGAAGGCGATATGCGCAAGCTTCAATTCTCTGCAAGCGCCTGTGTTCTCGACATTTTCCTCTATCCGCTCCGGCCGAATGGCGAGCCGGTGGCAACCTGGCTGGAAGCACGACGGGCAAGCGACGGGGCCGAGGTCGATTACCTCGCCTGCATGCAGGCGCTACGGCAAAGCCGCTGAACGCGGATCGCACGCGGAAAGTAACCCGAATTTAAGCCTATTGAGCGATAGGTACCCGCCTGATCAGGGGGACCGAATGACCGTCCAGTTTACCGACCTTACGCGCCATGCCGCGACCGACCGCGCCATTTCGGATGCGGAAATCATGGATCTGCGTCGCTCCGGCTGGGGCGATGGCATGATCTCGCGCGAGGAGGCCGAAGCGATCTTCACGCTCGAACAGGCAATTGACGATCCGACGGACACCTGGAGCGATTTCTTCGTCGAAGCCATGCGTAATTACGTGCTCAACGGCACCGAGCCGCGCGGCTATGCCAGCGATGCGGAAGCCGACTGGCTGGTCGAAATGGTCAAGCGCGACGGCAAGGTCTGCTCGCTGACCGAACTCGAGCTGCTGGTGCAGGTGATCGAGAAGGGTCTCAACGTGCCCGTGAAGCTCAAGACCTACGTGCTAGACGTGCTCGAGCGCGAAGTGCTCGAAGGCACCGGCCCGACCCGCTGCGGCGGCGAATTGTCGGACACGCATGTTTCCGAGGCCGAGGCGCGGATCATGCGCCGCGTGATCTTCGGTTCTGCCAGCGACCGTCCGGGCGCCGTCAGCCGCCGCGAAGCCGAAATGCTCTTTCGCCTCAAGGACAAGACGCTGGAAGAAGCCAATGCGCCGGAATTCGAGCGCGTCTTCGTGCAGGGCGTCGGCAATTACCTGATGGGTTTTGCCAGCGAGAGCGCCCATCTCAGCCGTGAGCGCATGCTCGAGTTGCAAAGTTTCGTCGCCGACAACAAGGCCAATGTCGGGCGGTTCATGGGCCAGATGGTCAAGAGCGCGCCCAATGCCTTCGGTGTAGTCTTCGGCAAGAAGCAAACCGTTCCAACCCGCGAGGAGCGCGTGGCGGAGGCCGCCGAATTCACCGGCTACGAGCAAGAATGGCTCGACGAGATGATGGCGGCCAACGGCCAGGTCGACAGCTACGACCAGGCGTTGATCGAGTTCATCGCCGAGGAAACCGGCGAGGCCTGATATTCGGGCTGAGGCCTAGTCCTTGCGGAAATCGAGCGGTGCTGCGGCCCCGCCTTGCATGGGACGAGGTCCCTTGGGTGGAATGGCGGGGAAGGACAGTCCTGCTTCCGGAGGCTTGCGGCGTTTGCGCCGGGCCTCAGCCAGCAATTGCCGGGTCAAATTCGTCATACGATGATTTACGGCAAGCTGGCGCTGCAACCCCGCTACTTCGTCGAGCCTTGCCCGCCCCAAAGCAAGCATCAGCGCGGCGCGCTCTTCCTCGGCCATCGAGAGAAGCCTCAGGATACCCGAAATTCGGGAATTGTTGCCAGCTGCCATAGGCGCATCATACCATGAAGCTCTCGCCACAGCCACAAGCGCCCTTGGCGTTCGGATTATCGAACACGAAGCCGGCGGTGAAATCGTCTTCCACCCAATCCATCGTGCTGCCCACGAGGTAAAGCACGCTGGCACCGTCGATGTAGAAGGTGCCGCCCGGCGTTTCGATCTTCTCGTCGAACTTTTCCTCCTCGGTCACGTAATCGACCGAATAGGCGAGGCCCGAACAACCGCGACGCGGGGTGGAGAGCTTTACACCGATGGCGTCCTTGGGCGCCTTGGCCATGAGCGAGGCAATGCGATCCTCCGCCGCTTTGGTGAGGATCACGGCAGCCTTGGGTGCAGGGCGGGTCTTGGCATCGCTCATCACAGCATCCCCAGTTCGAGGCGCGCTTCGTCGCTCATCTTGGATGGATCCCATGGCGGGTCCCAGGTCACATTGACCTCGGCATCGCGCACACCGGGAATATTCATCACGCGCATCTCGATCTCGCCGGGCATGGTCTCGGCCACCGGGCAATGCGGCGTGGTCAACGTCATGGTGACAATGACGTCCGATTCATCGGAAACATCGACCCCGTAGATCAGGCCGAGATCGTAGATATTCACCGGGATTTCCGGGTCGTAGATATCCTTCAGCGCATCGATCACGCTTTCGTAAAGCTCGCCGCCCGGCGCACCGGCGGGCACGCCCTCGGGCTTCTTCTGCAGGAAGCCTTCGAGATAATCGCGCTTGCGCTCGAGCTTCTCGGCTGAACTTTCCTCCATGGCCTCGTCGACTCTGGCGCGGCGCGGCTTGTCGACAGCCTCCACCACCTCCGCATTGGGTGGCGGGGCCGCGATAAATTCCTTCTTGTCGTCCTGATTTTCCATCAGCCGAAGATCCTCTTGGTGCGTTCGATGCCGCGGACAAGCGCGGCGACGTCTTCCTCGTCGGAATAGATGCCGAAACTGGCGCGCGCCGTGGCGGGCACGCCGAGATGGTCCATCAGCGGCTGCGCGCAATGATGGCCGGCGCGAATGGCGACGTTCTCTTCATCCAATATGGTGCCGAGATCGTGCGGGTGAATACCGTCTATCGCAAAACTCACGATACCGGCGGAATCCTCCGGCCCGAAGATCGTCACATCGTTCATGCTGCGCAGCGCTTCGCGGGTCTTGGCGACGAGTGCCGCCTCATGCGCATGGATCGCCTCGAGCCCGATCTCCGCCACGTAATCGCAGGCCGCGCCGAAAGCGACCGCCTCGACAATCGCGGGCGTACCGGCCTCGAAACGCTGCGGCGCCGGGGCGTAAGTGGTCCTTGCGAAAGTGACCTTGTCGATCATCGCCCCGCCGCCCTGCCAGGGCGGCATGGCAGCAAGGATATCCGCACGCGCCCACAGCGCCCCTACGCCGGTCGGTCCGTAGAGCTTGTGTGCGCTGAAAGCGTAGAAGTCGCAATCGAGCGCCACGACATCGACGGGCAGGCGCGGCACGGCCTGGCACCCGTCGACAAGGATCTTGGCGCCCACCGCATGGGCAAGTTCGGCAGCGCGTTGCACGTCGAGCACCGAGCCGAGCACGTTGGAGACATGCGCGAGCGCGACGAGCTTGTGCGCGCTGGTGAGCATTTCGCGCGCCGCCTCGAGGTCGATCCGTCCGTCATCGGTCAGAGGGCAAACGTCGATATGTGCGCCCTTGCGCTCGGCCAGCAATTGCCAGGGCACGATATTGGAATGATGTTCGAGCGTGGAGAGCAGGATACGGTCGCCAGCAGCAATATTCGCTTCGCCCCAGCTATAGGAGACAAGGTTGATCGCCTCGGTCGCGCCGCGGGTGAAGACGATCTCGTCTTCCTGCCCGCCGATGAACTTTGCCACACGGCGGCGCGCCGCCTCATAGGCCAGCGTCATCTCGGCCGAGCGGGCATAGACCCCGCGGTGAACGGTAGCGTAGTCGACGCCGAGCGCGCGCGTGGCTGCGTCGATAACCGCCTGCGGCTTCTGCGCGGTGGCGGCGCTATCGAGATAGTGCCACGGCTGGCCATCGGGCGTCAGCAGGCCGGGAAAGTCCGCCTTGCGAGAGATAGTCGCGGTCATGGTCACACCGCGTCTCCGAGGGCGCCGAGCGCAGCCTCCATCAGCCGCTCCTGCTCGTCCATGTCATCGATCGCGGCAAAGGCATCGCCGATAAAGGCGCGCACGAGCAGCTTCTTGGCCGTGGCCGGATCGAGTCCGCGGCTGGCCATGTAATAGCGCGCCATCTCGTCCATCTGGCCGATCGCCGCGCCATGGGCGCATTTCACATCGTCAGCGAAGATTTCGAGCTGCGGCACGGCGTTCACGCTGGCGCCCTTTTCGAGGATCAGGCCTTTGAAGTCCTGAGCGGCATCGGTCTTCTGCGCATCGCGCGCCACATCGATATTGCCGAGGAAATTGCCCGTCGCATGCCCCCAATGGACGCTGCGGATCACCTGGTTGCTGGTGCCATGAGGCTGGGCATGGAGCGTGCGGGTAACGATCTCGCGCACGACATCCCCGCCGCCGATTGTCACGCCTCCCAGTTCGAAATGCGCGCCTTCCGCCAGCTCCACCTCGACTTCAAGGCGGGTATAGGCGCTGGCCGAAACCACCGCGAAGATCTCCGCGCGCCCTGCTGCGCCGACCTTCAGGCGTACGCGGTGCAGGCCGGGGCAGCTGTCATCGAGGATCAAGGTCTTGGAGCGCGTCTCGCCCGGCGCCAGTTCGGCCTCATGCCAACTCGCCAGCTCCTGCGGCGTCAGGCGCGTCAGCGCCTCGCTATCGGAATAGCGCCAGGCCTCGTCCTTGTTGGTGGGAAGGGAGGTCATGCCTCTCCCCTTTCCAGTGCTTCACGGAATTCATCCATGATCGATGCCCGGCGACGCGTCGCGCAGCTCACTATGCGATCTTCGTCGCCGCGCGCGTCGCGAACGCAGCCCGTGGTAATGCGGCAAAGTCGGTCATCCACCCAGGCACTGCCCGAGCTTTCCGAAAGGCTGCAATGCCAATTGCCCTCTGGGTCGCGCCCGACATTCACGTCGATCGACCGCATGCGCTCTGCCACGACGACGATCCTGTCTTCCGAATCCGCCGCCTCGGCCGTTGGCGATGGCGCAGGCTGGGCTAGCAGGAGGGCTGTCAGCAGGATCACGCCGCCACCGCTTCATAGCCTTCGCGTTCGAGCTCGAGCGCCAGTTCAGGACCGCCCGATTTCACGATCCTGCCCTTGGCGAGGATATGCACATGATCGGGCTGCACGTAATCGAGCAGCCGTTGGTAGTGGGTGATCAGCAGCACGCCCTTGGCGGGATCACGCATGATCGCATTGATGCCTTCGCCCACGACCTTCAGTGCATCGATATCGAGGCCGCTATCGGTCTCGTCCAGGACGGCGAATTTCGGGTCGAGAATGCCCATCTGGACCATCTCGTTGCGCTTCTTCTCGCCGCCCGAAAAGCCGACATTCACGAAGCGCTTCATCATCTCCATGTCGAGCTTGAGAAGGCCGGCCTTTTCCTTGGCGAGCTTGAGGAATTCGCCGCCCGACAGCGGATCTTCGCCGCGGAGCTTGCGCTGCGAGTTAAGTGCCTCGCGCAGGAACTGGACGTTGGAGACGCCGGGAATCTCGACCGGGTACTGGAAGCCGAGGAAGAAGCCCGCCGCGGCGCGCTCATGCGGTTCCATGTCGAGCAGGTCTTCGCCCATGAAGGTCACAGAGCCTTCGGTCACTTCGTAGCCAGGACGGCCGCCCAGCACATAAGCGAGCGTGGACTTGCCCGCCCCATTGGGGCCCATGATGGCGTGCACTTCGCCCGCGCCGACTTCGAGCGTCAGTCCGTTGAGAATTTTCTTGCCGTCAATCTCGGCATGGAGGTTTTCAATATTCAGCATCGGTTTTCGTCTTCATCTGTGTGATCTTGTAGGGTGCGCCGTCGGAATCGTAGGTGACCCATTCGCCGACCTGCTCGCCACGCTCGAAATGGCCGGAACGCTTGAGCGTGCCGTCCTTGCGGAACCATTCCCAATAGCCGTGCAATTCCTCGCCCAGCATCTGGCCGCGCGCGCAGACGGTGCCATCGCGGTGATGTTCGACGCGCGGAGTGAGTTCATCGGTCATCGCTCACCGCCCCTCCTGCCTTCGCGCATTTGCTTGCCATGCGCGCGGCGCGCGTCCTGCTTGTCGGCGATGCGCATACGCATGCCGGCAGTGATGCGCGCGAGCACATCGTCCATGTTCTCGAGTATGTCCGCTGCCTTGATCCGCATGACGCGGATGCCGACGCTTTCGAGGCTCTTGTCACGACGGCGCGCCAGGGCTTCGTCCTCGCCTTCCTCGTCGATATCGATCGCCATGCCGAGGACATGGCAGTTGAAGTCGACGATGGCCGAGCCCACGACAGCGTGGCGCTTGAAGGTGTAGGGTCCAAGGTCGGCCTTGCTGAAACGCTCAGCCAAAGCCTTGTGCGCCTCGCTGGAATGGCGGCGCAAATCGCGCGCCTGCTCATGCAGCACGTCAAGCCGCTTTTCCGAGATTTCCCAGCCGCGGCCCTTCTTCTTGAGCGCGGGGGCTTCGGTATCGGCACCGGTTTCGGGAAGTTTGAGGGTCTTGCGGTCAGTCATCACCCCACGCTCCCTTCGAGCGAGATCGCCAACAGCTTCTGCGCCTCGACGGCGAACTCCATCGGCAATTCCTTGAGCACTTCCTTGGCGAAGCCGTTGACGATCAGCGCCACGGCCTCTTCCTCGCCCAGCCCGCGCTGCATGGCGTAAAACAGCTGGTCGTCGCTGATCTTGGAGGTGGTCGCCTCGTGCTCGATCTGCGCGGTGGGGTTCTTCACCTCGATATAGGGCACGGTGTGCGCGCCGCATTTGTCCCCCAGCAGCAGCGAATCGCACTGGGTGAAATTGCGTACATTCTCGGCATTGGCGCCGACGCGCACGAGGCCGCGATAGGTATTGTTGCTCTTGCCCGCCGAAATGCCCTTCGAGATGATCGTCGAGCGCGTATTGGCCCCGTTGTGGATCATCTTGGTGCCGGTGTCGGCCTGCTGGAAATTGTTCGTGACCGCGACCGAGTAGAACTCACCCACCGAGCTTTCGCCATTGAGCACGCAGCTGGGATATTTCCACGTCACGGCAGAGCCGGTTTCGACCTGCGTCCATGAAATCTTGCTGCGAGCGCCCTGACACAGGCCACGCTTGGTAACGAAATTGTAGATGCCGCCCTTGCCCTCGGCATCGCCTGGATACCAGTTCTGCACGGTCGAATACTTGATCTCGGCATCTTCGAGCGCGACCAGTTCGACCACGGCAGCGTGGAGCTGGTTCTCGTCACGCATGGGCGCGGTGCAACCTTCCAGATAGCTGACATAGCTGCCTTTTTCGGCGACGATCAGCGTGCGTTCGAACTGGCCGGTATTCTCCGCATTGATACGGAAATAGGTCGACAGCTCCATCGGGCAGCGTACGCCTTCGGGGATGTAGACAAAGGTGCCGTCCGAGAAGACGGCGCTGTTGAGTGTGGCGAAGTAATTGTCATGCTGCGGCACGACCTTACCGAGCCACTTCTTCACCAGCTCGGGATGTTCCTTGATCGCCTCGCTGATCGACAGGAAGATAACGCCCGCCTTCTTGAGCTCCTCGCGGAAGGTGGTGGCGACGCTGACCGAGTCGAACACCGCGTCGACCGCGACCTTGCGCGCACCTTCGACCCCGGCGAGCACTTCCTGCTCCGCCAGCGGGATTCCGAGCTTGTCGTAAACCGCCTTGATCTCGGGATCGAGCTCGTCGAGCGAGGCAAGCGCCTCCTTCTTCTTCGGCTCGGCGTAGTAATAGGCGTCCTGGTAATCGATCTTGGGATAGCCGACCTTGGCCCAGTCAGGCTCCTCCATTTCAAGCCACATGCGGAAGGCCTTGAGCCGCCATTCGAGCATCCATTCCGGCTCGCCCTTCTTGGCCGAGATGAAGCGGACAGTGTCTTCGTTGAGTCCCTTGGGCGCGAATTCCTGCTCGATTTCCGACGACCAGCCGAATTCGTATTCGGCGGCCTTGGCTGCAGCTTCGCGGGCCTCGCGGTCCTGGATGTCTATTTCGTCACTCATGCGGGTTCTTGTTCTTTCGGCTCGGGCAATTGCGCGAGCTGGGTCAGTTTCACATCAGCCAGCGCGCCGCGCAGCGTGGCATTCACCAGGCTCCAATGCGGACGCACCGTGCATTGCGCTTCGAGCGCGCAATCGTGCCGCGCAGTCTCGACGCAGGCAGTCAGCGCGATCGGTCCTTCGACAGCCTCGACGATATCGGCAAGGCTGATAGCGGCCGCCGGGCGTGCCAGTTTGATGCCGCCGCCCGCACCGCGCATACTCTTGAGCAGGCCCGCCTTGGCCAGCGCGCTGACCAGCTTCTGCACGGTCGGCAGCGGCAGGCCGGTCTCTTCCGCGAGGTCCGCAGCCGAAACGCGCGCAAAGCCGCAATGGCGCGCGGCTGCGCACATTGTGACGACGGCATAGTCGGCCAGGTTGGACAGTCGCATCTTTCGGCGCTCTTTTAATCGGACCAATTCATTCCGATTAGGCACCTATGCAGGAAAAGCACGGAATCAAGCCAATTCGGCTTGTTGCGAGTCGTTAGCATCTTGTGGGGCCGGCCCGGCCTGACTGCCAAGTGAAAAAAGGGGCGGCCCCGACATGGCAGGACCGCCCTTCAAAGTCGAGAACCCGTCGCAATGTTGCGTCGAGCCCTTCGGGTCGCAAGAGGTTGCTAGCCGATTCGCGTTTCCGGCTATTGTAAGAAGGCGACACGAAGCGCTCTTTTTCGCCTGAAAAGTTACGCAAATCAGCCATTTTGCGCAGGAAATTTCCTTAAGCAGTCGCACATCGACAGGCGACCCCCGCCCTGCCATAGCCGGTCCATGCTGTACCGCCTCGCCCGCCCGGCGATCTTCGCGCTCGATGCCGAACGCGCGCATCGCCTGACCGTCAATGCCCTGAAGCTGCTTCCATCGAGCAAGCCTCAGCCACTTGGCGGACCGTTGCAGACCGAAGTAGCGGGAATCACCTTTCCCAACCCGGTCGGCATGGCAGCAGGATTCGACAAGGATGCCGAGGTTCCCGACGCGCTGCTCGCCATGGGTTTCGGCTTTGCCGAGGTGGGATCGATCACGCCGCGCCCGCAGGCAGGCAATCCGAAGCCGCGCCTGTTCCGCCTGGTCGAGGACCGCGCGGTGATCAACCGCATGGGGTTCAACAATGGTGGCGGAGAACTTGCCCATACCCGGCTTGCGGCACGGTCGGGCCGCGATGGCGTGGTGGGCATCAA
This sequence comes from uncultured Altererythrobacter sp., assembly GCA_913056125.1. Classification (GTDB taxonomy): domain Bacteria; phylum Pseudomonadota; class Alphaproteobacteria; order Sphingomonadales; family Sphingomonadaceae; genus Alteraurantiacibacter. The sequence goes on from CAJXNC010000005.1 coordinate 146,568, forward strand.
TATCGGCGCCAACAAGGATAGTGAGGATCGCATTGCCGATTATGCGGCGATGACGGAGCTGATGGCGCCGCTGGCAAGCTATCTCGCGGTCAATATTTCCAGCCCGAACACGCCGGGCCTGCGCGCATTGCAGGATGAGGGGGCGCTGATCGCCCTGCTCGATGCGGTTTTCGAGGCCCGCGGCAATCTCGCCGTTCCCGTCTTCCTCAAGGTCGCGCCCGATCTCGAACCCGCCGATGTGGATGCGATTTCCCGCATCGCCATGGACAAGGGGCTCGGCGCGCTGATCGTCTCAAATACCACGATCGAGCGACCGGCCCTGTTATCGGCTCATGCGGGCGAGAGCGGCGGGCTTTCGGGTGCGCCGCTCAAACCCAAGGCGCTGCAAAGGTTGCGAGACTTCCGCAGGGCAACCGGGGGCGCTTTGCCGCTGGTCGGCGTCGGAGGCATTGCAACGGCCGAGGATGCCTGGGAACGCATCCGCGCCGGCGCCAGCCTGGTCCAGCTCTACAGCGCCATGGTCTATCGCGGCCCTGGTATCGCCAGGGACATTGCGCGCGGACTTGAAACATTGATGCGACGGGACGGAATCGCTTCCATTGCCGAGGCCGTGGGAAGCGAATAGGGGTCTCCTATGTCGCGTTCATTCCTGCTGGCCCTCGCAGCACCGCTAGCGCTGCTTGGCTGCACCCCGCCTCCCGAACCGCTTCCTCCTCCGCCACAAGGCGTTGCTGCTGCCAACGATCCTCGCGCTGCCGAGATCGGCGAGGAAATCATGGCGCGCGGAGGCAGCGCCACCGATGCTGCGATTGCCATGATGCTGGCACTGGCCGTGCTCGAACCGCAGAGCACAGGCTTGGGTGGGGGCGGCTTCCTGCTGCTGGGTTCGGCCGAGGGCGAGGTCGAACTCTTGGACGGGCGCGAGACGGCACCCGCCGCAGCTTCGGGCAATTGGTTCCTCAACGAAGACGGCTCACCGCGCGATCGCAACGCGGCAGTCCTGAGTGGTCTTTCCATCGGCGTTCCCGGACAGATAGCTCTCGCCGCCGAAGCCCATGCGCGTCATGGTTTACTGCCTTGGGCCGACCTTTTTGCCCCCGCCATTGCCCTGGCGCGAGACGGATTTCCCGTTACGCCCCGGCTGAGCGGATCGCTGGCCAGTTTCCCCCAAAGGGGCGCGCGCGATCCGGCGGGCGAGGCCCAATTCTATGGCGAGGACGGCGAAGCGCCTGCGCCCGGCGAAGTGGTGCAGCTGCCTGACCTGGCCGCTACGCTCGAAATGATAGCCACCGAAGGACCGGAAAGCTTCTATTCCGGACCATTCGCCGAAAGCATGGCGCTCAAGATCGCGCTCGACACGCCGTCCATGGCAGCGATGACGGTGGACGATTTCCAGAATTATCGTGCGGTGGTTCGCGAGCCGATCTGCACGATCTACCGGCTGCATCGCGTTTGCACGGTCGGACCGCCATCTTCGGGCGGCTATGCCGTGCTCGCCATCCTCAATCAGGTCGAAGCTTTTGACCTTGCATCGATGGGACTTCAAAACGCCGAAACTTGGCACGTCTTTGCCGAGGCACAGCGCCTCGCCTTTGCCGATCGCGAGTTCTTTATCGGCGATCCGGCCTATGTAGAAGTGCCGCTCGTAGGCCTGCTCGATGAGGACTACCTCGCTGGCCGGGCCGCGTTGATCGAACCTGATCGGACCTTGCAGCAGGTGGACCACGGCGATCCGGCCGGCGCATCGGTTGCACTCGCCCCGGGCGATGGATGGCCCGAGCAGGGAACCACCCACTTTGTCGCCGTGGATGGCGAAGGCAACATGGCGAGCTTCACCGCAACGGTCGAAGGGGCTTTCGGCTCCGGCCTCGTCCATGGCGGCTTCTATCTCAATAACGAGCTGACCGATTTCGACTTCACTCCCGAAGTCGACGGGCTTCCCGTTGCCAACCGTGTGGAGGGCGGCAAGCGTCCCGCCAGTTCGATGACGCCGACCGTGGTCTATGACCCCGAGGGACAACCGCTATTCACCGTTGGGGCAGCGGGCGGAGGGCTGATTCCGGCGCAAACCGCACGAGCGCTCATTGGCGTGATCGATTTCGGCCTGCCGCTCGAAGAAGCTCTGGAACTCCCATTCGTCATGGGGGTGGGTCCAGGCGCATTGCTGGTCGAGCAGGGAACATGGATGGAGGATCTTGGCCCCGCGTTCGAAGCCCTGGGCCATCCGCGCATCATCCCTTTTGGACAGTTGTTGCGCACGACCGGCGCCTTGCGCGGGGTTGGCGGCTGGCATGCCCGTCACGACCCCAGGCTCGACGAGCTGGTCCGTATTCCCGGAACGGTCGGCGAGGGCGCAGCGGTGGAAGCCGGGTTCGACGAAGGCGATACGCTCACGCCCTAGCTTGCCCGGACACTCCCGGCACCTTAGGTAGTTTCCGATAGAGCACCGGCCGAAACAACGGCCCCGGGAATAGAGGATCGTGGCCCTTGCAGCCGAACACAATGCAACTTGCCGATATCGAGAATGCGAAAAGCCTCGTCGCGCTATTCCTTCAGCGTGCCGACCAGATTGGCGCCGCACCCTTCCTGACTGCCAAGACGGGCGGAGACTGGACATCGATCAGCTATTCCGAGGCGGCCAAGCAGGTCTGCCTGCTGGCGCAACAGCTTGTCCGCATGGGCCTCAAGCCTGGCGACCGCGTGGTCATCGTTTCAGAGAACCGGCCCGAATGGTGCATCGCCGACCTAGCCATCATGGCGGCTGGCTGCATCACCACGCCCGCTTACACGACCAATACTGAAGGCGATCACCGCCATATCCTCGACGATTCGGGCGCGCGCGCCGTATTCGTCTCCAACGCCAAGCTGGCCGAGCCGCTGTTCAAGGCGATGATGCGTTCGGGACACGCCGAACATGTGATCGCCATCGACCCGATCGGTGCCGAACAAACCGGCAGCTTCCACCTGCATGACTGGGCGGGGCTGGTCGAAGGCGATGCCGCAGAGGCCCGCGCCGCAGTGGATGCACGCGTTGCCGGCGTCACGCGCGACGATATTGCCTGCATTATCTACACGAGTGGCACAAGCGGATCCCCGCGCGGGGTTATGCTCCACCATGGCGCGATCCTGCACAATTGCATGGCCGCAGGCGAAGTGCTGGCGCAGGATTTCGGCTGGGAGCAGGAGCGTTTCCTCTCCTTCCTGCCCTTGAGCCATGCTCTCGAACACACGGCAGGCCTGTTCCTCCCCATCGGGTTGGGCGCGGATATCTGGTTCGCCGAGGGACTCGACAAGCTTTCCTCCAATCTCGAGGAGGCGCAACCAACCTTCATGATCGTAGTGCCGCGAATGTTCGAGTTGCTGCGCGGCAAGATCATCAAGCAGGTCGAGAAGCGCGGCGGTTTCGCCGCCTACTTGCTGCACAAGGCCATGGGGCTGGGTGAGCGCAAGATCGCCGGGAAGCATGCGCTTGGCGACATTCCGATCAGCTGGCTGCTCGATTTCACGCTGCGGCCCAAGGTGAAGCAGAATTTTGGCGGACGCATCAAGGCGCTTGTTTCGGGCGGTGCGCCACTCAATCCCGAAGTCGGAGGCTTCTTCCAGGCCATGGGTCTGACCATGCTGCAGGGTTATGGCCAGACCGAGACCGCGCCGGTCATTGCCTGCAACTTCCCCAGCGCCGGGATCAAGCTCGACACTGTCGGTCCGCCCTTGCGCGGCGTCGATGTGAAAATCGCCGATGATGGTGAGATCCTGGTGCGCGGCGAATGCGTGATGAAGGGCTATTGGCAGAATCAGGAAGCGACTCAGGCCGCTCTGCCTGGTGAATGGCTACATACGGGCGATATCGGCCATCTCGACGATCGCGGACGGATCCAGATCACCGACCGCAAGAAGGACATCATCGTCAACGACAAAGGCGACAATATCGCCCCGCAGAAGCTCGAAGGCATGCTCACGCTGCAGCCCGAGATCGCTCAGGTCATGGTGAGCGGGGACAAGCGGCCTTATATGGTCGCACTGATCGTTCCCGATGCCGAATGGATGAAGCAATGGGCGCGTGAGAACGGCATGAAGGCCGATCTTGCGGAGCTGAAAGACAATGCGGAGTTCCGCGCGGCGATCAAAGCAGCGATCGACAAGACCAACAAGGAACTCTCGGTTCTTGAAAAAGTGCGCAAGTTCGTTGTGGCGGACGAACCCTTCAGCGTCGAAAACAACCAGATGACTCCGACGCTGAAAATCCGCCGGCCCTATATTCGCGAGCAATATGGCGAGCGGCTGGACGCTCTGTACTAGGCGTTACGCCGCTTCGCCCTCGATCTTTTCCGGGAAGAAGCCAGGCTGGCGCGGCGACCAGCCCGGTGCCGTTGCTGCAGCCTCGCTCAGGCTCTGCAGCAGCAGTTTGCGATGGCAGGGGCGAATTTGCGGCAGCGCCGCTGCGCCGCAGAAGATTGCCGGCAAATAGGGCCGCACTTCAGCGCCGAGCAGCCGTTCATAAAGAAAGCGGTAAGCGGAAAAGCTGCTGAGCAATTCCTGCGCCAAGTCCTGAGCGGAAATGCGGATCAGCGCGCCGATGAACTGCCCGACACCATCGAGGCTGGTCGCTTCGGGGATGTCCTCGCGCAGCGCGCGCAGCTCGCGATAAGCGATATATTGCTGGCGAATGGCCGAGCTCGAGCCCGATTCCGTGCTCCATGCCTTGAAGGCATCGCCGCGACCCATGCCCACATCGAGGCTGCGCGTAATGAATGCCTGTTCTTCCGGCGTGAAGCCGGCAAATTCGCGCATTTCGGAAATGCTCAGCGAAGAAGTCTGCGTGTTTGCCATCATGGCCCCCTGGAGTTCGGGAGCATGATTCACCCAACATGGTTAATTTTCGGTTTGGGTCGCGCGATCCGATGGGTCCGGATCAGATCATTCCGGCAAGCGGGCTCGACGGATCGGCATATTTGCGCGTCTGCATGCGGCCCGCGAGATAGGCTTCACGCCCGGCGATTACGCCATACTTCATGGCGCGCGCCATGCGGATCGGGTCCTTCGCCTCGGCAATGGCAGTGTTCATCAGCACGCCGTCGCAGCCGAGCTCCATCGCCTCTGCCGCCTCGCTTGCCGTGCCGACCCCCGCATCGACCAGCACCGGCACCTTGGCGCCTTCCACGATCAGGCGGATGGTCACCTTGTTCTGGATGCCGAGGCCCGATCCGATCGGAGCACCAAGCGGCATGATCGCCACCGCCCCCGCCTCTTCGAGTTGCTTGGCGGCGATGGGATCATCGACGCAATAAACCATCGGCTTGAAACCTTCTTTGGCGAGCACTTCGGTTGCCTGCAGCGTCTCGCGCATGTCGGGATAAAGCGTGCGCGCCTCGCCCAGCACCTCCAGCTTCACCAGGTCCCAGCCACCCGCCTCGCGCGCCAGGCGCAAGGTGCGGATCGCTTCTTCCGCGGTGAAGCACCCTGCGGTGTTGGGCAAATAGGTGACCTTCTTGGGATCGATAAAGTCCATCAGCAGCGGCTGGTTCGGATCCGACACATTGACCCGGCGTACCGCTACAGTGACGATTTCCGCGCCGCTCGCTTCGACCGCCGCGGCGTTCTGGGCGAAATCCTTATATTTGCCCGTGCCGACGATCAGGCGCGAATTGAAGCGATGTCCGGCCACTTCCCAGCTATCGTCAGCAGCATCTGAGCCACCGCCGACAAAGGTCACGATTTCCAGTCTGTCGCCTTCTTTCAGCTCGACTTGTTCGAGCGTCGAACGCGGCGCGATTTCGCCATTATGCTCGACCGCGACCTTTTCGGGCTTGAGCGACAGTTCGCGCACCAGCTCGGCAATGGTGCTTGCGGTGGAGCGGCGGGTCTCGCCATTGACGGTGAGGGAGATCGACAAAGCCATAGGCCCGCGAGATAGCGGGCTTTACGGGCAAATCAACAAGGGAGGGCCGGGACCCTAGAACCGTTCGGCGCGGCGCAGGTTCAGAATGTGCCCGGCAGCAACCAGCGACACCCCGATCATGGTCAAGACGGCCTCCGGCGCTCCATGGTCGACGGCCAAGGCGCCGCCCATGAAGGAAAGGCCTGTCATTGCCACCACGAAGGGTCCGGCGCGGCGATGACGCATGGCACCAACACCGATGGCGACACCTGCCACCAAAGTGGCCAGCAAGAGGCCTCCGCGATGAATCGCCGGATCGAGCAGGAATGTCGCGCCAAGGCCGAAACCTGCCACCAGCACCAGGCCGGTGACGCAATGCACGAGGCACAGGCATGACAGCAGCACGCCGACACGGTCCAGACGGCCGCGAATCCGGGGTATAAGCGATCCCATGCAGGCCATGTATGTAACGCTATAACATTGCGCAATCCCTTTTGCGGCAAAAAGGCATTTGCAGATCGCCCTTGCGCTTTGCGGCAGTGCAGCGCAAATCGGCGCCATGGTCGCACAGGCTCAAGCAATCGACGCGCCGAACGGATCGCAGAATGGCGCGAAGCCGCGGCTTCTGGCGCTTTGGCTGTTCGTCGTCGCGGCGATGGTAGTACTGATCGTGGCCGTGGGCGGGATTACCAGGCTGACCGAATCGGGTCTCTCGATCACGCAATGGCAGCCGGTCAGCGGGGCCTTGCCGCCGCTGACCGAGGCGCAGTGGCAGGCCGAATTCGCCAAGTACCAGGCAACCCCCGAATACCGATTCGAGGCCGGGCCGGCAGGAATGGATCTGGCCGATTTCAAGTTCATCTTTTTTTGGGAATGGTTCCATCGCCTGATCGGGCGATTGATCGGCCTTGCCTTCGCTCTTCCGCTCGCATGGTTCTGGGTGAAAGGTGCAATTCCGAAAGGCTACAAACCTCGCCTGATTGCCCTGCTGGCCCTCGGAGGACTGCAGGGAACCTTCGGCTGGTTCATGGTCCGCTCCGGCCTTTCCGGCCAGATGACCGATGTCTCGCATTTCTGGCTTTCGATCCACCTTCTGACGGCCTTTTTCACGCTGGGCGGCCTTGTCTGGACCGCGCGTGACCTGCTGGCACTCGATGCCGACAGGACCGCCCGTCCTGCGCGCCTGACCGTCCTCGCCTTCACAGCATTGGCCATTCTCTTCGTGCAATTGCTGTTCGGCGCCTGGGTGGCCGGGCTCAACGCCGGCTTCGCGTCGGACACCTGGCCGCTGATGCAGGGACGCTTCATTCCCGAAGTGAACTGGGATCGCGGCGCCTTCTGGCTTCTCACGCATGACCCGTTCCTGATTCACTGGGTTCATCGCTGGTGGGCCTGGATCGCGGTGGCCGCCCTCATTGTGATGGCGCGCGCCATCAAGAAGACCGGCGACCGCCCTTCCTCGATTTACATCCACTCTGCTTTCGGCGTGCAGATCCTGCTCGGCATCGCCACGGTCTGGACCGGCGTTGCGCTATGGCTTGCCGTTGCGCACCAGGTTGTCGGCGCGCTGCTCGTAGCCGCGACGGCTTGGGGTGCACACAGGCTGGGGCAGAACCATAGATGAGTAGCTCTTCGAAGGGTCCTGCAATGATCTGGTGCCCCTTTGGCAGCACACAAGAAGCGCGCGACGTAGCGACACGATTGCTCGATGAGGGGCTCATTGCCTGCGCCAATATCATGCCGCCCATGCTCTCCCTGTTCGAATGGAATGGTGAACGCGGCGAATCGGAAGAGGTCGGCGTACTTTTCAAGACTGACACCGCCTTGCTGCAGGAGGCCATTGAAAAGATTGCCTGTTTGCATTCCTATGATAGTCCGGCAATTATGGGCTGGCGGGTCGATACCAGCACGGCAGATACTCATGCCTGGCTAGGTAGCTTGACGGGAAAGAGGTCGAAGAAATGAGTCTGGCCGATCGGCGCGGGATCATGCGGTTCGCGGTGGGCGCTGCCCTCGCGCCTGTTATCATGTCGCGTTCGGCCCTCGGCGCCACTGTTTCCGGAAGGCCCATCGCTCCACCCGACCAGCCAATGACCTTCGGCCGCGTGCTTGTGCGTGAGCTTGCCGGGGGTGCCCACATTACCGTCAGTCGCGATTTCAACGTGCAGTTCGAGAGACAGGGGCGCGGCTTTTACCTTGCAGGCAACCAGACAAAGGTTGAGGTCGACTTCCCCGAGAGCCTGGCGGCCTTCGCCCAGCTGGAACAGCAGCGGGTGGAAACCGGGTTCTTTCCGATGCTGCTGGACAGTAGCGGGCAGATCATGAGCGGACCCGAGGCGGTTCGCTCACACGAAGTCGAGCTGGCGATCGAGGAGGCACGACGGCGTCTGGGGAATCTGGAAACCGATCCGGCCGATATGGATGAGGCGCAGCAGCTGGTCGAGAGCATCAGGCTCGCCGGAACTCAGCTGGTTACCCGCCTCCCCGCCGACTTGTTTGCCCCGAACGACACCTCGCGCAGCGAGGAAGGCGAAATTGACCTGCCCTGGGGCGATGCAGGAAGGGTGCGAATGGACTTTTCAGCCGAAAGGGATCCGCAGACCGGCTTGATGAAACAGGCGCAGCGCGTCGTCACTACCACTATCGCAGACGACGCCCGCCGAAGCATTGAAACCTGGCACCTGGCACCTGCCTGAAGCGCCGAGAATTTGTGAGAGGTATTATTTTACCTCCCCGCTAACCCCCATGAATGCTTGACTTGGGGAAGGTTTGCGCACAAATGCGCGCCTTCGCTGGCCCCGGATGCGATTCCGCGAAGGGGGCCGCGGCGATCCAATCGCAAGACAAGGAATTGCCAAGCCATGAAGGCGCTTACCAAGGCGACCCGGTCCATCAAGCCGGCCGAGGTCGAAAAGAAATGGCACCTGATCGATGCCGAGGGGCTGGTTGTCGGCCGCCTCGCCACGATCGTTGCCAACATCCTGCGCGGCAAGCACAAGCCGAGCTACACCCCGCATGTCGATTGCGGTGATCACGTGATCATCATCAATGCCGACAAGGTGAAGTTCACCGGCAACAAGCTGCAGCAGAAGAAGTATTACAAGCACACCGGCTATGCCGGCGGCCTCAAGGAAGTGACTGCGGGCAAGGTGCTCGAAGGCCGTTTCCCCGAGCGCGTGCTGGAAAAGGCTGTCGAGCGCATGATTCCGCGCGGTCCGCTGGGCCGGGCGCAGATGAAGGCCCTGCACCTCTATAATGGCACCGAGCACCCGCATGGCGGGCAGAGCCCCGAAGTGCTCGACGTTGCCTCGATGAACCGCAAGAACAAGGCTGCTCAGTGATGGCTGACGAAACCAAGAACGAAACCGTTTCCGACCTGGCGGACCTGAAGGACATCGCTGCCGACGCTCCGTCTGCCGATGAAGCCCAGGCCGAAACGCCGTCCGCTCCTTTGCGTGAGCAGGAGCTCGACGCACAGGGCCGCGCCTATGCCACCGGTCGCCGCAAGGACGCTGTCGCTCGCGTCTGGCTCAAGCCCGGCACCGGCAAGGTGACCGTCAACGGCAAGGACCAGGAAATCTACTTCGCGCGTCCGACCCTGCGCCTCGTCATCAACCAGCCTTTCGCCATCTCCGATCGCGAAGGCCAGTACGATGTCGTCGCCACGGTCAAGGGCGGTGGCCTTTCGGGCCAGGCCGGCGCCGTTAAGCACGGCATCAGCCAGGCGCTGACCAAGTACGAGCCGGCTCTGCGCAGCACGGTCAAGGCGGCCGGCTTCCTCACCCGCGACAGCCGCGTGGTGGAGCGCAAGAAGTACGGCCGCGCCAAGGCGCGCCGCAGCTTCCAGTTCTCGAAGCGCTAAACGAAATTTCCGCGACGGCGGAATGGAGAGGGCGGTCCTTCGGGGCCGCCCTTTTTCTTTGTGTGAGATCGGCCGATCAGGCTTCGCGCCGGCTCAGATGCACCACCATGAGGATCAGCGCCAGCACACCGCCAACGCTGCCTAGCGTCAACGCGACCTGCTGTTTTTGCGGTTCGGACATGATCTTGGCGGCCATGAGCCAGGGGAAATAGATCGCCTCTTTCGAAGAAGTCGAGGCGATCGCGATGAATGTCGCCGAAATCCCGAGCACAAGTGGCGGAACGAAGCTCTTGAAACGTAGCGCGACCCATAATTGCAGCATGGCGGCCAAGGTAGCAGCGGCAGCCATAAGAGAGAGCAAGGCCGCAAGGCCGCCGGGATAGATTTCGCCCGACATGTCATCGCGCAGCAGGTCCACCAGTTTCGCACCGAGGAGCGTCTCAACCCAGAGCACGGTGGACATGAAGGCGATGAGCACAAGCATGACCAGCGCCTTTGCCAGGAAGACATTTGGCCTTGCCCCCGGAAGGGTGAGGATATGGAGCCAGCTGCGCGGCACATGCTCCATCTGCGCCAGCAACACGCCAAGCGCCGTGATCGCCAATGGCAGCATGCCAAAGGCCCACAGGCTCGATGCCCCTACCGCAAATTCCCCGATTGGCGCGGCACGGTCCGACCGCAGCCACATGATGGTGTTGAGGGCGACCACGCAGCTTGGCGCCGCGACACACAGGAACAGGGTGAGCGAGCGACGAAGCTTGAGAAATTCGGCTATTACAAAGCGATGAAGCATGTTTCCTCCCCGTCAGGCCGCGCGGGCAATCTGCTCGTGATAGATCTGTTCGAGCGCATTTCGGCGCCGGGCCAGGTGGGTTAGGTCGAGTCCGCCATCGAGCATGAGATGTGCGATCCTTTCCGGTGGCGCACCGTGGACGATCAGCGGTTCCCCGTGACCGACTGGGGTGGTGCAAACCAGATTGGCTTCGCCAAGAAGGCAGGCGGCGGCCTCGTTGTCGCCGGTCGAAACTTCCACCGCATCGCCCACTGAGAGATCGGCGAGCGGGGCTTCGAGCAGCAACCGCCCCCGATGGATCAGCCCGACATGGCTTGCCACCAATTCGACCTCGGACAGCAAATGGCTGGATACGATCAATGTGACATCGCCCGCTTCCGGCAATTGCCGGAGCAGGCTGCGCATATCGCGAATACCGTCTGGATCGAGTCCGTTGGCTGGCTCGTCGAGAATCAGTAGGCGCGGGGAGCCAAGCAGAGCGCGGGCAATCGCCAGGCGCTGCCTCATGCCGAGCGAATAGCCTGCCACACGTTGGCTGGCCGCCTTGGACAGGCTAACCACTTCGAGCACGCGGTCGATCTCGCTTGCCGGCAAACCCAGGAGCCGCCGCGAAATGTCGAGGTTCTCCCGTCCGGTCAGGTGGTCGTAGAGCGAGGGCGTTTCGATCAGCGAGCCGATCTTTCCACGCGCTACACCCGGCGCCTCTCCGAACAGGCGGATCGTGCCTTTGTCGGGACGTGCAAGGCCGAGCACGAGCTTGAGCGTGGTCGTCTTGCCCGCGCCATTTGCGCCCAGAAAGCCGTAGACGCTCCGGCGCGGTACAGTGATCGACAGGTCGTCCACCGCTGGTGCGCGCCCGCCGAAGCTCTTGGTCAGCCCGCTGGTTGCGAGCGCGGGACTAATGTCTGCATCGTCCATGATCGAATCCAATTTAACTATTACTTAAATTTGTGTTCTGCCGAAATTTAAGTCAAGGTTAAATCATCTGGACGGTTTGAGAGGTTGAATTGCCATGGACTCGCTACGCAAGAGGGCGCGCATATTGATGTGGCTGGTGACATTGCCATTCGTATTGCTGGCACTGCTCGGCATCGGCCAGCTGGTGTTCCTGTTCAATGGAGAGGCTGCGCGCTGGATATACCTCGCCGCCTTTGTGCCGATGTATATCTATATCTGGGCCATGTGGATGGTGCGGCAGGCTTTGAAGCGCATTGCCGATGGCGCGATGTTCGACGAGGTGGTGCCACGCCTGCTCTCGCGTGTGGGGCTGGCCCTGTTCGTCGGCGCGCTGTTCAACGTCTTTGCCGGACCGACTGCCGGGGTGCTGTTCGGCATCCGCCTGCCCTTAAACTTCGATGGCGCCGCAATAACGCTGGGTGTGGTGGGCGCGACACTGGTGCTTGTGGCACAATTGCTGCAAGGGGCCGCCTCCATGCGCGAGGAACTGGACAGCTTCTTCTGATGCCCGTGAAGATCACATTGGATAGCGTGCTGGCCAAGCGCGGGATGACCGGCAAGGAACTGGCCGAGCGTATGGGCCTTAGCGAAACGCAACTCTCTCTGTTTCGATCTGGCAAGGTACGCGGGATCCGCTTCGCGACGCTGGCCCGCATGTGCGCCGTACTGAAGTGCGCTCCGGGCGACCTGCTCGATTACGAATTGGACGAGTCGGACCTGGCCGAGCAGGCCTCGCAGGACTAACGGCAGCTTCACACTGTAATATTGGCCGCTAGACTGGAGTGGATGCGAAAGATCTGCTTCCTCGGCTGCCTCGTTTTCCTCTCCCTGGGGATTCCCGCGCATGCGCAGTTCGACCCCCTTTCCCAACTCGAACACAACAATCGCGGGACGGCCATAAGGCTTACTGCCCCAATCGCCTCACCCGAGAAGTTCGACTATGGCAGGCGAAGCTGGCAGAAGGTCTCGCTGTTTGTCGCGGAAGATCGAGACCCCACCCCGCAACCGGTCGCGGTCCTGTTTTCCAGCATCTCCGGCAGAGCGGGCAGCTATTCCATGCTTGAATGGCTTCGCTACAGGCTAACGGAAGCCGGTATTGCCCTGGCCGTCGTGCCCTATCGGGGATTGCGTGAGCGGCCCGGCGAGAGGCTCGAAAGCTATGCCAGTGCGATCGCCTATCTTCGCGAGCACGAAGAGGAACTCGGCCTTGATGCGGATCGCATTGTTCTGGCCGGCGTGCGGCGCGAAGCGCATTTTGCTGCAGTGCTGGCGACCAATCCGCAATTCCTTGAAACGGCAGGCGTTCCCTTCTCCTCTCTGCGCGGAGTGCTTTCCCTCGATGGCCTCGGTTTCGATATCGAGGCCAGGATGGCGCAGGGAGATTTCACGCGGAGCTATTACCGGCGCCATTTCGGAAGGGATCCCGAGGACTATTTGCCCTATTCGCCGGCAGCACATTTGGACGCGCCCGTTGCGCCGCAGTTCCTCTTCTTCGCGAATGAAGAGAATGAGGATGAAACCCGGGATTCGCAGGGTTTCTTCGATCTGCTGCAAACCGCCGGAACCGAGGCGCAATTCGTCATCTATCCCATGCCGCGCGGCGACCTTGTCGAAACCTATCCCTTTGTCGAGGAGGAAGGCTCCGGCAGGGAGGTAATGCCCTTCATTCGGTCTGCCCTCGGGTTGGCGCCCTAGTCTTCAGTACCTCCGTCAGGTTCAATGCAGGCGCTCACGGCCTCGAGCAATTGCTTCACCGTGACCGGCTTGGCGAGATAGCCGCATGCACCCGCGCTACGGATGCGCTTTTCCTCCTGCGGTCCGGCAAAGGCGGTGATCGCCAAAATCGGGATGTGGCAGGTCGCCTTATCCTTCTGCAATTGCCTGATGAGGCGCAGCCCGGAGATATTCGGCAGTTGCATGTCCATGGTGATGAGGTCCGGCTTGAACAGCGCCACCTCATCCAGGACGAGCGCGCCATCGGATACCTGGCGCAAGTCGAAACCCTCCTGCTCCAGCACATCATGATAGAACAAGCGGTTGAGCAGGTCGTCTTCGACCACGAGGATCCTGCCAGTCATATCATCTCAACCTGTCTCGGAGCATTTGGTGCCCACGTGACTGGTTAACCTGGCGTCAGCCCTATTCGATTGGCGGATCGGTACGCGGGACACGGCCAACCGGAGCCACGGGTTCGCCCGGTTCGCGCGGCGGCGTTGCATCCTCGGGCACGTCCTTGATCTGCATCTTGCGCGTCTCGACATGCTCGAGATTGCGAACGGAAACGGTAAGTTCGGCACCGTCCCAGCTGATCTGGTTGAAGCTCGGCGGCGTCGAGCGCAAGCGATGCGACAAGGTGCCCGCTCCGATCATGCGAATCGGGCCGTGCGGCGTTTGCTCCATGATATCGAAAGCATCGTGGACATGGCCGCTGAGAACGCCCAGGACATTTCGTTTCGCCAATTCGTCCAGGGCAAGCCTGCCATTATGGGTAAGCGCAGTGCCGCGCGTCCCGGTCTCGCGCAGCGGGTGATGTACCGTAACGAGCGCCCGCATGCCTGCCGGCAGCGCATCAATCTGCGCCAGGCAGGCGTGGAGCGCGCGGCGGCTCACCCAGCCCTTCGACCAGTTGAGGCGCGGCTGCGCGGGGACATTGGTGTTGAGCGGCACGAGGGCCAGGCCCGGCAATTCGATTCGGCGCTCCACCAGTTCGCGAAAGGCCTCGAACCGGCCGAGCGGATCGAGATAGCGCGATGGCAGATAATAATGCGGCAGGTCGTGATTGCCCGGCTCGACCGTTACCGGCACGTCGAGGCCATGGAGCCACTTCTCGGCCGCTGCGAATTCTTTCATCCGCGCGCGCATGGTGAGATCGCCGGTGATTGCCACTGCATCGGGTCCGACGCGCGCAATCTCCTCCTTGACCCAGTCGAGCGCGCGATTGTCCTCGATCCCGAAATGGATATCGCTCAGGTGGAAGAGGGTTTTGGCCGCAGACATGGCCTGTCCGCTAACAGCCTGCCCATGACATGGCCATGGCAATCAAATGCGCCGCGTCAGGATAAGCCATGCGGCAAAACCATTGGCGAGTGAATAGAAGGCATAGGCCCACCCCCAGCCGGAGGAGCCGGAAGCGACCAGCAGCATGGCGGCGAGCAACAGCACAAACTCGATCGAAAGCGTCATGCGTGCACTGAAGAAGCCATTTTCCGGCTGCATCGCGCTGACGATGGCATGGCCGCTGTCGAGCACGGCGCGATGCACGGCAAAATTGGCGACTCCCAACAGGAAGACGATGATGATGGCCATGCTGCCATTGTGCCTGTTGCGCTTCGTAGGTGCAAATTGTCGTTCGTGGAGTGCCGTTGGCGTTTCATCGCCACAGTGACTCGCCCGTCGATGCATTGGCGCTGCAAGTCGAGCAAGGCGGGCTGCGAATCGCGGATCGGCCTATTTCCTGACTCGCGCCGCAGTCGTTTCCAGTCCCACCGACTGCGGCGTGACCCCCTTGGAGGAATTACCGGAGGAAGGAGAAGGGCATGTTGAAGACCATTTCTATCGCGCTGGCAGGCGCCGCTCTCGTCGCCGCTCCTGCCGCATCGGCGGAGCAGAACGACGCACAGACCGTTGGCGTAACGGTCGACGATCTCGACCTGGCGACCGACCAGGGCCGCGAGGAACTCGACCGCCGGATCGATCACGCTGCCAAGGAAGTTTGCGGCCTGAACGACGCCAATACCGGCTCGCGCGTTCCCAACCGCCAGCTTCGCCAGTGCTATCGTGACGCAAAGCGCCAGATGGACCGCCACTTTGCCGAAGTTGTCGAAGAACAGCGCCGCGGCGGCTAATCCAAAGCCGCCAATCGAAGGGTGCCTCTCCCCCCAAGTGCCCTTCCCTGCGCCGCCCCGAAACGGGCGGCGTTTCTTTTTGTGCTGCTGAAGATTGCGCAGGCCAGTCCTAGCGGCCGGCCATGGCCTTGACCTTGCGCAGGTAGGTGCGGCCGATGCGCAGATCCTCGCCATCTTCCAGCTCGACGCACCAGACACCAAGCCCTTCGTGCCGCAAGCCGCGAATGGCATCGCGCCGCAGGATGGTGGAACGATGGATGCGGATGAACTTTTCCGGGTCCAGCTTCTCTTCCAGACCGGCAATGGTCTGCAGCAGCAAATAGCTGCTCTCTCCCACATGCAGGCGGACATAGTCGCGCTCTGCATCGATGCGGCTGACCTGATCGACATCGACGCGGAACAGCTCCGACCGGTTGGGCACCCAGAACTCGCTGAGCCACTCGGTTTCAGGCGTCGCTTCCCGGCTCTCCCGCCGCGCCAGGGCTCGCGCAATCGCGCGCTCGAGCCGGTCGGTAGCAACGGGCTTGAGCACATAATCGACGGCATCGAGATCGAAGGCCTCGACCGCGAAATCCTCATGCGCGGTGACAAAGATCACCGCGGGAGGCGCGTCGCGCTTGCCGAGTTCGCGCGCGACTGAAAGCCCGTCCATTCCCGGCATGGTCATGTCGAGCAGCAGCAGGTCGGGCTTGAGCTTTTCGGTCAGGCGTAGTGCGGCATCGCCATCGCTGGCCGTGCCCACGACTGACAGTCCGTCAAGCTCGGCACAAAGGACCTGCATGCGCTCGATCGCGAGCGGCTCGTCATCGACAATCAGCGTGCGCAGGGGCGCCGCATCCTTCTCGCTCATTCGGCTGCCTCGCGATGGCGGTCTCCGCGCACGATCGGCAGCCGCATATGCGTAGCATAACCGCCGGGCACATGGCCGGAGACGATCGAGGCGTCATCGCCGAAACGGGCAGCCAGCCTGTCGCTCACATTGTTGATGCCGATCCCATAGCCGGGGCGCACATCGTTGCGCTCGGCATTGCTGGTGCCATTGTCCGACACGGTGATGACCAGCCGGTCATATTCCTCGCGTGCGGAAAGCGTGATCGTCACCTGGCCCGAGCTCGGCGCGACGGCATGCTTGACCGAATTCTCAATCAGCGGCTGAAGGATCATCCCGGGAATGAGGCAGTCCTCCAGAGCGTGCGGAACCTCGTACTTCGCCACCAGCCGCATGGGGAAACGCAAAGACTCGATATCGAGATAGAGTTTCTGCAGCTCGATTTCCTCCGCCAGCGGCACGTCCGATGTGGGATCGTCCGCCAGGCTGCGGCGGTAGAAGCGCGAAATCATCTGGATCATGCGCTCGGCCTGTTCCTTCTTGTCGGTCAGCACCAGAGCCGACAGCGAATTGAGCGTGTTGAACAGGAAATGCGGATTGACCTGATATCGCAGGCTGCGCAGTTCCGCCGCCTTGGCGGCACGGCGATAGGCACCCTCGCGCCGTTCGGCAGCGCGCGCCTTCTCACCCGTCAACAAGGCGAGGTAAAGCGCGCACCAGGCCAGCAACATGAAGTACCGGCCATAGGCAACTTCGGTCAGCTGCTGCCAATAGGTTCCCTGCAAGGCTGCGGCCTCGACGGTCACGAGGCCGGAAGCACCCTCCTCTTCGGCGAGGTCGGGCATGCCCATGGCAGGAATATCGACCAGCAGGTCACCGGTCGCGCTATGCCTGACGGTGAAGCCGCGCTGTTCTGCCGAACGGACGAAGACGCGCTCCTCCATCGAGGCAAAGACCATCTGATTGGCTTGCGCGATCGCCACGGCCACCGGCAATGAAACGATGAGGGCTGCGGCGATCTTGAGCCACAGCGCGCGTGAATCGAACAGGCGCAGGATCGACCACAGGCCGATCGTAATCACGATACCAAGCGCAGAGGCCAGGGCGCGGCGCCAGAACGCCTCACTCGCAAATCCCAGGTCGACGAGCTCGCCCCGCAGGGTCATGAGCGCGAAATAGCACACCCACAGGCCGACTATCGAAGCCAGCACGGTGCTGAACGGGACGCGCGCGACCGGATCTTCTGTTTTGGCACTGTCCATCGGGCGCATTTAGCCCTTCGGAACCACTCTATACCAGCCCCGTGTCACCTTCCGGTCGAAACCTGTCGTTACTTGGTCGATCAGGAAGGCTGAAGAAGTCCTTCTTCGGCGATCTTCCGACGCCAGTGCAGCGGGGCAAGCGTGTGCACATTGTTGCCCTCGGCATCCACCGCCACAGTCACCGGCATGTCCTTCACGGTGAACTCGTAGATCGCCTCCATGCCAAGGTCCTCGAAAGCGACGACTTTCGATTCCTTTATCGCGCGGGCTACGAGATAGGCCGCACCGCCCGTGGCCATGAGATAGGCCGTCTTGAAGCGGCTGATCACATCCACCGCATCCGCCCCGCGTTCAGCCTTGCCGATCATGGCCAGCAAACCCTGGTCGAGCATCATCTCGGTGAACTTGTCCATTCGGGTTGCGGTGGTCGGGCCGGCCGGGCCGACGACTTCGCCCATCACCGGATCGACCGGGCCGACATAGTAGATTGCCCGTCCCTTGAAGTTGACGGGCAGCTCCTCGCCCTTGGACAACATGTCCTGTATGCGCTTGTGCGCCGCGTCGCGCCCGGTCAGCATCTTGCCGTTGAGCAGCAGGCGATCGCCCGTCTTCCAGCTCGCCACCATTTCGGGCGTGAGATTGTCGAGATCGACCCGCTTGGCTTCGGCATCGGGCTGCCAGTGCACATCGGGCCATTTGTCGAGATCGGGGGCGGGAATGTAGCTCGGTCCCGAACCGTCGAGCGTGAAATGCGCATGGCGCGTGGCCGCGCAATTGGGAATCATGGCGACGGGCTTGCCCGCTGCATGGCAGGGTGCATCGAGGATCTTCACATCGAGCACGGTGGAAAGACCGCCAAGGCCCTGCGCGCCGACGCCCATGGCGTTGACCGCGTCGAAAATGTCGATTCGCAGCTGCTCGATATCGTTCTGCGGCCCGCGCTGCTTCAAGAGCGCCATGTCAATCGGTTCCATGAGCGAGAGCTTGGCCAGCTTCATGCAATGCTCGGCCGTGCCGCCAATGCCGATGCCGAGCATGCCCGGCGGGCACCAGCCTGCGCCCATGGATGGGATCTGCTCGAGCACCCAATCGACGATATTGTCGCTCGGGTTCATCATCTTGAACTTGCTCTTGTTCTCGCTGCCGCCACCCTTGGCGGCCACATCAATGGCCACAGTCTTGCCCGGCACCATCTCCACCGAGAGAACACAGGGCGTGTTGTCGCGCGTATTGCGGCGCGTGAAGGCTGGATCGGCCAGGATCGAGGCGCGCAGCTTGTTGTCCGGATGATTGTAGGCGCGGCGCACGCCCTCATCGACCACGTCCTGCAGGCTCTTGTCCGAATCGAGGCGGCAGTCCTGCCCCCATTTGACGAAGACATTGACGATGCCGGTATCTTGGCAAATCGGCCGGTGCCCTTCGGCACACATGCGGCTGTTTGTCAGGATCTGCGCGATGGCATCCTTGGCCGCCGGGCCTTGCTCTGCCTTGTAGGCCTCGCCCAGCGCCGTGATGTAATCCATCGGATGGTAGTAGGAGATATATTGCAGCGCATCGGCCACGCTCTCGATGATATCGTCTTCGCTGATGGTAATCGCGTCGTTCATCGAAGCCAGACTCCTGCTGATACAATTTTCGACACCATCTAGGCGCGCCTATGGTTATGGTCAAAGCCAATGGGGCACGGCTCTTGGGTCAAAGCCCTTGGCCTCGGGCGGAGTTGCGCCTAAGGCTCGCTCCCGCAAGTGCGAAAGAGACATAGCGACGTGACAATGGTTGAAGCCCCCATCCGTCCCACAGATTATACCGCCGCCCGCAAGGCGATGATCGACAGCCAGCTGCGAACCAGCGGCGTGACTGCCGATTGGGCCGTTGCCCGCATGGGCAGCGTGCCGCGCGAGAATTACGTGCCCGCGTCGGCCAAGGGCGTGGCCTATGTCGATCGCGCCATTCCGCTGGGCGATGGCAAGTTCCTCGCCGCCCCGTTATTCCACGGCATGATGTTGCAGGAAGCCGCGCCCAAACCTGGCGATGCGGCAATCGTCGTGGATGGCGGCAGCGGTTACCTGCCAGAACTGCTCAAGCCGCTTGTCGCTTCGCTGCGCGTACTTACCCCGGAAGAGGCGCTGGTATCTGCGCGCGGAGGCAAGAAGGCCGACCTGCTGCTGGTCGATGGCGCAATCGAGCACGTCCCTGCTTCGCTGGCCAAGCGCCTCGCCGATAGTGGCCGCCTCGTTACCGGCCTCTGCGTGAATGGCGTGACCAGGCTGGCAACAGGCCGCAAGGCAGGCCAAGACATTGCCCTGCTCCCGCTTGCAGAAATCGGTATCCCAAGGCTTCCGCAGTTCGACACGCCGAAGGCCTGGAGCTTCTGAGCATGCGCAGGATCGGCCTGAAGGCTGCCCTTCTTGCGTGCGCGGCACTGGGCGCGGCGCCGGCGCAGGGCGAGACGCTGAAAGAAGCCCTGATCGCAGCATATACAACCAACCCGCAGCTCGAAGCCGCGCGCGCAAACTTGCGCGCCACGGATGAGGGCGAGGTCATCCAGCGCGCAGGCGGCCTGCCCTCGCTTTCGACTTCGGGCAATTTCACCGAGTTCCTGAAAAGCTCGTCCTCCAGCTTCATCGCTCCCGAGCGTTCGCTTTCGGCCAATGTCGATCTGAGCGTGCCGATCTATTCCGGTGGCAGCGTGCGCAACGGCATCCATGCTGCGCGCAACCGTGTCGAAGCCGGTCGCGCCGACCTGCGCGGCACCGAAAGCGCGATCTTCGCGCAGGTCGTGGCGGCCTATATGGACGTCATCCTCAATGAGGCCATCGTCGGACTTTCAACGCGTAATGTCGAAGTGCTTACCGTGAACCTTGAGGCGACCAGCGACCGTTTCGAGATTGGCGAATTGACGCGCACCGACGTTGCGCAATCGGAAAGTCGCCTCGCGCTGGCGCGCACCGACCTGCGTTCTTCACAGGCAAACCTGATCTCCGCGCGCGAGAACTATATCGCGCTGGTCGGCATGGCGCCGGGAGAACTCGATGCGCCGCCTCCCCTGCCGGGCCTCCCGGAAGGTCCGGACGACGCGGTGGACGTTGCGCTCGAATACAATCCTGACCTGCTGGCAGCGCGCGAGCGCGCCGAAGCATCGGGCTATGACATCGAAGTGGCCGGTGCCGGTCGCTTGCCGACGCTCTCCGCTTTCGCCAGCGGTGGCTACCAGGATTATCTCGGCACGCTAGGCAGCATTCCCGGCCAGACCGCCGCGGACCAGACCAGCACCACCGCGCAAGCAGGCCTGCGCCTGTCCCTGCCTATCTTCCAGGGCGGACGCGTGGCCGCGCAACAGCGCCAGGCACAGGCGCAAAGCTCCGCCGCGCTGGAGCAGGCCATCGCCACGGAACGCAGCGTCATCGCACAGGTGCGCGCAGCATTCTCCAGCTGGCGCGCTGCCAATGCCATCATCGCCTCGACCCAGTCGGCGGTCGATGCTGCCGAACTGAGCCTCGAGGGCGTGCGGGCCGAGAACTCGATCGGCAATCGCACCATCCTCGAAGTGCTCAATGCCGAGCAGGAACTGCTCGCCGCCCGGGTGCAATTGGTAACTGCGCGGCGCAATGCTTACGTTGCGGGTTTCTCACTGCTGGCCGCCATGGGGCGCGCCGAAGCACGTGATCTCGGCCTGGAGGGCGATGTTCCGCTCTATGATCCTGTTGCCAATTACGATCGCTCGCGCAGCATCCTGATCGACTGGCACAGCGATCCCGATCCGATCGCCACGTCCACGAGCACCGTTGACATCCCGGCGCAGGACGGTGAGATTCCAGCCGAATAGGGGACAGGCATTTATGCGGCAGGAAGGCGAACCTTCGGTCGAAGAAATTCTCGAATCGATCAAGAAAGTGATCGCACGCGACAATCGCGAAGCCGCGCAGGCCGAGCGCCGGCGGCGCGAAACCGAAGGGGTGATGCAACTTCCCGCTGAAGAGGATGAGGACGAGGCAGAAGCCGACGTGCTCGATCTTGGCCAGGCTGGTGAGGAAATGGTCGAAGACGAAGCGCTGACCAATGCCGATGCCGCCGATGCCATGCGCCAGTCTCTGGCCGCGCTCTCCATGCTCGCAGAACCTTCGGCCCCGCCGCAGATCGTGCGTTCGGGAGAAACTTCGCTCGAAGGTCTTGTGCGCGAGATGCTCCGCCCGATGATGGCGCAGTGGCTTGACGCGCATCTCCCCGAAATCGTCGAACGGCTGGTAAAAGCCGAAATTGCCCGGATTGCCGGCAAGAAGCGCTAGGCCGAGCGCGGCCCCGGCCTTGCTGCCCGCGGTCCAGGCACCATCTATGCTGCATGGCTGACACTCGCGAAATCGCCAGGGCGCGCCGCGCACTAACCGCCATTGGCGGCGACACGATCGAACGACACATTTTCCTGTGCGGCATGTCGGAAAAGCAGAAGTGCTGCCGCAGGGAGGATGGCGAGCGTAGCTGGAACTACCTGAAGACGCGGCTCAAGGAACTCGGCCTGGTCGGTCGTGGCGGCGTCCAGCGGACCAAGGCCGATTGCCTGCAGATCTGCGAAGCCGGTCCCATCGCCGTCGTCTGGCCGGATCGCGTCTGGTACCATTCCTGTACCGAGCAGGTGCTGGAGCGTATTATCCAAGAGCACCTGATCGGGGGTATTCCCGTCGAGGAATACCGTCTCGACGGCGGGCCGCGCTAGAAATCGAGATCGTCGAGAGAATTATCGACCGATTCGTCATGGCCGGTCCCGCTCGACAGGAATACCAGCCCCATCAGCGCACTCATCAGCAGCATGGCAAAGCCGATCGCCAGCGCAATCGCGATGAAGAAATGCACAGAGACCATGCCCAGCTGCTTGTAGAGGATCGCCATTGCAACGATCACCGTGCCCGTGGTGAGCAGGAACATGAAGCGCATGAGGCGGCGATAGCGCGCCCAGGCATGTGCCGCGTTCTTCGGATCGTCGAGTGGGGAAGGCCTGACCATGCCGCCCAACTACAGCCGCAATATGGACAGTGGCAATGGCAGAGTCGTGCAGATTTGTAGGGACTCGGCATTCCGTGGCATAATCGCGTCGGGGCAATAAGGAGAATGCGATGACAATCGCCCGGATAATCGAAGGTCGCGACCAGCAGATCATCAGCTGCACGGCGCAGGATTCTGTCCAAGAGGCCGCAAAAATGCTCGCCGAAAGACGGATCGGCGCGCTGCCGGTCATGAATGGCGATGATATCGCGGGAATCTTCTCCGAAAGGGACCTGCTCTATTGCATTGCCCGCGAAGGTGCAGGCGTGATGAACAGACCCGTAGGTGAAGTGATGACCGCGCCGGCTATTACGATCGAGAAGGACAGCCTGGCACTCGATGCGCTTTCGCTGATGACGAGGCGTCGCATCCGCCACTTGCCGGTGGTCGAAAACGGCAGGCTCCTGGCCTTTGTTTCGATTGGCGACATCGTCAAATACCGTATCGAGCAGGTCGAGGCCGAAGCGGAACAGATGCGCGATTATATCACCATGTCTTGAGCGCAGGCGCGCTCATCCCTACATGCGGCGCATGGCCGAAGCGCTAACACTGACAAAATCTGCTGCCGAACGTGTCGGCTGGATCGCTCAAAAGCAGGGCAAGCCTGCCATACTGCGCCTATCCGTGGAGGGAGGTGGCTGTTCCGGCTTCCAGTACAAGTTCGATCTCGACGAAGGACCTGAAGAGGGCGACAGCGTGAGCGAGACCGACGGCGTGAAGCTGGTCGTCGATCCGGTCAGCCTCGACCTCGTGGCCGGGAGCGTGGTCGATTTCGTCGAATCGCTGGGCGGCGCGGCCTTCCGCGTTGAAAATCCCAATGCCGCTGCCGGTTGTGGTTGCGGTTCCAGCTTCGGGATTTAATGTCCGCATCTGTGCGGATAGCAAGCTTCAACATCAACGGTATCAAGGCGCGCCTGCCGCGCCTGCTCGAATGGCTGGAGGAAACCCGGCCCACGGTCGCCTGCCTGCAGGAGATCAAGAGCATGGACGAGAACTTCCCGGCCGAGGAGTTCGAGAAGATCGGCTACAAGGCGATCTGGCACGGGCAGAAGAGCTTCAACGGCGTGGCAATCCTCGCCGATGGCGTCGAGCCGGTGGAAATGCAGCGCGGGCTTGGCATTGACGGCCCCAAGGATGGCGAAGGCGAACAGGCGCGCTATCTCGAGGCCGAAGTGAACGGCGTGCGCATCTGCAATCTCTATTTGCCCAATGGCAATCCGCAGCCGGGACCCAAATTCGACTACAAGCTCGCCTGGATGAAGCGCCTGCGCGCCCGCTGCCAAGAGCATTTGGCAGCGGAGATCCCAACCGTGGTGCTCGGCGACTATAACGTCATCCCCGAGGACAAGGATGTCTGGGCCGTCAAAGCCATGCAGGACGATGCGCTGATGCAGCCCGAATCGCGTGACGCCTATCGCCGCATGCTCAATGATGGCTGGACCGATGCGATCGACACGCTCAATCCGCGTGGCGGGGTGTGGACCTATTGGGACTACCAGGCGGGTGCATGGCCGCGCGACCATGGCTTCCGCATCGACCACCTGCTGTTGTCACCCGACCTTGCTGACAGGCTCCTGGCAGCAGGCGTCGACAAGGAATATCGCGGCCGGGAGAAAGCCAGCGACCACGCACCTGTATGGGTGGAGCTGCGGGGCTAGGCCAGCAGATGGCGCCTCCGGTCAGCGAACTAGCCGACCGCGAACGCCGAGGACCGTCCGCGCAAATGCACGAACGGCACTCGAGAAATCTCAACGATAGAAAATATGGCTATCGATGCGCGCGCGGGTCACCTTGGTGCGCGCCCAGCGCGGGGTGACATAGCTTGCGTGGAAATAGAGCGAGTCGCTCGCTTCGCTGTCCCACAACTCCTGGTGAGCAATGCGGGCAATCGCTTTGGCGCGGCTCCATGCGGCGGAACCGGCCTTGGGCGCGGGGATGGCACCGCCGCGAACGAAGGAGAACTGCGCGCGCTGCGTAACCACCGAGCAATAATCGTCGGGGAACAATTCGGACTCGGCGCGGTTGATGACCACGCGTGCCACGGCGAGCTGGCCGGCAAGCGGTTCGCCGCGCGATTCGAAATAGACCGCCTGTGCGAGGCAGCGCATGTCTTCGGACATATCCGCCATATCGGGCATGGCCGCGACCAGTTCGCGCAGCGACTGCGCATCGGTCAGTGCCAGCTCGCCGGGTTCGGGCAGGGCCTGCACCACCGGCTGCGAAACGAAACGGGGCCGGGCATCGGCCTCGCCTGCAGTTTCGATAGAATCTGTCGTGACCGTTTCGAGCGTGGTGGGCTCAGCCTGGTCCTGGGCAACTGCACCGGTCAGGCCGGTACCGAGCAATGCTGCAAACAGCGTTGCGACCGAGGCGAAAGCCCCGGCACGGGAAAGCGTGCGAGTCATGTATCCTGTAACTCACGGCGGTGAGAAACCCGTCGCAGGCCAGCGATCGCGGACTGTCAAAACAACCCGTAATTGCCGCGATCCATCAAGGGACCTGCCGGTCGCTCCCCGTCTGCGCACTGTCCGGACCGGCCCTATTGCCGGGACGCGAACAAGCAGCGCTCTGAAGTCGCGGGCCAGATAGCGCCGAAGGCTCAGGTGTCAACCAATGGTTCCCGGCTCGAGGATGAACCGTTCACCATTTGCGATATCCAGCTCGACGATCCAGAGATCGCTATCCTGATGCTTGCGTCTTTCGCAATATTCGGTGAATTCCATAGGGTTTTCAGGGTCTTGCTCTCGCGAAAGCTCCCATTTACGGGTCCCGTCCGCCTGCGGCATTCTTTCGTAAGCGCGCAATTTTGTGCCGTTTTCGCAACACAATACCATCAATGTGCCAGCATCGCGTTCACCCTTTGCGATAACCGTCGCAAAGCCCCCCGCAGCCTCGACCGCACGGATCAGGCCGCCGACTTCGACATGGGCGGGGAGGCGTTGCTCCATGGCGATCAGCCCTCGAGCCGGTAGCCGTCGAGACCGGAAAGTGCGATGTGCGAGCGCATGAAGGTCCCGGTCCCGCGGCCGATCTCGTCGCCCTCGGCATCGATCAGGCTGGCCTCGGCAACGAAAACGCGCCTCTTGCCACTGACCCAGCGCCCTTCAGCCACGATTTCGCCTGAGCGCAGCGGCTTGGTGAAATGCAGGTTGAAGGCCGTCGTCAGCAGGAAACGGTCCGAAACCAGCGAATTGGCTGCATAGAAGGCCGCATCGTCGAGCATCTTGAAATAGATCGTGCCGTGCGACGCGCCGGCGGCATGGTGCACGCTTTCGTCGACGGTGAAGGTGATCCGCGATCGACCCGCACCAGTGATATGCAGGCGCGAGGGGAACAGCGCGTTGATCGGTGCGGAAGCATAAAGGGATTCGAGCGCACGGAAGTGCGCTTCCTGCCCGGATTGCACGGGTTCAGGCGACGTCCCGGTCCGAGACATTGGTCATCAGGCCGTAGATCGCTTCCTCATCGGGAGCATCGGTCAAGGCCTCGCGCACATCCTCGTCGCGCATCAGGCGCGAAATGGATGCAAGCGCATGCAGGTGACTGGCGCCGCTGTTCTCCGGCGAAAGCAAGCCGAAGATCAACTCGACCGGCAGGCCGTCCGCCG
This sequence comes from uncultured Altererythrobacter sp., assembly GCA_913056125.1. Classification (GTDB taxonomy): domain Bacteria; phylum Pseudomonadota; class Alphaproteobacteria; order Sphingomonadales; family Sphingomonadaceae; genus Alteraurantiacibacter. The sequence goes on from CAJXNC010000005.1 coordinate 172,638, forward strand.
CATCGAAATCTGCCGGGTGACGCAGTTTGAGCAAGGCCGCAACCGGCCGCGCGAGGCCGGGAATGCGGGCATGGGGAATCGCCACGCCACGACCAAACCCGGTACTACCAAGCTTCTCGCGTTCTTCGAGATATTCGAGCACCATTTCGCCATCCAGGTCCCACGACCGGGCGAAGATCGAGCTCAGATGCTGCAGGATTTCATGCTTGCCCTCGGCGTCGACGATCGCAACCGAATCAGGCTTCATGACGAAATTGACGTTCATTGTCACAGGCTCAAACGGGTCCAATATCACCAGCACCCTGCAAGCAAGGCGTTGAAAGGTCTTAAATTTTCTGCGGCGTGCAGGCCGGGAGAGCAGTGCCTGCCCTCTCCCGGCGCACTGCGTTCAAGACGGTTCGACCCAGCCGATCGAGCCATCGTCGCGGCGATAGACCATATTATGACGCCCGGTGCCAGCATTTTTGAAGAACAGGGCGTTGGTGTGCCTGAGGTCGAGCAGCATGACCGCATCGGAAACGCTGACTTCGGGAATGTCGATACGCGTCTCGGCAATGATCGGGGGCGCATCCTCGGGAAGCTCCTCCATTTCGGGTTCTTCCGGGGCGAAGACGAAATAGGATGCCTCTTCATAGGCAGCCGCTTCTTCCTTCTGCGCATAGGCGGCCTGTTCGTGCCGATCCTTGAGTCGCCTCTTGTAGCGGCGCAGCTGCTTCTCGATCTTGTCGGCCGCCTGGTCGAAAGCCAGATGTGCATCATGTGCCTGGCCGTGGCTCTTGAGGATCAGGCCGTGATTGACGTGAAGGACGATATCGCAATCGAAAGCATGGGTGGGCGCCTTGCCGAAAGTGACTGCGGATGAAAGCGCCCGGCTGAAGTGCTTGTCGATTATGTTCTCAAGGCGATCCTGGGCATGTTCCTGGAGCGCCGCACCAGTATCGATCTGATGGCCGGAAACGCGAATGTCCATGTGGGGGTTTCTCCTTCTCGTATCAGGCCACGATAGAGCCTGATTTGGACCTAATTATGCCAGAGCGGAGATTCAAACGATTCCAGAAAGAGTTTGTGCCGCGCGAGCTCTTCTTCGCTGGCGGAATGGGGCCGCGGTTCGCGAAATTCGCCGGTGCGCGGACGGAATGTGCGAATCTCCACCACGGTTTCCTCGACCTCGGCCGCCAGTTCGAGTCCGATCTGCCGCCCGCCGGTAAGTTCGACGTAAACCTGTGCCAGCAGCTCTGCATCGAGCAGCGCGCCATGCTTGACGCGGTGGCTGCGATCGACGCCATAGCGCGTACACAGCGCATCGAGTGAATGCTTCGCGCCGGGATGCCGGCGGCGGGCAATGGCCAGCGTATCAACCATCCGCTCAGTGCTCACGGGCTCCAGGCCGCACAAGTTCAGCTCGTGATTGAGGAATCCGAAATCGAATTGCGCATTGTGCGCCACCAGCGGCGCATCACCGAGGAAATCGAGCAATTCGGCCGCCGTGCTGGCAAATAGCGGCTTGTCGGACAGGAAACTGGCGGAGAGGCCATGCACCTGTTCGGCTTCCATCGGCATGTCGCGCTCGGGATTGTAGTAGGCGTGGTAGCTCTTGCCCGTCGCGACGCGGTTGACCATTTCGACGCAGCCGATCTCGACCAGGCGATCGCCGTTCTTGGGGTCGAGCCCGGTGGTTTCGGTATCGAAGACGATCTCACGCATGGGCGGACTATCGTCTGCGCCGGTCGGCAGCGCAACTAGTCGGTGAGGTTGTCCACCAGCTCTTCGACAGCTTTCATCGTCTTATCGAGAGGACAGCCGGTATCGATGACGAAATCGGCGCGCTTGCGCTTTTCCGCGTCGGGCATTTGCAGGGCGAGGATGCTCTCGAAGCGCTCTTCGTTCATGTCCGGTCGTGCAAGCACTCGCTCGCGCTGAACCTCCGCGGGGGCGGAGACGACGGCCACCTTGTCGACATCCTTCTCCGCACCGGTTTCGAACAGGAGGGGGATATCGAAGACCAGCATATCTGCACCGGCATTGGCGGCGAGGAAATGTTCACGCGCCTTGCGCACCGCCGGATGGACGATGGCCTCAAGCCGGGCCAAGGCAGCAGAATCGGAGAAGACGATCCGTCCCAGCTCCTCGCGCAATACGCCTTCGGGTCCGGTCGATCCGGGAAAGGCTTCTTCAATGGCGGGCAAAAGCGAACCGCCCGGTCCCTGCATGCGCCGCACCTCGGCATCGGCATCGAAAACGGGAACCCGCAGTGCCTCGAACATATCCGCGACGGTCGACTTTCCCATGCCGATCGAGCCGGTGAGGCCGAGGATGAGCGGCCCATCCTGTGTTCCCGGACCGGTCATGCCGTCAGCATGGTACGCAATTCGGCATCGCCATCATCGCGCGGCGGGACGACGCCAAAGAACTTCTCGAACGCTACTGCTGCCTGGCCGATCAGCATGTTGATTCCATCGAGCGTGCGGAAACCGGCTGCGCGTGCTTCCTGCAGCAGTGGGGTATCGAGAGGATGGGTGACGATATCGTAGACCACCGATCCCGGCGGTACATGGCTGAGGTCGAGATGGAGCGGGGGCTGGCCTACCATGCCCAGCGGGCTGGCATTGACCACCAGGTCGAAGCAGCCACCGCGATCGTCGAACGCGAATTCGGTCGCTTCGGCGAAATGGGCAAGGTCGGTGACGTGATGTTCGCCCTCCGGGTCGATCTCGTCGAGGATGGCCTGCGCCTTGGCCGGATTGCGCCCCGCCAGCACGATAGTGAAACCGGCATCGGCCAGGGCCGCAACGATGGCCCGCGCCGCGCCGCCAGTGCCGAGCACGCGCGCCATGCGGAACAAGTGATTGCGGACAAGGTCGGCCTGCAACGGCTCGAGGAAACCCGCGCCATCGGTATTGGAGCCGATCAGCACGCTCTTCCCGGAGCGCTCGCGCCGAACGATCGTATTCACCGCACCGACCAGCTCGGCGCCAATTTCCAGCCGGTCGAGATGCGGGATTACCGCCTGCTTGTGCGGCATGGTGACATTGCAGCCGCGCCAGTCAGCGTCCTCGCGCCGATTGGCCAGGTATTCTGCCAGCCCCTCGGCGGTGACATGACATGCACGATATTCCGCATCGAGGCCGAGCTTGCCGATCCAGTAATTGTGGATCGCGGGCGATTTCGACTGCTTGATGGGATCGCCAATCACCTCGGCATAGGGACTGCTCATGCCGGCAATTCTTCGAGCTCGCGTAAAGCCTCGAGCACAGGCAGGAGTGGCATGCCGAGCACGGTGAAGTGATCGCCCTCGATGTCCTCGAACAATTGTACTCCCAGTGCCTCGATCCGGAAAACGCCGACACACTGGCCAACTTCGGGCCACTCGGCGGCGAGATAGCGCTGGATGAAATCTTCCGACAGGTCGCGCACTTTGAGTCGCGCATGGGCGCAGTGGTCCCAACGTACATGGCTGCCGAGCGAAATAGCCGCAGCCGAATGCAGATCCATCACCTTGCCCGAGAAGTAGCGCAAATGCTCTGCCGCTTGGGCGCGGCTTTCGGGCTTGTTGAAGCGCCTCCCTTCAACCGAAAGCACAGAATCGCTACCCAGCACTGGGACAGTTCCGGCATCGAGCGAGAGCGCCTTGGATTTCGCCAGCTCGAGCGCCACTACATGCGGGGCTACTTCGCCAAGCGCGGATTCAAGCGCTCTTTCGTCGATCGCCGCGGGCATGACATCGAATTCGACGCCGGCCGCGGCCAGCATGGCACGCCGCGAGGCGCTCTTGGAAGCAAGGACAATCATATCGGTTTGGGTCCGGGCGAACGCGCACGACGTTCCTGGTGAAGCTTGATCACGGCGGCGGCGGTTTCCTCGATCGAACGGCGGGTGACGTCGATCACCGCCCAGCCATTATCGGCGAACATACGGCGCGCAAAGGCCACTTCCTTTTCGACCGCTTCCTCATCGACATAGGCCGTCTCGGCCTTTTCGTTGAGCGAAAGCAGGCGATTGCGGCGGATCTGGACGAGCCGCTTGGGCGCAGTAGTCAGGCCGACAACCATGGGATGGCGCAAATCGTAGAGCGCAGGCGGCGGGGGGCTTTCGCGCACAAGCGGGATATTGGCGACCTTGAAGCCGCGATTGGCAAGGTAGATGCTGGTCGGCGTCTTGGAGCTGCGCGACACGCCGGCGAGCAGGATATCCGCCTCTTCCCAGTCCTCCCACAGCAGGCCGTCATCATGCGCGATCGTGTACTGGATGGCGTCGACGCGCTTGAAATAGGCATCGTCCATGACGTGGCGCGCACCGATCCGTTCATGCGCTTCCTGGCCAAGCTGCGCTTCGAGCGCTTCGGTTATCACGTCGAGCGCAGCAACATGGGGCAGGCCCAGCGTGCGGCAGCGTTCTTCCAGCCGGGCCCTCGTTTCCTCATTCACCAGCGTGTAGAGCACGAGGCCGGGATTGGCGGTAAACTCCTCCAGCACACGGTCGAGATGCTGCTTGGAGCGGACCATGGGCCAGAAATGGCGCGTAACATCGGGATCGTCGAATTGCGCAAGGGCTGCCTTGGCAAGCATCTCCAGCGTTTCGCCGGTGGAGTCGGACAGGAGGTGGAGATGCAGCCGGGCCATGTGGACAATCACTGGCATAAACCACGGGAGAGCGATGCGGACAAGCGCGGGATGGGATTCCACCCCTGCTATCGGTCGATTTCGCTGCAGGGCTATGGACAGGTTCCGGCGATTTTCGACAGGCTGGGGATTGTGGGGAGAAGCATTGCTTGACGTAGCGAATGCTGGGATTCGATGACACTGAGCCCCCTGTTCAAGCCGGGAGAATTCGGGCAAGGGCGCGCTATCCCCGAATTCCACAGGACCAACAGAGTCCATCAACCTATATAAATATATAGATATATATTGTTTGGACCCCTCGATGCCCGGCCCTCTCCTTGAAACCCTGCGCGGAAAAATAGCTGACAGGAAGCCAGTCTGGCTGATGCGCCAGGCAGGACGTTACCTTCCCGAATATCGCGCCTTGCGGGCCGAGAAGGGCGGTTTCCTCGAGCTCGTCTATGACAGCGAGGCCGCAGCCGAGATCACGCTCCAGCCGATCCGTCGTTTCGGTTTCGACGGGGCGATCCTGTTTTCCGATATCCTGATCGTGCCGCATGCGCTGGGGCAGGACCTGCAATTCCTGGCAGGCGAAGGTCCGCACCTTTCGCCGAGGCTGGTCGATGTAGCACTGGAGAGCCTGACTCCCGCCCCGCATCATTTCGATCCGATCTATGAGACGGTGCGCCTGTGCCGCCAGCAATTGCCGGCCGATGTGACCATGCTCGGCTTTGCAGGGTCTCCCTGGACTGTGGCGACCTATATGGTGGCGGGTCAGGGCAGCAAGGATCACCATGTCGCGCGCACCATGGCCTATGGCGATCCGGTGGCTTTCGGGGCGATCATCGATGCCATTATCGAAAGCTCGATCACTTATCTTTCGGGACAGATCGAGGCGGGCGCCGAAGCGGTCCAGCTTTTCGATAGCTGGGCGGGGAGTCTTTCGCCCGCGCAATTCGAGCGCTGGGTCATCGAGCCGACCGTGAGAATCGTCGATGCGGTGAGGGCGCGCCATCCCGATATTCCGATCATCGGCTTTCCAAAGGGCGCGGGCGGCAAGCTCCCCGCCTATGCCCGCGAGACCGGTGTCGATGCGCTGGGCGTGGACGAGACGGTCGATCCGTTCTGGGCCAATCGCGAACTGCCCGAGGGCCTGCCGGTGCAGGGCAATCTCGATCCGCTGCTGCTGATTGCGGGGGGAGAACAGCTCGACAAGGGAGCCGAGCAGGTACTCAAGGCATTCGAGGGGCGCCCGCACGTCTTCAACCTGGGTCACGGCATCGACAAGACGACGCCTATCGCAAATGTCGAACGCCTGCTTGCGATTGTTCGCGGGTGAGGGGATGACTCAGGCAGTGCGAGTTCCTAAATCCAGCCCATGCAGGATGTGCTTTCCATGACCTATCTCTGGCTCAAGGCCGGCCACATCATCTTCGTGATCTTCTGGATGGCGGGGCTGTTCATGCTGCCGCGCTATTTCGTCTACCACCAGGAGGCCGAGCCCGGCTCTCCCGAAGAGGCGAAATGGGTGGACCGCGAGAAAAAGCTTCTCAAGATCATCCTGCTGCCGTCGATCATCATTGTCTGGGTCCTTGGCCTGCTATTGGCCCAGACGCTCAATCTGTGGAGCGAAGGCTGGCTGCATGCCAAGATCGCCTTCGTGCTGCTGCTATCGGCCTATCACGGCTATCTCGCGGGCTATCATAAGAAGTTGGCGCGCGGCGAACGGACATTGACCGGCAAGCAGCTGCGCCTGTTCAACGAGGTGCCCGGGATTGCCGCGGCGATCATCGTCATCCTGGTGGTGGTGCGTCCGTTCTGATCACCGCCGCAAGGCCATCGATCTACCGAAAGCGAATTGACGCTGGCCTGCGAAAGGCATATTTCGCACCCCATTCCGGCTGAGGTCGCCATTCCGAGCGACAGGGTCTGCTTTCTCCAAGCCCATACGGCCCGCCGGCTTCCAATCTACACACGGAATACAAACACATGCATTTGAAAGAACTGAAACAGAGGACGCCGGCAGAATTGGTTGCCATGGCGGAAGAATATGAGGTCGAGGGCGCGAGCACCATGCGCCGCCAGGACCTGATGTTCGCCATCCTCAAGGAAGTGGCCGAAGATGGCGAGGAAATCCTCGGCATCGGCACGATCGAGGTACTGCAGGACGGTTTCGGCTTCCTGCGCTCGCCCGAGGCGAACTACCTTGCCGGCCCCGACGATATCTATGTCTCGCCTAACCAGGTCCGCAAGTTCGGCCTGCGTACCGGTGATACGGTGGAAGGTGAAATTCGCGCACCCAAGGATGGCGAGCGCTATTTTGCCCTGACCAAGCTGCTCAAGGTCAATTACGACGATCCCGATGCGGTTCGTCACCGGACCAATTTCGACAACCTCACGCCGCTTTATCCCGATGAGCGCCTGAATCTCGATACCAAGGATCCGACGGTCAAGGACAAGTCGGCCCGTGTGATCGATCTCATCGCGCCGCAGGGCAAGGGCCAGCGCGCGCTGATCGTGGCGCCGCCGCGTACCGGTAAAACGGTGCTGCTGCAGAACATCGCCAAGGCCATCACCGACAACCATCCGGAAGTCTTCCTGCTGGTCCTGCTGGTCGATGAGCGTCCCGAGGAAGTGACCGACATGCAGCGTTCGGTGAAGGGCGAGGTGATCTCCTCGACCTTCGACGAACCGGCCTCGCGCCACGTCCAGGTTGCTGAAATGGTTATCGAAAAGGCAAAACGCCTAGTCGAGCACAAGCGCGATGTGGTGATCCTGCTGGACTCGATCACCCGTCTTGGCCGTGCCTACAACACTGTGGTGCCGAGCTCGGGCAAGGTGTTGACCGGTGGTGTCGACGCCAACGCCCTGCAGCGTCCAAAGCGCTTCTTCGGTGCCGCGCGTAATATCGAGGAGGGCGGCTCGCTCTCCATCATCGCCACTGCGCTGATCGATACGGGCAGCCGTATGGACGAGGTCATCTTCGAAGAGTTCAAGGGCACGGGTAACTCCGAAATCGTCCTCGACCGCAAGGTGGCCGACAAGCGCATCTTCCCGGCGCTCGATGTCGGCAAGTCCGGCACGCGCAAGGAAGAGCTGCTGGTGGGCAAGGAAGAGCTCAGCAAGATGTGGGTCCTGCGCCGTATCCTGATGCAGATGGGCACGGTGGATTCGATGGAATTCCTGCTCGACAAGATGAAGGATTCTAAGACCAACGAAGACTTCTTCGCCACGATGAACCAGTAAGGATCAGGGGGCTTCGGCCCCCTTTTCTGTGCCCGCACTTTAAAATTGCAGGCGTCTTGCTCATATAGGACACTTGAGCGGCAAGTCGGGCTGGTCCCGCAGTGCCCGAGTGAAAGGCAAGACCGATGAAAGTGAATATCGAAATCGACTGTTCGCCCGAGGAAGCGCGCCGCTTTATGGGCCTGCCCGATGTCGAAAAGGCCAATGCGGTCTATGTCGATGCGATAGCTTCGGCGATGAAGGGCGTCTCCAATGCCGACCAGCTACAGGAATATGCCCAGCAGCTCGCACCGATGGGTCAGATGGGCCTGAAGATTTTCCAGTCCTTCGTTGAGGGCGCGACCAAACAGTCGAGCAGCTCTTCTTCCCCGTCTTCGTCCTCCTCGACCTCGACAAGGCGCGCCAGCGACAGCTAAACGCCTGCGCGATGGATACGATCTTCGCGCTGTCGAGTGGTGCGCCGCCCGCCGGCATTGCGGTAGTCCGTGTAACGGGCTCTGAGGCAGCAACAGCGCTTGAAACCCTGTGTGGCAGGGTTCCTCCCCCAAGACAGGCGAAAAGGGCCTGGTTGCACACTCCAGACGGCAGCAGGCTGGATGACGGCCTCGTCCTCTATTTTCCCGGCCCAAATTCGGTGACGGGTGAGGATCTGGCCGAGTTTCACCTGCATGGCGGCCGCGCGGTCATTGCCGCGGTCGAGGCCGCGCTTGGCGCCATTCCCGGCCTGCGCAAGGCGAGGGCGGGGGAGTTCACCCGCAGGGCATTTGCCAATGGCCGTATCGACCTGGCCGAAGCCGAAGGGCTGGCAGACCTGCTTTCTGCCGAGACCGAGCTTCAGCGGCGGACGGCGATCGGTGCTGCGGGCGGCGTGGTGTCACGAAAGGTCGAGCAATGGCGCGTAGCTTTGCTGCAGCTGTCAGCCCGGATAGAGGCGGTGCTCGATTTCGATGATGAGGACGATGTTTCGTCGCCTCCGGAGCAGTTTTCGGCCGATTTGCAGCTTCTTGCAGATGACATGGCTTCGGTGTTGGCCATGCCGTCCAGTGAGCCCTTGCGTGAAGGTTTTCGTGTGGCGCTCGCCGGCCCTCCCAATGCCGGTAAATCTACCCTTTTCAATGCGTTGCTGGAGGATGAGGCGGCAATCACCGCCGCCCAGGCTGGGACGACGCGCGATATCCTGTTGCGCAATGTTGCCATCGATGGCGTGCCGTTCTCGCTGGTCGATATGGCGGGGCTTCGTGATGAAAGCGGCGACGAAATCGAGGCGATCGGAATAGATCGTGCGCGCTCCGAGATGGAGCGGGCTGACCTTGTCCTCTGGTTGGGACGGGAAGGCGAGGGCCCTGAGGGCGCATGGGAAATCGAGGCGCAATGCGATCTGGCCGACCATGAATTCAAGAAGCGCCCGGACTTTCGTATTTCCGCCGTTTCGGGCGACGGCATTGCAGACTTGAAGCGTGGCATGGCCGATCATGCGCGCGGGCAAATGCCCAAACCGGGCGCTTTGGCACTCAATGCCCGCCAACGCACCTTGGTGGGCGATGCTCTTGGTCAACTGGAGGCTTGCGCGGTTCAGGACGATCCTCTTCTGATAGCCGAACATTTGCGGCAAGCGCGGCTCGCTTTCGATGCGCTTCTGGGCCGCACTTCGACCGAAGATGTGCTCGATGCGCTGTTCGGCCGATTCTGTATCGGAAAATAGTGTTTCACGTGGAACATCAGGGCCTTTGACGTAGCGTCAACAGGCTCCTATCTGGCGCAGCAATGAGCGCATACGACATTCTGGTCATCGGCGGAGGACATGCCGGCTGCGAAGCTGCCGCCGTGGCGGCACGTATGGGTGCGCGCACGGGGCTGATTTCCTTCGATCTCGATGCCATCGGAGCGATGAGCTGCAATCCTGCGATAGGTGGATTGGGCAAGGGACATCTCGTGCGCGAAGTCGATGCTTTCGACGGAGTGATCGGTCGTGCTGCCGATGCCGGGGCGATCCATTACCGCATGCTCAACCGCTCAAAGGGGAGCGCAGTCCAGGGTCCGCGCGTGCAGGCGGATCGCACGCTGTTCAAGGCAGCGGTTCAAGCAATCATCGCGGCGCAGGAAAACCTGACCCTCGTCGAGGGCGAGGCGGCAAAGCTCCTGCTCGAAGGCGGCCGGATTGCGGGCGTTGTGCTGGGCGATGGAACCGAGCTTCGCGCGCAGGCAGTCGTCCTGTGCACGGGCACTTTCCTCGGTGGCACGCTGTTCCGTGGCGAGGAGCGCTTCACCGGCGGACGTATAGGTGAGGCATCGGCGCAGGTCCTGGCACAGCAGATGCGCGAAGCGGAGCTGCCGATGGCGCGTCTAAAGACGGGTACGCCGCCGCGGCTCGACGGACGAACGATCGACTGGGCGCGCCTGCAGGAACAACCTTCCGATATCGAGATGTGGACCATGTCTCCGCTCAGCAAGGGCAGGGTGAACCCGCAGGTCTTCTGCGCCATCACCCGAACCAATGCCCGTAGCCATGCCATTATCGCCGATAATTTGCATCGTTCGCCGCTCTTCACCGGTGCGATCGACGCGGCGGGGCCACGCTATTGTCCCTCGATCGAGGACAAGATCCATCGTTTCGCCGATCGTGACGGGCACCAGGTCTTCCTCGAACCCGAGGGACTCGACACGCATCTGGTCTATCCCAACGGGATCAGCACCTCGCTGCCCACCGATGTCCAGCTGGCCATGTTGCACACCATGGAAGGGCTGGAAGAGGTGGAGATGGTCGTGCCCGGCTATGCGGTGGAATATGACCATGTCGATCCGCGTGCATTGGGGCAGGACCTGCAGTTGAAGGCTATCCCCGGCCTCTATTGCGCCGGGCAGATCAATGGGACGACGGGATATGAGGAAGCAGCCGCGCAGGGCCTGCTCGCCGGTATGCATGCTGCCTCTTCCGTGCTCGGAACCGAGCCCGCCCGTATCGACCGGGCCAATAGCTATATGGCTGTAATGGTTGACGATCTCACCCTGCACGGGGTGAGCGAGCCTTACCGCATGCTCACTGCACGCGCCGAATATCGCCTGCGCTTGAGGGCCAACAATGCCTCTTCGCGGCTGACTCCTCTTGCGCTGGAGGCTGGCTGTGTCGGATCCGAGCGTAGCGAGTGGTTTCTCCACCGGGAGAAGCAGCGTTCCACGTGGAACAGCGCGCTCGATTGCGAAGTCACGGCAAGTGAATTGTCGCGTGCCGGCCTTGCCGCAAAGCTGGATGCGGGCCGTCTGTCGCTGCGCGAATGGCTGCGCTTCCCCGCCATTGAGCTGGAGGCCCTGGCGCACTGGCTCCCCGAGACCTGCGATCCGGCAAGCGAGTTGGCGCAGGAACTGGCCGAAGATGCCACCTATGCCCCATATCTCCAGCGTCAGGACGCCGAACTGCGCGACTTGCGGTCCAGCGAGAATGTCTTGCTGGGTGATGGCTTCCCCTATTGCGAAGTCCCCGGTCTTTCGAACGAGATGGTCGAGCGGCTCGCCGCAGCGGCGCCTGCCAATCTCTCGGCGGCGGGAAGGGTGCGGGGTATCACCCCCGCTGCCCTTGCAGCATTGCTTGTCCATGCGCGGCGGCGGATAGGAGATGAGGCGGCATGATCGGCAATGAGAGCGAGGCGCGGGCTTTCTGCGCGGCCCTGTGCGATTCGGCTGCGCTGGAGCGTCTCGAAGCCTTTATCGTGATGCTGGAGGAAGAAAACCGCCAGCAGAACCTCATTTCGAACAAGAGCCTTGAACAGGTATGGCAGCGCCATATTGCCGACAGCCTGCAAATGCTTGTGCATGTTCCACGTGAAACCGCGGGACCGTGGCTCGATCTGGGCAGCGGGGCGGGGATGCCGGGATTGGTGATCGCCATCGCGAGGCCGGAACTGGAGGTCCATCTCGTCGAATCGCGCAAGCGGCGTGTTGCATGGCTCGAGCGAGTGGCCACGCATTTCGGACTCGCCAAGTGCAGGGTTCACGGCTCGCGGCTCGAAAATGTGGAGAGTTTTTCCGCAGGGGTAATTACGGCGCGCGCCTTCGCTCCGCTGGAAAAGCTGCTCAGGTTATCCGCCCGCTTTTCCACACGGGAGACCGTCTGGCTGTTGCCCAAAGGGCGGTCGGCAGAGCAAGAATTGTCCGAACAGCCCGAATCGATCAGGGCAATGTTCCACGTGGAACAATCGCGCACGGATCCGCAGGCCGGAATCGTCGCAGGACAGGGAAGGCCGTCGATCCGATGATCACTATCGCGATAGCAAATCAGAAGGGCGGGGTCGGCAAGACCACGACCGCGATCAATATTGCCACGGCCATGGCAGCGACCGGCTGGCGCACCTTGCTGATCGACCTCGATCCCCAGGGCAATGCTTCCACCGGTATCGGCCTTGCCGCCGCCCATCGCGACCTTTCGAGCTACGATGTCCTGGTCGATGGCGTTTCGATCGACGAATGCGCCGTTCAGACCAAGATTCCAGGTCTCGACCTCGTCCCGGCAACTGTCGATCTCAGCGGCGCGGAGGTCGAGCTTGTCGGCGTCGAAGAGAGAGCTCACCGCCTGAGCAATGCCATCGCGCAGCACCAGGGCCACGATGTCTGTTTCATCGATTGCCCGCCTTCGCTCGGACTTTTGACGCTCAACGCCCTGTGCGCCGCTGATACGCTGTTGGTGCCGTTGCAATGCGAATTCTTCGCCCTCGAAGGCCTCAGCCAGCTGCTGCAGACGGTCGAGCAGGTCCAGCAGCGATTCAATCCCGATCTCGGCATCGTCGGTGTCGTCTTGACCATGTTCGACCGCCGCAATCGCCTGACCGACCAGGTGTCGGACGATGTGCGCGAATGTCTCGGCAATCTCGTCTTTGAATCGGTCATCCCGCGCAATGTGCGCCTGTCCGAGGCGCCCAGCCACGGCCTGCCGGCGCTGGTCTATGACCACGCCTGCCCGGGCAGCCGCGCCTATATGGCGCTGGCGCGCGAATTGATCGGTCGACTGCCCCAGGAGAGGAAAGCGGCATGAGTGCGGAAGACCAGGTAAAAGCCCCGAAAGCGGCAGCACGGCGCAAACTGGGCAGGGGCCTTGGCGCTCTGATGGGCGAAACGCGGCGCGAGGAGCCGCTGACGGTCCCTTCTGTGGGCGATGTGTCCGGTGAAGGGGCTACATCCCCTTCGCAGGCGACGCAGCGCGCAGACGGGCTTTCCAACCTTGCCGTTGCATCGATCGAACCGCATCCCGACCAGCCGCGTCGCCATTTCGACGAAACTGCGCTGGAGGAGCTTGCAGCTTCCATTGCCACGCGCGGGGTCATCCAGCCCGTGATCGTTCGACCGCTCGATAATGGGCGCTACCAGCTGGTAGCGGGCGAGCGCCGTTGGCGCGCCGCACAAAAGGCACAACTCCATGAAATTCCGGCATTAATTCGCGACCTAGCAGAGCGCGACGTGATGGCGCTGGCGCTAATCGAGAATATCCAGCGCGAAGATCTCAACCCGGTGGAGGAGGCACGCGCCTATCACCGCCTGGCCGAGCTTGAGGACATGACGCAGGCGGAAATCGCCCGCTTGGTCGAGAAGTCGCGCAGCCATGTCGCCAATCTCCAGCGCCTGCTTTCCTTGCCCGAAAGTGTTCTTGGCCACCTTGAGGCCGGTCGGCTCGACATGGGCCATGCGCGCGCATTGGTCGGCCGCGAAAATGCCGCCGAGCTGGCCGAGCAGGCGATTTCAAAGAAGCTTTCAGTGCGCGAGGTCGAGAAGCTTGTTCGGGCGAGCGAACAGGGGGGCAGGGCCAGGCAGCGCACGGCCCGAGAACCGCGCGATCCGGCGCAGGATGCCGATATCGCCGCGGTCGAGAACCATTTGCAGGAATTCCTTGGCCTGCCGGTCAAGATTGCGACCGATGCCGATCCGCGCTCGGGCTCGGTGACGATCAAGTATCGTACGCTCGACCAGCTCGACCTGATCTGCCAACGCCTTACCGGCGGAGGTATCTAGGTAGCCGCAGGAAAGTCGCGCGGCGCGACTTTCATGGCTATGAGATTGACGTAATTTCAGTGATTTACTGAAGCGGTACGAGCTTGCTGGCCGGCGGTGCAACCACGCGGTGGATGCGACGTTCGGGCGGAGCCGAAGGCGCATCGATCTCCCGCACGATGACCCGGCGGCGTACGGCCGGCTGGTGCATGACGGGCTGGTAGCTCACTGCCGCGTGGCCACAATCGGGCCCGTGGACATGCGCTGCCTCGGCCGATCCGGTGCCGTAACCACGCTCGTAATTGAGCAAATAGGCCTCGCAATAATCGAAGCTGTAATTCGGCTCGACATAGACGAGATCTTCCTCGTCGCGGTCGCCATTGGCAATTCCGTCGGCGAGGGCGGTCAGTGCCAGGCCGGCAAGCCCGCCGACGCCTGCGCCGATCAGCGTTCCGGCCAGGCGGTCGCCACTGCCGGCAATGCGGTTGCCGGCAACTCCGCCGATGACCGCAGTGATGATGCTCGGGAGGATGCCGCTGCTGCGACGTTCGGATTCGTCCTCATAGGCGATGTAGGTTCCTTCGCGCATTTCGCCGCGCAAAGACCGGCATTGCGACAACCACTGGTCGCGCTGTGCCGCCGTATAGGCGAGATGCGGGGCGTAGGCCGGCGGCGCGGGCTGGCGCGGAAGGTCGCGGCGGATCATGCGATAGGCGCCGTCGCCGCGATAGGCATCTTCGTGCCAGCCGAATTCGCCGTCGCGGTATAGAACGAGGCCGTCATCGGAGACGAATCGCGTGTCGTCGACCCAGGTGCCTTCGTAATCTGCATCGATGACGCGACCTTCGAGGTCGGTATAGGTGCCATCGAAGCGGCCGGTATAGCTATCGGGTGTGCGCCATTCGCCTTCCCACTCGCCACGATAGGTGCCCGACTGGACGACCGTCTCGTAGCGTTCGTCGCCAATCACGTCGCTGGCGTAGGTGCCGGGTTCGACATAGGTGTCCGCTTCGACCGGGACATACTGGGCCGCCGCGGGAGCGGACAGGACGGCCAGCGAGGCCGAACTTGCCAGGAACAGTGTGCGTATCGTCATCTCATTGCCCTCATGCGTGACGGGACCGCGCGCGAGTCTGCGCATTAAGCAATGCTTTACTATGCTGTCCGGCGCATTCCCAAGGAGGGCGCCGGCCGTGTCCCGAAACGGGGCGATCAGATGCGGGAGGCAAGAAGCGTGGCGAGCGCTTCGATCCCGGCCTGGTCTTCCGTATCGAATCGGGCGGGCAGCGGGCTGTCGAGGTCGATCACCGCAATCACCTCTCCATCGCGTGTGACTGGTGCGACCAGTTCGGAACGCGTTTCCGCATCGCAGGCAATGTGGCCCGGAAAGGTGTGGACGTCCGGCACCAGCTGCGTCGCGCCGCTTTGTGCTGCCGTACCGCATACGCCCGTTCCGAGCGGGATGCGGATGCAGGCGGGGCGTCCGCAAAAGGGACCGAGCACCAGCTCGCCATCGACCATGCGATAAAACCCGCACCAATTGGTGTCGGCAAGGGCCTCTCCCAACAGGGAAGCGATGTTCGCCATGTTGGCCACGCCATCCGGCTCACCGGCGGTCAGTGCATCGGCCGCCTGCAGCAACTCGGCATAGAATTGCGGCTTCGGCATGTCGGCAGGAAAGCGAAAATCGAACATCCCGGCGCCTTTAGCTGGCAAAGCGATTGCCGCAAAGCGCGCCAGCGCCTATTTCGCCTGTCATGCGCATTCTCAAGAACCTCGCCCTCTTCCTGATCGCCTTCATCCTGGTGGCAGGTATCGCCATCTGGTGGCTCACCCGCGGCAGCCCTGCGGAATACACGCTGGAGGAAACAACGGGCACCGATCCGATCCTCGCCGCACCGAACGAGGAGACGATTCCCACCGTCTCCGTTGCACGGCCGATCGGCTGGGAGGATGGCGCCGCGCCCGTGGCCGCAGACGGCCTGGTGGTGACGCGCTTTGCCGAGGGGCTGGAGCATCCGCGCGTGATCTACACCTTGCCCAATGGCGATGTTCTGGTGGCGCTGAGCAACGCGCCCGAACGTCCGCTTGCCGGGGGCTGGCTGACCAATTTCGTCGCCGGTTTCCTGTTCTCCCGCGCCGGCGCTTCGGTGCCGTCACCCAACGAGCTCGTTCTGCTTCGCGATGCCGATGCCGACGGTGTTGCCGAGGAGCGCCACGTCCTGCGCGACGATCTCAACTCGCCTTCGGGCATCGCCTGGACCGACGGGAAGCTCTACGTCGCCAATCACGATGCCGTGCTCGGCTTCGACTATGAGCTGGGCGCGAACACGGTTTCCGGTGAAGGCGAAAAGCTCATCGACTTGCCGCCCGCAGGCAATCACTGGATGCGCAATATCGCGCTGAGTGAGGATGGCGCGCTACTCTATGTCGCGGTGGGTTCGGCTTCGAATATCGGCGAAGGCGGGATGGAAGCCGAACTCGGCCGCGCGGCGATCCACGAGGTCGATCTCGAATCGGGCCGCTCGCGTCAATGGGCGGCGGGCCTGCGCAATCCCAACGGCCTGGCGTGGAACCCGTGGAGCGGCGAGTTGTGGACCACCGTCAATGAGCGCGACATGCTCGGCTCGGACCTCGTTCCCGATTACCTGACCAATGTCCCGCTCGGCGTCCATTATGGCTGGCCGTGGGTCTATTATGGCGACACGATCGATATGCGCGTGCAGAGCGCCATGGGAATCCACCCCGATTACGTGCGCGAGCCCGAATTTGCTCTCGGCGCGCATGTCGCGGCTCTTGGCCTCGTCTTCACGCAGGAAGGCACGCGGATGGGCCCGCAATTCGTCCACGGCGCCTTTGTCGCCCGCCACGGCTCGTGGAACCGCAAACCCCCGGCTGGATACGACGTGGTGTTTGTCGAGTTCGACGATCGTGGCAATCCGGTCGGCAAGCCGGTGCAAGTGCTCGAGAGCTTCCTTGCCGGCGATGGCGATACGCATGGCCGTCCGACCTGGGTGGCCTGGGACCAGACCGGTGCGCTGCTGGTGAGCGACGATACCGGCAACATCATCTGGCGCGTGGTCGATCCCGAGGCCGATCCCACGAAGGCGCCTGTCCTCAACACCGGTGAACGCCTGCCGCCGCAGCTGGAACTCTCCGGCGATCCGGCGCGCGCCTTCGAAGAAGGTGCGGTCTCGATGGAAGATCTCAATTTCGGCAACTGATCGCGGGACTGCCCCGCGCGATGGCTAGAGCTGCTTGCCCGCGCGTCCGGCCAGTTCGGTGATGAAATGCCACGCCGTGCGCCCAGAGCGCGCACCGCGCCTCTTTGCCCATTCCAGCGCTTCCTCCTCGTCCAGTTCGAGCCCGTAGGCCCGGGCATAGCCGCGCAGGATTTCGAGATATTCGTCCTGGTTGCAGGCATGGAAGCCGAGCGCGAGGCCAAAACGGTCTGCCAGGGCCAGCTTGTCGTCCACCGCATCGCGCGGATTGAGTGGATCGTCCTGCTCCGAGGAATGGCGCGGCAGGATGGCCCGCCTGTTGGATGTCACCGCCAACCTGACATTGGCGGGGCGTGCCTCGACCCCGCCATCGAGCCAGCTGCGCAGGTGCCGCGGCCCTGTCGAATCGCCCTCGGCGAAACC
The DNA here is from genome assembly GCA_913056125.1 of uncultured Altererythrobacter sp. Classification (GTDB taxonomy): domain Bacteria; phylum Pseudomonadota; class Alphaproteobacteria; order Sphingomonadales; family Sphingomonadaceae; genus Alteraurantiacibacter. Next base: position 190,099 of record CAJXNC010000005.1, read on the forward strand.
GAGATCGTCCACATAGACGAGGAAATTGCGCTCCTGCCCGGCCAATTGCTCGAACAGGCGCGACAGCGAAGCCAATGCATCGGTTGTCACCTGTACCAGGGCGATGGCGCCGCCTTCTTCCTGCGCGCGCTTGACCGATGCGCGCACCAGCGCAGACTTGCCCATGCCGCGCGATCCCCAGAGCAGCATGTCATGTGCGGGGAGGCCCTTGGCGAGACGCGCGACATTCTGCGTCACCACGCCTTTCTGCCGATCGATCCCGCGCAGCAGGTCCAGCGCGGGGGCCTCGATCCGTTCCACGCCGCGTGCGTCCCCGTCCCAGACATAGGCCGGGCTTGCCTGCCAGTCGCAGTTGCGCGTGGCCGGGGGTGAAAGCCTCTCAAGTGCTTCGGCAATGCGGTGCAGCAGCTTTTCCTTGTCGCTCATGCAGGCTGGTTCGCGCCCAATGTGGTGAAGGTCAAGCAGCTTGCGGATTGCGCATGGTACCGATTGCAGACATCATGCGTGTCAATTGGGAGGGAAAGTGATGGCAATTTGGACAAAGCGGGTGCTTGCCTGCGCGGTCGGGCTTGGCCTGGCGCTCTCGGCGGCGCCGATGGTCGCAGCGCCCAGCGTCTACCCGACGGGCACGACGATCTACGATCCAGACAAGGCAGAGAATGGCTACACCGTGCTCTCCATCCTTGGCGCGCCAGCCGTGGTGGTGATCGACATGAATGGCCGTGTGGTAAAGCGCTGGGAGGATTTCAACGTCTCTGCGGGCGGGCCTGCGCGCGTGCTGCCGGGCGGTGTGGTGATGGCATCGGTGGGCAGCAATCCCGGCCATCAGGAATCGACCGCGCTGGTCGCCCGCGATTTCGACGGCAACGAATTGTGGCGCTTCGACCGGGCAGAGGAAATCACCATCACTCGCACCGAGGGGGAGGGGGACGACGCAGTCACGACGGAGGAACGCCTGTGGAGCGCGCGCCAGCACCATGACTGGCAGCGGCACGATTTTCCCGCCGGATATTACTCGCCCGAATTCACGCCCGGCATGGATGGCGGGCGCACGCTCGTCCTCGCGCATTCGAGCATCACCGACGAGGCGATTGCCGATGTCGTGCTGGAGGATGACCGTATTTACGAAGTCGATGCATCCGGCCGGATCGTGTGGGACTGGCACGCCAGCGAGCATATCGACGAGCTCGGCTTCAATGTCGCCGAACGCAATTCCATCCGCCGCAATGGCCGGCGCGACGGCTTCGACTGGTTCCACGTCAATTCGGCAACCTGGCTCGGTCCGAACAAGTGGTACGATGCGGGTGACGAGCGCTTCCACCCTGACAATGTGGTGATTTCCAGTCGCCAGACGAGCGTGGTGGCGATCATCGATCGCGATGGCGACGTGGTCTGGCAGATGGGTCCCGACTATGCGGATTCGCTGGCGACCAATACGATCGGGCAGATCGTCGGCCAGCACCATGCGCATATCATTCCCAAGGGACTGCCGGGTGCCGGGAACCTGATGATCTTCGATAATGGCGGTTCGGGCGGCTATGGCGACCCGACCGCGCTTTCGCCCACGGGTATGACCAATTACCGCCGCCACGATTCGCGTGTGATCGAGATCGATCCGGTTTCGATGGAAGTGGTCTGGACCTACCGCGCGAGCAATTTCTTCGCCTTCAATATCAGCGGGGCGCAGCGGCTCGAAAACGGCAATACGCTGATCACCGAAGGGCCGACCGGCCGCATCTTCGAAGTGACTTCCGATGGCGATATCGTGTGGGAATATTTGCAGGCACCCGCCACGGGAGGTGCCTTCAACTCTCCTGCGGTCTATCGCGCCTATCGCCTGCCTTATGACTGGATTCCGCAACTGGACCGTCCGGAGGAAGTGGCACTGGAAGCACCCGAACCGGGCACGTTCCACGTTCCCGGAAGCATGCAATAGGCTTGGCTTGATCGCCTTGCCGGACTAGCGCCGCCCGATGGCAGTGATCCTCCCGGGCAATAAAGGCGGTGTGGCGCGCGCAGCGGAACTGCTGCGTGCAGGCCAGCCTGTCGGTGTGCCGACTGAGACGGTCTACGGTCTGGCCGCGCGTGCCGACAGCTCCGATGCGGTGGCGGCGGTCTATCGCGCCAAGGGCAGGCCGAGCTTCAACCCGCTGATCGTCCATGTCGCCGGGCTGGAGATGGCCGAGCGGATCGGTCGCTTCGATGATCGCGCACGTGATCTTGCCAGGCAGTACTGGCCCGGGCCGTTGACTCTGGTCCTGCCCTTGCGGGAGGAAGCAGGGATTGCCCCGGCTGTCACGGCGGGTCTGCCTACCATTGCCCTGCGCCATCCCGATCATCCTCTGATTGCACAGCTGATCCGGCAGCTCGGCCTTCCGCTGGCCGCACCATCGGCCAATCGCAGCGAGGGTATCAGCCCGACCTGTGCGGAGCATGTCGTGCGATCGCTGGAGGACCGGATCGAGGCCGTGCTCGATGGCGGTGCCTGCCGGGCGGGCCTGGAATCGACGATTGTCGCCCTGCGCGAGGAGGGCGGCTGGAACCTGCTGCGCGAAGGGCCGGTCACACGTGACGAACTCGCAGCTACCCTCGGTCCCGAAAGTGACAGCGAGGGCGACAGGATCGAGGCGCCCGGCCAGCTGGCGCGGCATTATGCGCCCGGCAAACCCGTGCGCCTAAATGCAGCAATTGCCAAAGAAGACGAATTCCTGATCGGCTTTGGAGATATGGCAGGCGAAGTGAACCTCTCTCCTTCCGGCGACCTGTTCGAAGCGGCCGCCCGGCTCTATGCCTGCCTGCACGAAGCGGCTGCATCCGAGAAGCCGCGCATCGCCGTGGCGCCGATCCCGGAAAAGGGCGTGGGCGCGGCCATCAATGACCGTTTGCGCCGCGCGGCAGCCTAGATTCTGGCCTAGTCTTCCTCTTCGGGTTCGTAAGGGATGGTCGGCAGGAGTCGCTCGATTTCCTGCCGCACGATTACCACTTCGCGGCAGGCGTTACGATTACCGTCCTGGCAATCGAGCATCAGCTCGTCATGTTCGTCCTGCAGCTGGGCGAGCCGTTCCTCGCGGCGGCGGATCTCGCGGCCGCGCGCCTCGTCACGCTCTGACTGGCTGGTGGTGGCGAGGTCGACCGCGCTGCTTGCCACCCTGACGGGGGCAGTCACGACGTTGGCGGCTGTCCGCGCGATACATCCGCCCAGCAGGGCGGGAGCGAAAGCCACAGCAAGGGTGGCGAGTTTCATGCGCGGAGCCATCGCCCTGCCTTGTGCGGCATGGCGGATTGATCCGCAATGAACTTTGCCGAGCCTTGCTCAGTTCGCGCTGACGAGCTGGCCATTGCAGCGAACTTCGCCGCTGCCCACGCGGGTAAGCGAGCAATTATCTGTGCCGGTGATGTCCACATCGCCGCTTCCGGCGATCGAGATCGAGGCGTCCTCTGAAACGCCAAGCGCGACATCACCCGAACCCCCAATCCGGACCAGCGCTTCCTCGCTGCGCAAGCCTGGAGCCATGATCTCTCCCGAGCCACCGATTGCAATCCGGGTCTCGCGCGCAGTGCCCGAAGCAATGATGTCCCCGGAGCCGACAATCGAAAGATCGACTTCGTCCACTTCCATCGAGCCGATCGTCAAAGTGCCCGAACGCGCAATGGTAGTGGAGAAACTCTCTCCGACGATCCTGTCGACGCTGACATCGCCCGATCCTGCGAGCGCAATGAAAGAGAGATTTGGCAGGGTTACGTGAAAAGTGGCACTCTGCAATTGCAGGCCGCGATTCCAGTTGAAGTCGTCATCCGGGCTGATCGACAAGCGTCCGTTTTCGACTTCCACTTCGAGCAAGGCCAGCGCTTGTGGCGAGCCTTCCGAGCGGACGGAAAATTCATCGCCCAGCGTGATGATGACGTCCTGCGAACCGGCAGTAGAGATTTCCGTAAAATCCGCGAGGTCGTAAGTCATCTCGGTATCGGCCTGACCGACCAAAGCGGCAGCATCGCCCGGTCCGACAACATCGAGCTCGATACCGTCTTCCAGGGCGATGGCAGCGCCGCCCGCGGCGAGCAGGCCCGCAGCAAGCGCCACGAAAATCTCTCTCTTTCTCAGTTTCGGCTTCTCAATCGGTCCTCTCGCCATCTCCGCTTCCAGTCCCCTGTATTCCCCTGGCCCTCAGGCCGCCTTTTCGCGTGGCTCGCAGACCAGCGTGCCCGAACCCATGCTTGAGACGGAGCAGCGCGCCGATCCGCGCACGGTGACATTGCCCGATCCCATGATACTGGCATGGACTTCGCCATCGCAGCCGAAGATCGAGTTGCCCGAACCGGCAATGTCGATATCCGCGGTGCCGACCAACAGGTCGGGCATGTCGGCATTGCCGCTGCCGGCAACGGTCAACGAAAGCTCGCCAACCGATCCGCCTGCGGCCAATGTTCCGCTGCCAGCGATGGTGACGTCCAGCTTGTCGATCGCGATGTTGCCGGTTGCCAGATTGCCCGAACCGGCGATGGTCGCCTCGGCCTCGGGAGCCAACACAGCGGTGGTGAGCTGGCCGGAGCCGGCAATGGTGATTTTTTCCGGCGGCGGCATGATCACGCTGATCGTCGCGCCGTCGCCCGCATAATTGCAGGGATCGTCGCGCATCACGGCTAGCGTCCCGTCTTCCAGTACGAAGCGGATGCCGGCCTTGGCCTCCTCGTCGCCCTGGACGGAGATGGTGAAATCCTCGCCCTCGGTGATCACGACCTGGTCGGGACCGAGCAGCACGACCTTCCGCGGCGCATCGCCGCCCATGTCGAGGTCGGCGAGCGGCTTCGGCTCCTTCCCCTCGAAACGGAAGCCCTTGCCCTTGAAGTTGACGTTGCAGCCGCGCTTGTTGGCGGCAATCCCGCCCATCGCTGCCAGCATGACCAGCGGGCCCACGGCCTGCACAATCTTGTCGAAACGCATTGCTACGACTCCTGTACTTGTGTGTTATTGTTCTAATACACAAAATCGCCTGTTTCGGCAACAACGCCGGTCGACCTCCATTGGTGTTTCGCAGACCGGCGCCACCAAAGAGAAAGGGCCGCTTCGCCTTCGCGAAACGGCCCTTCGGCTCTTCCTGGGTAGTGCCAAATACCCCTTGAGTATCGCTTACGCGTCCTCGGTATTCTCGTAATATTGCGGAGCGTGCTTCTTCAGCACGTCGAGAATCTTGGTCAGCGCAGTCGGCTCGTCGGTCTTTTCCATCGCCGCGAGTTCGCGGGCAAGGCGGCTCGAAGCCGCTTCGAAGATCTGCCGTTCGGAATAGCTCTGTTCCGGCTGGTCTTCCGGGCGGAAAAGGTCGCGCGTCACTTCGGCGATCGACACCAGGTCGCCCGAATTGATCTTCGCTTCATATTCCTGCGCGCGGCGCGACCACATGGTGCGCTTCACCTTGGGCTTGCCTTTGAGGGTTTCCATGGCTTCCTTCAGCGTCTTGTCGCTGGAAAGCTTGCGCATGCCGATGGATTCAACCTTATTCACGGGAACGCGGAGCGTCATGCGCTCCTTTTCGAACCGGAGTACGTAGAGATCGAGCTGCATGCCGGCGATTTCTTCGCTCTGGAGCTCGATGACACGGCCTACGCCGTGCTTGGGGTAAACAACGTAATCGCCTACATCGAAGGCGGGGGCATTGGCTGCCATGTACAGTCCTTTCATGCTCGGACAGGTTCCGGTTTCAGCGACGACGATATTGCAACCGCGCGACCCAGCCGCGGCAGCGATTTCGTACCAATTGTCGCTAGAACGGAGAAACCTGCCTTCCTGTCTACCCGGACCGTCTCCAACAGCCGGGCGATTGGACGTATATATAACAGATTCGTAACAATATTACCAGCCCTGCCTAAATGCGCGGCAAGACAGCGCCCGGAATCGTCATCCCGGCGGTCAGGGAGCGGGTTTCGATTCCCGCTATGGTTTCAGGCTCAGTCCCCCTCGCCGGGTTCTGCCGAGAAGAACTTGTCGAACTTGCCTTCCTGCCCCTTGAAATCGTCGGCGTCGGCAGGCGGGTCCTTCTTCTCGGTGATATTGGGCCATTCGGCCGAATACTTGGTGTTGAGCTCGAGCCAGGTCTCGGTCCCGCTTTCGGTATCGGGCAGGATCGCTTCGGCCGGGCATTCGGGTTCACACACGCCGCAATCGATGCATTCGGACGGATTGATGACGAGCATGTTCTCGCCCTCGTAGAAGCAGTCGACGGGGCAGACCTCGACGCAGTCGGTATACTTGCATTTGATGCAGGCGTCGGTGACGACATAGGTCATTTCGGTGCGTTCCCTTCATTCATTGCCGCAGATCCTGGCGGCCTCGAGCCTGCTATGGCGATAGTTTTGCGAGCGTCAAGTTCGCGATAGCATGCCTGTGCCTCGGCTGCAGGACCGCGACGGCCGGGTAAAGCAAGGATTTCTATCACCCGCACATCCTTGCGCATGGGCAGGGTGAGCACGTCTCCCGCGTTCACCGCGAAGCTGGGCTTGGTCACGCGCTTGCCGTTCACGCGGATATGGCTCGCCTGGACCCATTGCTGTGCAAATCCGCGGCTGGCGGCAAGGCGGAGGAACCACAGCAACCGGTCGATCCGCATGCGAACCCGTCAATTACCTCCGAGCAGATCGGCCAGCCCGGCAAAAGCGGCATTGCTGGTGGCGGGGCCGTGTTCGGGCTTCCTGCCCTTGTCCGGACGGCCCTTCTGCGGCCTGCCGCCCTGCTTCTGCCCCTCCTGAGGCCGGCCCTTGCGTCCGCCGCGCGGCTCGTTCCTGCGTGCATGGTCCTTCCTTGGCGGACGCCAGGTCCAGGGCAGGGGTGCGGGAGGACCAAAAGCACCTTCGGCCAGCTCGACCTGCTGGCCGGGCCGGAATCCGGCGTCGCGCATCAAACCGCGGAAATTGTCCGGCAGGAGACCCATGGAAGTTGCCAATGCGGTGTCGACCGGGAAACCGGGCGATCCCTTGCCCTGGGGCGCCTTGTTTCGCTGGTCATGTGCGGCGCGGAACAGCTTTTCCGCCATGTCCACGCGGATCGCCTGCTTGCCGGCGCGGCGATATCCGGCCGGCAGGTGCTGGGAGCCCTCGATCACCGCTTCCATCTGGTCGCGCACCTCGCGCCGGTCTGCGCCGAGTTCTCGCAGTAGTTTCCGCGCTCCGGGCTTGAGCAGGGCAGGCATGAAAACGTCGAGGGTCCCGATGAAGACGCCGAGCTTGCGCAGCATGGGCCGCTTTTCCTTGGGCACCTGCGCCAGCCCGGCTTCCTCGCGGCGGACCGTGCCGTTGCGGTCTGCCAACGTCAGCAGCAGCGCGCGCACTTCGCTGCCCGCATCGGGATCGAGCGCGGCCTCTTCGATGGCGCGCAAGGGCGCGAGCGGGGCGAGCTGGTTCTCCAGCCAGACCTCCAGCGCTTCGCTAAGGCGATTGCGGTGTGCCGGGTCGAGTGAATCGAGCTCCTTCGCCAGCACGATACGCGGCTGTGTTTTCGACTTGCCGGATTCGAGCGTCGCCACCGGCCTTTCGCCGCTGACGATGGCACCCTTGGCGATCTGCAGGTCGCCAAGCTCCTCGGCGATCAGCGCCTGCGCCTTGGCGGCGAGCAGTTGCGGCAAATGCTTTTCCGCCGCCGCCAGCATCAGCTTGCGATCCTCCGTGCTGGCGTCGGCATCAACGACGAAACGGAATCCATCGAGGTGGCCTATAGCGTGGCCCTCCACGCTGACCTTGCCGTCTTCGCCCAGTTCTACTCGCAAAAGCGCTGCGTCCTTACCCATGGCGCGCATCAATACAGATGTACGGCGATTGACGAAACGTTCTGTTAGCCGTTGATGAAGCGCATCCGACAAACGCGCCTCCACCGCGCGTGCCCGCTCGGCCATTTCCTCGCGCGCCAAAACCCAGTCAGGCCGCTGGCAGATATAGGCCCAACTGCGAATTGCGGCGAGCCGGCCCTGTAACGTGTCGATATCGCCCTGCACCTGCCCCAGTTCGGAAATGCGCGCCGCGACATAATCTGCGCCGAGATGGCCGCTGCGCAGGTCTTGCCACAACCGCGACACGAAGCGGGCATGCATGTCGGGCCCCTGCTGGCGGAAATCGGGAAGCTGGCAGGTCTCCCACAGCCGGGCGACCATCGACGGTGAATGTGCGTCTCCGGCAATGGTCTCGTCTTCCGACAGCCGCTTGAGCACGGCCAGGTCGATCGCTTCGGGGGCAAGCCGCAATTGCGGGTGGTCGGGCCTCGTCTCGAGATCCGTAATCAACGTGTCGATCGAGTGGAAGCGCGGCAGTGGCTCGCGCCAGTAAAGCTGCGTCTCGGGCGCGAAACGATGGTTCTCGATCGCAAAGATCTCGTCGTCGGTGAGCTCGGTCGGCGGTCGCCCCTTGCCGCCCGAAAGCGTGCCGAAGGTGCCGTCCTGGTGGTGACGTCCTGCTCGCCCGGCAATCTGCGCCATTTCCGCCGGGGTAAGCCGCCGCTGGCGCACCCCGTCGAACTTGGAGAGCGAGGCGAAGGCAACATGGGTGACATCGAGGTTGAGGCCCATGCCGATGGCATCGGTGGCGACGATGTAGTCCACTTCCCCTGACTGGAACAATTCGACCTGGCGATTGCGCGTCTCGGGGCTGAGCGCACCCATCACCACCGCTGCGCCGCCGCGGAACCGGCGCAGCAATTCGGCCAGCTGGTAGACCTGCTCGACCGAGAAGCCGACCACCGCGCTGCGCGGCGGCAGGCGCGATAGCTTGGCCGAACCGGCATTGGAGAGAGTGGAGAAGCGCGGGCGTTCCTCGATGGCAGCGCGGGGAAGCAGGGCTTTCACCAAAGGCTCAATGGTGGCCGAACCGAGCAGCATGGTCTCTTCCCGCCCGCGTGCATTAAGCAGGCGATCGGTGAAGATGTGGCCACGTTCGCGATCTGCGCCCAATTGCGCCTCGTCCAGCGCCACGAAGGCGCGGTCGCCTCCATCGGCCGACCCGTTTCTGGGCATGGCTTCGGCGGTGCACAGGAGGTAGCGTGCATTGGGTGGCTCGATGCGCTCCTCGCCGGTGATCAGCGCAACCTGGCTTTCGCCCTTGAGCTTGCAGACCTTGTCATAGACCTCGCGTGCCAACAGTCGCAGCGGGAAACCGATGGCGCCCGAGGAGTGGGCACACATGCGCTCGATCGCGAGGTGGGTCTTGCCGGTATTTGTGGGGCCGAGAACAGCCCGAATCCGGCCCTTGGAGTCGTTGGAGGTCACGGTGACTGGCAATCTGGGGCGGCGCGCGGCCCTGTGCAACTGCTCATGCTGCGTCATTGCGCGCCCTGCCACGGGATATCCCCGACTCGCTTCACCGCTCATTGGACTCGGCTCGCCGCCATTAAGGCGGAATTTACTTTATGCGCGCAGAGCGAAGGGACAGTAATTGCCGCAGGACCGGGTCGCGCCGATCCAATGAAATTCGGTGCAATGTGGCGCGGCCAGATGGAGGGCGCGTTTGTTCAAGGAACAGGACAGACAGGGAGCGCAGTCCTCGCATGACGGGGACTTTCCGCCTGCCCAGCTCTCCCATGCGCATATTATCGATGAAGGCGAGCCCGTAACCCGACATCGCCAGGCGCGCATTTCAGGCTTGTCCGACCGCTATCACGAATGGCGCGAACAGGCCTCGCTCAAGCTGTCCGATCTCGACCTTGCTCCCGACCTCGCGCAGGACATCGGCTCCAAGCGATGGCTGCGCGGCCTCGCTACTATGGTCGGACTCTCGGCATTGGCACTGGCCGGCTGGCCGGGTTTCTCCTCGGTCGAAGCAGCTCCCGCCATGCAGATCGACGAAGATGTGCGCGACGAATTCCGCAGCCAGATGATCATGCCCTTGGCCTTCGGCGCCGATAGCGGCCGCCGCATGGGCGCGACGCAGGCGGTGATCCCGCTCGCCAACGCACCCGAACGGCCGCGCATCGACCTTGTCGCCACGCTGACGCAGGGAGACGGTTTCGACCGCATGTTGCGCCGCGCAGGCGTGAGCGAGCCGGAAGCCAACCAGATTGCCGCATTGATGGGCTCGGCCATGCCGGTCGAGGATATCGAGCCGGGCACACAGATCGACATCACGCTTGGCCGCCGCCTTGCCGAAGGTGCGCCGCGCCCGGTGGATTCGCTCTCCTTCCGGGCTCGTTTCGACCTCCAGCTGGCTGTCAGCCGCCGCGATGGGCAGCTTTATCTCGATCCGCGCCCCATCACCGTTGACACCACGCCGCTGCGCATCCGCGGGCAAGTGGGCGACAGCCTTTATCGCTCCGCGCGTGCGGCAGGCGCTCCTGCCGCATCGGTGCAGAAATTCCTGCGCGTGATCGGCACTGAACTGGACCTCAATCGCGAAATCTCTTCGGGTGACACGTTCGACCTGATCGTCGATTACAAGCGCGCCGAGACCGGCGAGGTGGAAGCGGGCGAGCTGCTCTATGCCGCGATCCATCGCAATGGCGAGCCGCGCCGGCAGATGATGCGCTGGGGCCCCGAGGGCAATTATTTCAACGCGGACGGTTCCGGCGAGGAAACCGGCGGGCTGCTTGCCCCAGTACCGGGGCGGATCACCTCGCGCTACGGCATGCGCCGCCACCCCGTGCTGGGCTATCGCCGTATGCATAGCGGGATCGACTTCAAGGCCTCCACCGGAACGCCGATCGTGGCGGTGGCCGATGGCCGCGTCACCAGCGCCGGACGCGCGGGCGGCTGTGGCAATGCCGTACGGCTTAGCCATGCCGGCAATCTGCAGACGCGCTATTGCCACATGAGCCGCATGGCAGTGAGCGCCGGACAGCAGGTCCGCCGCGGCCAGGTGATCGGCTATGCCGGTGCGACCGGCCTCGTGACCGGTCCGCATTTGCATTACGAAATGTACCGCAATGGCAATGCCATCGATCCGCAGAGCGTGCGCCTTGCCACGCGTGAGCAGCTCGGTGGCAGTGAATTGCGCGATTTCCGCGCCCAGCTCGACCGGCTGCAAACGGTCGAACCCGGCGCTGCGCTGGTCGAATTCGGACCTGATCCCAATTCCGTTGGCGAGCCGGCGCGCGAGATCGACCGGCTGGAAAACCGCCAGCGCGTCGGCTGACGTTCTCCTGCAATCCAGCAGTCAATTGCCCTGACCGCGCTTTTGCGGCAGGAGGCGCAGCGAAATGAGTGCATCCTATCCCTCGACCCGCCTTCGCCGCAGCCGCGCCAGCGGCTGGAGCCGTGCGCTGCATCGCGAGACCGCGCTAACGCCTGCCGACCTGATCTGGCCGCTTTTTGTCACTGAAGGCGAAGGGGTGGAGGAGCCGGTCGGCTCGCTACCCGGCGTGTCGCGCTGGTCGGTGGACGGGATCGCCGCTCGCGCGAAAGAGGCGGTGGCGCTGGGCATTCCCTGCGTGGCGCTGTTTCCCAATACGCCGCCTGACAGGCGTTCGGACGACGGGGCGGAGGCGCTCAATCCCGACAATTTGATGTGCCGTGCGATCAGGGCGATCAAGCAGGCGTGCGGATCGGATGTGGGCGTGCTGACCGATGTCGCGCTCGATCCCTATACCAGCCACGGCCAGGACGGGCTGGTCGACGAGGACGGTTATGTCGTCAATGACGATACGGTTGCCGTTCTGGTGGACCAGGCGCTCAACCAGGCAGAGGCGGGGGCGGACATCATCGCCCCTTCGGACATGATGGACGGTCGCATCAAGGCGATCCGCATGGCGCTCGAAATGGGCGATCACCACAATGTCCAGATCATGTCCTATGCTGCCAAATACGCCTCGGCCTTTTATGGCCCGTTTCGCGATGCGGTCGGCTCGGGCGGACTGCTCAAGGGTGACAAGAAAACCTACCAGATGGACCCTGCCAACGCGCAAGAGGCCCTGCGCGAAGTCGAATTCGACATTGCCGAGGGTGCGGACAGCGTCATGGTCAAGCCGGGCCTGCCCTATCTCGACATCGTGCGCAGGGTGAAGGAGCAGTTCGACGTACCCGTCTTCGCCTACCAGGTGAGCGGCGAATACGCGATGATCGAGGCTGCTGCTGCGGCTGGGGCTGGTGAGCGCGATGCACTGGTCATGGAAACGCTGATGGCGTTCAAGCGCGCAGGGTGCAGCGGGGTGCTCACCTATCATGCCCCCTTGGCGGCGAAGCTGCTCAATGGCTGACTTCCGGCTTGAGACCGAACGGCTGGTGCTGCGGGATTGGGGTGGTGACGAAGACTGGGAGGCCTTCTTCACCCACACCAATACGCCGGCGGTCATGCGCTGGCTCGGCGGCACCTATAGCGCGGAAGAATTCGGCAAATGGCGCGAACGCGTGGGCGGAATCACACGGGATTACGGCCATGGCTTCTGGCTGCTCGAGCGTAAGCCGGATGGTGGGCATTTGTCGGGCGAAGTACTCGGCTTTTGCGGCCTCAAGCGTGCCGACGCGCCGACCAGTTCGGTGCCAGGCGAGTTCGAGATCGGCTGGCGCATGCGCGAAGACGCCTGGGGCAGGGGCTATGCTAAGGAAGCGGCGATCGCCACGATGAATGCCGCTTTCGAAGTATTCGGTGCCCGTGAGGTCTACGCCATGACCATCGTCGAAAACGCGGCCAGCTGGGGCCTGATGGAGCGGCTCGGAATGGAGCGGCGCGAGGATCTCGACTACGTGGATCCGCGCTTCGATCCGCCGTGGTGCGATGCGGTCACCTATGCGATGCCGCGCGAAAAATGGAAGGTACCGGCATGAGCTTCGCTACCCGCTATCCCGGCGCGACCATCATGCCCTTCGAGGGCAAGCATCCGCAGATTCACGAGAGCGCCTTTGTCGCGCCCGGTGCCTGCATCATTGGTGATGTGACTATCGGCCCCGAAGCCTCGGTCTGGTTCAATTGCGTGCTGCGCGGAGACATCCATCGCATTGTCGTCGGCGCGCGCAGCAATGTGCAGGATGGCAGCGTCTTCCATGTCGAGGGTCCGCGCCCCGATACCGATGGCAGCCCCACGATCATCGGCGAGGATTGCGTGATCGGCCATATGGCGCTGGTCCATGGCGCGACGGTCGATGATCGCGGCTTTGTCGGCATGGGCGCGATCGCGATGGATGACAGTCATATCGGTGAAGGAGCGATGCTTGCTGCGGGGGCGCTGCTCAGTCCCGGCAAGCGCATTCCCGCCGGCGAATTGTGGATCGGCCGGCCGGCCAAGTTCCTGCGCCAGCGCGATGCGGCGCAAATCGAGAAGACCCGCTTCCAGTCCGATCGCTATGTCAGGCTCGCAAGCCGATATCTCGCTCAGTCAGCTGATGGCGCGTCCGAAGGCTGATCTGCCTCCCGCCGAAGCGATCCGCGCCCTGGCCGATAGCGAGGGAAGGCTGGCCCTGCGTGTCACGCCCGGTGCGCGCAGCGAGGGGATCGCCATTTCCGATGGCCAGCTGCAGGTGAAGGTTCGTGCCAAGCCGCAGGACGGCGCGGCCAACGATGCTGTCCTCGGCCTTCTGGCCAAGGCACTGGGCGAAGCGCCCTCCCGGCTCGAACTGTTGCGCGGCGCAACTTCGCGCGAGAAGCTGGTCCGAATCTGAAACGAAAAGGGCGACGCAATAGCGCCGCCCCTTGTCGTTGATGCGGGATGCAGGGAGCCTAGTCCTTGCCCTTGTCTTCCGCTGCGGGTGTCTCGGGTTTTTTGGCCGCAGGCTTCTTGCGCGATCTCTTCGGCTTGGCCTTGGGTGGTGCGGGCGTAAGCTCGAAGGCGAGTTTTTCCTCCTTCACGCTCACATGCACTTCGCCGCCCTGCGCCAGCTTGCCGAACAGCAGCTCTTCGGCGAGAGGCTGCTTGACCTTTTCCTGGATCAGGCGGGCCATCGGCCTTGCGCCCATCATCTTGTCATAGCCGCGCTTGGCCAGCCAATCGCGCGCATCGCCATCGAACTGGATATGCACGTTCTGCTCGGCCAGCTGCAATTCGAGCTGGAGGATGAACTTGTCGACCACGCGGCTGACCGTCTCCGTGCCGAGATAGTCGAACGGAACGATGGCATCGAGGCGGTTGCGGAATTCGGGGGTGAACATCTTCTTCACCGCCTCGTCCTGCGCTTCCGTCTTCGTGCCGGCACCGAAACCGATGCCCTGCTTGGCCATGTCGGAGGCGCCGGCATTGGTCGTCATGATCAACACGACATTGCGGAAATCGACCGTCTTGCCGTGATGATCGGTCAACCGGCCATTATCCATCACCTGCAGCAGGATGTTGAACAGGTCGGGATGCGCCTTCTCGATCTCGTCGAGCAGCAGCACGCAATGCGGATGCTGGTCGATCGCATCGGTCAGCAGGCCGCCCTGGTCGTAGCCGACATAGCCCGGAGGCGCACCGATCAGGCGCGAAACGCTGTGGCGCTCCATATATTCGGACATGTCGAAGCGCTTGAGCTCGATGCCCATGATGGAGGCGAGCTGGCGCGCGACTTCGGTCTTGCCGACACCGGTCGGGCCGCTGAACAGGAAGGAGCCGATCGGCTTGTCCGGTTCGCGCAGGCCGGCGCGGCTGAGCTTCATCGCGGTCGAGAGTTTCTCGATCGCCTTGTCCTGGCCGTAAACGACGCGCTTCAAATCCTTTTCGAGATTGTGCAGCGCGGCCTTGTCGTCCTTGCTCACCGATTTCGGAGGGATGCGCGCCATGGTGGCGATGACCTTCTCGATCTCCTTGGCGGTGATCGTCTTGCGGCGGCGGCTCGGCGGAACCAGCATCTGCATCGCGCCGACCTCGTCGATCACGTCGATCGCCTTGTCGGGCAGCTTGCGGTCATTGATGTAGCGCGCGCTCATTTCCACCGCGGTCTTGATCGCATCGGGCGTGTACTTGACCTTGTGATGCTCCTCGAAGGCACTGCGCAGGCCCTTGAGGATCTTGATCGTGTCCTCGACTGTCGGTTCGTTGACGTCGATCTTCTGGAACCGGCGCAGCAAAGCGCGGTCCTTCTCGAAGTGATTGCGGAATTCCTTGTAGGTGGTCGAACCGATGCAGCGGATCGCCCCGTTGGAAAGCGCGGGCTTGAGCAGGTTGGAGGCGTCCATGGCCCCGCCACTGGTCGCGCCAGCCCCGATCACTGTGTGAATTTCATCAATGAATAGAATGGCTTCGGGCATTTTTTCGAGTTCGTTGACCACCTGTTTGAGGCGTTCCTCGAAATCGCCGCGATAGCGCGTGCCGGCCAGCAGTGCGCCCATGTCGAGCGAGTAGATCACCGCATCCTCGAGCACTTCGGGAACGTCGCCCTCGACGATCTTGCGCGCGAGGCCTTCGGCAATCGCGGTCTTGCCCACGCCCGGCTCACCCACATAGAGCGGGTTGTTCTTCGAGCGGCGGCAAAGAATCTGCACCGTGCGGTCGACCTCGGGGCCGCGTCCGATCAGCGGGTCGACCTTGCCGTCCAGCGCCTTCTGGTTGAGGTTGACGCAGAACTGGTCGAGCGCGGAATCCTTCTTGCTCTTTTCCGGCTTCTCCTCGGCCTTGGCTTCGCCTTCTTCACCACCCTGCGGAGAGCGGTTTTCGATCTGGCGGCCGCCCTTGCCGATGCCGTGGCTGATGAAGCTGACCGCATCGAGGCGGCTCATATCCTGCTGCTGCAGGAAATAGACGGCGTAGCTGTCGCGTTCGGAGAACAGCGCCACCAGCACATTGGCACCGGTGACGGTATCCTTGCCCGATGACTGGACATGCAGGATGGCGCGCTGGATCACCCGCTGGAAACCTGCGGTCGGCTGCGGATCGGCATCGTCCTCGGTCTTGAGCGACTGGTATTCCTGGTCGAGATACTGCTTCACGACATTGCCAAGCTCGGCCATGTCGACGCCGCAAGCGGTCATTACTTCGGCAGCATCGGGATCGTCTACCAGGGCGAGCAGCAAATGTTCGAGCGTCGCATATTCATGGCTGCGATCGCTCGCGTGCTGGAGCGCGGTATGGAGCGATTTTTCGAGGTTTTGCGCGAAACTTGGCATGTTTTCCTATCCGATGGCCGGAGAATACGGTCCGAAGGGTTGCGATTGTACGAATACCGCCATGAACCTCGACGGAACCCGCATGGGGGCGAAATCGCGTCGGATGCGACCCGGCGCTCTTGATATAGAAGATATGGTGCGCTGCTGCGCGATTGCGAGGGGTGGTTTGGACCTCGCCGGGCCCATCAGTCGGTTTCTCGCGGCTTGAACAGCGCATCGGCGAACTTGCGGTGGTCCGCTGCCTTGGAGTGATGCGTCTTGACCCGGGCGATTTCCGCCTCGAGCAATTGGATGCGCGCCATCAACTCGTCCTGCGAGTAGGTGTCGAGCGCCTCCTTGGCCAGCTGGCTGGCGGCATCGCTGCGCATCCGGGGAAGGTCATCGTCTTCCATTGCAGTGCAGCATCGCGAGCGCGCGGCTTGCTGTCAATGGGCGCGGGCCCTAGGCATGTGGAATGCATATGCCGCAACCGTCAGGGGGGTGAATTGGCACGGCAGATTCCTGCAAGCATGAAGGCTATGGCGATTTCCGCACCGGGCGGTCCCGAGGTCCTGCAAATGGAGGACCGGCCCGTGCCCCTGCCCGCTGCGGGAGAGGTGCTGGTGGCCGTCAGCCATGCCGGGGTCAACCGACCCGATTGCCTGCAACGCGCCGGCCTCTACCCGCCGCCCAAGGGGGCGAGCGACCTGCCGGGGCTGGAGATTTCCGGAGAAGTGGTAGCGCTGGGTGAGGGCGCCTCACAAGAGTTGCTCGGCCAGAAGATTTGCGCCCTTACCAATGGCGGCGGCTATGCCGAATATTGCACGGTCCCCTGCGGCCAGTGCCTGCCCGTACCCGAAGGCCTGTCCATGGCCGAAGCCGCCGCGCTGCCGGAAACACTTTTCACTGTCTGGCACAATGTCTTCGAGCGCGGGCATGCGCGCGATGGCGAGGTGCTGCTGGTCCATGGCGGCACCTCCGGTATCGGCACGATGGCGATCAAGCTCGGCAAGCTGTTCGGCCTGACCGTCATCGCCACTTGCGGCAGCGACGCCAAATGCGCTGCGGCGCGCGACGTGGGTGCGGACCTTGCGATCAATTACCGCGAGGAGGATTTCGGCGAGGCGGTGCGTGCCTTCACCGGCGGGGGCGGGGCGGATGTGATCCTCGATGTCGTCGCGGGCGCATACACGCAGCGCAACCTCGATTGCCTGGCCATGGATGGGAGGCTGGTGACCATCGCCACGCTCGGCGGGACCACGGCGGAAATCAGCGTGGTCAAGCTGATGGTAAAGCGCCAGACACTGACCGGCTCGACGCTGCGCGCCCGCTCGGACAATTTCAAGGCGCTGCTGGCGCAGGAAATCCACCAGAATGCCTGGCCGCTCGTCTCCGAAGGTCTGTTGCGTCCGCAAATGGACCGTCTATTCCCGCTTGCCGAAGCCGCTGCCGCGCATCTTCGCGACGGGGTGGAGATTGCCGCCGTCAACGCGCCGAAGCTCAGTGTCATTTCCGGCACGTTCGAGGCCGTGGACGAGACGTGCGCGGCATTCGATGCGGCGGGCATTGCCTATAGCCGGCTGCACACCTCGCACGCCTTCCACTCGGCGATGATGGACGAGGCGGCGACGGCTCTGGCGGAAGAAACGGCCAAGATCGAATACGGTACCACCGCCATTCCCTACATTTCCTGCGTTAGCGGCGACTGGCAGACCGATGCGCAGGGCGCATCGCCGACCTACTGGGCACGCCACTGCCGCGACGCCGTGCGCTTTGCAGATGGCATTCAGACAGTCGCGCGCGACCGAAAGCCGGTTTTCCTCGAGGTCGGCCCCGGCCGCACCCTTTCGGTCTTCACCGCGCAAACGCTGAAGCGCGAGTCCGTCGCCGCCATCATCCAGTCCCTGCCCGAGCACGACCGCGCACCCTTTGGCGAGGAAGCTTTCGCCGAGGCGCATGCGCGGTCGTGGATCGCCGGTTGCGCACTGGACTGGCCAAGCCTGCCAGAAGCAGCGCGGCGAAGGATACCGCTGCCGACCTATCCCTTCCAGCGCCAGATGCACTGGATCGACGCACCGAAACCGAAAGGCCGGGCAAACGCGGCGGTAACCGCCCCGAACACCCAAATCCCGGCGCAGACAACCATGACAGACGGATTGAGCCCGATGAACACCACATTTTCCACCACCGACCGGCCAGCGATGCTCGAACGCGCCCTGATCGCCCTTCTCGCCGACCTTTCGGGCGAAGATCTGCCAGACGACGCGGCCGGCGCGACCTTTCTGGAACTGGGTTTCGATTCTCTCTTCATCGGCCAGTTCGCGCAGAAGGTGGAGAAGGAATACAGAGTCAAGCTTTCCTTCCGCGAATTGCTCGGCAACATACCGACCGTTCACGACTTAGCGCGACATCTTGATGCCGAACTGCCGGCAGACGCCTTGCAGACGGCCTCTCTCTCTCCGGTGGCTCAGGTCCCCCCCACGCCGGACGTCGCGCCTGCTGCGCCATCTTCATCGGCGAATGGAACCCTAAAGGCACCTCATGGGCTCGAGGCGCTTTTCCAGTCCCAATTGCAGATGGCGCAGCAACTTTTCGCGCAACAGATGCAGACGTTTCAGTCGCTTGGCGGAACGGCGGCGATGGCGACGCCAGCCCCTTCCGGACAGGTGGCGGTCGCCGCTGCGCCAATGCCTGTCCCGGCTCCTGAGGCAACCGGCGACGAAAATGAAATCGGCGGCGGCC
>CAJXNC010000006.1 GCA_913056125.1 uncultured Altererythrobacter sp.
ACTGCACACTCCCCTGCCGCGGATCCGGCTCTCCCGCACGACGATCAGGTGGCCAACCCGGCGGCCGATCTTGCGACCTCCGTCGATCTCGCTGACGGGCAATCGTCGACCCCGAACGGAGACAGGCCAGCGAGCGATGATTCCGTTCGTCCCGTCTCGAACGAGGAGCCGGCGACGGAAGACGCGCCGCAGTCGAAAGACACTCCGGAGTCGACCGGTCCCGACAGTGTCGAAGAACCCGAACTGATCGTCCCGCATCCGTCCGACCTCTGGACGGGCCGCGGCCTGAACCTCGATGAGGTGATCGGGTCGGTCTATCAGAGCTATCCGCTGCTGGAGGCGGCACTGCAGTCCCGCAATATTGCTCAGGGCGAGCAGATGGCCGCCACCGGCGCGTTCGACCTCAAGTTCAAGGCCGCCAGCGAAAACGGCCCCACCGGCTTCTACCAGACCTACCGGCAGAGTGTCGGACTGGTCCAGCCAACCTACAACGGCGGTGAAGTGTTTGCCGGCTACCGCATTGGTCGCGGCGACTTTCAGCCGTGGTACAAGGAGCGGCAGACCAATGACGGGGGCGAGTTCAAAGCGGGGGTCGTGGTTCCGCTCTCACGCAACCGGAACATCGACGACCGTCGGGCCGAGCTGTGGCGGACGACCTACGAACGCCAGCTCGTCGAACCCGACATCCAGGCTCAGCTGATCGGTTTCGTCCAGGAAGCCAGCTATGCCTACTGGGACTGGGTTGCGGCAGGCGAGAAGTACCGCATCGCCGAACGCATCCTCGCGCTGGCCGAAGACCGCACCCAGCGCATCCGCCGACAGGTCGAAGAGGGCTTCCTCGATCCCCCGGAACTGACCGACAACCTCCGACTGGTTGCCGAACGCCGCGCGAAACGGGCCGACGCCGCCCGCAAACTCCAGCAGACGGCGGTCAAGCTCTCCCTGTACCTGCGCGGCATGGACGGTCACCCGCGGATTGCTTCGCCGATCGATCTTCCCGGCTTTCCCAGACCCGAGCCGGTCGACGAGACCGACATGATGTTCGACTCGCAGCTTGCTCTGGAGCAGCGGCCCGAGATTGCCGTACTCAATTTCGTGCAGCGCCAGTTGGAAGTCGATTTTGCCGAAGCGCACAACCTGATGCGACCGTCCGTCGACGCGGTCGTTTCGGCTTCGCAGGATGTCGGCTATCCGACCAGCAAGAAGAACGACAAGGGCCAGTTCGAACTCGATGCGTCGATCTTTGTCGACGTGCCGATTCAGCGACGCAAGGCTCGCGGCAAGATGCAGGCCGTGCAGGCGAAGATCGCGCAGCTGAATGCGAAGCGACGTCTGACCGAAGACAAGGTGGTTGCCGATGTGCAGTCCGCGTACGCAGCACTCGTCTCGGCCTACGAACAGGTTCAGCAGGCGCAGCAGGCGGTCAAGCTGGCCGAGGACGTGATCGACTACACAGTCAACCTCGTGCGGGCGACGCGCGACAATGCCGAGATCGCCAGCGGCGCATCGCCTCGAGCAGCTGTGCTGCTGGCCAATTCTGCTCGGGCACGTGCCGCGCTGCATGGCCGCGATTATGTGATCCCCGACGATGTGAAGGCGCTGGCCACGGCGACGTTGAGGCATCGCATCCTGCTCTCCCCCGCGGCTGAGATCGAAGGCCGACAAATCGAGGACCTTGTTGCCGACCTGATCGAGCAGACGGAGGCTCCGCGCTGAGCATTTATCGGTGAAACGCGCTTTCCCCATCGTCCCCACGGCCAGGATGCTGGTCCTGCTGGTTCTGCTGACGCCGCTGGCGGTCGTCATCGCGGCCACAGCCCCGGGGGCATGGATCGTGGCCCCGGCTGCAGCCATCGTGCTGTTCCTGTTCATGCTGCTGGACGGATTGCTGGCAGGCAAGCTGCACGAACTGGAGCTTGGGGCACCCACGGATGGCGAGATCGGCCAGCCCGTGGACCTGAAGGTCGAAGCGCGAATTGCACGTATGCAGGGGCTGCGCGTGCCGCAGGTCGCCATCGGTTTCGATCCCCGCCTCGGCATTGAAGGCAAGGTGGAAGGGCAGCTCGGTCGCGGCAGGGAGGACGGAACCTTTGCCGGCACATTCCCGATCGTGCCCGTCCGGCGCGGAACCGGCTATCTGCACGATATGTGGATGCGCTGGTCGGGCCCGCTCGGCCTGGCGGTGCGACAGGTACAGCGCCCGCTCGATGTAGCTGTCCGCGTGTGGCCCGATCTCTCGCCCGTCCGCTCCCCGCAATTGCAGAGCTTCCTGCGCGATGCGCAGTTCGGCCTCATTGCCCGGCGCATTCGCGGCGAAGGTACGCAGTTCGAGGCGCTCTCGGAATACGAGGCGGGGATGGACCGCCGCCGCATCGACTGGAAGGCGAGCGCGCGCCACACCGCGCTTTATGCCCGCGAAAATGAAAGCGAGCGCGACAACCAGATCGTCTTCGCATTCGATTGCGGCCAGTCCATGTGCGAGCCGGTCGACGGCCTTGCACGCATCGACAGAGCGGTCTCTGCCGCGCTCACCGCCGCCTATGTCGCGCTCAAGGGTGGCGACAAGGTGGCCCTGTTCGGCTTTGCCCATGTGCCCGGACTGATGACCCCGTTCGTCACCGACACGCGTGCCTTCCACCGCTTGCAGACGGCAGCCGCTGAGCTCGACTACATGCCGCGCGAACCCAATTTCACCCTTGCCCTCGCCACGCTGACAGCGCGCCTCCAACGTCGTTCGCTGATCGTGCTGTTTTCTGACTTCACCGATCCGACTTCTGCCGAGCTGATGGTCGAGAGCGTCGAGCGGCTGACGCGCCACCACCTGGTGATCTTCGTGACCTTCACCGACACCGAACTGGGGGGACTTGCAGCCGCCGAGCCGGAAACAATGAGCGATATCGCCACGGCGGTCGCCTCACAGTCGCTGGCGCACCAACGCGCCATCGTCTTGCAGCGCCTGCGGCAAATGGGCGTGGACGTGATCGAAGCCCCGCATGAGGCAATCGGCTACCGGTTGATTGACCGCTATCTCGAGACCAAGCGCAGCGAGGCGATCGGCTGATGGCCCTGCCAAGCATCTTCCGGAAGACCGAAATCGAGTCCCCCGCCGATATCGAGGCGGCAAGCCTGCGCTCGGACCGGTTCCGCCTCGAGCGCGAGGTCGACTGGCAGAGGCTCGAGCTTATCGTGCTGCAACTCGAAAAGGGCAGGCCCAGG
Organism: uncultured Altererythrobacter sp.; assembly: GCA_913056125.1. Classification (GTDB taxonomy): domain Bacteria; phylum Pseudomonadota; class Alphaproteobacteria; order Sphingomonadales; family Sphingomonadaceae; genus Alteraurantiacibacter. The sequence continues at coordinate 3,217 of CAJXNC010000006.1, forward strand.
CGCATTGCCGACGAGGATCTGCTCGAATTGCCGGTGCTCTATCGCAAGGCGGCATCGAGCCTTGCCGTTGCGCGAGAGACTTCGCTCGATGCGGCGACACTCGCCTATCTCGAATCGCTTGTGCGGAGGGCCTGGTTCCAGGTCTATGGGCCACGCTCGAGCCTGTTCGGATGGCTCCGCCGTTTCTTTGCCGGAGGCTGGAGCGCCTCCGTTCGCGATATCTGGCTGGATATCTGCATCGCGCTGGCAGTGATGGTTGCGGGCACTGTGGTCGGCTGGCTGCTCGTGGACCGGGATTCGGAATGGTTCTACGCCCTTGTGCCGAGCAATTTTGCCGATGCGCGCCGCCCCGGCGCCAGCCGCGAAGCCTTGCTCGAGACGTTGCAGCCGACCGAGAATGCGGACGGGCTAAGCTATTTTGCCGCCGCGCTGTTCTCCAACAATGCCGGCGTTTGTATCATGGCCTTCGCCCTGGGCTTCTGCTTCGGCATTCCGACTTTGCTGCTGCTGGTCCACAATCTGGCGCTGCTGGGTGCGATGCTCTGGGTCTTTTCCGGGCAGGACCTGACCTGGGAATTTGCCGCCTGGCTGAGCGTGCATGGCACGACCGAGCTCTTCGCCATCCTGCTGTCGGGCGCTGCGGGGCTGCATATCGGCCGCAGCATGGCCTTTCCCGGCGAACGCTCGATCTTGTCGGCCGCATCGGCCAGCGGCCGGCGTGCCGCACAGGTCATGGCAGGCTGTATCTTCATGCTGGTGATCGCCGGCCTGCTGGAAGGCTATGCAAGGCAATTGGTCGGCACCGCGTCGGCACGCGCGACCATTGGCGGGGTCATGCTCGCCTTCTGGCTGCTCTATTTCATCCTCGCCCCGCGTCCGCGCGATCATGACGAGCCGGCTATCGGCAAGGGAGGCAAGCGATGAGCGCCGCCACTGCCCGGCTCGAACGCGGCCGCCTGAAGCGACTGCGGGAACTGGTGACGCCGGAAGGGCTTTCCCTGCCGCTTTCCGTCGCCAGCAAGAGCGCAAGGGCAGGCGCGATAATCCTCGACCTGACCATCCTGTTTCTCGGCACGCTGATCTTCCTCTTCCTGTTTACCGCGCTGGGCTTCTCCATGTTCAACGTGACCAATATGGAGGAGGTTTCCCCGGCCCTCGAACTCGTGGCGATCATCATCACGCTGCTGCTGTTCCTGGCCCGCCATGGATATTTCCTGTGGTTCGAGCTGGGTCCGCGCGGTGCGACGCCGGGCAAGCGCATGCTCGGCCTGCGCGTGGCTGCACGCGACGGCAAGCGCCTCACCACCGAAGCCGTGATCGCCCGCAATCTCCTGCGCGATGTGGAGGTGTTCCTGCCAACCTTCTTCCTGCTCGGTGGCGGGCAGGAAGCGGGAGTGGCGGGCATGGCCGCCTTTGTGTGGCTGATGATCTTCCTTCTCTTTCCCATGTTCAACAAGGACGGGCTTCGCGCAGGCGATCTGGTTGCCGGCACCTGGGTGGTGGAGGCACAGCGGGTCAAGCTGCCGGAGGCTATGTCACTCGCCCCGGATCGCAGCCGCGAATATCGCTTCGGCGACGCCGAACTGGCCGTCTATGGCGAGCATGAATTGCAGGTTCTCGAACGCGTACTGCGACAGGATAATCCCGAAGCCATGCGCGAAGTGATGGAAACCATCTGCCGCAAGATCGGATGGGAGGCGGGTAGCGGCGACGAACGCGAATTCCTCGAGGCTTACTACGCCGCCCTGCGCGCCCATCTCGAACGAGGCATGCGCTTCGGCAAGCGCAAAGCCGACAAGTTCTCTGCCGACTCACCATGATCCTGCGCCGCGCCACGATCGAAGATGCCCCTGCCCTGGCCGAGCTTGGCCGCCGGTCCTTCTGCGTGGCTTTCGAACACCTTTATGAACCAGCCGACCTCGCTGCCTTCCTTGAGGCACACAAGACGACAGACGCCTATGCGGCAATCATCGGCGATCCGCGCCAGCTGGTCATGCTGGCCGAGCAAGAAGGTCGAACGATGGGTTATTGCACGCTCGGCCTCGACAGCGAATATGCCGTCCATTCCGATGCCGCAAAGCCTATCGCGCTGGGCCAGCTCTACATCGATCCAGCCCTCACCGGGCAAGGTGTCGGCGCCAAGCTGATGGGCTGGGCCATGCAGGAGGCGCAGGATCGCGAATGCGATGCGATCCAGCTTTCGGTGTGGAGCGAGAATTTCGGCGCACAGCGTTTCTATACCCGTTACGGCTTTGCCAAAATCGCCGATATCGAGTTCTGGGTCGGTAAGCAGTGCGACCACGAATTTCTCTTTGAAGTCAGGCTTTAGAAGACCCCAAGCCGCCCGGTTAATGCCACTTTAGGGATTTTCGTGCACTTCACCTTCTCTACGAAGGGGATTTTCCGCATGGCTGTTGCCGAGATCCAGTTACCAGCTCCTGGCGTGCCGACCGGCCCGCTGGCAGACGAATTGTTTCATGACGCGAGCATCGAGCGCGTACTCGCTGCCGTGCGTGGCCATCTGGGCCTCGAGATCGCCTTCGTCTCGCGCTATGTCGAGGACGGCCAGCGCGAGCTTACCCATGTCCACACCGATCTCGACCTGCCGATGGGTCCCGGCTTCCGCGAGCCGAACGAGGACAGCTATTGCTGGCATATCCTCGAAGGCCGCCTGCCCGAATTGATCCAGGATCCGGCGGACTATCCGCTGACCCGCACTCTTGCAATCACCGATTTCCTGCCCGTGGGCTGCCACCTCAACGTGCCGCTTCGCCTCTCGGACGGCAGCGTATGGGGCAGTTTCTGCGCGCTTGGACGCAAGCCCGACCGCAGCCTCTCCCAGCGCGATCTGGGCGTTTTGAAGGCCTTTGCCGGCCTTGCCGCTGAGCGGATCGAAAGCAGTCTCGAAGAGGACGTGGAACTGACCCGTGCGCGCAAACGCGTCGAGAGCGTTATCGATGGCCAAGCCATTACCATATTCCACCAGCCGATCCATTCGCTGCGAGACAATAGCGCCGTGGGTGTCGAGTGCCTGGCGCGTTTTCCCAATACCAAGCAACGCGGTCCCGATGCATGGTTCGAGGATGCCGAAAAGGTAGGCCTTGGAATCGAGCTCGAAATGGCTGCCGTGCGCAACGCCATCGATACGCTGGGTCATGTGCCGATGGGCAAGTATGCCGCCGTGAACGTTTCGCCTGCCACGGTGATGTCGGGCGCCGTGGAACAAGCGCTGGAAGACATCGATACCACGCAATTGGTGATCGAGCTGACCGAGCATCAGAAGGTCGAAGATTTCTCAGAACTCGCGCGCATGTTGGGCCGTCTCAAGGACCACGTCCGCATCGCCATCGACGATGTCGGCACCGGCTATTCGGGCCTCAGGCACATTGTCGATCTCAAGCCCGATATCCTCAAGATGGATATGGCACTCACCCGCGACATCCACCGCGATCCGGCTCGCCGCGCGCTGACCGGCGCGCTGGTCCAGCTGTCCCGCGATATCGGCTGCAAGCTGGTGGCCGAAGGGATCGAGACCATCGAAGAACGCGAAGCCATGGCCATGCTCGGCGTCGATTACGGCCAGGGCTACTATTTTGCCCGACCGCTGCCGGTGGTTGCCGCGCAGCAGCACCTGATGAACCCGTCGCACGAAGATCTGGGTGAGCCCGACCTCTCCGACGAGGACACCCGCGGAACCCCGCGCGAGTGCGACCAGCCCAAGCTGAAGGCGGCGCAGGGCTAATCGCTTCTCCGCATGGCGCGTTCCTGCTCGCGCGTCATTTCCTGTGCGGCAAAGATATCACCCGCTTCCATCTGGACGGCGAGCCGCTGGCGATCGTTCTCGCGATAGGTAGCCTCCGCCCGATCAATCGCTTCTGCGCTCAGGCCAACCTTCTCCAGCGCCATGATCGCCATGCGCAGGGCGGATTCGAACATCTCGCGCATGACGTAATCTGCCTTGCTGCCGGCCATGGCGATCACGCTGCGGCGATCATATCCGCGCACGAAGATCATCGCATCGGGGAACGCGTCCTTGACGGCCGCGACGAGTTCCTTGTCCACCTTGTCGTCACCGAGACAGAACATGATCAGTTGGGCATCGGCTGCTCCTGCCTGCCTCAGCATGTCGAGGCGCATGCCATCCCCGAAATAGACCTTGCGACCAAACTGCTCCGACATGTCGATACGCTTCACATCGGTATCGATCACGGTCACCGCCAATCCGGCGCATTGCAGTGTCTGCGCCACCGTCTGGCCGAACCGGCCATAGCCGATGACCAGGGCGCTCGACCCCTCGGGCTGTGGCCCCTCGCGTTCCTCTCCGCTCTCGCTCTTCGGCTCCTTGCGGATACGGCTGGTCGCCATCATCAGGAACGGCGTTGCCGCCATGGAAAGCGTGACGATTGCCCCGAACACGCTGGCGGCACCATCGGTTATCAGCAGGGCGGATTGCGCTGTCGTGTAAAGCACGAAGGCGAACTCGCCGCCCTGGCTTAGCAGCAGGCCGAGAGCGAGCGCGCTGCGCCAGCGCATCTTCATCAGCAGGCCGAGCCCCATGATAATTCCCGTTTTCAGGGAAATGAGCAGCAAGGCGAAGCCGATGACGAAGAAAGGCCGGTCGGCGATCGCATGCAGGTCCAGCATCATGCCCACGGCGAGGAAGAACAGGCCCAGCAGGATTGAGCGGAAGGGCTCGATATCGGCTTCCAGCTCATGCCGATACGGCGTATCGGCCAGCATCACGCCGGCGATAAAGGCGCCAAGCGCCAGCGACAGGCCGAGCCATTCCATCACCGCGGCACTGGCGACAACCGTGAACAGCGCCGCCACGATGAACATCTCGCGCTCGCCAAGTCCGCCGATCAGGCGGAACAGCGGACGGATCAGGAAACGGCCCGCAGCGATCAACCCAGCTATCGCGGCGAGCGTGAGCAAGCCCAGCGTCCAACCGGCCGGTCCGGTCGCATCGGCGGGATTGCGGCTCATCGCCTCGACGATGGTGATCAGCGGGATGATCGACAGATCCTGGAACAGCAAGATGGCGAAGGCGCGTTCCCCGAACGGCGTGCGCAAGCGACCAGCCGATTGCAGCATGGGCAGAACCTGCGCGGTCGATGACAAGCCCAGCGGCAGGCCGATGGCCAGTGCAGCCTCGAAGGTGAAGCCGGTCAAAGCCAGGATGGTGGCAGCGACGATCAGGCCGCAGGCAGTGACCTGGGCAAGGCCGAGCCCGAATATCTCGTGCTTCATGCGCCACAACCGGGCGGGACTCAGTTCGAGACCGACCACGAAGAGCAGCATGACAATGCCGAGCTCAGCGAACTCGACCATTGCCTCCGCACCGCCGACGAGACCGAGCACTTGCGGCCCGATCATCACACCGGCCACCAGATAGCCCAACGTGGCACCCAGCCCCATGCGGCGGAAAAGCAGCACGAATGCCAGGGCAAAGCCGAGCATCAGGAAGCCGTCTTTCAGCATCAGGCCTGCGCCATGTTCTTCCATGATCAGTTTCCGGACCTGCCGATCACAGCCACTTCCACTTCCAGAACAGGATCAGCATGGCGACGAAAATGGAGCCGCAAAGCGCCACGACTTCCCAGAATGCCATCGGATCATCGACACCAGGCATGCCGCCGACATTGATGCCCAGCAGTCCGGTGAGAAAGCCGAGTGGGAGGAAGATCGCGGCCACGATGGTCAGCAGGTAATTGGTCCGCTCATTGCGGGCGATCGAGCGGGCACGAATATCGTCCTGCAGCACGACAGCGCTTTCCTTGCTGATATCGAGATCGTCGAGATAGCGCCGCAAACGATCGATACTCTCCCCGATCTCCCGTCGGTCATGCTCTTCGAACCATGGTGGTGCGGTTCGCGAAATGGACTCCAGCGCCTCGTGCATGGGGCCCATGTGCCGCTTCAGTGCCAGACAGTTGCGGCGAATGGTGACGATCTTGTCGAGCATCTTCTCCGCATCGTCGCTGTCATGGTCGCTGTCCTCCAGCTCGTCGATATGCTCGTTCATGTCGATGATCGCGCTGGACATGCGGGTGATCATCGCCTCGGCCAGTTCGGTGATGAGCGCGCCGGCATCGGACGGTCCCACTTCTTCCCGATCGATCATCCTGAGAACATGCCGCGGGGTCTGGAGCGGGAAGCGACGCAAGGTGATGAGGCGCTTGCCATCGCACCACATCTGCATCGAGATCATGTCCTCGGGCTCGGCGCCTGGATTGAAATTGATCCCGCGCATCGTCGCCACAAGCGTATCGCCATCCCGGAAGGCGCGCGGGCGCGTGGAGTCGCTGGTCAGCAATTCAACGGTCGGTTCCGGGATATCGAGCTGCTCGAGCCATTCGATCACGCCCGGCCGGTTGCGGCAGAGATGCACCCACATGATCTCGCCGGGTGTGGCAGGCTGCCAGACCTTGGCGTCTTCCCATTCGATCGGCCTGCCAGCCCCCTTGCCATCGAGCACGCGGCCGAACAGCAACGGATTGTCGTCATCGCAGGCGTCGGTCACCTCGGGCGGCAATTCTTCATCCATCCCGGCACCATGCCGCAAACAAATGTCGCTGTCATTGCCCCTTCACCTTGGGCAGCCTATATCTGCGCTATGTCTTCCGTACGCCCTTGGCGCGATATCGAGCGCCGTCAGTCCCGCCAGATCATGGTCGGCAATGTGCCGGTCGGCGGCGATGCGCCGATCACCGTGCAAACCATGACCAATACGCCGACCGAAGATGTCGCCGCGACGATCGACCAGATCCGCCGTTGCGAGGATGCCGGGGCGGACATCATCCGCGTCTCCTGTCCGACCGCGGAATCGACCGCGAATTTCGACCAGATCACGCGAGCGGCCAATATTCCGATCGTTGCCGACATCCATTTCCACTACAAGCGTGCGCTCGAAGCGGCCGACAAGGGCGCTGCCTGCCTGCGCATCAATCCGGGAAATATCGGCAGTTCCGAACGCGTTGCGGAAGTAGTCCGAGCGGCCAAGGCCAATGGCTGCGCCATCCGTATCGGTGTAAATGCCGGCAGCCTCGAAAAAGACCTGCTGGAGAAATATGGCGAGCCCTGCCCCGAAGCGCTGGTGGAAAGCGCGCTCGACCACATCAAGCTGCTACAGGACCACGACTTCCACGAATTCAAGGTGGCGGTGAAGGCGAGCGATGTTTTTCTCGCCGTCGCGGCCTATCACGGCCTTGCGGAAGCGGTAGACTGTCCGCTGCACCTTGGCATTACCGAGGCCGGCGGCCTGATCGGCGGCACGGTCAAGAGCTCGATCGGGATCGGCAGCTTGTTGTGGTACGGCATTGGCGACACGATCCGCGTCAGCCTCTCCGCCGAACCCGAGCAGGAAGTGCGCGTCGGCTTCGAAATCCTCAAGGCGCTCGGCCTCAGGACGCGCGGCGTGCGCGTGGTCTCTTGCCCAAGCTGTGCAAGGCAGGGCTTCGATGTCATCCGCACCGTGCAGGTGCTCGAGGACAGGCTGCAGCACATCAAGACGCCGCTTTCGCTGTCCGTGCTGGGCTGCGTGGTCAACGGACCCGGCGAAGCGCGCGAAACCGACATCGGCATCACCGGTGGCGGCGCGGGCAAGCACATGGTCTATCTCTCGGGCGTGACCGATCACCATGTGCAGGACAATGACATGATCGATCACATCGTCAGCCTGGTCGAGAAGAAGGCCGCCGAGATCGAGGACAACATGATCGATGCAGGCAAAGCCACGGAGGCCGCGGAATAGGATGGCAGAAAAACCGGTTAAACTCGAAGGCGAGATACTTCCAGCAACCGGTGATGCCCCGCCTCCTTCGCCCAACAGTGCGGGCGCAGTCGCAGTCGGCGCATCGGCAACCGGAGTGTCCGCTACGGGCGCCGAAGCCACAGGTGCTTCCGCCACGGGGGCGAAGGCCATCGGCGCCATCGCTATCGGCTCCTTCGCGCTCGGCGCCATTGCCGTGGGCGCAGTGACTATCGGCATCCTCACCATCGGCAGGCTGAAGATCGGCAAGCTTCACCTGCGTGAGGCCCGGATCGACAGACTGCGCGTCGGCAGCATCGACGTAGAGTAGCTTTACCCCACAGTAACCTTGCGGTGCGAAAATTGCAGCCGCAATGGACTTCAAGATTCCCCTAGCCTGCACACTGATCGTCGGCGGAGCGCTCGGCCTGTTCCTGCCGATCAGCAGCATGGATGATGCGTTCGACAGCTCACGCGGCAGCATGGAAGTCGGCTCGCTCGCACCAGGACAGGACTTGCCGCAGCTCCAGCAGGCCAGCGAAGGCTCAGGCTGGGCAGAAGATGTCGTCCTCCAGCGCCAAAGCGACGGGCATTTCTATGCCGATGTACGGATCGACGGGCGCTCCTACCACATGCTGGTCGATACCGGTGCCAGCGTGGTCGCGCTCTCGGCCAACGACGCCGCTGCCATGGGCATACAGTGGTTCGAGGACGAGGTATCGCCCGTCGCGCAGGGTGCAGGCGGTCCCGTCAACGGGATCAGCACGACGATCGACCGCATGAGTCTTGGCGGTCACGAGGCTAACGGCGTGCGCGCCATCGTCATCACCGAAGGCTCAGGAATATCGCTGCTGGGCCAGAGTTTCCTCAGCACAATCGGCAGGGTCGAGATTTCGGGCGACCGCATGATCCTCGGCACCTGATCGACGGGGGCAGCGATGGACATGTCCAACCTCCTGCCGCAGCGTTGGCGCAGCAACGGTGCCGCCGGAGAGCACAACCGGGCCATTGCCGAAATCCTCAATTCGCCACCCGTCGCGCCGCAGCAGGACGGGTTGGTAATCTTTTCCGAACTCGGCACGATGCAGATGCTGCCTTACCTCGTCGCGCTGAAGAGCTTCTGGCGCCAGATGCGGCGCGGTCGTGTGGTCATACTCGATGACGGGACCCTTACCGCACAGGATCGCACGATCCTGGCCCAGCATTCTGGCGATCCGGAATTGTTGCGCGCAGGCGAAAAGAGGCGCCACCTGCCCCTCCCCGCGGGCGGCTGGGAAGGCTTGTTCACCATGCTCGAACGGCGAACCGGCGAATATTGGGTGAAGCTCGATCCGGACACGCTTACGCTCGGGCCGCTGCCCGAGATCGAGCGGGCGCTCGCCAGCAATCGCAGCTTCACGATGATGGCACGCGAGCAGTCTCCTCCGGAACCGATGCGACTTCGGCAATTCGCCTCGGCATTCCATCCGAAGGGCCCGCAGGATGGAGACTTGCAGATGCGGATCGAAAGCCGCTTGGGCCAGCTGAGCGGATCGGACAGTTGGCGTTATCTCGAAGGATCAGGCGGCATTTGCGGATTCGCAGCATGCGGTGCTGGATCCGAACTCGCAGCAGCATTCCGGCACCAGCTGGCCGACATGCTTGGTGAGGAGCCAATCGGTCGCGAAGCGGCACAAGTAGCGTGCAATTTCGTCATCGCCAATGAGGGCGCGCCCGCCTGCCTACCTACCGAGCGATACGGACAATATCGGGGCAACCCGGCCGACGACGACCTCGCATTGCTGCACTTCAAGGGAGCAGAAAAGTACCTGAACGGGGCCTATAGCGAGCTGAGCCGCACCGTGATTGCGGCAATCTGCAGCTGAAGCTCGCTAGACAAACAACACCCGGCGGGAGCACAATGCCAAGGTCATGGACCGCCGGAGCTTCCTTTCGCAATCCGCCCTTGGCGCAGCCGCGCTGGCCTTGCCGCTGCGCGCTCAGGCGCAGGCCGGCCCCGACGCGAGGACTCGTCGCATCCTCGAAGTGGCACGGCGCGAGGTCGAACGCGCGGGCGACGCATTGTGGCGGCGCGATATTGCCGCGATTGCCGATTTCGGTGTGCACTCGGCAACACCGCGATTCCACATCGCCAATCTCGAGGCCGGGACGGTTTCAAGCTTGCTCGTCAGCCATGGCAGCGGCTCCGACCCGGAGCATGACGGCTGGCTCAACGATTTTTCCAACCTGCCCAATACCGATGCAACCAGCCGCGGCGGCTATGTGACCTGGGAATGGTATGAAGGCCGCTACGGCACAAGCATGCGGCTAGGGGGCCTCGAGGACAGCAACTCCAACGCCTTCCCGCGCGCCATCGTGGTCCATTCCGCCGACTACGCCACGCCCGCCCATGTCGAGCGCTGGGGCAGGCTCGGCCGCTCCAACGGTTGCTTCGCCGTTGGGCCCGACCGGTTTCGCGAGGCGCTCTATTACCTCGCAGGCGGCCGGCTGCTCTTCGCCGACAGTCTCGGCATTGGCGAAGGAGGCGAGCGGGTGATCCCGCCCGAACAGCAGTCAGTCGATTTCGTCGATACCGGTCCGCCGGTTTTCGAGAAGAGCGAGCTGATCCCGACCCCTAACGACGTGGCCTAGGCCGGAAGCGTGCGCGTCCGCGGCGATGAGATGCTGGAGAGAACCGCAGCGTCGCGACCGTAGATGTCGTCGAAGGTTACCAAGTCGCCATTCACATCCACGCCCATGGTGAAGTAGGCGATATAGACGGGCACCTGCTGTTGCAGCGGCACGCGGGTATAGACCCCGCTTTCGGAAATGCGCATGGCTTCTTCGGAGGATGCGCCCTCGCCCAGCAATGACAGGGTAACCGCCAGCTCGAGGGCATCCTGCACCCGGATGCAGCCATGGCTGAGCGCGCGGTAATCCTGCTCGAAACGGTGCTTGCCCGGCGTATCGTGCAGGAAAATCGCGTGCGGGTTGGGCATGTCGAGCTTCATCTGGCCCAGCGCGTTGAGCGGGCCTGGCTGCTGTACCACGCTGACATAGCCATTGGCGCCGCGCGTCGCGACATAACCCTGCGAACGCGCCCAGTTGGGATTGTTGAGCACGCGGCTGCCCAGACCCTCACCCACCACGATGCTCTGCGGCACGGTCCAGGTCGGGTTGAAAATCACGCCTTCGACGATTTCGGAAATTTGCGGAGTCGCAGTACGGCCTGGCCCGCCGACAATGACCTTGTAGCTGCGCACGACCTCGCCATTGACCATCATCCGCAAGCGATATTCGGGCGCATTGACGAGCAGGTATTGACCGCCGAGGTCGCGCGGCAGCCAGCGCCAGCGATCCATGTTCGCACGGATCATGCTGCGCCGCGCGGTTTCGGCCAGCGGCGTTGCGGCCAGTTCGGCCCGCAGTGCCGCATAGTCTGGATGTGCGGGGTTGAGAGATTCGAGCACGCCGCGCACATCGCCGCTCGCCAGCGCCCGGATCATGAGTTCGCCCGCCGGAAGGAGGGTCGAATCGGGATCTTCCATCAGGTAGGAGCGCCGCGCCGATAATGGCGTACGCCCGTCGCGCAAATCTTCCACCAGCCAAGTGAAGATCGCCCCGGCCACCCGGTCGAGCCTCTCGCCTTCGCCCGCCGCCATCGCCGCGCGCAGTTCGCTCGGCCGGTAATCCGCCGGGTCGAGGCCTTCCTCGCCGATCGTCTGCACCACTTCGAGCAGCGCCTGGGCGCGTTCGCGCGGCCATGAAAGGTCGGTCGGCGTACGCGCCGGGATGGTGCGTTGCGCAGTGCCGGTCGGCCACTGGCTGGACATGACCGTAACCGCGTCGCGCTCGAGCACGTTCGACCACATGATGGTCTGTGCGGATGCCGGATATGCCGCCAGCAACGCCGCGAACAGGGCGAGGCAAGGCAGAAGATTGCGCTGGCTGAGCCGCTTAACCATGCACCGAATGTGGCCCCGCCTGTCGATTCGGGCAAGCAGGGTCGAATTGGTGGATGGTACGTGACCCATGGCGAGACGCCTCTTAAGGAAGGGAAGATGAACAGGAGCCCAGCCTTCTACCCTTTCATGGTAACGCTGCTTGCAATTGCATTGCTGAGCCTGATGGACGCCTTCATGAAGAGCGCGGCGATCGCCGTGGGGGCCTATAGCGCTCTGCTGGTGCGCAATCTCATGGCGGTCGCCATGGTCGGCCCGGCCTGGCTGTGGCAGGGCGGCAAATGGCCAAGCCGCCCGGCGCTGAAGATCCACCTCATCCGCAGCGCGGTGACGGCCCTTATGTCGCTGACTTTCTTTTCCGCCCTCGTCCTCCTGCCGATTGCCGAGGCCATTGCCATCAGCTTCATCAGCCCGCTGCTCGCGCTCGGCCTGGCGGCTCTGATCCTCAAGGAAGAAATCGGCAGCAAGGCGATCGTGGCCGCGATTCTCGGCTTTACCGGGGTTGCCGTCATCGTCGGCGGCAGAATCGGCGCCGAGAACATGACCGAAGATGCCGCCTTCGGCGTTGCCCTCGTCCTCGTTTCAGCCCTGCTCTACGCCTGGAACCTGGTCCTGCAGCGGCAACAGGCCCTGCTGGCCAAGCCGGTCGAGATCACCACCTTCCAGACCAGCATTGTCAGCCTGCTCCTGCTGCTGGCCGCGCCCTTCTTCTTCACCTTGCCGCAAGGCGCAGCATGGCTGGATATCTTCGGCGCATCGGTACTGGGCCTTGCCGGGGGTTTGATGCTCGCCTGGTCCTACAGGCGGGCCGAGGCCCAGGTACTGGTCCCGGTGGAATATACCGGCTTCCTGTGGGCGGCGCTGTTCGGCTGGCTGTTCTTTGCCGAAGCGCTGAACCTCGCGATCCTGACCGGCGCTGCCCTGATCATAATCGGCTGCTGGATCGCCGCGCCGCGTAAGCATACCGAGCAGGCGGCGACAGGTGCCGCAGCAACCTAGCTGCTAGTTGGCACGGTTGGCGCTTCTGCCTCCGCCGCCTTGCCTTCACCGAACAGGTCCGAGCCCTGCCAGACAAGGCCAAGCGCAGCGCCGAGAAAGGCTGCGACCACCAGCGCCAGCGCCATCCACAGGACGCCCAGCCTGCCACCCGATTTTCCCGATGCGCTCAGCGGCATGGAAGCCCTCCTTTGGCCTGCAAAACCTATGTGCCCTTGACCTATCCTTCGCAAACGCACAAATCGCGGCCAATCGGCCCTTTCCTTATCCAAGTGGCGGGCCGTTCGGCAACAGGCACTCGCCTCCACTGGCAAAGGACAAGGCACAATGACGCAAGTCGGCTCCAACTCGCTCGGCACTCGCAGCACCATGGACGTGGGAGGCAAGACATATGCCTACTACTCTCTGGACAAGGCAGCGGAGAGCGTGGGCGATGTGAGCCGCTTGCCCTTCAGCATGAAGGTGCTGCTGGAAAACCTGCTGCGCTTCGAAGATGAAGGTTTCACCGTCGGCAAGGACCATATCCAGGCGATTGCCGACTGGCAGAAGAACCCGACTACGGGCGAGGAAATCCAGTACCGCCCGGCGCGCGTGCTGCTGCAGGACTTCACCGGCGTGCCCTGCGTGGTCGACCTTGCTGCCATGCGCGATGCCATTGCCAAGCTCGGCGGCGACACCGCCAAGATCAATCCGCAGGTTCCCGTCAACCTCGTCATCGACCACTCGGTCATGGTCGACGAATTCGGCCACCCCAAGGCGTTCGAACACAATATGGAGTTCGAATATGCCCGCAATGCCGAGCGTTACGACTTCCTGAAATGGGGCGCCAAGAGCCTGCAGAATTTCTACGCCGTGCCCCCGGGCACCGGCATCTGCCACCAGGTGAACCTGGAAAACATCGCCAAGGGCGTTTGGTCTTCCAGTGACCAGAACGGCGAACTGGTGGCCTATCCCGACACCTGCGTGGGTACGGACAGCCACACCACCATGATTAACGGTCTGGGCGTGCTGGGCTGGGGCGTCGGCGGCATCGAGGCGGAAGCCGCCATGCTTGGCCAGCCGATCTCCATGCTGATCCCTGAAGTGGTCGGCTTCAAACTGACCGGCAAGATGTCCGAAGGCGTTACCGCCACCGATCTCGTGCTGACCTGCGTACAGATGCTGCGCGAGCACGGCGTGGTTGGCCGCTTCGTCGAATTCTACGGTCCCGGCGTTTCCACGTTGAGCCTCGCCGACCGTGCGACCATCGCCAACATGGCGCCCGAATATGGCGCGACTTGCGGCTTCTTCGGCGTCGATGACAAGACTCTCGATTACCTGCGCCTTACCGGCCGTGCAGAAGAGGACATCGCGCTGGTCGAAGCCTATGCCAAGGCACAGGGCATGTGGTTCACGCCTGAGAACGAACCAGTTTTCTCCAGCACGCTGTCGCTCGACATGAGCGCCGTCGTCCCGAGCCTCGCCGGCCCCAAGCGCCCGCAGGACAAGGTAGCGCTGCCGATGGTGGACGAGCTGTTCAATGGCGACCTTTCCAAGCTTTACGGCAAATCCGAACCTGCGCGCGTGGACGTGGTCGGCAAGGATCACGATATCGGCGATGGCGACGTCGTCATCGCGGCCATCACGAGCTGCACCAACACTTCCAACCCGGACGTGCTGATTGCCGCCGGCCTGGTGGCTAAGAAGGCCAACGAGAAGGGCCTCAAGCCCAAGCCCTGGGTCAAGACCTCGCTTGCGCCGGGATCGCAGGTGGTCACCGACTATCTCGAAAAGGCCGGCCTGCAGGACCATCTCGATGCCATCGGCTTCGACCTTGTCGGCTATGGCTGCACTACCTGCATCGGCAATTCCGGCCCGCTGGCAGAGCCGATCAGCAAGGCGATCAACGGCAATGACATCGTTGCCGCCTCGGTGCTGTCGGGCAATCGGAACTTCGAAGGACGCGTGTCGCCTGATGTGCGCGCCAACTTCCTTGCCAGCCCGCCGCTGGTCGTTGCCTATGCGCTCAAGGGCACGGTGACCGAAGACATTACCGAAACCCCGATCGGGCAGGATCAGGATGGCAATGACGTGATGCTGGCCGATATCTGGCCGACCACGCAGGAAATTGCAGACCTGAGAGCTTCCAGCATCGATCGCGCAATGTTCGAAAGCCGCTATGCCGACGTCTACAAGGGCGACGAGCATTGGCAGGCGATCAAGGTCGAGGCTTCGGACACCTACGCATGGAAGCCGGGCAGCACCTATGTCGCCAACCCGCCCTACTTCGAAGGCATGGGCATGACGCCCGACCCGGTGACCGACATCGTCGAGGCCAAACCGCTCGCCATCCTCGGCGACAGCGTGACGACCGACCACATCTCGCCCGCGGGCTCGATCAAGGAAGACAGCCCGGCGGGCAAGTACCTGATGGAAAACCAGGTCGCCAAGGCGGACTTCAACTCCTACGGCTCGCGCCGCGGCAACCATGAAGTGATGATGCGCGGCACTTTCGCCAATATCCGCATCAAGAACGAGATGGTGCCGGGCGTCGAAGGCGGTTTCACGACCTATGGCGGCGAGACCATGGCGATCTATGACGCCGCGATGAAGCACAAGGAAGACGGTACGCCGCTGGTTGTCGTCGGCGGCAAGGAATACGGCACCGGCTCGAGCCGCGACTGGGCCGCCAAGGGCACGATCCTGTTGGGGGTGCGCGCCGTGATCGTGGAGAGCTTCGAGCGCATCCACCGCTCAAACCTGATCGGCATGGGCGTGCTGCCGCTGCAGTTCAAGGATGGCGACACGCGCGAGACACTGGGCCTGACGGGGGACGACAGCTTCACCATTCTCGGCCTTGCCACGATGTCGCCGCAGCAGGACATTGAGGTGGCCGTGACCCGTGCAGACGGTACCAGCTTCACCTTCACCGCCAAGTCACGTATCGATACCGCCAACGAGATGGAGTATTATCGCAATGGCGGCATCCTGCAGTACGTGCTGAGGAAACTCGCCGCCTGATCGGGAGAGAGATGATGAATCGTCTGCTGTCAGCCGCAGCAATCGCCTGCTCGCTTTCGCTTTCCGCCTGCTCGGTAGAGGAAGGGGAACTGCTCGGCGAGGCGCAGGCAGCCACCGCGATAGCGGCAGTCGAAACGCTTGCCGCAGCCGATCTCGCCGCCAGGGTCGCAGCGGGCGAAGTGCTTCTGGTCGATGTACGTACGCCGGCGGAATTCGCGGAGTCACGTATTCCCGGCGCGCTCAACGCTCCCTTGTCGACCTTCGATCCGGCCGCCATCCCGATGGAGGCAGGCCGCGAGACAATCCTCTATTGCCGTTCCTCGCATCGCTCGGGCCAGGCAGCTGAAATGCTCAGCGAATTCACGCAGGGCACGGTCCACCACCTCGAAGGCGGCATCATGGCATGGGAGGAAGCCGGGCTCGAAACCGTGGCGGAGCCCGCACCCGCCACCTGAGGACATGCCCCGCTTGCTCTTCACAAGGAATCCGCTGGAGGACCCTGCAGCGAACCCGGCCAAGCTGGCCGCGACGGGTGAGGCGGTTCGCAAGCGGCTCAATGGCATGGCTGGCATCGTTTCGCTGGGCGGTGACAGGGTCGACCTCTTCACCATTCCAAGATTTCTCGATGGTGCGGAGTGCGCCCGCCTGATCGAGGTCATCGAAAGCAAGCTCCGCCCCTCGACCCTGTTCAAGGGAACCGAAATCGACGGATTTCGCACCAGTTCGACGCATCACTTCGACCAGGACGATCCGGAGGTCGTCGCGCTCCAGCGCAAGATTTCAGACACGCTGGGCCTGGATTTTATCCATGCCGAAGTGATGCAAGGCCAGCGTTACCTGCCGGGGCAACAATACAAGCACCATTTCGACTATTTCCTGCCCAGACAAGAATACTGGAAGCGCGAGAGGCGTCGCGGGGGGCAGAGGACGTGGACGGCCATGCTGTGCCTCAACGAGCCCGAAGCCGGAGGCACTACGGACTTCGCCAAGCTGGGCGTTTCCATCGCACCAAAAACCGGAACACTCGTCGCCTGGAACAATATGGACAGGAGTGGCCGCCCCAATCCAATGACGCTCCATGCCGGCATGCCCGTGGAAGCGGGCAGCAAATATGTGATCACACAGTGGTTCCGCCAGGAGGAATGGTCGCTCCACCTGC
Source organism: uncultured Altererythrobacter sp. (assembly GCA_913056125.1). Taxonomy (GTDB): domain Bacteria; phylum Pseudomonadota; class Alphaproteobacteria; order Sphingomonadales; family Sphingomonadaceae; genus Alteraurantiacibacter. The sequence continues at coordinate 20,063 of CAJXNC010000006.1, forward strand.
GCTGACCGGCCGCTGAATCGAAAAGGGCGGCCCGATGACCGCCCTTCCCGCTTGGACTGAAAACTTTCGGATCAGGCCGCTTCGGCCCGGCCCTCCCCGGCCTTCTTGCGACGGCGGCGCATGAACACCGCACCGGCACCCGCGCCGAAGAGCAACAACATGCCAGGCTCGGGCACCTGCGTGCCGCTGCTCGTGCTGGTCGAGGAGCTCGACGAAGACGAACTGCTCGAGGAGGAGGAACTGGAAGAACTCGACGAAGACGAGGAGCTCGAAGAAGAGCTCGAAGACGAAGTCGAGGACCCGGTCGAGCTGGTCATGTTGCCCGAGCTGGACGAGGAACTCGAGCTGCTGCTCGAAGACGAGCTGGAGCTGCTCGAACTGCTCGAAGTCGTGCTCGAGACATTACCCGAGGTTGTGGTGGTGCTCGAGACGTTGCCCGAGGTGGAAGTGGTGCTCGAGACATTGCCCGACGTGGTCGACGTGCTGGACACGTTCCCCGATGTGGAGGTCGTGCTCGAGACATTGCCTGAGGTTGTCGTCGTGGTCGTGGTAGTCGTGCTCGAAGGCGTACCGCTGGTTCCGCCCGAAGAAGACGAGGTCGACGTCGACGTCGAGCCGCCGGAAGTCGTGCTCGACTGGTCCTGGTTCTGGTCCTGATCCTGCTGCTGCGTCACGTTGACGGTAACATTGCCGCCACCACCACTGCCGCCGAAGAAGCCGCCGAAGAAACCACCGCCAAAGCCGCCGCCGAAACCGCCCGAGCCGCCGATGATTACCGGCGTACCACCGCCACCGCCGCAGCAGGATGCTGCTGCAGGTTGCGGCAGGGGGAGCGGCGGAAGCGCCATGGCGGGAGGCGGAGCCTCGACCTCCACCACGCGGCGGATACGGCGCGGCTCGCGCGGCGGAATTTCGCGCTGGGCCGGGCGATCCTTCACATAGGTGAGTTCGGGCGCCTCTTCGGAATCCTTGTCAGACTTGTACTGCGTCGTGGCTGCCTGGGGTTCGGCGACATGAGCCGCACCACCAACCACCAGCGCGGATCCCGCGACGGCGGTCGACAGTTTCGCAAGGGCCATACGTACCGACATGAACAGTCTCTCTTCGCATCATCGGATCGCCCCACGCCGGACCCGAATGGCCCATGTGGTTCTTCCGTTGCTGTCAAAGAGACCCGCATTTCCTCTATCGGCAATCGCGTTAACCATGATTTCGGCCTCGCGAGGCCAGATTTTTTGGCTGATTCCCGCCGATTGTCCGGCTTTGTCCCGATATGGAACCGAAGCTACGGCAAGTGCGAACAGATCGTTAACGCAAACTGCTCACTTCGAAGGATCGAACAACCCGCCCTGGCCTGCTTGCGAATCACCTGCAGGCCCGCTGGGCGGATTGATCCCGAGATGCTGCCAGCCACCATCGTTGAGGCAGCGCCCGCGCGCGGTGCGGGCAATCAGGCCGAGCTGGATGAGGTAGGGCTCGATCACTTCCTCGACCGTGTCGCGCGGTTCGGAGAGACCTGCCGCCAGAGTCTCCACGCCGACCGGACCACCCTTGTAAGTCTCCGCGATCATGGTGAGGTAGCGCCGGTCCATCGCATCGAGGCCGAGGCTGTCGATCTCCAGCCGGGTCAGTGCCTTGTCGGCCAGATCGGCGCTGACCACGCCGTCGCCAGCAACATGCGCGAAGTCCCTCACCCGCCGCATCAGCCGCCCGGCGACACGCGGAGTCCCGCGCGAGCGACGCGCGATCTCGCGTGCGCCCGCGGAATCGATCTGCATGCCGAGCAGGCTCGCGCCGCGCGTCACGACCTTGAGCAATTCGTCCTCGGTATAGAAGTTCAGCCGCACCGGTATGCCGAAGCGATCGCGCAAGGGCGTGGTCAGCAGGCCCTGCCTTGTCGTCGCGCCGACCAAAGTAAAGGGCGGCAGGTCGATACGGACAGAACGGGCGGAAGGCCCCTCGCCGATAATGATATCGAGCGCGCGGTCTTCCATCGCCGGGTAGAGCACTTCCTCGACCACCGGATTGAGGCGGTGGATCTCGTCGATGAAGAGCACGTCATGCGGCTCGAGGTTTGTTAGCAGCGCGGCCAAGTCACCCGCTTTGGCAATCACCGGGCCGCTGGTAGCGCGAAAACCGACGCCCAGTTCCTTGGCCACGATCTGCGCCAGCGTCGTCTTGCCGAGACCCGGCGGGCCGAAGAACAGCACGTGGTCCATCGCCTCTGCGCGCAGCCGCGCCGCCTCGATAAAGACGTTGAGGTTCTCGCGCGCCATTTCCTGCCCGATGAACTCCTTGAGGCTCTTCGGGCGCAGAGCCGCATCCGGATCTTCCGGCTGGCGGTCAGGGTCAAGATCGGGGTTGGTGGTCATGCGTTAGCTGTCCAAACAGAAGGGTGCATCTGCCTTCGAACCTCTAAGAGCTTAAAAAGCTCAGGGTAATCTTGAGGATATAATTGGAGCATGTCCAAGACAGACTCGACCTCATCCCACGATACAGAGATAGGCGCTGTCTCCGACCTCTGCCTTGCGTAAGAAAAGAGGCCATCTGACATTGCGTGCAGTGCCGCACACCGAATTATGCAAAAACAAAAATTACCAGAAATGCCAACCAGACCTCGCCTTGCTCGCCTAGTTCTAAGCGAGTTCATTCTGGCGAGGACTACCTGAATTTCATTCAGAATTGAGTCGACAAGTGAAATAACAGAAGGATCGTCAGAAGTTTCCAAAATTGCACTGAGCCGCTGCTGAGCCAACTCTGAAAGTTTGGGGATTTCGAAGTCGCAATCGGCTAGATCACTACCGGTAGCGACAAACGCATTGTATGCGGCTTCCAGACTGTAAATTGAGGCCTGAGCAAATTCATCGACGTCGTGCAGCGCTAACCTTAAAGTCCTCCTGCTCGCGCGATATCGACGTGATACGCGCGCTCTTTCATGTCGTTCTGATTGAATAATTTGGCGGTTAAGGAACAACGCACCAATAAAAGCAGCGAGTAAAGCCAACATTGCGCTGACGAGTGTTTGCCACTCGAACCAACACATACTTGGGTCCAGAAACCAATCTGTTGGAACGCGACAACTGAGTTGCCCAACCATCACCCCGCCGCCTTCTTCAGCGCCACGCGGATGAGATCGCTTTCGCCCGCATCCTCGCCCAGTTCGGCCTGTGCGGCAGCGACGGCCTGCGCGGCAATAGCGGGCTTGAAACCAAGGTTCTGCAGCGCAGAGAGGGCATCGGCACTGGCCCCGCCTCTTGGCGCAGCGGCGGCCACACCAGCCGCACCCCCACCCGGCAAGGCACCGGCCTTGTCCTTCAGCTCATTGACGATGCGCCCCGCCAGTTTCGGCCCCACGCCCTTGGCTCGGGCAATCGCGGCGGCATCGACGGACGCGCAGGCATCGCGCACTTCGCCGGTCGACAGGGCGGACAGGATCGCCAGCGCCACCTTTGAGCCGACCCCTTGCACCGAGTTGAGAAGCCGGAACCAGTCACGCTCCGCACTTTCGGCAAAACCGAGCAGGCGCATGTCGTTCTCGGACACCTGCAGATCGGTATAGACCGTGCACGCCTCACCCTGTTCGCCCAGCGCCGCCAAGGTCTTGCTCGAACAATGGACGAGATAGCCGACGCCCGAGACGTCGATCACCGCCCAGTCCTCACCGGTCTCGTCAAGCAGGCCTTTCAGCTTCGCGATCATGTTTTGTTCCTATCGCGGCATTAGGCGGCGGTCCAGCGAATATGGACACTTGCCCACTCTTGCGCCAAACGCGCTTTCCATGAGCGTGAACACATTCGGACGGGTTTTGAAGTTTACCACCTGGGGCGAGAGCCACGGGCCGGCCTTAGGCGTCGTGCTGGACGGCTGCCCGCCAGGCCTGAAGCTGGACGAGAACACAATCCAGCCCTTCCTCGATGCGCGCAAGCCGGGCACCAGCATCTTCACCACCCAGCGCCGCGAGGCGGACGAGGTGAAGATCCTCTCTGGCACTTTCGAAGGCCAGACCACCGGCACGCCGATCAGCATGATGATCGAGAATACCGACCAGCGGAGCAAGGATTATGGCGAGATCGCCAAGGCCTATCGCCCCGGTCATGCCGATTACGCCTATGACGCCAAATACGGCATTCGCGATTATCGCGGCGGCGGCCGTTCTTCCGCGCGCGAGACGGCGGCCCGCGTGGCGGCAGGCGCGGTGGCGCGGCTTATCATCCCCGAAGTGACGATCCTTGCCTATGTCAGCGAGATCGGCGGCGATGCGGTGGACCCGGCCAATTTCGATGCCGGGCAGATTTCGCAGAACCCCTTCTGGTGCCCCGACCGGGCAGCGGCCAAGCGCTGGGAGAAACTGGTCGACGGTGCGCGCAAGGACGGCTCCTCATTGGGCGCGGTGGTGGAATGCGTCGCCACGGGAGTTCCCGCAGGCTGGGGCGCACCGATCTACGGCAAGCTCGATGCAGACCTTGCCGCCGGCATGATGAGCATCAATGCGGTCAAGGGCGTCGAGATCGGCGAAGGCATGAATGCGGCCCGCTTGCGCGGTGAGGAGAACGCCGATGAGATGCGTCCGGGCGAAGAGGGCAATCCCGAATTCCTCGCCAATCATGCGGGCGGGATCGCCGGCGGTATCTCCACCGGCCAGCCGGTCGTATGCCGCGTGGCCTTCAAGCCGACCAGCTCGATCCTGATCAAGCGCCAGAGCATCAATTCGGACGGCGAAGCAGTCGATATCCAGACCAAGGGCCGCCACGATCCCTGCGTGGGCATTCGCGGCACGCCGGTGGTCGAGGCGATGATGGCGCTGGTGCTGGCGGACCACAAGATGCTCCACCGGGCGCAGGTGGGATAAGCCTTCCTGCTAGCGGTATTGCACCACGCTCAGCAGCCAGCTGCCAAAATCCATGAACCAGGCAGAATTGTTGACCGGTTCGTGCAGCACGCCCTGCAGCACGATCCATGCCGTACCGTAGATCAGATAACCATTGATCCGCCCGGTCTTGCGCCATTCGTGGATCAGGATCGCCGCGGCCATGGCCCATAGCGTGGGATAGGTGAAATGCAGGGGCAGGAAATCGTCCAACCCCAGCCCGTGAAACCAGAAGCGGTTCAAGCCCGGCACGATGACCGGCAGCATGGCGAACAGCATCATCGGGCGATGGACCTCGGGGCGTTTGGTATTGCGGATGGCCAGCACGAACATGCTGCCGAAGCCGAGCACTGCCGCCCCGCCAAGATAGACTCCCTCAAGCGCCAACAGGCTGCCATTATCCACCCCCGCCTTCGATCCGACCAGCTGGATCAGCGCACCGGTGAACATCAGCGCGGTCGCATGGGCGATGGCATACATGCCGAGGCTGCGATGCAGCTTCAAATTGCCCGAACAAATGAGGCTGGTCTGGGCCAGCAGCAATACCATCCAGCTGCCCATTATCACCGCATGAATATGCACGATCGGCGGCGCTGGCGGGAATTCCCCTCGCATGGCCGGGAAGAGCGAGTGCATCCCGAAACCGAGGAACACGAAGGCGAACATCACCAGGATCATCCAGAAGTAGAATGATGGCTGGAATTGGCGCGTGGCTCGCGCAGCCATTGTCGTATCCCCGCTCACGAAAGCCCCTCCCAAAGCTTGCCGGCATTGGCCGGTGTTGGCGCCAGACTAGGACGACTGCAGGAGAAGTCCATCCTGCCGATTCGGCGTGCTTTTCTTGTGCCGTTTACGCCTTGAATTGCAAATATCGCAACATGTGTTGAGATATTTGCAACCTTCACGGAGGTGATCGATAATTTCGATCTAATCAATCGCATCAATCGGCTGTCTTGCGGCAAATCAATGTCTATCTGCAGCTCCGGAATTTAACTCGCCCGAGACATTGGGCAGTAATTGGAGAACTGAAAACCATGGGTATCATTGGCAGCACGATCAAGCCGTTCACCGCCACCGCTTTCCAGGCTGGCAAGGACTTCTTCGAAGTTTCCGAAAAGGACCTCGAAGGCAAGTGGTCGGTCTTCTTCTTCTATCCGGCGGACTTCACTTTCGTGTGCCCGACCGAACTCGAAGACATGGGTGAAAAATACGACATGCTGCAGAGCATGGGCGTCGAAGTCTATGCCGTCTCCACCGACACGCATTTCAGCCACAAGGCATGGCACGACACGTCCGACAAGATCGGCAAGCTGAAGTTCCCCTTCCTGGGTGACCAGCTGCACACGCTCTCGAAGAACTTCGACGTGCTGCGCGAGGAAATGGGCCTGGCCGACCGCGCGACCTTCGTGGTCGATCCGGACGGCGTGATCCAGATCATGGAGATCACCTGCGAAGGCGTTGGCCGCAATGCCAACGAGCTCACCCGCAAGATCAAGGCGGCCCAGTATGTCCGCGCCAATCCCGGCCAGGTCTGCCCGGCCGCATGGGAAGAAGGCGCCGATACGCTGGCTCCCTCGCTCGACCTCGTCGGCAAGATCTAAGGTCGCATAGACCAAAGCCACAACGAGTCCCGTCGCCCCCCGACGGGTCGCACGAACGGTCCGGGGTCTTCCTCATCCCCCCTCCCCCCAAGGAAGCCCCGGGCCGTTTTCAATTTCAAGACGTCAACACCAGGACAGGAGAACCGCGATGCTCGATGCAAACATGACCCAGCAGTTGAAGCAATATCTCGGCAATCTGCGCGAGCCGATCGAGCTCGTTGCCAGCCTGGACGATAGCGCCAAGTCTGCGCAGACGCGCGAACTGCTCGAAGAGATTGCCGCGCTGCATGACATGGTCAGCGCCAGCTTCGATGGCACGGATGCGCGCAAGCCCAGCTTCGTCATTCGCCGCGCTTCTGACGCGGAAAAGTGGGTCCGCTTTGCCGGCCTGCCCATGGGTCACGAATTCACTTCGCTCGTCCTCGCCCTGCTGTGGGCTGGCGGCCATCCGCCCAAGGTGGAGCAGGAGGTGCTCGACCAGATCGCCGCGCTCGAAGGCGACTACAATTTCGAGATGTATTTCTCGCTCAGCTGCCACAATTGCCCCGACGTGGTGCAGGCGCTGACGCTGATGGCGCTGTTCAACAGCCGCGTCACCGCGACGCTGATCGAAGGCGGCAGCTTCCAGGATGAGGTGGACAGCCGCAATGTGATGGCGGTGCCCGCGACCTTCCTCAATGGCGAGATGTTCGCCAGCGGCAAGATGGGCGTCGAGGAAATCCTGCAGAAGCTCGACGGCAATGCCAGCGCCCGCGCGGCAGCCAAGATCGCCGACAAGGAACCTTTCGAGGTGCTGGTGGTCGGTGGCGGTCCCGCCGGTGCGGCCGCGAGCGTTTATACCGCGCGCAAGGGCTTTGCGACCGGTATCGCTGCGGAACGTTTCGGCGGACAGGTGCTCGACACGATGGGCATCGAGAACTTCATTTCGGTCCCCTACACCGAAGGACCCAAGCTCGCCGCCCAGCTCGAAGCGCATGTCGGTGAATACGATATCGACGTCATGAACTTGCAGAAGGCCGAGAGACTGATCCCGGCCGAGCAGAAGGGCGGCTATCACGAAGTCGTGCTGGATAACGGCGCTTCGCTGTTTGCCCGCGCCGTGGTCATTTCCACCGGTGCGCGCTGGCGCAATCTCGGCGTTCCGGGCGAGTTCGAATACCGCAATCGCGGTGTCGCCTATTGCCCGCATTGCGACGGCCCGCTGTTCAAGGGCAAGCGGGTGGCGGTGATCGGCGGCGGCAATAGCGGCGTAGAAGCGGCGATCGACCTTGCCGGCATCGTCGGCCATGTCACTCTGATCGAATTCGACAGCGCCCTGCGCGCCGACCAGGTGCTGCAGGACAAGCTTCGGTCCATGCCGAATGTCGACATCCTCGTCTCTGCGCAGACGACCGAGATCCTCGGCGATGGCGAGCGCGTGTCGGGCCTGGTCTACAAGGACCGTTCGACAGGGATCGACAAGACAGTCGAGCTCGAAGGCGTGTTCGTGCAGATCGGCTTGGTGCCCAACACCGAATGGCTCAAGGATAGCGGCATCGAACTGAGCAAGTTCGGCGAAGTCGTGATCGACGAAAAGGCCGCGACCAGTATCGACGGCGTATTCGCCGCGGGCGACTGCACCACCGTGCCCTACAAGCAGATCATCATCGCCATGGGCGAAGGCTCCAAAGCGGCGCTTTCGGCTTTCGATTATTTGATCCGCAACGCTGCCCCGCAGGAATTCGCCGAAGCCGCCGAATAGCCGCAGCTTGACCTCACTCCATGGCTTCATCACTCTAGGCGCCATGGAAGAGGATCACGGCCAAGGCCTGATTGTTGCTGCGGCGATCGGTATTGCGATCAGCATGGTCATCGCCGTGGATGGATTCCATGCGCTGGGCGAACAAGCCTGCAGTATACCCGGAGCAGGGCCGAACTGCTACCCGTGGGGCGCGGAAGGACCTGTGGCGGGCAAGTGGTCTTATGAAAGCAAGACAAACTACCTGCTGACCGCGTTCAGTCCGAGCGCGGTTGCCTTCGTTGTGCTCGCCTGGGCTGTGTGGTCAAAACTCCAAAAACGGATTGTCGGCCAACGAGCATTTCTCCTTGGCGTTACAATCATGGTCCTCGCTTACCTCTGGCCGCTTGGTGCCATGGACGCTTGATTCCGCGCTTCGACGTGTACCCAGAACGGCCCGCCCATTAAGCACCAAAACCGATCAATATCTTCCAATTAATCGGTTAGACGAATTATCGTCACAGCGTCATTCTCTCATGCGAAGACGAATCGGGGGCGGGAGACCTTCGCGTTTTACGAGAGGAGACCAAGACAATGGACGCAAAGACAGGTTCGATTTCGGGCGGTTGCCCGTTCCACGGTGACGACAGTGTTCGCTCGCTGCTCGGCCGCACCAACAAGGATTGGTGGCCCGATGCCCTGCAGCTGGAAATCCTCACACAAGGCGGCAAGATGGTCGACCCGATGGGCGAGGACTTCGACTATTGCGAAGCCTTCAACGCCATCGACTACAACGCGCTGAAGGATGACCTGACCGCGCTGATGACCGACAGCCAGGACTGGTGGCCTGCCGATTACGGCCATTACGGCCCGTTCTTCATCCGTATGGCCTGGCATGCCGCCGGCACCTATCGCACAGGCGACGGCCGTGGCGGCGCGGGCAGCGGCCAGCAGCGCTTTGCTCCCCTCAATAGCTGGCCCGACAATGGCAATCTCGACAAGGCACGCCGCCTGCTGTGGCCGATCAAGAAGAAGTACGGCAAGCATATCAGCTGGGCAGACCTGTTCATCCTGACCGGCAATGTTGCCATCGAGAGCATGGGCGGCCCGACCTTCGGCTTTGGTGGCGGACGCAAGGACGTGTTCGAACCCGAAAATGTCTATTGGGGTACCGAAGAGCTTTGGGTCGACCAGGGTGCCGAAACGCGCATCATCCCTGATGAGGGCAAGGCGATGGACAACCCGCTTGCTGCAATCCAGATGGGCCTCATCTACGTCAATCCCGAAGGACCTGGCGGCAATCCGCACGATCCCGAAGGCATGGCCCGCGACATGCGCGAAACCTTCGCGCGCATGGCCATGAATGACGAGGAAACCGTTGCCCTTACCGCCGGCGGACATGCCTTCGGCAAGGCGCACGGTATGATCGATCCCGAAACGCTCAGCCCGGCACCTGAAGGCGGCGACATCACCGCACAGGGCTTCGGCTGGTCGATGAGCGAGGAAGATATCGCTGCAGGGCGCATCACCACCTCGGGCATCGAAGGCGCGTGGTCGAACAATCCCACTCAGTGGGGCGGCGACTATTTCCGCTTGCTGTTCAAGTATGAATACGAACTGGTGAAGAGCCCGGCGGGCGCTAACCAGTGGCAGCCGATCGGACAGTCCGAAGAGGATATGGCACCCGATGCGCGGGACCCGAACAAGAAGGTCCCAACCATGATGACCACGGCCGACATGGCGCTGAAGCGCGACCCGGAATATCGCAAGATTTCCGAACGCTTCCTCAACGATCAAGCGGCTCTTGACGATGCCTTCGCCCGTGCATGGTACAAGCTCACCCATCGCGACATGGGACCCAAGGCACGCTATCTCGGCCCGGAAGTCGCCGAAGAAGACCTGATCTGGCAGGATCCGGTTCCGGCGGGCACGGCTCCCAACGAAAAGGAAGTTGCGACCTTCAAGGCGGACGTTCTGGCCAGCGGCCTGACCGTCTCCGAACTGGTCAAGGCGGCCTGGGCTTCGGCCTCGACCTTCCGCAATTCGGACTATCGCGGCGGCGCCAATGGTGCGCGCGTGCGGCTTGCCCCGCAAAAGGACTGGGCGGCCAACGATCCGGACGAACTGGCCAAGGTCCTCGCCAAGCTGGACGAACTTCGCGGCTCCATGTCGATGGCGGATGCAATCGTGCTGGCCGGTGCCGCGGCGATCGAGAAGGCAGCGCAGGATGGCGGCTTCGACGTCTCCGTCGATGTCACCACTGGTCGCGGCGATGCCAGCGAAGAGCAGACCGATGCCGAAAGCTTCGAACCGCTTGAGCCCTTCGCCGACGGTTTCCGCAATTACCTGCGGACCAAGGCCACGGTGAAGACCGAGGACATGCTGGTCGACAAGGCCAACCTGCTCGGCCTGTCGGTTCCTGAAATGACCGTTCTGCTCGGCGGCATGCGCGCGCTTGGCGCGGTGAGCAAGCATGCCAAGCACGGCAATTCCATCGGCGTGCTGACCGACCGTCCGGGCGTGCTGTCGAACGACTTCTTCGTCAACCTGCTCGACATGGGCACCAAGTGGTCGGTGGTCGATGACAGTGGCGACGAGGAATTCGTCGGCACGGACCGCGCAAGTGGGGCCGAGAAATGGCGTGCCACGCGCACCGACCTCGTCTTCGGCTCCAACTCGCAGCTGCGCGCCGTGGCCGAAGTCTATGCCGAGGACTCCAGCAAGGAGAAGTTCGTGAAGGACTTCGTCGCCGCGTGGACCAAGGTCATGGATGCCGACCGCTTCGACCTGACCATGGCGAAATACCACTAGGCAAGGCGATAAGCCCTCGGGTTATAAAGGCCTCCGGCAGCAATGTCGGGGGCCTTTTCGTTTGGGCAGGCCCTAGCGGGCAGCATGAACAGTAGAGGATTGCTCCACGCCCGCCTTGCCGTCAGCCGCAAGCCGCCGCGCCAACTCTACCGTTCTCGTTCGTGCCGAATGCACCGACTGGCGGTGACGGTCGTCCTTGAATTCCTGATACTCGATAGCAATCGTTTCCACCGCATCCGGCGCAACGCCGAGGTAGTGGGCGCAGGCCGCAATTGCGGGGTCGAGCGCATTCCTGGCCGCGCGCAAGCCACCTGGCTCGAAACCGAATTCCCCGCGCGAGGAGAGCACTGCCAGCCTCTTGCCCGAAAGGATCGGTTCGATCGGGAAGTCCCCCCTTTCGAGATCGAATGAAAAGGTGCGCCCGATCCGCGCAACCTGGTCGAACCAGGCCTTCAGAGCTGCGGGCATGCCGTAATTGTACATTGGCACGCCCATCACGATGATGTCTGCTTTCTCCACCTCGTCGATCAGCGAGTCGGATTCCGCCAGCACCTCGGTCATCCACCGTTCTCTCTCCTCGATGCCCGTAAAGGCTGCATGGATAAAGCGACCGGACACGAACGGTGGCGGCATCTGCCCGACATCACGCGCAATAACCGTCGTGTCGGGCGATTCCTCCTGGAAGGTACGCTGGAAGAGGGACGTCAATTGCCGTGTTAGCGAACGGTCTTCCAACTGAGCGCTGGCATCGATTCTGAGAAGAACAGTCATGAGGATCTTGCTCCGGACGAATGTGGTCGATGCCTGCTTTCTGGCGATCCAGACACTTCTTGGCGAAAGGCGATTCTTCAGCCATAAGATGAAGAAAATTCATCTACCGAGTATGGATATTCCGATTGCGCCGACTGTCTCATCTCCATGCCCTGCGCGTGTTCGAGGCTGCGGCGCGTCATCTGCACTTCGGGCGCGCAGCGGAAGAACTGTCTCTCGATCCTACCGCCGTCAGCCATCAGATTCGCAATCTCGAAGCGGTGTTGGGCGTTCGCCTTTTTATCAGGCGACCCCGTCCTCTACGCCTCACCGATGAGGGAAAATTGCTCTTTCCCGCGATCAGGGATTCACTCGAGCAGATGGAAAAGGCAGTCGCCGAGGTGCAACGCCGCGGTCAGAAGCCGCTCGTAATCTCCATGACGCTGGCCTTCGCTTCGGAATGGTTCATTCCGCGCCTTGCATCTATCAAGTCGAGCATCGGTTTCGAAATTTCGGTCCATGCCGACAACGCACCAGCCAATTTGTCGGCGGGCGAGATCGACCTTGCGCTCCGCTCACAAGAAGAGCCTGGGCAACAACACCAGTGGCGGCACCTGTTCGACGATCATTTCATTGCCGTTGCGGCGCCGCAATTGGTGGCCGGTGACGACAAGGGGCCAACCTCGGCGCAGCTGCCCTCATTACCGCTTATCGAATATCGCTGGAGCTCGCCGCAACGAAAGCCGCTCGAATGGCGCGACTGGTGCCAGAGCGCCGGCCTTTCATTCAACGAAACAGCCTCCGTCACCAATTTCACCGAGGAGAGCCATGCGATCGGTGCCGCAGTGGGTGGAGCAGGCATGGCGCTGATCTCGGAGCGCCTCGCAGACCGCCGCCTTCGCCAGGGCGAACTGGTAGAATTGTCCGAACATCGATTGCCTGCGCCTCCCTTCTGGGGCGTTTGGCGAGCCGATCATCCAAGGGCCGCAGACATTGACAGCCTCTTGCATGCGATAGCTGAAAAAGCGGCGAATTGAGAAGATAGCGACCGACGGCGCGGACTGCCCCGCCTCCGACATTGGCCCGAGGGCGATCTTACCGCCGTCGCCTTAGCACCAGATAGAGCGCGCCCTCTCCGCCGTGGCGACGCTGGGCGGGCCGGATCGCGGCAATGTCCGTGGCGTGGGGTCCGGCGGCCAGCCAGTCGAGAATCTTGGCGCGGATAGCCCCGCGCTTCTCTCCGCGATCGGCGGCATCGACCGGGCGCGGCTTGCCGGTAATCAGCAGGACCAGCCGGGCGCCCATTGCCTTGGCCTGCGTGAGGCCCGTATCGAGGCGTCGATGCGCCTGCTCGAGATTGTGGCCATGCAGGTCGAGCGTGAATTCGGGCTCGGTGGAATTGCGCGCAAGGCGCCGATCCCAATGCGAATCCAGCCCATGGTCGTGGACCGGCGCGGGTGCAGGTTTGGGCGGGACCAGCGGCTCGGGCACGCGCCCTTTCACCTGCTTTGGCGGTGACGGTACGGGCGCTGGCGTCGTGCTGCCAACCAACGGCCTGGGAGCAGTCGCGCGCTTCGGCTCGAGCGGCGTCACGCTCTGCGCGACCTTGGCCCACAGGGCGGCTTCCTCGGCGGTCAGGCCCCGCGGTGCCTTGCGCGGCGGCCTCATCGTACGCCCAGCCTGCGCAGGGTCCCGCGCGGTACGAAGATCACCGCCAGTCCGCGCGCGCTCATCCCTCCGGCTATCTCGCGCGCCCGCTCGCCCGCACCCCAGAAGGTATCGAAACGATTGGCCCCGCGAATGGCCCCGCCCGTATCTTGCGCGACCCACAGTCCGCGCGCCTCTGGCCTGTCGGTCGACAGAAACACAGGCGCCCCATAGGGCACGAAGGCGGGGTCTACCGCGACCGAACTTTCCCCGCGCACCGGCACGCCGAGCGAACCGAGCGGCCCGTCACCCTCCAGTTCCTGGAAGAAGACCCAGCTTTCGTTGAGCCGCATCAGGTCGCGCCCGTCCTCCGGGTTCTCGCGCAGATATTGCATGATGCCCTGCATCGATCCGGCATATTGGCCGGGACCATCGCCCAACAGGCCGCGCTCGCGCATGACGCCGCCAATACCCGTATAGCCCTGCCCGTTCTGGCTGGCATAGCCGATGCGGATCACCTCGCCTTCGGGCGAGATCAACCGGCCCGAGCCCTGGATCTGCAGGAAGAAGAACTCGATGGCATCTGCCGCCCAGGCTATTTCAAGCCCGCGCCCTTCCAGCGCGCCATCCTCGATTTCGGCGCGCGTATAATATTCGACACATTCACCCTCGGGCGTGCGGCGGCTGAGAGGCACACGCCCCTCGCGCTCGCTTTCGGGAATATCCTCGCGCCAGCAACGCTCGAGATCCTCGGGCACGCCATAGACCGGTACGTCGAAACCCGGACGGCGCGTGCGTACGCCGGCGATCTGCGGCTCGAAATAGCCGGTGGCAAATGCCGCGCCATCGCCAACACGCACCGTCTCGAAATAGGTTTCGAAAAAGCGCGCTGCCTCCTCGCGCGGCCATGCAGGGGCACTGCGGCAGGCGGGCTGCCAATCGAAAGGCTGCGTCAGCCCCGATGCATCCTCACGCGTGGTGGCATAGGCACAGCTCGCCTCGAAGGCATCGAGCGCCGCCGCGCTGTCGCGAGGCATGAGGCCGAAGCTCGATATGGCGGGACCCGCAGAAACGCCCAGCGTAGCGGCATTGGCTCCCGTCGGCGGTGGAGTGCCCCTCCCTCCGGGCACCACGGTGGCGCAGGAGGCGAGCAGGCACATAGAGGCGAGGGCAGCGCCAAGCTTCGCAAATCTGGGAAGGCGCGTGTCAGCCACGGGCCGCGCCTCCTGACAAGACTTAGCCGAGGTCGGTTTCGTCGAGCAGCCAGGCAGGATCGTTGCTGCGCACGTCGCGGCTGAAGGTCCAGATGTCCCGGCTCTCCACCGCATCGTCCAGCGAGCCGGCAATCATGCGGCCATCCTTGTCGCGCGTGACGGCAGCGATGTCGGCCTGGAAGCGCACCGCGATGCGGGCGATATTGCCGTCGAGCATAGCGGAATGGACGGTGCTGTCCTCGATCCGTACGAGGCGGTTGTCGAGCGTTTCACCGGCCTTCTCGCGTTCGTCGATAGCGGCGACGAAGCTGTCATAGACGTCCTTGTCGCACAGCTGCTGCAGCTCTTCCTTGTCACCGCGCCAGAAAGCCTCAAGCACGAGCTCATAGGCGCCCTTGGCCCCTTCGAGGAAGGTCAGCAGGTCGAAACGGCGATCGGCTGCCGAAATCTCCCGCAGGCCCTGCTCGATGGCCGGCGGGAAACCGGCGATATGGCGGTCATTGCGCGGCATTTCCTGCGCGGGAACGACGGGCGGAACAGGTGCGTTCTGCAGGTCGTCGCTGCGATCGAAGTGCTTCGGCACGATTTCTTCTTCATGCTCGGCGCGACGTCCAAGCACGGAATAGAGCCGCATGCCCAAAAAGGCAGCAATCATGGCGAGGATAACGATCTCAAAAATCACGTCTTTGTCCCGATTGTGTCGGTGGCGCGCATCAAACTGCGCGAACTCATACTCAATTGTGGCCTAGATAGGTTCGAATTACAAATGGACAACGCAGTCAGGCCCAACATTTGCTCAAGGCGATGAATTGGTGCCACGCCCAGCCAGAACCCTTGCTGAACGGCGCGACCAAAGGCAGGGCGAGCGCCAAGCGTTGCGGGCACGGCGCGCGGGTGCTAGGCGCGCCGCCATTCACATTACCAATCCATTCCACGCGCCACTGGCGCGGATGCAGAAAACGAAAGTCGAATATCATGGCCGAAGAAGGCGACGTCCTTACCAACCTCGACAATCTCCAGGGCGCGAATGGCGCGGACAACCGTCCGGTCGCTGGCGTCATTTCGCAATATGTGAAGGACCTTTCGGTCGAAAATCCCAAGGCCCCGGACAGCTTCCAGTGGCAGGGTCAGCCCGACATGGAAGTGCAGTTCAACATTGCCGCCAAGAAGATCAATGACGAGGTTTCGGAGGTCGAACTTAAGATCTCCGCCAAGGCCAAGGCGAATGAAGGTATTGCCTATATCGTTGAGCTGGCATTCTGCGGCTTGGTCGGCATGCGCAACATGCCCGAAGACCAGAAGCACGCCTTCACCTTCGCCGAAGCGCCGCGCATCCTCTTCCCCTTCGCCCGCCGCGTGATTGCCGACGCCGTGCGCGATGCCGGCTTCACCCCGCTGCTGCTCGATCCGATCGACTTCAACGGCCTCTACGTCCAGCAGCTGCGCCAGAAGCAGGAAGCCGATGCCGCTGCAGCCGCTGCTGCGCCGCAGGGCGAAGCACCGGCAAGCCCCGGCGACGAGGGCTGATGCAGCTCTCCGCTTCCGGCACGAACTGACAGGCCTGCTCGATGGGCCTGTTGCGGCATGTCGGGACGATAAGCTCGCTGACCATGGTCAGCCGTATTGCCGGCCTGGCGCGGGAGATGATCTTTTCCCGCGTACTGGGCGCCAATGCGGCGACCGACGCCTTCCTGCAGGCCTTTATCCTGCCCAATGTCTTCCGCCGACTGTTTGCCGAAGGCGCATTCTCTGCCGCCTTCGTGCCGATGTTCTCGCGCAGGGTGAAACAGGGCGAGGATGACGGGGAGGACGGCCACCAGCTTGCCGCGCAATTCTCCAATGACGTGCTCAGCGTCTTCCTGCCGGCGCTCATCATCCTGTGCGCGATTGCAGAGATCGCCATGTTCCCGATCATCTGGCTGTGGTCGCCCGAATGGCGCGGCGATGCAGACCAGCTTGCATTCGCGACCGACCTCGCCCGGATCACCTTCCCCTATATCGCGCTGGTCAGCCTGGTGACCCTGTTCACCGGCATGCTCAATTCGGTGAGCCGCTTTGCGCCTGGTGCCAGCTTCCCGATCATCCTCAACCTGGTGCTAATCGCGGCCCTGGGGCTCGGCCATTACTGGATGGGACAGGGCGCGGAATTGCGCGATGCCGTCTACCTGCTTGCCGCAGCAGTGACTGCGGCGGGCGTATTGCAGCTCGCCTGGCTCTATTACTGGGTGCGCGTCGCCGGTTTCAAACCGAGCCTGCAAATTCCCAAGATCACACCCGAAGTGAAGCGGTTGAGCTGGATCGCCCTGCCCGCCGCATTTGGCGCGGGCGCCTACCAGATCAACACGCTGGTGCAGGTCTACTTCCTCAATGCGCTGGAAGGCTCCAACGTCACCTATATGAATTATGCCGACAGGCTGAACCAGTTGCCGCTGGGGATCATCGGCATCGCGCTCGCCACCGCCATCCTGCCATCCCTGTCCAAGCATATTGCCGCCGACGAGAAAGAAGGTGCGAGCAAGGTGCAGAGCGATGCCATCGAGCTGGCCATGCTGCTGACCCTGCCTGCTGCCGTTGCCATGGCAATTTGCGGCACCCCCTTCATTACCATCATCTTCGAGGGCGGGCGTTTCACCGCCGATGATGCCGCCGTTTCCGGTTCGATCCTGACCGCGCTGGTCTTCGGCCTGCCCGCCTATGTGCTGGTCAAGGTGCTGGTCCCCGGATTCTACGCAAGGCAGGACACGCGCACGCCGGTCTATGCAGCCCTTCTGTCGCTGGCCGTCTTCATTGCTTTCAACCTTGCCTTTCTGGAGCGGTTCGGCGTGGTCGGCGTAGCGGCAGCAAGCGCGATCGGAGCATGGCTCAATGTCGTCATGCTCTACACCATCCTGTTCAATCGCGGGCACTACACCGCACCGCTGCGCCTGTTCGGCAGGATTGCGCGCCAGCTGGTCGCTGCTGCGATCATGGGCGGTGCGCTTTACTATTTGCAGGACCTGCTGACGGGCTTTTACGGTGCGGGTCTGGTCGAGCGGATTGCCGCACTGGCCGCTCTGTGCGGGGCGGGCGCGGGAATCTATTTCGCGGTCGCCTTCCTGGTCGGGGCGCTGGACAGGACGACCATCGCCAAGCTGGTGAAACGCAAATCCGCCTAGTGGCCCGGCCCATGCTTCCGTGCTCCAGCTTGCAGAACGGCCCGCGTCTGTTAAGACGTCCCGCATGACCAAGGGTTTTCTCTTCTCTGGCGCTGGCCCCCTGCGTTTCGCGGTGCGTGGCCGGGCGGCCTGGTTCTGGTCGGGCTGCTCCAAGTAAGAGCGCCTTTTGCCCGGGCCTGACGGGCAACCCTCCCGTTTCCAGATTTCAGAAAGAGAATATTCATGCGCGTTGTTTCCGGCATCCAGCCAACCGGCAAGCCCCATCTCGGCAACTACCTTGGCGCCATCCGCAATTACGTGAAGCTGCAGGACGAGGCCGTGGCCGCAGGCGGCGAATGCCTGATCTTCCTGGCCGACCTCCACGCCATTTCCATGCCGCACGACCCGAAGGAACTGCATGCGAGCACGCTCGAGCTGGTCGCCACCTTGGTCGCCTGCGGCGTCGATCCGAACAAGGCGATCCTGTTCAACCAGGCGCAGGTTCCCGCCCATGCCGAGCTGCAATGGCTGCTCAACGGTACCGCGCGGATGGGCTGGCTCAACCGCATGACGCAGTTCAAGGACAAAAGCGGCAAGAACCGCGAAGGCGCCAGCGTCGCCCTGTTCACCTACCCTGTGCTGCAGGCAGCCGACGTTCTGCTCTACCAGGCCACGCATGTGCCGGTTGGCGAGGACCAGAAGCAGCATCTCGAGCTGGCACGCGACATCGCGCAGAAGTTCAACATGGATTTCGTGCCCGGCTATGGCGACGAGAAGGACCCGAAGCCCGGCGTCTTCACCCTGCCCGATCCGATCATCCCGCCTGAAGCGGCGCGCATCATGAGCCTTCGCGACGGATCGGCAAAGATGAGCAAGTCCGATCCGTCGGAGATGAGCCGCATCAACCTCTCGGACGAGGCGGACGAGATGGCCAAGAAGGTCAAGAAGGCCAGGACCGATCCCGAACCGCTGCCTTCCGAACTGGAAGGGCTGGAGGACCGGCCCGAAGCGCTCAACCTCGTCACCATCTATGCTGCCTTGGCACAGACGACTCCCGACAAGGTACTGGGTGATTTTGGGGGGCAGGGTTTCGGCGTGTTCAAGCCCGCGCTGGCCGAACTGATGGTCGAGACGCTCGGCCCCATCCGCGATCGTTTCGTCGAGTTGAAGGCCGATCGCGAGGCCCTCGACGCGATCCTGGCGCGCGGCG
The DNA here is from genome assembly GCA_913056125.1 of uncultured Altererythrobacter sp. GTDB lineage: Bacteria > Pseudomonadota > Alphaproteobacteria > Sphingomonadales > Sphingomonadaceae > Alteraurantiacibacter. The sequence continues at coordinate 39,014 of CAJXNC010000006.1, forward strand.
CCTACCAGGCACGCGAAATCGGAATTCCCACGCTCGCCGCAGCCTACAAGGCGCTCGGACTGGTGCGTGGCCGCTAAGGCATTGAGTCAACGCACTGTAACTACTGATTTATCCTGCGGAACCATTCAAGCTCGGTTCAGCCCGCCATTGCTATTGCACCGGCCATAGTGAAGACTTGTGCACCTCCAGCATGAGAGGCAGCGCGGGCGAAGCAAAGGTCGTGAAAGTATAGCCATGAAGACATTGAGCCATTTGACGCGTGCGGCCAAGACCGCGCTGGCCGGAATGCTGCTCGCGGGCCTTGCTGCCTGCGGCGCACCCAGTTTCCGCGCCGATGTGTCGCGTTTCCTCTCGCAGCTTCCCGCCCCGCAGGGCCAGAGCTTCGCCGTGGTCGCCGAAGACCCCTCGCTTGCCGGGGGCCTCGAATTCGCACTCTATGCCGATTACGTCGAACAGCACATGGCAGAGCTCGGCTACAGGCAGGCCGCCTCGCCCGAAGCAGCGACATTGCTGGTGCGCTTCGATTACGGCGTCGATACGGGTCGCGAGCGCGTCTACACCAGCAATTGGGGCTATCGCCGCGATCCCTTCTACCGCCCGTGGTATAGCTATACGCCCGTCGCCTATCGCGATGCCGACGGCAATCCGCGCGTCGCCTACGTCCCCACGCGGACGTGGAACTATTACGACCCCTTCTACGACAGCTATTATGGTCGCGGCGTGGACAGCTACACTGTCTTCACCAGCGGGATCGACTTGAAGATCGACGATGCGGCGAGCGGTGAGCGCCTGTTCGAAGGTCGCGCCGAAGCACTCTCGACCACCAATCGCCTGCAATATCTGATCCCGAACCTGATCGAAGCCATGTTCACCGATTTCCCCGGCAATTCGGGAGAGACGGTGCGCATTTCAATTGCCCCTGAAGACCAGCCGGTCCAGCGCAGCGAACGCTAGAAACGTATAACGAGATCGGGGCGGACTTCCCGTTGCGGGATGTCCGCCCCGCCCGTTTGCGCCTAACGATTATCGAGCTGGCCGCGGACTGCCGCCAGCCCGTCGCGAGTAATGCGATAGGCACCCCCGCCCTTGCTGGCGATCAGCCGCCTTCGCCTCAGCCGCGCAAAGACAGGCAGGCTGCAATCGGCAAGGCGGAACCCTTCCCGGCTGAAGCAGTCGACCTCCACGATCTTGCCGCGATCATCCTTGATATGCTGGATCCGCCCACCCTGGGCGAGCGCGTGCAGCACGCGCTGTTCGTATTTCGAAATGTTCAATGGATTGTTCCATGTGCTGGAATGCCGGCCATGCGCAGGGGCGTGCCGCTGCCAGCCAGGCAGCTGCCTTGCGCGCCTCAAGCCTGCCGCATGCCAGCGGCAGACTTCGTCAGCGGGAAACAATCTCGAACATAAAACCCTTCGGTCGGTTGATGGCCCGCCCTAGTCCGGCTCTGGCCCGAGGGTCAAGCCGCAGCCTTATTCTTCCGCGCGAACCGAGGTGCGGGCGAAATCGGTGGCGGCCCCGCTCGGTGCGCGGAAGCCGAGCGCCTCGATCTCGTGCACCATACCGTCTGCGCCTACCTTCCAGATATGCGCCGCGACATTGTCCCACGGCTCATAACCCAGATCCTCGACCGAACGCATGGTCACCGTGCCATCCATGCTGGTAATAGGATAGGGTTCGAAATCCATCGGGTGCTGGAGCGAGGAAAATCCCATGGCGAGGCCCGTCACCGGATCCGCCGCGAACACGAAGCGATCACCGATGGTAGTGATATAGGCCATCACTCCGGCCGAGAGCTGGCCGGCGCAATCGCTGGCGATGGGCGGGACATCGCTATTGGGGCCATTCCCTGCTTTGGGTCCGGAGGTAATGATGCCGTTCTCGTGCCGCTCGCAGTCCTCGGCAAAGGGCATGAGCGAGCCGTCATTGTCATCCACCGCGTCGTAATAGCTGGCCCCGATACGCACGAGTTCGTCATGCGGCAGGCGCGCCTCTTCGGGAACCTCGCTGACAAGACCAGCACGCGGGGCGGCGAGATTCTCCTCCATGCCTGCCGCAGGTGCCACCACGCGATGTTCGATCTCGGTGATCTGCCCATCCTCGAGCTTGAGGCGGACAGCAAGCATGGTCGGCTCGCCCGCATTGCCGATCATGCCGAACCAGCCAACGCTCTGCCATTCTTCGTCCGGCACGGTAATGGCGAAGTCGGTGGCGCCGGAGGTTGCGGTCTCCCACAGGCCCTCGCCCACATCCATCGCCTCGATATTCTCAACAAAGGCGACATTCTCGGCCAGCGGCAGGCCCGAGGGATCGTGCGTGGCGAGGGCCGCAACATAGTCTCCCGCGAGCTGGACCAGGCAGGAACGGTCGCACGTGGGCGCATCCGCCTCCACCGCGCTATCCGTGCAACCTGCCAGCGCGATTGCCGACATCGAAACCAGTGCTGGAACCCAACGCATCATCCACTCCCCTTCATTCTCTGGAGAATGGTTAGCATGCAAAGCAGTTTGCTCCTAGAGCTTCGCGTGTCCCCCGGTCGAGCCGAAGCCGCCCTCGCCGCGCTGCGTGGAATCGAGCTCTTCCACCTCGTGCCAGCGGGCGAGCGTCACCGGCGAGACCACCAGCTGGGCGATGCGGTCGCCGCGCTGGACTGCGAAATTGTCATCCGAATGGTTGATCAGGATGACCTTCAGCTCGCCGCGATAGTCGGAGTCGATCGTGCCGGGCGTATTGGGCACGGAAATGCCGTGCTTGAGCGCGAGGCCCGAACGCGGGCGGACCTGGATCTCGTATCCGGGCGGGATCGCCACGGCGAGGCCGGTGCCTACGGCCTGCCGTGCCCCCGGGCGCAGGATAACGTTCTCGGCCGACAGCACATCCATGCCTGCCGCGCCCTGCGTGGCATAGCCGGGAAGGTCGAGACCGTGGCCATGTGGAAGCCGCTTGATGCGGACGGGGACGGATTCAGCCATCCACGGTCTCGAGCTGGTTGGCGATTGCCTCTACCAGTTTCCACGCCACATCCACCTTGCTCATAGGCTCCCAGTCCTCGACTTTTCTTTCGCGCACGATGTGCACGGTATTGTTGGTGCCGCCCATCACGTCGCCCGATACGTCATTGGCAACGATCCAGTCGACACCCTTGCTCTTGCGTTTCTTGCGCGCGTTCTCGATCACATTGTCGGTCTCTGCAGCAAAGCCGATCAGCAGGTCGGGCCGCTTGGAATGGGCGGCGACCATGGCGAGGATATCGGGATTCTCGGTCAGCAGCAGGGCCGGCGGGGCGGAACCGCGCTTCTTGATCTTATGGCCATGCACATCCTTGCTTCGCCAGTCGGCCACGGCAGCCACCATGACCGCACAATCGGCGGGCAGGGCCTCCTTCACCACCTTCGCCATCTCCTCCGCGCTCTCTACATCGATACGATCGACGCCAAGCGGCGTTTCGATATGCACCGGTCCGGAAACCAGCGTCACCCGCGCGCCCGCGGCGGCGGCGGCGGCGGCAATCGCAAAGCCCTGGCGGCCGGATGAACGATTGGCGAGATAGCGCACCGGATCGATCGCCTCGTGCGTCGGCCCGGCGGTAACCAGCACGTGCTTGCCGTAAAGCGGTCGGTGCTTGGGATCGTCATCGAAGGCGGGCTGACCCTCGAGAATATCGACCCGCTCCTTTGCCACGCTCGTGACAAGCTTCTTTGGTCCCGAAGGGACTTGTTCCTCTTCCCCCGCAAGGCCGATGACAGGCGCGGCAGCTTCCTCTCCCTCGAAAGGCTGCGGTGCGCTCTGGCGGGCATTGACTTCGTGATTGATGGCTTCGCGATCGGTCGGCGGCGCGGCAGAGGCGCTGCCCTTCTTCGCCAGGATCGGTCCGGCGTCCGAGGTGTCGGGTTCGGGCAGTTCGGGGCCGATATATTCGCCATCGGGCAATTCGTCTTCGCCCAGATCAATATCGGCCTCGTCTTCGGATATCTTGCGCGGGGTCGAACGCTGGATGAGCGAGCCAAGCATACCGGCAAGGCCGCCACCCTTGGACGGGGTTTCGCTCGCTTCGTCGGGCTCCTCGTCCTCGGGCTCCATCGCGCGGAGATATTCGTTGATCTGCAGGGCACCCGCTTCGCCCGGGTCGAGGCCGAGCATGTCGGCAATCTCGAGCCAGACCATTTCGGGTTCGGGCAGGCGGCCCGGGCCGAACTCGCCGCAGGCCATCGTGCCGACATCGGGCTGCATAACTGTCACCCCGGCTTCACGCAGCTGGGCGACGTTGCGCATGGTGGATTCGTGTTCCCACATGCGCACATTCATCGCCGGGACCGCCAGGACGGGTTTGTCCGTGGCAAGCAGCAGCGTGGTGCCGAGATCGTCTGCGATACCGGCATTCATCTTGGCCAGCAGGTCCGCCGTGGCGGGACAGACGACCACAAGATCGGCATCGCGCGAAAGCTGGATATGGCCGATTTCCGCCTCGTTCTTGAGGTCCCAGAGCGAGGTATGCACCTGGCTGCCCGAAAGCGCGGCGAGCGCCATGGGTGTGACGAATTGCGCCCCGCCCTGCGTCAGCACGCAGGTGACTTCGCCTCCGCCCTTCTTGATCAGGCGGACCAGTTCGCACGACTTGTAGGCGGCAATTCCGCCGCCAACGACAAGCAGGATGCGTGGGTTGGCCATGTTTTCGTCCCGGTCCTTTACGAGGATCTGTTCTTGCAGCAAGCCTGGCTCCGCGGATTACGAAGCACTCGCCTTGCCCCAATATGGTTAAGATTGGCTTGTTTTCGTCCCTTTGGCAATTTGCAGCAAGTCGAGCAGCGCGCGCGGCACAAGCGCCAGTCCTGCAGCATAGGCCGGCAGCAGCAGCATGACCCAATAGAAGTTATTGGTCCGCGCGAAGATCGAGACGGCGAGACAAAAACCGATGAACCAGAGGCTGGCGAACAGGCCGAGCCTGCCGCCCAGCCCGATCCAACCCAGCAAGGCGATCAAGGCTATCGGCGCGGCGATGCCAACGGGAAGGAACAGCAGCGGCGTGAGCTTCGCCAGGGCAAGGATCGCCAGTTGCGGACCGCTGAATGCATCCCAGCCTGGAGAAACGAGGTCATCTGGCAGGCGATGCGCGGCAACGCCCTGGGCGTGAAGCCACATGCCAACGGCGAACACCAAGAGGAGCGCCGCGATCGCTGCCGCTTCCTTCCAGCTTCTTCGAGAAAGCGCGAAGGCTCCCCAAAGCAGGATGAAGGGCAGGGCAAGTTCGCGGACCGCCAGCGCCGCCGCTGCAAGGAGCAGGCTCGGCCACCAGCGATTCTCCCGATAGACACCCATGGCGACGGTCAGCAGCGCGCCCGCGACAAGCTCGTGCCACAGCAAGGCGCGCGGATCGAACAGGCCTGCAGTACTGACGAAGAGGATGACCGCTGCCGCGAAGTTCTCCGCCCTGGTCGCCAGAGGTGCCAGCGCGCCGATCCAGCCGAGGATCATGGCAATCAGCAGCAATAGCGCGATCGGAGTCCAAGCGGTGTCGCTCACCATGCTGTCAAGCACTGCGAGCGTCGGCAGGCGCACGGTGACAAAGGGGATGGTAGGATAGTTGTTTTGACGCTGCTCGGACATGGCGGCCTGGTAGTAGTTCTCGCCTTCCTGGTAGCGCTCATGCACACGCAAATAGAGCTCGATATCGCCGATCTGGTCGCCCGACATGCTCGCCACCCGCTCGGCATCTGTGGCGGCAAGGCTCGTTGCTGCATAGCTCGCCCAGCCAAGCGCGAGCACGAGGGCCAGCAGCAAGCCGATCGCCTGCCCGCGCGACAGCCGGCGCAGTGGTCGCCCGAGCGAACACCACCAGCCAACAGGATCGCGCACCATGCTCATACCGGCAGTGTGGCTCGGCACTTGCACACCCTCAATGGCCGCGTGCGGAATTCCACAGCGATCTGAGCGCGCGCGGGAGGAATGCGAGGCCGACGAACCAGGCCGGCGCGACCACCAGCCCCCAGTAGAAATTGTTGTCGCGTCCGGCGAACATGAAGAAGACGCCATAGCCGACGAAGAGCAGCAGGGCGAACAGGCCCATATCGCTCTTCCATCCGGCCCAGCCGAGCAGCGGCAGCAACACGATGGGAGCTGCCAGCCATCCGGGTAACAGGTGCAGGACGGAGGAATTGACCATGTTCGCAGTCCAGCCGCCCAGTCCGCGAAAGACGAGCCAGGAGGGTGAGGTCGGGTCGCTGTCGGAAACGTAGTCGCTCACATTGGAGAGGTGCAGCGCCAAAGCGAGGATGAAGAGCAGCACCAGCGCCGCCCATGCGGCAAGTTCGCGCCAGTCGCGGCGGAATGCAGCCAGCGCGCCCATCAGCAAAACGAAGGGCAGCGCATGTTCGCGGATCGCCAGCGCGGCAGCAGCGGCCAGCCAGGAGAGCGCCCATTTGTCGCGCCGGTGCAGGCCGAAGGATAACGCCAGCAAAACGCCGGCCCAGACCTCGTGCAAGGCCAGATATTGCGGCTTCAACCCGATCATCGTGCCGACCACCAACAACAGCAGGGCGATGGGTCGGTTTTCCTCGCCGCCCGGCTCGTCGTCCAGTCGCCGCCACCAGGCCAGCAGCGTCGCCAATCCGAGCAAGGCAGCAAGCGCGATCAGACCGCCCTGCCCCAGCCAAGCGGTGAGAAAGGCCAGCGTCGGCAGGCGGACGGCAAGACCGGGACGGACAGGAAAGTCGCGCGCACGCTGTTCTTCCACGGCGACGGCATAGTAGTTCTCGCCATCGGCGACGCGCTCGGCAATGCGGTCATAGAGCTGCAGGTCGGTATCGCGCTCGTCTTCCCCATCGGCGAATTCGGTGTTCACCACCTCTTCGACCAGTTCCTCGACAAGCTCTCCCTCGGGCGGCGTAACACGCTCGGGATCGATATCGGACCGGTCGGTCAGGACGGCAAGCACCAGCAGCAGGGCAAAGCCTGCCAGGACCAGTATCGCCGCTCCAGGTGCCCAATGGGCGAAGCGGTCCCACTTAGGAGCGCGCCCCCTTAACCCAACCATCCGAGTGCCACGCCTCCCCAGATCGCTGCGCCACCGAGCACGGCTGCCACTATATAGCCGAGCCAGCCACGGCCCTCACGCCGGCGCCGCTCCCAGACCAGTTCGATATCAGGCAAAGGCGGCGGCTCGGGCGCGCCGCCCTTGGGCGGAAATTGCTCTTCCAGTCGGCGGACCAGCGCCGGGATCCTGAGCAAGGTGTCCGTGTCTTCGCGAATCCTGTCCGCCAGTGCGCTTTCCGGGCCCAGTTCGTCGCGGATCCAGCTCTTCACATAGGGCGCGGAAACGTCCCACATGTTGATTTCCGGATGCAGCTGGGTGGCGATCCCCTCGACCATGACCATGGTCTTTTGCAGTAGCAGCAGATGCGGCTGCGTCTGCATGTCGAAATCGCGGGTAATGGCAAACAGCCCGTCGAGCATCTGCCCGACCGAAAGTTCGCTCACCGGCTTGCCGCGCATCGGCTCGCCTACCGCACGCAAAGCGGTCGCGAACTCGTCCACCGAATGGTAGCTCGGCACGTATTGCGCCTCGAAATGGATCTCGGCCACGCGTTTGTAATTGCCCGTGGTGAGGCCGTAGAGGATTTCCCCCAGCCATTGCCGGGCACGCCGGTCGATCCGGCCCATGATCCCGAAATCGATGGCCACGATCGTGCCATCGCCTTTCACGAACAGATTGCCCTGGTGCATGTCGGCATGAAAATAGCCGCCGCTGATCGCCTGCGTCAGGAAAGCGAGAACGAGCCGCCGCGCAAGATCGGGCAAGTCGTGTCCGACTGCTTGCAGCTCTTCTACTTTGCTGATCTTGATCCCGTCTATCCACTCGATCGTCAGCACCCGGCCATTGGTGCGGTCCCAATCGATGGCCGGAACCTCGTAGTCGTGGATGCCGCGCATCGATTCCGCCAGTTCGGATGCGGAAGCTGCCTCGCGCCTCAAGTCCAGCTCGCGATTGGTCCAGCGCTTGAAATTGGCAATAGTCAGCGCAGGTCGCAGCCGCGACGCTTCACCGCCCAGAGCCTCGAGATGCGCCGCCGCCCATTCATAGGTGGCAATATCCTTGGCAAAGCGCTCGCGAATGCCCGGGCGCAGGACCTTGATCGCCACCGTGCGGCCATCGGTCGTAACGCCCTTGTGGACCTGCGCGATACTGGCCGCGCCAACCGGCTCGGGATCGATTTCGGCAAATAGATCGGAAACCGGGCGCTCGAAACTCGCAGCAATCTGCGCCTCGATCTTCTCGAAAGGAACGGGTGGCAAAGCGTCCTGCAAGCTTAGCAGGTTGCGTGCAGCCTCTTCGCCGACAAGATCGGGCCTCGTCGCCAGCGTCTGTCCCAACTTGATCGCCGCGGGGCCGATCTCCTGAAAGGCGCTGGCATAATCCGGCGTCTTCGGCTGCATTGTGCCGAAGCGGGCGATCCTGACCAGCCGGCGGACTTGCGGAGGCGTATTGGGATCGGCCTCGATCCCGCGCAGCGCACCGTGACGCGCCAGCGTGCGGCCCCATTTGAGCAGCCGGAAGATATGCGTTGCAGGACGGGTCAAACTATACCTTCCACCCCGAGTGGATGGCGACGAGCCCGCCCATGATCGGCTCCACCTTCGTGCGCACAAATCCGGCATCGCGGATCATCTGCTCGAATTCCGGCATGCTCGGGAAGCGGCGAATGCTCTCGATCAGGTAGCGATAGCTGTCCTCGTCATTGGCAATCGCCTTGCCAATCTGCGGGACAAGCTTGTGCGAGTAGAAGTCATAGGCCTCTTTCATGCCCGGCCAGGTCATGGTCGAGAATTCGAGGCAGAAGAAACGCCCGCCATATTTGAGCACCCGGTGCGCTTCCTTCAGCGCCCTGTCGATATGGGTGACGTTCCGGATCCCGAAAGCGATCGTGTAGGCATCGAACTGCTTGTCGAGATAATCGAGTTGTTCGGCATTCTGGCACGACCATACCAGGCCATCGATCCCGCGCTCCATGGCGCGCTCGACACCGACATCGAGCATGTCCTGGTTGATATCGGCAACCACCACTTCGGCGCCGGCTTCGGCCATGCGGAAGGCGATGTCGCCCGTGCCGCCCGCCATGTCGAGGATAGCCTCGCCCGGCTGCGGCTTCACGCGCTTGACGAAGCGGTCCTTCCACAGTCGGTGCATACCACCCGACATGGCATCGTTCATGATGTCGTATTTTGCCGCGACATTGGAAAAGACCGCGCCGACGCGCTTGGTCTTCTCGACCGGATCGACATTCTCGTAGCCGAAGGAGACTTCTTCACTCATGGATCAACCCTCTAGCGAGCGCACTTGCCGTGCGCCACCCGAACCTTTGCCTGCATTCCTGCCGCGCAAAGCCAATGCGCCCAGCACGATGCCGGCTACAATCAGGCCGATACCCAGAACGTGGTATGGATGCAGCGCTTCTCCGAGCAGGATCACCGAAATGAAGGCTCCGAAGACGGGCATCAGCGTAATCGCCTGTCCGGCGCGGACAGGCCCGACCACTTCGGCTGCATGGTTGTAGATGAAATAGCTCACCAGCGAAGGCAGCAGTGAAACGTAGAGCAGCGCCCCTGCAACGCCCCAGCCCCAGATGATGCGCAGGTCGTTCGACCATTCCCAGGCTGCAAAGGGGGCCATGGAGGCAACGCCGATAGCAAAGGTCGCTGCGATGAAGCTGGTCCCAGACATCGCGGGGCGCAGTCGGAGCAGCACGGTATAGAGCGACCACACCACCACGGCTGCCAGCAGATAGAGGTCCCCCGTTCCGAGATGCAGGCGCATCGCCGCTGCCGGATCGCCTTCGAACACGATCACCAGCACGCCGATGATCGATGCCAGCGTGCCGACAGCCTGCAACCCGCCGCTTCGTGCGCCGAAGAACATGCGGTCAAAGATGACCACCGTCGCCGGAATGGCCGCCTGGATCAGCAGCGCATTGGTGGCAGTGGAATATTGCAGCCCGCTATAGAGAAGCGCGTTGAAGGCTCCCACGCCGAGCAGGCCGAGCAGCAGCACTTCCTTCCAGCCTGCTACCAGCGCCGCGCGGTCCCGCCTGAGCGGCGCCAAGGCAAAGGGAGCGACAAATGCAAACGCGCCGGTCCAGCGGATAAAGGCCAGCGTGAAGGGCGGGACCTGTTCGTGCACGGCACGCGCGACAATCGCATTGCCGGCCCAGAACAGCATGACGAGGCCAAGCAGGGCGAATGCGCGAAACTGTCTGCCTTCGAGTGCCATGGCGGCGCATTAGGCAATCGATCACAGCTTGGCGATGACAGATTGCAGACGAGCGGCTAGGCGAGCTTTCGATTATGCCTGAGCTTCCCGAAGTCGAGACTACCGTTCGCGGCCTGGCGCGCTTCCTCGACGGGGAGCGGATTACCCGCGTGCAGCAGAACCGGCCCGACATGCGCTTTCCCTTTCCGCAAGGCCTGGTGCAGGCACTGACCGGGGCGAAGGTTTCATCGCTTGGCCGCCGCGCCAAATACGGCCTCATCCATACCGACCGCGACACCAGCTTGATCTTCCACCTCGGCATGAGCGGACGCTGGCGGATCGATCCGGTTTCTGCCGACAGGCACGACCACCTGGTGATCGAGACAGCGGATCACCGCTTCGCCCTGTGCGATCCGCGTCGCTTCGGATTCGTCGACCTGGTCGATACGGCGCGTCTGGAGGAGTGGCCCGCCTTTGCCGCCATGGGTCCGGAACCCCTCGGGCCGGACCTGACCGTCGAGCACCTGCGCGCCGCTTTGAAAGGCCGCAAGCAGGCGATCAAGCTGCTGCTGCTCGACCAGCGCGTGGTGGCAGGGCTCGGCAATATCTATGTTTGCGAGGCCCTGTTCCGTGCCGGGATAAGCCCGCGCAAGGCCGGAGGCCGAATCTTCCGTCCGGCGCTGGAGAGGCTCGTCCCTGCCATCCGCGAGGTCCTGCTGCAGTCGATCGAGGATGGCGGCTCAAGCTTGCGAGACTACGCCAGGCCAGATGGCGAGCTCGGTTATTTCGCCACGCGCTTCGATGTCTATGGGCGCGAAGGCGAAAGTTGCCATCGCTGCGAAGACGGCGTGATCCGGCGGATCGTCCAGGGCGGCAGGAGCAGCTGGTATTGCCCCAAATGCCAAACGTAAGAGTCTGGCCAGCGATGAGGTGTTTGGCTTGACGATTCGGCACCTCCCGCCTATGTGGCGCGCTTTCCGGCGCACATGCGCCGTTTTTCGCATTTTTAGACAGGACGAACCGGCCGGCTTCCAGACGGCCTGAGACAGGAACGAACATGGCCAATACGCCGCAAGCCCGCAAGCGCATCCGTCGCAACAACAAGCGCGCCGAGATCAACGGTGCCCGCATGAGCCGCATCCGCACGCAGGTGAAGAAGGTCGAGCAGGCCTGCACCGAAGGTGACAAGGCCGCTGCCGAAGCAGCCCTCAAGGTTGCCCAGCCGGAGCTGGCCAAGGGCGTCGCCAAGGGCGTGCTCCACAAGAACACTGCTTCGCGCAAGCTCAGCCGACTCACCAAGCGAGTCGCCGCTCTCTGATTCGGTCCCCATCGGGGCTTTCACCGAGAACGAAAATGGAACGAGGCCGGTGGGTTTTCCACTGGCCTTTTTCGCATGTGCAGTATCGGACCGCATTGCGTTTGCACAAATGCAGGAATTCCAACGATTCGCGAGACTGTAACAAATGAATCGTTGGAAAACATATACTTGAACGGCAGTCTGCGGCATTGCGGGCTGTCAACAGTATAAATTACAGTTTTTTTTCAAGCCGCCTCTTGCCCCTCTCTGCGCAAGGTTCATAACAGCAAGACGGCCGGGGCTGACGCGCCTTGGCCACCAACAGACGAGCCACTGATGGGGGGACCCGGATTTCGCGAAATGCGATTTGCCGGAGGGGGAAGTTTTGTCTCCGATCAGGGCTTGAAGGAGCGATGCTGGGCAGGCCATTTCGATACGGGGAAGCTTTGGGATGATTCGAGTAGGACCGCATGCCGGAAGGACGAGCCCGGCAAAAGGTGATCAAGTCGGGGAAAGCATGGAAGAGCAAGAAGCGTTGGATCTCGCGGCTGATTGGTCCGATATCAGCCAGGGTCTGCGAAAGGATTTGGGGCACCAACTCTTCACGCAGTGGATCAAGCCGATCCAGCTGGGCACCTTCAAGAAGGATAGCGGTACGCTGGAACTGTTCCTGCCGACCGAATTCTCCGCGAACTGGGTGAACGACCGCTTCCACGACCGACTTTCGCTGGCTTGGAAGATCGCCCGCAGCGAGGTCCGCCACGTCTCCATCAAGGTTCATCCCGGCCGCCGCAAGCTGGCCGATCTCGACCTGCGCGGCGATGACGGCTTCGGCCACCGCGCGGCAAACGATGCCACGCTGGCGATGGAGTCGATCGGCGACGATGGCTTCACTTCTTCGGTCGGCCTCGATCCCTCGCTGACCTTTGCCGCCTTCGTCACCGGTTCGACCAATGTGCTCGCCAAGAATGCGGCGGAGCGCATGGCCAAGGCCGAGAAGCCGCAGTTCAGCCCGCTCTACCTCAAGGCCGCGACCGGCCAGGGCAAGACGCATTTGCTGCACGCCATCGGCCACGAATATCTCCAGGCCCATCCGCGTGCGCGCATCTTCTACTGCAGCGCCGAGCGTTTCATGGTCGAGTTCGTCCAGGCTTTGAAGCAGAACGAGATGATCGAGTTCAAGGCGCGCCTGCGCGGCTTCGACCTGCTGCTGGTGGACGATATCCAGTTCATCATCGGCAAGGCATCGGCACAGGAAGAACTGCTCTACACGATCGATGCGCTGCTGGCCGAAGGCAAGAGGCTGGTCTTTGCCGCCGACCGCGCCCCGCAAGCGCTGGACGGTGTCGAACCGCGCCTCCTCTCGCGCCTCTCTATGGGCCTCGTCGCGGATATCCAAGCGGCCGATATCGAGCTGCGCCGCCTGATCCTCGAATCGAAGCTGACCAAGTTCGCCCCGCTCGACGTGCCGGACGACGTGATCGATTTCCTCGCCCGCACCATCAATCGCAATGTGCGCGAGCTGGTCGGCGGCCTCAACAAGCTGGTCGCCTATGCCCAGCTGACCGGCCAGGAAGTTTCGCTCAACCTCGCCGAAGAACAGCTGACCGATATCCTCTCGGCCAATCGCCGGCGGATCACGATCGACGAGATCCAGCGCACCGTCTGCCAGTTCTATCGCATCGACCGCAGTGAGATGTCCTCCAAGCGCCGCGCGCGCGCCGTGGTCCGTCCGCGGCAGGTGGCGATGTATCTTGCCAAGGTGCTGACCCCGCGCAGCTACCCCGAAATCGGGCGCAAGTTCGGCGGCCGCGATCACTCCACCGTGATCCATGCCGTGCGCCTGATCGAGGATTTGCGCCAGCGCGATGCCGATATGGACGGCGATGTCCGCAGCCTGTTGAGGCAATTGGAGAGCTGATTCTCCCCGGCTCCTGCCGGGCTTTCCGACAGTTTCGTACCCGTGTGACTGCTCCGGCTTTTGCCGGCGCGGTTCACAGCCTTGTCCGCAGGCTCTCCACAGAGCTGCGCACAGGCCGATTGCGCCTCGAATCCGTCTAACCCCTCACACATGACACACTGTCCTGGCGGAGAAAAACCTCCGGGCTCGACGCTGCAGAAAACGGCGGAATTGCGCGGGTTTCCACAGGGGAGCGAGCCATTTCCGGCCTCTCGCATGCTCCACAGCCTGTAGGAAAGTGCTCCACCGCTTGTGTGACAGGCGATTGCGGCTAGGGATGCAGCATGGATCAACAGCCTTCTCCCCTGTCGGAAGAACGCCTCACCCGCTTCGCGCGCCATATCGTGCTGCCCGAAATCGGCGGCGCGGGACAAGCCGCTCTTGCGCGAAGCCATGTGCTGCTGGTCGGGCTTGGCGGGATCGGCGCACCTGCGCTGCAATATCTCGCCGCAGCGGGAATTGGCAGGCTGACCCTGGTCGATGACGACGTGGTCGATGCCAGCAATCTCCAGCGCCAGACCATCTATACCGAGCGCGACATTGGCCATGGCAAGGCCGTGGCTGCACGCCGCTGGGTGAGCAATTTCGATCATTCTCTCAACGTCACCATTTCGGACACGCGCATCACGCCGGAAACTGCCCCCGGCATGCTCGAGGGCATGGACCTTGTGCTCGACGGGACGGACAATTTCGCCACCCGCCTCGCCGTTTCCGACGCCTGTGTGGTCGAACGCGTGCCTCTGCTATCCGCCGCCGTGGGCCGCTTCCAGGGGCAGGTCGGAGCCTTTGCCGGGCACCTTGTTTCCAGCGCCTGCTATCGCTGCTTTGTCGGCGATGCCTTTGATACGGACGATTGCGACACCTGCGCCGAAGACGGCATGCTCGGCGCCATGGCGGGCTGGACCGCCAGCCTTGCCGCAATGCAGGCCATCCGAATCCTCGTCGCTCCCTCTGGGGGGATGGGCGATGCGCAATGGGGCAAGCTGCATTTGCTCGACGGATTGAAGCCCGGGATGCGCACGCTCAACATCTCCAAGGACCCGGCCTGCAAGGCCTGCGGGAACCTGGGATAAGCCAGCCAGTCTGTGGAATTTGCCGCGCGGGTTCTCGCCTTGTTGACAGGCGTCGCGCATAAGGGTGGCACGGACGGCCCCATGGGTGGCACCAGAAACCGCCCGTACCATGGGAAATCCTAGCTTGTAGTGGTTAACGGACCATCAACCGTTAACACTCTGAAATCGCTTGTTCCAAAGCGATTGGCAGCGGATTCGCAAGCAACCCGTCAACGCATTGGCGGCCAATTATGCCTTTTCACCAGCAGGTCAGCGATTTGGCACCTGCAAGAGTATGAATTGGTTCCAATAGTCTTCCAGCCGACCGGTTCTTGGTCTAGCTACGCACGCTATCTACAGCAGAACCGATCGACGGAGCCCTATTTTGAACTGGCAAGCGACCCTTAATGCACGCGGCCGCAAATTGCCCTTTATCGGCAAGTCCTGGTTCCAGATCGGCAAGGAACTCCGTCCCAAGATCGACCGCATCATCCTGGAAGATTCCAAGATCCCCGATGCCGCCGTGCAGGACAAGGCCGCCTTTCCATGGATCGAGAAGCTGGAAGCACGTTGGCAGGACATTCGCGACGAAGCTGTGCGAATACGCGCCGAGGACATCCCCTCACTGGGCGATATCTCCTTCGATCATGGCCGCATTGCCGCCGACCGTCGCTGGCGGGCCTTCTTCCTCAAGGGCTATGGCTACCGGATGGAGGCCAATGCGAAGCGCGCGCCGATCACCGCAGCGTTGCTCGAAAAGGTACCCGGCCTCGTAACGGCGAACTTTTCCGTGCTCGAAGCGGGCGGACATATTCCGCGCCACTGGGGCATGACCAAGGGAATGCTCACCTATCATTTGGCGCTGAAAGCCCCGTCCGACAGGGAAAAGTGCAGGATGCATCTCGAAGAAGGTGAGACCACCCATGTCCTGCATTGGGATGAGGGACAATCCTTCCTGTTCGACGACATGTTCAACCACGAAGTCTGGAACGAAACCGATGAGGATCGTTACATCCTGCTGATCCAGGTCAAGCGCCCGTGCCGCTGGCGTGGCAATGCGATCCAGAACCTGTTCCTAAAGGGTGTGCGCCATTCGCGTTTCGTGCAGGATATCCGCAAGGCGATCGATGACTCGGCCAGCAAGGTCGCAGCCTGAGACGGGGCAACAGGCCGCTACACTTCCTTGCTACAGGTCACGCGCAGTGGCGAATAGCCGAGCGCCTCGTAGAATTTCTCTGCCTGCGTATTAACGGCAAGGTGATCGAGCACCAGCCGCTGCGCCCCGCATGCGCGCGCATGCTCTTGTGCCCAATTCATCAGCGCGCTGGCGACACCCTTGCGCCGCGCGGTCTCGATAACGACCAGATGATGAACCAACAGGCGGCAATTGCCGAAGGTAAAAGGCGATTCCGGCTTTTCGGCCCGCTCGACCAGCACATAGCCGACAGCCTGGCCATCCAGCTCCGCGATCGCGGCCAGCTGGGCCTCATCCGCCAGCGCTTCGCGGAAGAAACCTGTTACCGCAACCTCATCCAGCTCTGCCTTGAAAAACTCAGGCGCCATGGCGGCATGCGGCGCATGGATCGCGCGGTTAAGCACGGTCAACAGTTCAGCATCGTCCGCGGACGCAATGCGGATTTCTGTCATCCCAGCACCTCGTCCACCCACAGCGGCACCAGTTCGCTCGCCCTGCCCAGCCGCGTTTCGTCGAACAGCCTGCTGCCGAGGCTGGTCTCGAGATTCAGCTCGAGCGTACGCACACCGCTTTCGCGCGCATGCTGGACAAAGCCTGCCGCGGGATAGACCGCGCCGCTCGTGCCGATGGACAGGAACAGGTCCGCGCCAGACAGGGCATGGAAAATCCGGTCCATCTGATAGGGCATTTCCCCGAACCAGACGATGTCGGGCCGCATTGCCACCTGCCCGCAAGAGGGACAGGGCGGGCCGTCGCGCAATGTCCCGGTCCAGCGATGGCGGGCATCGCAGGCAGTGCACCACACGCTCAGCGCTTCGCCATGCATATGCAACACGCGGTCTGCTCCGCCGCGTTCGTGGAGGTCGTCGATATTCTGCGTGACGATCAGCAGCTCGCCTTCCCAGCTTGCATCCAGCCGCCCCAAGGCCTCATGCGCGGCGTTGGGACGTGCTGCCAGGATCCCGGCCCTCCGCTCGTCATAGAAGCGCTGCACAAGGTCGGGATCGCGGGCAAAACCCTCGGGAGTGGCCACCTCTTCCACCGGGTGGTCCTCCCACAGGCCATCCTCTGCGCGGAAGGTCCTCAGGCCCGACTCCGCGCTTATCCCCGCGCCGGTGAGAATGACGATGTTGCGGATATCCCTCATGTGTCCCATGAAGCATTGGATAGCGGGGGAAGCAATGGCACGTATCGGCATCATCGGCAGGGAAGGACGCATGGGCAATGCGCTGGTGCAGGCGATTACCGCTGCCGGGCACACCTGTTCGGGCGGGGTAGACAAGGGGGACGATGTCTCGCGCCTCGCCGATGCCAGCCAAGCGCTGGTCGATTTTTCCGCGCCGGCCGCGCTCAAGTCCAATTTGCATGCAGCGATCGGTGCGGGCATCCCCATCCTGATCGGCACGACCGGGCTGACAGACGAGCATCACCTCGCCATCGACCATGCTGCGCAGGCCATTCCCGTATTGCAGACCGGCAATACCTCGCTCGGTGTGACACTGCTGTCCTACCTCGTGGGAGAAGCCGCCAAGCGGCTCGGTCCCGAATGGGATATCGAGGTGCTCGAAATGCATCACCGCATGAAGGTCGATGCGCCTTCGGGAACGGCGATCCTGCTGGGCGAGGCCGCTGCGGCGGCGCGCGGCGTGCATCTGGGCGAGAACAGCGAAAGCGGTCGCCACGGCCAGACCGGCGCACGCGCCGAAGGAGCGATCGGCTTTGCCGCCTTGCGCGGTGGCACGGTGGCAGGCGAACACTCGGTCATCTTCGCGGGCGACCAGGAGCGGCTCGTGCTGTCGCACTCGGCGGAAAACCGGGCGATCTTCGCCAATGGCGCGGTACGCGGCGCGGCCTGGCTGATCGGCAAGGCGCCCGGCCGATACACCATGCAGGACGTGCTGGAACTGTAGGAGCAAGGGGAGCGATACTGCCGATGGCCAGTCTCAGGTCCTATCTGCACAGGCAATTGTTCGTCGGCACCGAGCCCGATGGCAGCCTGACCCTGCTCAACAAGCTGCTTATCGTTACCATCATCCTCGCCGTCGCCTCGGGCGCCATGTCGACCGAGGCCAGCCTGCCGCCAATGTGGCATAACGGCCTTCTCGTTGGCGAGCTGGTGTTCGGAGGGATCTTCCTGCTCGAATATATCGCGCGCATCTATGCCGCCGCGGAAGAGCCGGGCGAAGGCAGCGTTTGGCACAAGCGCTGGCGCTTCATCCGCTCGCCGCTCGGCCTGATCGACCTGCTTGTCGTCGTTTCGACCCTCCTGCCGCTGATCACTGCCGATGCCGCCATGCTTCGCACGGTGCGCCTGTTCCGTGTCATAGCGGTGATGAAGTTCGGGCGTTTCTCGCGCGCGATCACCGAAGTGTGGAACGCCATTAGCGAGCGTTCGGACGACCTTATCGTGACCGGTGCGCTGGCCTTCATCTTCGCCCTGTTCGGCGCCACCGCGCTTTACATAATCGAGGGAGATATCCAGCCGGAAGCCTTCGGCTCGATCCCTCGCGCCCTGTGGTGGTCGATCATCACCATGACCGCCGTCGGCTATGGCGACGTCTACCCGGTCACGGGGCTGGGGCGAATCTTCGCCAGTATCGTGGCCTTGTCAGGCGTCGCCTTCATTGCCATGCCCACCGGGATCATCGCCGCCGCCTTCTCCAATGCCATGCAGCGCCGCCGCGACCAGCGGATCGAGGAGATGCGCGACCACCTCAAGAAGATCGACCGCGAGGACGACAGGATTCGCTCGAAACTCAAGTCGCTCGAACGGGCACGCAAGAACGAGCAATGAGCGCATAAGTGACCAAGGACCAGATCTTCGAATTCTTTCGCCGGCTGGCGGAGGACAATCCCTCGCCCGAGACCGAGCTCGAATATGGCAATGCCTACCAGCTGGTCGTGGCCGTGGCCCTGTCCGCGCAGGCCACCGATGTCGGCGTCAACAAGGCCACGCGTTCGCTCTTCGCCAGGGTGAAAACGCCGCAGCAAATGCTCGAACTGGGCGAGGAGGGGCTAAAGGCACACATCAAGACGATCGGCCTGTTCAACTCCAAGGCCAAGAACGTCATCGCGCTCTCTCAATTGCTGGTCGACGAATATGGTGGTGAGGTTCCCGCCACGCGCGAGGACCTCGTGCGCCTGCCCGGCGTCGGCCGCAAGACCGCCAATGTCGTCCTCAATTGCTGGTTCGGGCAGGAAACCTTCGCGGTCGACACACATATCTTCCGCGTCGGCAATAGGACCGGCCTGGCCAAGGGCAAGACGCCCGAACAGGTCGAGGCCAAGCTGGAAAAGCGCGTGCCGCAGCCCTTCCGCCTCGGCGCACATCACTGGCTGATCCTGCACGGCCGCTATACCTGCAAGGCGCGCACGCCCGAATGCTGGCGCTGCAAGGTGGTTGACCTGTGCAGCTTTCGGAAGAAGGTAATGCAGAAGCCGGGTCGCTAGGCTGGAGACACTGTCGGGGGACTGGCGATCATGAGCAATTCACCGGGCAGCGAGCCCGCGGTCGAGACGAAGAATGGCCGCAGCTTGTCCGTCGCAATGCCGGATACCTTCATCATCATGATCGTGCTGGCGTTCCTCGCATGGGCAGCCACCTTCCTTTTCGTACCGGGACATTTCGAGGTGGCTGGAGATCCCGCGCGGATCGTGCCGGGCAGTTTCAATGCTGCGCCCGATGCCTCTCCTGCGCCGATAATGGGTGACGAGACACGGACCGGCATACTCGATTTCCTGTTCGCGGGGCTCATTTCGGGCGATCGCTATTCTCCGGCGATCGGGCTGATAGCCCTGCTGCTGGTCATTGGCGGGACCTTCGGCATCGTCATGCGAACTCGTGCCGTCGACAATGCAATGCTTGCCGCACTGCCGGGCGGCAAGGCGGAGAACGAATGGCTGCTCATCGGTATCTTCGTCGCGTCATCGATCGGCGGCGCCACGATAGGCATGAGCGAGGAAGCCATCGCCCTGACACTGGTGCTGGCACCCGCCCTGTCCCGCGCAGGATATGACGGGGTTACAGCGGTGTTGGCCTGCTTCATGGGCACGCAAGTCGGCTTCGGTACAAGCTGGATGAACCCCTTCAGCGTCATCATCGCGCAGAGTATCTCCGATCTTGCACCGATGTCCGGCATGGCCCTGCGCATTCCGATGTGGGCCGGCTTCACGGCCCTGGGTGCAATCTTCCTGTGGCACTATGCGCGGTCCGTAAGGCTGGGAAAGCGCGCCCCCATCGGACCTGCCTGCATCGCGGATACTGCCAGTGAGGCGGATACAGCCAAGTTCGGCGTAGCCCACAAGCTCGTATTGCTGATTTTCCTGGCCACGGTCTGCTGGGTCGGTTGGGGAGTGGCATCAAGGGGCTATTACCTGGCCGAAATCACCGCCCAGTTCTTCGCCATGGGCATCGCGGTTTCGCTGGTCGCGCGCTTTGGCGGAATTGCCAACTGCAGCTTCAACGAATTGATGGACGCCTTTCGCCACGGCGCCGCTCAGCTCCTGCCCGCTGCGCTGATCGTCGGCGCCGCCAAGGGCATCTTACTGCTGCTGGGCGGCGACGATCCACAATCGACATCGCTTCTCAACACGCTGCTCGATGCACTGTCATCGCTAACGAGCAGTGCGCCCGAATGGCTTACCGCATGGATCATGTTCCTGTCGCAGAGCGTCTTCAATTTCTTCGTGGCATCCGGCTCCAGCCAGGCCAGCATAACCATGCCGATCATGGCGCCGCTCGCCGACCTGTCGGGGGTCACCCGGCAAACTGCCGTACTGGCATTTCAGCTTGGGGACGGTCTAACCAACCTGGTCATTCCGACCTCTGCTCCCCTGATCGGCGTGCTGGCCGCGGCTGGCGTGCGATACAGTGAATGGCTGGTCTTCGCCTGGAAACCGATGCTGGCACTGATGGCCATCGCTTCAGCGGTCGTGCTGGGAGCGCATGCTGCGGGCTTCTGACAGCCTGAACTCTTTCGCTGTCATCCCGGACCTCCCAGATACAGGAGACACGAGCCATCCGTCGGCAAAGGCAAACGGGATTCGACTCCGTCAGCTTAATGACAGTATTGTCGGTTATATCCGCTGCCGGAGGTTTGTTATGAAGAAAGCACTGCCAATTTGCACCGCCGCCGTCGCGGCCTGCCTTCCGCTGATGGCCTGCACTGCCGAGATGGACGATGAACGCGAGATCCTCGCCCCCGCCGCCAATGTGGTCGGCGAAGCGGAGACCTGCGTACGCACCAACCAGATCGACGATACGACCGTGCATGACGACTACACGATCGATTTCGAGATGAATAACGGTACGCTCTACCGCAATACGCTACAGCAGCGCTGCTACTCGCTCGGTTTCGACAAGCGCTTCACCTACGAAGTGCGCGCGGGCACGCTTTGCTCGGGCGAGACGATCACCGTCATGAATGCCGACGGACGTCCCGGAGCGTCCTGTGCGCTGGGACCATTCGTGCCGATCGAACTGGTTGAAACCGAATAGGCCGCGCTGCGTGGCGGCCCGATTTCGGGCCGGATAATGCTCCTGTCGGCAAGAACAAGTCCCTTGGCCCATGTCGGCAGCAGCTAACGCGCTCACCACTTTACCTCGCGGCCCGCGATAGTTACCCCTTGCTTCCAGTGGGGGGATAGACATGCGCATTGGTTCTACATTGCTGGCCACTGCTTCGCTTGCAGCACTGGCCGCGCCGGCCTTGGCCAATGACGAAATCCAGTTCGGGCCGCCCGCCGAATGGATCTCGGATGTCGATGTCCCGACCGATACGGCCGAAGGCGCGGAGGAGGAACTGGCAGGCCTCCCGGTCAGGGTGCTGCTCACCAACCACCAGCTCCGGCTCGAGCCGGGACGCAACCACACCTATGTGAACTTCGTCATCGGCATCCAGAACCCGCAGGGCCTGTCCGTCGGCAATCTCTCGATCCCCTGGCGCCCCGAATTCGACGAGCTCACCTTTCACGAAGTCCTGATCCACCGTGGGGACGAGGTGATCGACGTGCTCGGCGAAGGGCAGACCTTCACCGTCCTCCGCCGCGAGGAAAGCCTCGAACAGGCGACGCTCGACGGCGTGCTGACCGCGAACATGTTCCCGGCCGGACTGCAGGTGGGCGACCAGCTGGAAGTCGCCTATTCGCTAGTGTCCGAGCACCCGGTATTTGCCGGCAATGCGGAATCGGCCATCGGGCCCTACAACCTGCCTTACCAGAACGCCTTCGCGCGGATCACCTGGCCGCAGGATTTCGACCTTCACCTGGCCGGTAGCAGGGGCCTGCCCGAACCGGAACGCAGCAGCAGTGACGGATATGAAGAGGCGCAGATCTCCCTGCTCGTGACCGAACCGATCACGCCGCCGGAATCGGCCCCGCCGCGCTTCAGCCTGTTCGGAGTAATGGAGGCTTCCTCCTTCGGCAGCTGGCAGGATGTCGCCAGCATCTTTGTTCCGCTTTACGACGAAGCATCGCGAGTCCCGGTAGCCGGGCCACTGCGTGACAGGGTCGAGGAAATCCGCGCCGCCAGTACGGACCCGCTCGTTCGGGCGGAGCTCGCGCTCGACCTGGTGCAGGACGATGTCCGCTATGTGGCACTG
Organism: uncultured Altererythrobacter sp.; assembly: GCA_913056125.1. Taxonomy (GTDB): domain Bacteria; phylum Pseudomonadota; class Alphaproteobacteria; order Sphingomonadales; family Sphingomonadaceae; genus Alteraurantiacibacter. The sequence goes on from CAJXNC010000006.1 coordinate 61,357, forward strand.
GCCATGGGCTCGGGCGGACTCGTTCCCGCCGACACGCAGACCACCTGGCAACGCCGCTATGGCGATTGCAAGGCCAAGACCGCGCTGCTGCTGGGCGTGCTCCGCGAACTCGGGATCGAGGCCAACCCGATCGCGGTGAACTCCTATATCGGCGATTCCCTGCCCGGGCGCCTACCGATGATCTCCGCATTCGATCACATCCTCGTGCAGACGGTGATCGACGGCAAAACCTATTTCCTCGACGGGACGCGCACGGGCGACACCACGCTTGCCAGCCTTTCAACGCCCAATTTCATCTGGGGCCTGCCGATCGTGGCCGATGGAGCGGAGCTGGTTCCCATGGTGCCCGCTGCGCTGGCCGAGCCGACCGAGGAAATGGCCATCCACATGGATGCGAGCGCCGGGCTATTCGCCCCGGTACCGACCGAGATCGAACTGGTTCTGCGCGGCGATACCGCCATCGCAACCAATGCCTATTGGGCACAGATCGTCGGCGCCAATCGCGAGCAGGCGACCGAATCCTTCTGGCGCGAGCAGTTCGATTTCGTCACGCCGGACGAAGTGGATGCGCGCTTCGATCCCGAAACCGGGACCATGACCTTCACCCTCTCCGGCATGGCGCGGATGGACTGGGGTGACAATTTCTACGAGACGGACGACATGCGGGTGGGCTGGAACGCCGATTTCACCCGCACCGAAGGGCCGGATAGCGATGCGCCCTTCTCGCTTCCCCACCCCTTTTTCGAACGCACCACGCAGACCATCATCCTGCCCGAAGGTTTCACCGCCGAACTGATCGATGGCGAGGAATTCGACGAGGTGGTGGCCAATATCGAATATCGCCGCACGGCCAGCGTCGAGGGCAATGTCTTCACCTCCATGCGCAGCGCACGCAGCATCGCCAATGAGTTCGCGGCGGCGGATGCGCCTGCCTTCGAACAGCGGCTGGGCGAGTTGTGGGCCGAGCACCTGCACCTGAAGCTGCCCGACAATTACCGCATGTCCGAAGCCGATGTGGAGTTTGCCAGTTCCGACGATGGCAATGGCGAGGACGCCGATTTCTTCAACGATCGCGCCCATGTGGCGATGAACAACCAGCGATACGAAACCGCGATTGCCGATTTCGACCGCGCCATCGCGCTGGAGGACGACAATGTCTGGTATCATGCCAATCGCGGCATGTCGCTGGCCCAGCTCAACCGCTTCGACGAGGCAATCGAAGCATTCGACCGGGCAGATGCCATTTCCGCCGACAATTACGTTGCGCTGCGCGGACGCGGACTTGTCTTTCTCCGGCAGGGGCAGCCCTACGAAGCACTCGACCTGTTCAACCAGTCCCTGGAGAAGGACCCGGAAAACTCCTGGGCCTTGTTCCACCGTGCAACGGCGAAATTCGGCACGACCGACCTTGAGGGTGCGCTGGAGGATGCCGACGCGGCGATCGCGCTGTTCGAGAATTACTACGACGCCTACAATCTGCGCGTGGCGGCGCTGATGGCTCTCGAACGCAGGGAGGAGGCGCTCGCCTCAGCCGAGGAAATGGCCGAACGCTTCTCCGACAATCCCGTGGCGGTCACGCGCGCGAGCGAATACCTGCTAATGCTGAACGAGGAGGAACGTTCCGCCGAATTGCTCGACCAGTCGCGCGAATTGGGGAACACGCCGATGGCACTGTATTCCTCGGCCGCGCGCCGGGGCATCGAAGAAACCGAGCTCAAGCTGGCCGAGCTCGACGAGGCGCTGGAACTCTTTGCCGATTATCTCCCCGCATTGCAGCTGCGCGGCGAAACGCTGTTTATGGAATACCGGCTGGACGAGGCGATGGCCGATGCCGAACGCCTCATCGAACTCGCCCCGACCCAGCCGCAGGGCTACGACCTCAAGGCCAAGATCCTCGCCGATGACGATGACGAGGAAGGCGCCGCGCAGGTTGCGGAAGACTTGCTGGCAGCCATGCCCGACCGGCCCGACGCCTATTTCTACGCCAGCAATATCTATCGCCGGATCGGCAATGAAGAGCGCGCCTCCGAACTGCTCGACCGGCAGTTGGAACTGGCGCCGGGCAACCGCGCCAATATCGCCTCGCTGATGGCCCGCGCCCAGCAACGCCCCCTGTCCGACATGGAAGGCCGCGAGGAAGATCTGGAGGCGGCGCTGGAAATCGATCCCGACAATATCAATGCCCTGACCGCTATGGCCGAGCTGCAAATGGGCTTCGGCAATTTCGGCAGCGCGCTGCGGATCTACAATCGCCTGATCGAGCTGGGCCGGGACCAGGATTTCATGGTCCACAATATGCGGGGGATCGCGCTTGAACGCGCAGGCCGCAGGGCGGATGCTGCGTCCGCTTTTGATCGTGCGCGCGAACTGGCCACTGACGCCCCGCGGCTCAACAATCTGTGCTGGACCAAGACCCTGCAGAATACCGCGCTCGAGCGTGCGCTCGAGGAGTGCAATGCTTCACTGGACTTGCAGCATATGAGCGGCACGCTGGACAGCAGGGCGATGACCTATCTGCGCATGGGCGAGCTGGAACTGGCCAATGCCGATTTCGACGCAGTGCTTGCGGAATCCGCCTCGGCCCCGACATCGCTCTATGGCCGCGCGATCGTCCGTGCGAAGCTCGGCAATGTCGCGGGGGCGCAGGACGACGCGGACAGGGCGCGCGAGCTGTGGGACATCGTCGATGGCTTCTTTGGTTATTATAATTTCGACGTGCCCGCCGAAATCGCGCCCTGATCGCGAACCGGTTTAGACGTCGATATCGCTCTCGTATTCTTCACGGTCGAGTTCGCCCACCATCACCGCCACGGTGGTGGCAATGGTCGCGTCTGATGTGACATTGGTGGTGGTGCGCATCATGTCCATGATCCGGTCCACGCCGGCGACAAATGCGATGGTCTCCAGCGGCACACCGACCGAGCTGAACACCAGGGTCATCATGATCAGGCCGGTGCCGGGAATGCCCGCTGCGCCGATTGAACCGACCGTCGCGGTGACGGCAACGAGGATATAGTCCCCGAACGTCAGGTCCACGCCGAAGATCTGTGCGCCGAACAGGGTCGCAAGGCCGAGATACATTGCCGTGCCGTCCATGTTCACCGTCGCGCCGAGCGAGGCGGTGAAGCTCGACACCGAGCGGCTGACGCCGAGATTGCTCTGCAGGCAGCGCAGGGTCACCGGCAATGTCGCACTGGATGAAGCGGTGGAATAGGCGACCGCCATGGCATCGACCATACCGCGGAAGAAATCGGCCAGGTTGAGCTTGGCGACAAGACGGATCAGGCCGACATAGACCACTGCGATCAGGATCAGGCAGCCGACATAGTTGAGCGCCACCAGCTTGGCGAGCGCGGTCAGTGCCTGCGGGCCGAGCGTGCCGGCGACCCAGGCAATCAGCGCGAAAACGCCGAAAGGGGTCAGCTCCATCACCAGTGCGGTGACCTTCTGCATCACGATGGAGCCGCTATCGAAGATCCTTGCGATGGGCGTTCCCTCGTCCTTGGCCATCAAGATGCCGATGCCAATCAGCAGCGAGAAGACGATCAGCGGCAGCACCGCGCCATCGGCCATGACCTGCACCGGGCTCGACGGCACGGTGGCGACGATCATGTCGGTCCAGCTGGTGAAGTTGCTTTGCGGGACATCGCCCAGCTCGATGGCCGAGGTGTCGAGGCCGCTGCCCGGCTGGAAGAAGGTGCCCAGCGCCAGGCCAATCCACACGGCGATCTGCCCGGTAATGATGAAGAGCAGGATCGCTCTGCCGCCGACCGCGCCGAGCTTGCGCAGGTCTCCGATGGCGGTGACACCCGAAACGAGGCTGAAGAAAATCAGCGGCACGACCAGCATCTTGATGGCGGCGATGAAGAAGTCGCCGATCCACTTGATCTGCGCGGCTTCGGGTCCCCAGAGCAGGCCGGTTGCGACGCCAAGCACCAGCGCCCCGAGCACGCGTTGCCATAATGGAATGGCGAACCAGAAGCGCAGCATGGAAATCCCCTCGAAGGTCTAGGCGGCGAGCGCCGCGATCACGATCCTCCGGTAGATTGCCGTCAGCGTGGCAAGGTCGTCAACCGCCACGGCCTCATCGGTCTTGTGCATGGTCGCATTGACGAGGCCGAATTCTATCACCGGGCACAGATCCTTGAGGAAGCGCGCATCCGAAGTCCCGCCGCTTGTCGAAGCTTCCGGCACGATCCCGGTCTCGGCCTCCACCGCATCGGCGATGATCCGGGAGAAAGCGCCCGGCGGGGTGAGGAAGGGTTCGCCCGAGATCACCGGACGCGCCCTGCCGCCATGTTTCTCGGCAATCTCGGTCACCTTCTGTGCCAGCTCGGTTCCGCTGTGCAGATCGTTGAAGCGGATCGAGATGCGCGCCCGCGCCATGCCTGGGATGACGTTATGCGCCTTGTTGAGCACGTTGAATTCGGTGATCTCGAGATTGCTCGGCTGGAACCAGTCAGTGCCCTCGTCGAGCTTGAGCGCGTCGAGTTCCGCGAGGATCGCGACCATGGCCGGCATGGGGTTCTTGGCGAGATGCGGATAGGCGACATGCCCTTGAATTCCCTCGACTTCCAGCCAGATATTGACCGATCCCCGGCGCCCGATCTTCATCATGTCGCCGAGGCGCTTCACGCTGGTCGGCTCGCCCACCAGGCACAAATCGGGGATGTCTTCGCACTCCCTTATATGGTCAATCAGTGCGCGCGTACCATGCAGCGCCGGACCTTCCTCGTCACCGGTGATGATGAAGCTGACCGTCCCCGCCTCTGCCGGGACATCGGCAATCGCCGCGACCATGCAGGCCACCGAGCCCTTCATGTCCACAGCCCCGCGCCCATAGAGCAGCTCGCCGCGGATCTCCGGTTCGAAGGCTTCGCTTAGCCAGCCTTCGCCCGGAGGCACGACATCGACATGGCCGGCATAGGCAAAGTGCTTTGAGCCTTCGGGACCGCGGCGAATGGCGAAGAGGTTTTCGACCGGTTCCTCGTCCGATCCCTCCGGCCCATCGCCGCGCATGAAGCGGTGCACGTCGAAACCGAGCGGTTCGAGCATGGCCTCCAGCGCATCGAACACCGGGCCACGCGCCGGGGTCACGCTTTCGCAGGCGATCAATTGCCTGGAGAGGGAGAGCGGGTCGTGGGTCACGCGTCCTCGGTCACTTCGAATTGCGAAATGGTCCACTCCTCTGCTTCCGAGGCAGCGATCCATTCCTGCATCCAGTCATGTTCCCAGATCGCCTGCACATAGGCTTGGGCAAAACCGGGCACACCCACGCCATAGGTGATGAAGCGGCTGACCACGGGGGCATAGAAGATATCGGCCGCGCTGAACGTGCCGAACAGGAAAGGCCCGCCCTTGCCATAGCGGGCCCGCGCTTCGGCCCACAGGCCAAGGATGCGGACAATGTCCTGCTTGGTCTCCTCGGTCAGTTCGATCGCTGACTTGCGGCGGATGTTCATCGGGCATTGGCGGCGCAAAGGCAGGTAGGATGAGTGCATTTCGGCAACCATGGAGCGCGCCATGCCACGCGCCTCGTCCTGCTTGGGCCAGAAACGGTCGCGCCCGACCTTATCGCCGAGATATTCCATGATTGCGAGGCTGTCCCAGATGACTACATCGCCATCCCACAGCACCGGAACCTTGCCACCCGAAGGCTGGAACTCGCCCTGCTGGCGCTTCGCCTCTTCCCAGTCCTCGCCATAGAGGGGGACCGTCAATTCCTCGAAATGAAGGCCCGATTGCTTGGCCGCCAGCCAGCCGCGCAGCGACCAGCTCGAATAGTTCTTGTTGCCGATGATCAGCTTCACGCAAAAGCCCCTGACTGCATTGCGCGAAGACCTAGGCATGCATGCAGGAACTGTCGAGTATGAACAGCAATGCAGGGGAAGAGCAGCCCGTACGGGTGCGGTAAGACCGTGTTAACCAATCCCCTTAAAGGTTACGAATGAAACCGGCCGTGTCAGAGGTTTGTTAACCATCGAAAGGGTAAGAAATCGCGTCGCACCCGGCAATTCAGCCGGAAAATGGTGAACGGGGTTTCGGGCGCATGCCGTCAAGCAAGGAACGCAACAGCGCGAGCGAGCGGATAAGGCATGCCTTCTGGGCAGGCCTGATCGCACTCGGCCTGTCGTTCATCACCATCCTCGAACCCCTCGACCAACTTACTTTCGTAACCCAGTCGCGTATCGCCTCCTTCGAAGCCTCTGGCGATATCGTCTATGTAGGTGCGAGCGAAGACCTGACCGACGCCCGATATCCGGATCGCCGGATCGACCTCGCGCAGACACTCAACACATTGCACGAAGCAGGGGCGGACCGTGTCTATCTCGACATGGTGTTCGACCGCCAAGCTACGCCCGAAGCCGATGACGCGCTGAACACCGCCCTGCGTCGGTTCGGTGAGAATGCCTTCCTTGTCCGCAGCCTGGAAACCGGACTGAATGGCGAAGACCAGTTCGAACGATCGGTTGCCTCAATCGGCGCCGGCGTATCGGATGTGGGCCGGAACAGGTGGCAGAACTATCTCGGCTACACCTGGGCCATGCCCTACATTGTGTCCTTCCGCGACGAGCAATTGCCGAGCCTGCCAGCATCGATGGCAGGGAGACTTGTCCCAACCGACGAGCAGTTCCCGATCAGCTACAGCTTCGATCTGGGGAGTATCCCTTCATACCGCTTCACCGATCTCCGCGCGTTCGACAGCGATCGCGCGCGTGCTGCGCTGTCAGGCAAGACCGTAATCTTCGGGATCGTCAATCGCGCCGATGCGAATGCGCCGAATATTCCGGGCCATATCGAGGTGCCACCCTCCATGGTGGACATCTTCGCGGCAGAAACGCTGATGGCGGGTCACACACAAATCGTAGGCGGAATAACGGTCCTCTTTGCAATCCTCGCGATTTTGAGCCTCGTAGGCCAGGCCCCCACGCCTTGGGTACGCCATAGTGGCTATGGATTGCTGGTACTCGGGCTTGCGATATCCGTAGTTGTAACCGCCGAGTTGGGGATGAAGATCAGCGTTGCAGGCGCCTACGCCTTGCTGTTCGTCTATGGAGCTTTTCGCGCACGCTCAAGGTGGCGCACAAGTTTCCGGCTGGTCGACGCGGATACCGGACTGCCCACCTTCGCGGCGCTTGAGACGGACAAGGACGTTGCCGAGACTGTGCCGACCATCATCGTGGCGCGCATCCATCGCTTCGAGGAAGTGCGCAAGACGCTGCCGGTAGAGCTGCACTCTGAATATCTCATGCGTATTATCGGGCGCCTCAAGGCGGCCAAGAAGGACGCGACCATTTATGTCGGGCCCGGCCATCTCATCGCGTGGACCTTCCCCGAAAAAGAACCTGCACTGATCAAGGAACACCTTGAGGGCCTGAGGGCCCTGTTCTCGTCCCCGCTGCTGGTGGGCGAGAACCAGGTCGATGTCGGCATTACCTTCGGGGTCGACATCACGCCCAGCCCCAACGTCGTGCGCCGTCTGGCAGGTGCAGTGGAAGCGGCGGAACGTACGAACGAGACATATGATCCGATCGCCATTGCCGAACTGGCGAGCGATGAGGACCTGATCTGGAACATCTCGCTCCAGGCCCGCATCGACTCCGCCCTCGCCAATGGCGAGATCTACCTGATCTACCAGCCCAAGATCCTGGTGCAGACCGGAGAACTTGTCGGCGTCGAGGCGCTGGTGCGCTGGCGTGATCCCAAGCGCGGCCTGATCCCGCCCGACCACTTTATCCGCCAGTGCGAGAACGCCGGCCGAATGAGCCATTTGACCCGCCATGTGCTCGCCGAAGCCTGCCGTGCCGGTAATGCCTTCGAGGACCACGGCATCAAGGTTCCCGTTGCGGTCAATATCTCGGCCACCCTGGTCCATGAGCGCGATATCGTGAACATGGTGCGCGAGGTCCTGGCAGAAACCTGTTTCGATCCGCACCTGCTCACGCTCGAGATCACCGAGACGTATCGTATCTCCAATTTCGAATGCGCGTCGGAGATCCTCGGCGAACTTGCGGACCTTGGCCCCAAGATCTCGATGGACGATTTCGGGGTCGGCGCAGCCAGTCTTGAAGCGCTGCAGCGCCTGCCCTTCTCCGAACTCAAGATCGACCGCATCTTCACCCAGGCGATGAAGGATGACGAGAAGTCCGCTGGTATCGTCCGCAGCGTCCTACAACTCGGAAAAGAACTGCGAATCATAGTGGTGGCAGAGGGCGTCGAAGACGAATCAACGTTAACCCTATTGCGTGATTCGGGGTGCCTCGTGGCCCAAGGATTTGGTATTTCGCGTCCCGCCCCATTTGATGAAATCGTGGATTTTCAGAGAGTTAGGAAAAGCGGCCTCTTAACAAAGATGGTTTAAACTTTACAAATACAAATGGTTAACCCATATGAGTGTCATCCAAGCAAGGAGACGCACAATGGGTGGCAGCATTTGGGATTGGCTTTTCGGCGGACGCCGCGGCTAATCATACACAAAACGAGTTAGAGAAAGGGCGCCTTCGGGCGCCCTTTTTTCTTGCCCGGAACATGCCGCGCAGCGGCTATTTCAAGACCTGATATCGGCCAGTACAGCAGCGCGCAGTTCGTCGATCCCGAACTTCTTTTCCGACGAGGTGACGTGGATCACCGGATAGGCCGCGGGATGCTTCCGCGCCTCCGCCTCGACTTCAATCCTGACCTTTTCGAGCTCGCTTGCCTTGATCTTGTCGGCCTTTGTCAGCACCAGCCGGTAGCCCACCGCCGCCTCGTCGAGCATGGTCATCATGTCTCGGTCGACCGGCTTGATACCGTGACGCGAATCAATCAGCACCAGCGTTCGTTTCAGGACTGGCCGGCCGCGCAGATAGGTGCGCACCAGCGCGCGCCATTTCTCGACCACCTTAACCGGCGCCTTGGCAAAGCCGTAGCCCGGCATGTCGACCAGCCGGAATTGCGTCGGTTCGCCCACTTCAAAGAAATTGAGCTCCTGCGTGCGCCCGGGCGTGACCGAGGTGCGCGCGATCGAGCGCCGACCCGTCAACGCATTGAGCAGCGAGCTCTTGCCGACATTGGATCGTCCGCAAAACGCCACTTCCGGGAAATCGGCATCGGGCAAGAACTGGAGCTGAGGCGCCGACAGCAGGAAGTCGACGCGGCCCGAAAACAGCCGTGCCGCCTCTTGCGCCAGTTCTTCCTCCTCCGGCGTCACTCTTGTGCCTTGGCCTTGGCTTTGTCGGCCGCTTCCTTCTCTGCCATCGCCCGCAATTGCGGATGCTTGGAGTAGAGATATTGCTGCTGCGCTAGGGTCAGGATGTTGGAGGTGATCCAGTAGAGCAGCAGGCCCGCCGCGAAGGGCGCCATGACGAACATCAGCATCCACGGCATGATCATGAATATCTGCTGCTGCATCGGATCCATCGCCGCCGGGTTGAGCTTGAACTGCAGCCACATGGTGATGCCCAGCAGGACTGCCAGCACACCGATTGCAAGGAAGCCGGGCGGATCGAAGGGCAGCAGGCCGAACAGGTTGAGGATCGTCGCCGGATCGGGCGCGGAAAGGTCCTTGATCCAGCCCACGAAGGGCTGGTGACGCATTTCGATCGCGAGGCGCAGTACCTTGTAGAGGGCGAAGAAGATCGGGATCTGCAGGAAGATCGGCAAGCAGCCTGCCAGCGGATTGACCTTCTCCTCCTTGTAGAGCTTGGCCATCTCCTGCTGGAGCTGCGGCTTGTCGTCCTTGTAGCGTTCCTGCAGCGCCTTCATCTTCGGCTGAACCGCTCGCATCTGAGCCATGCTGGCGAACTGCTTCTGCGCGATGGGGAACATCACCAGACGCACGATTACGGTCAGCAGGATAATGGCCAGGCCGAAATTGCCGACCAGGTCGAACAGGAAGATCAGCACCTGCCACATGGGCCAGGCAATGAAGCGGAACCAGCCCCAGTCGATGGCGAGACCAAAGCGCTCGACGCCCTGGTCCTCGTACATGTCGAGCACGGCACTTTCCTTGGCGCCGGCAAAGAGGCGCGTTGTGCGCGTCGCTGTCTGTCCTGCCCCGATGGTCTGCGGTTCATAGGCAAGCTGGGCGGCATATTTGTCGGCCCCTGCCTCGATCACCGAAGCCCTCGTCGTGGCATCGGCTTCGGGGATGATGGCCGACATCCAGTAGATATCGGTAAAGCCGACCCAGCCCGGCCTGCCATCGAACTGCACCACATGGCGGCCATCGGGCAACAGGGCGCCATCGTCGACGACGTCCTCGTAATCCCAGTCGAAATCGACGGTACCGTCGATCGTGGCAATCGGTCCCGAATGGACGTTGAAGGTGGAAGGGTCTGCAGTCGCGCTGGTGCGGTTGATCAGCGCAACCGGGCGCAGGGCAAGCGAGCCTTCGCCATTATTGGTTACGCTCTGCTCGACAGTGAGCATGTAGTGATCGTCGATCGAGAAGGTCTGGGCAAAGACCTGTCCTTCACCATTGTCCCAGGTCAGCGTCACCGGGCTATCCTGCGTCAGAGCACCGCCATCGCTGGTCCACACCGTGTCGGTTCCGGGCAGTGCCACGCCATCGCCGTCCCAGCCGAAACGGGCAAAGTGCTGCTGCGGAGTGCCCAGCGGCGCGAACAGCTGGACCGGACCACTGTCGGGCTCTGCCGTCTGGCGGTGGGTCTTGAGTTCGATATCGTCGACACGCGCACCAACGAGGTTGATTGAGCCTTCGATCTCCGGCGCATCTATGGCGACGCGCTCGGGCGAGGCAAGCTCGGTCGCCAGATCGCGAACCGCCACGGCATCACTGGCCAGCGCACCCGCAGTGGCAGCCATTTCGCCAGAGGACGTCTCTGTCTGCTGGGGTACTTCCGGCTGCGGGAAATATCGGCTCATGACGAAATCCCAGCCGAATAGCAGGGCTGCGCTCAGCACGACGGCGAGGATGAGGTTACGCTGATTGTCCAATTATGTTTCCCGTCCGGTAAGTCCTTCTCGATGCCCCTTACGGCACCGGGTCGTATCCGTGTCCCCCCCAAGGGTGGCAGCGCATTAGCCGCTTGAATGCCATCCATCCACCCTTGATTGCTCCATGTCTCTCCAGCGCCTCGATTGCGTATTGGCTGCAACTGGGCTGGTAGCGACAGGTCGGCGGCAGGATACGCGAAGGACCAAGTTGCCAGGCACGGGCGACAAGGATCAGCACGCGCTTCACCTTTGCGGCCCTCGGCTGCGGCGCGGCCTGTCGCCCTTGCCTTCTGCGGCACGAGCGAGAACTTCAGTCAATTCGCCGCGCATGCGCTGAAAGTCGCGGGTAATCCCTCCTGCGCGGCCGACCAGCACGTGATCATGATCGGGCAGCCCCTCCGCCGGAAGGGCATCGCGCAGCAATTCGCGGAAGCGCCGTTTCATGCGGTTGCGGACGACGGCATTGCCGACTTTCTTGGTCACGGTGATGCCGAAGCGCTTGCCCTGGCCCTGGTTTGGGCGCGTGAGCAGGACGAAGCCCGGTCGCGCATTGCGCAAACCCTTGTTGGCGGCAAGGAAATCTGCCCGCTTGGTCAGCACTTCGATGGTCATGGGAGGTAGATAGTAACGAAAACGGGCCGCGCAAAGCGGCCCGTAGAGGCGCATGCCACCTTCGGCGAGTGCCGGAAGGGGCGCGCTGGATGCGCTCGCCCCGATGGACGAGCGGAAATCAGTTCAGGCGCAGAGGTTCTTGCGGCCACGCGCGCGGCGGGCACGAAGGACCTTGCGGCCACCCGGAGTCGCCTTGCGGGCGAAGAAACCGTGACGGCGGGCGCGAACGAGATTGCTCGGCTGGAAAGTGCGCTTCATGGGTTCAATCCTCGAATTCGAAAACAAATAGGGCCGCCAAGCGAGGGCGGCCTGTCACATGGGCGCGCAGTTAGTTGAGCAGCGCCGCCAAGTCAAGATAGGCGAGCCGAGGCGCGGCGCTTTCCTCTTCGCGCAATGCCGGGGTACCGATCCAGCCCCGCATTTCCGCACCGGTCAGCCACAAGGCACTTTCGAACGGCACCGAATTGGTCATGGCATAGAAGCGCGCGGCTTCCTGCTCACCCATGCCCATTTCCCGGTAATAGTCGAGATATTTTAGGTGCTCGGGCGAATCGGGAGCATAATCCCATGCACCCATGCCCAGATCGTCGAGCCATGCATGAACGGCGAATTCGGCATCATCGTCTATCCGGCGCGTGACACCGGCAAGGAACAGTTCCACAGCGCCGGAGCGAACCGATCCGCCCTCTGGCACGACGGCGGAAATGCCGTTTTGGCGGATCATGCGGCCAAGACGCAGATTCGCGCGGTCATCATGCGTACCCGGACATTCGACGAATTCGAGCGTGTCGATGTCCGGCCATTCGGCCAGCATTCGATCGAACTCGGCAGGCGAATAGCTGTCGGTCACGGCCACCAGCGCGGCACGGTTCGCATCCAACACGCGGAAGGGACCGTAGGCTGCAAGCGCCTTGTTCTCGGCACGGGCCAGAGCCGGTGAAACGAAGCGCGATGCGGACGTTTCCACCCACTGCTCGACTACCGTCTCGTAGACATAGGTCTGCGCAGCTGCGGGGACCACAATGAGGGTAGCAAGAGAGGCAGCAATGGCGGCAAGAATGCGCATGCGGCAGGAGTGCCTTCCCGCGCCCTGCCGACCGGTAAACAAGTTCGGTTTCCGATGAATTTACCATGTGCCGGTTCGACAAGGGGTGGATGCATGCTATCCCCTTCATTTCAAAGGGGGAGTCGCACTTGGTCGCTTTGGTTTCGACGGTCGCCTATCTCGGGCTGGAGGCACGCTCCGTGGAAGTGCAATGCCAGGTCGCACCGGGCATGCCGCGCTTCGCCATTGTCGGCCTGCCGGACAAGGCGGTGGGCGAAAGCCGGGAACGCGTGCAGTCAGCGCTTGCCGCCATGGGACTCTCGCTCCCGCCGAAGCGCATCACCATCAACCTTTCGCCGGCGGACCTGCCCAAGGAAGGTTCGCATTACGATTTGCCGATCGCGCTGGCGCTGCTCGCCGCGATGGGCGTGACCGATGCCGAGCAATTGGCGGATTTCGTAGTGGTCGGCGAGCTGGCGCTCGATGGCCGCGTCGTCGCCTCACCCGGCGTGCTGTTGGCTGCATTGCATGCCAGCGAGCAAGAGAAGGGCCTGATTTGTCCCGCCGCGCAGGGGAGCGAAGCGAAATGGGCAAGCGACGTGCCCGTTCTGGCCGCGCCTGACCTGGTCAGCTTGCTCAACCACTTGAAGGGCACCAGCCGACTGCCCGATCCCGAGCCGGGCGAGGTGGAAGAGCCGGGGCATGGGCCCGACCTCAAACAGGTCAAGGGCCAGGAGACTGCCAAGCGCGCGCTCGAAATCGCGGCCGCGGGCGGGCACAACCTCCTGATGATCGGGCCGCCCGGTGCAGGCAAGAGCCTGCTCGCCTCCTGCCTGCCGGGGATCCTTCCTCCATTGACGCCTGCCGAGGCGCTCGAATCCTCCATGGTCGCCTCGGTCGCCGGGACGCTCGAAGGCGGGCGGATCAGCCGCACACGCCCGTTCCGCGCACCGCATCATTCGGCCAGCATGGCCGCGCTTACCGGCGGTGGCCTGCGGGTGAAGCCCGGCGAAGTCTCCATGGCACATCTGGGCGTGCTGTTCCTCGACGAACTGCCCGAGTTCCAGCGCGCCGTGCTCGACTCGCTGCGCCAGCCGCTCGAAACGGGCAAGGTCGATGTCGCGCGTGCCAATGCGCATGTGAGCTTTCCCGCCCGCGTCCAACTGGTGGCGGCGATGAATCCCTGCCGCTGCGGCCATCTGGGCGATGCCGCGCTGGCTTGCAGCCGAGCACCGCGCTGCGCCGCCGATTACCAGGGCAAGGTATCCGGCCCGCTGCTCGACCGGATAGACCTTCATGTCGAGGTCGACCCGGTTTCCGCCGCCGATCTCGCCCTGCCTCCGCCTGCGGAGGGTTCCGCCGAAGTGTCTGCGCGGGTGGCAGAGGCGCGCAAGCTGCAGACTGCGCGCGGCATCCGCTCCAATGCCGAGCTAGAGGCCGACGCGCTCGAAGAACATGCCACGCCAGACGATGCCGGACGGCAATTGCTGATGCAGGCAGCGGAAGCGATGCGCCTTTCGGCACGCGGATATACCCGTGTCTTGCGGGTGGCGCGGACCATTGCCGACCTTGCGGAAAGCCAAGGCGTGGGCCGCATCCATGTCGCCGAGGCCTTGAGCTATCGCAGGCAAGCGCCCAGAGCATAGGCGATGCCCGAGCTGACTTTCCGCGCCGCCTCACGTCCGCTGGATGACGATGCGCTGTGGGCGATCCTCGAACCCGTAGTACGCGAAGGGCTGACCTATCCGGTCGCGACCGATGCCAGCCGCGACGACATCTTCGCCTACTGGTTCGCACCCGACAAACAGGTCTTCGTGGCCGAGGACGCTTATGGCGTGGTCGGGACATATTACATCAAGCCCAATTCGACCGGCCCCGCCGCCCATGTCGCCAATGCCGGCTATATGGTGCTGCCAGCGGCGCGCGGACGCGGTCTGGCGCGGGCCATGGCGCTGGACAGTTTCGCGCGGGCGAAGACGGGAGGGTACCGCGCCATGCAGTTCAACCTGGTCATCGCCAGCAATGTCGCTGCCGTGCACCTGTGGCGCTCGGTCGGGATGGAGGAGGTCGGGCGTCTTCCGCAGGCCTTCCGTCTGCCCTCTGGCCTCTATGACGATGCGCTGGTGATGTACCGCCTGCTCGACTAGGGCCTCAGCATGGCCGCATTGCTGCTTCTTGCGCTCGCCTTGGCGATGGATGCCTTCGCAGTCTCGATTGCGCGCGGTGCGGCGGGCGAACACAGCATGGTACGCGCGCTGGAGACGGGCCTTGCTTTCGGTGTGGCGCAAGGTGTGATGCCGCTGCTGGGCTGGGCTTTGGGGGCGCTCTTCATGCAATGGATCGAGGCCGTCGACCACTGGATCGCCTTCGGGCTACTCGCCTTCCTCGGCATCCGCATGTTGAAGGAAGCCTTTTCCAAGGACGAGGATGACGACGAGGCTCCGCGTCGCTCCTACTACCTCGCCCTGTTCGCCGCGGCCATCGCGACCAGCCTGGATGCCGCTGCTGCCGGACTTACGCTGGATGTTATGGGATTGCCGCTTGGGCTGTCCTGCATTGTCATCGCGCTGGTCACGATGGGCATGTGCATTCCGGGATACTGGTTCGCCGCGCGCTTCGGCTCACGACTGGGCCATTATGCGGAAGCGGTCGGCGGAATTGTCCTGATCGTCCTTGGCGTTAAGATCCTGCTTGAGCACCTCGCCTAAGGCGAGACTGCCCTCCTAGCAGCAGGGCTTGCCGACTTGGTCCGGCTCGCACCAGGCCAGGTCATGCCAGCTCAACTCGCGCCCATCCGCTGCGCGGATTCCGATCTGCGCGATTGGCTGCCCGTCCTGCGCATCGACCAATACCGGCCCACCCGGCTCGACCGCGCCATAGCGCTCGCCCCATTGGCGCAGCGCCAGCATTGCAGGGAGCAGGTCCAGACCCTTTTCCGTCAGCCGGTATTCGACCTTGCGCCGGTCCTCCTCGCACTGCGTCCTCTGCAGCACACCATTGTCCACCAGCTTTGCCAGCCGGTTGGAGAGGATGTTGCGGGCGATGCCGAGCTCGCTCGAAAACTCTTCGAAATGGACGAAGCCGTTGAATGCCGCGCGCAGGATCAGGAAGGACCAGCGCTCACCCATGACTTCGAGCGCCTGCGGCAGGCCGCAATTGGTGATCTCTTTCAGTGGTTCGCGCAATTTACCCATGCAAGTCTCTCATTCTCTCGTCGTCCTACCCGCATTTGCGAGGAATCGAAAATTATTCGGACATGATGGGTTGCATGGAGCAACGCAATCCGATAACGGGTTGCTTAACACAACCTACATTAATGTAAGGAAACTGTCATGAGCCGCTCCGTCACTTCCTTCCCGCTGGTCGCGGCAGGCCTTGTCCTCGCCACACTGACCATGCCCGCAGCGGCGCCTGCGCGTGACGACGGACCATATTTTACGGCGGAGCTCGCAAACGAGGCAGCCGGCACGAATGCGATTGCCGGCGGCGTGGTCTGGACTTGCCAAGGCACGAACTGCGTGGCCCCGCGCACGGGCACCCGCCCCTTGCGCGTGTGCCGCGAATTGCAGCGCAAGCAGGGTACGATCACGGCGTTTACGGCTGGCAATGAGACGTTCGACGCGGACCAACTGGCGCGCTGCAACGACTAGGCCACCCCTCCATCTCCATCCCGGGTGGTAAACTGGCCTCCGCGCATCCCCCCTTTCGCGCGGAGGCCTTTTTCTTGCGCAGGGTGCGGCTCGCCTGGCTCTAATCGAGCAAGCCGTGGCGGCGCAGATCGTCTTCGAGCGGGTCCACCCCGGCAAAGACATGGCCGTGCCAGCCACGCGCGGTGGCGGCGGCGATGTTCTCCGCTTTGTCGTCAATGAAAAGGAGTTGTTCGGGCGGCAGGCTAAAGCGCTGCTCGGCAATCTCGTAAATGCGCGCATCGGGCTTGGCGCATTTCTCATGCCCTGAAACGACGATATCGCCAAAGCCCTCGAAGACGGGCTGACCGGCGAGGAACTCGTCCCAGAAATCCTCGCCGAAATTGGTCAGCGCAAACAGGGGCACTCTGCGCTGCTTGAGCCGCCCGATCAGCTCCAGCGTGCCGGGAACGTGCTCGGGATAGGTTTCGGAAAAACGGGTCTCATAGGCACGAATCAGCGGCTCATATTCGGGGAACTGGGCGATCCGCTCGGGCACCATTTCGGCCAGCGGTCGCCCTTCGTCCTGCTCGTGGTGCCATTGCTCGGTCACGACGTTGGCCAGGAACCAGTCGAGTTCCTGCTCATCCGCGATCAGCTTCTCGAACAGGTAGCGCAGGTTCCAGCGAATGATGACCCGCCCGACATCGAAGACCACGGCGGTTGGTTTGCCGGCTTCAGGCAAGGTGTCGCTCCTTGAAACGTGGGGTCGCCGGTTGCGGTGCCGGCCCGCACTCCCTCCCGGTCACCCGATAGGGTCGCAATGCATGATCGGGTGGTTGGGAGGGGGAGTCGGCCTGGAACCGGGCACGACAAAAGCAAAAAGCCCCCGATTTCGCGGGGGCTTTCCAAAGACCATGCCCCGCGAAACTACGCGGAGCGGCCGACTGCATCAGCCCTGGCGGGCCTTGAAGCGGCGGTTCGTCTTGTTGATCACATAGGTGCGCCCGCGACGACGGATCACGCGGTTATCGCGATGGCGGCCCTTGAGCGACTTGAGGCTGTTGCGGATCTTCATTGCTCTATTCCTGAAAAACAAGCGGCACCGAGGACGCCCCCGATGCCGGAATTCGTGAGCGGGCGGTTACGGATGAAAAGCCGCGAAGTCAAGCATGCTGGCGGATTTCGCCGAGTTTGCGCTCCCATGCCAGTGCGTGGGCCACGATCGTGTCCAGATCGGCATGTTTCGGCTGCCAGGGAAGGGTCGCCTTGATGCGCGAGGGATCGGAAACCAGCGAATCGGGATCGCCCGCGCGGCGCGGCCCCATGATTCGCTCGATCGTCATGTTCGTCACCCGGTCGACCGCATCGAGCACTTCGAGCACGGAGAAGCCCCTGCCATAGCCGCAATTCATGGTCAGCGAGCGTTCGGGCTGCTCGACCAGCGCATCGAGCGCCAGCACATGCGCGGCAGCCAGGTCGCTGACATGGATATAGTCGCGCACACCCGTGCCATCCGGCGTATCGTAGTCTGTCCCGAAGACCGACACGCTGTCGCGCATCCCCAAAGCCGCTTCGACCGCGACCTTGATCAGATGCGTGGCTCCGGCAGTCGACTGTCCGCTGCGTGCAAGCGGATCGGCCCCGGCCACATTGAAATAGCGCAGCGCGCAATAGTTCAGGTCATGCGCCGCGGCGGTGTCTGCCAGCATCTGCTCGGTCATCAGCTTGGACCAGCCATAGGGGTTGATCGGCTGCTTGGGCATGTCCTCCGACACGGGCGAGGTCTCGGGGATGCCATAGGTCGCCGCGGTGCTGGAGAAGATGAAGTGCCTTACTCCAGCTTGCACGACCGATTCGAGCAGGCTGCGGCTCTTGGCGGTGTTGTTGTGATAGTATTTGAGTGGGTTCTCAACGCTTTCGGGTACGATGATCGAACCCGCGAAATGCATGACCGCGCCGATCCCCTGTTCGGCGACGATCCGCGCCACCAGCTCCGTATCGGCAATGTCGCCCTCGTAGAAGGCCACGTCTTCGGGTATCGCGAAACGGAAACCGGTCGTAAGATTGTCGATCACGGCAACGGGCGTTCCCCGATCGCGCAAGGCCAGCACTGCGTGGCTGCCGATATAGCCGGCACCGCCGGTCACGAGGACGGGAAGAGCTTTGGTCATGGAAAGGGCGCCTAACAGATTATGGCAAAACAAGCATTAAGCCTCGCAACCGTAACGGCGGCCGCGCGTTTGAATGGCATGAACAGGAAAATCGCAACCATGGGTTTCGCCGCAATTGCATCAATTGCTGCCTCGGCCTGCACCACGCCCGCCTATGTTTCGCCGGTCGAAGTGACGCGCTTTACCGGCGCCACTCCAGCAGAGCTGGGCATGGGCACGATCAATGTCGAGGCAGGCATGTCGACGGACGAACAGTCGATCGAATTCTCAATCTATGAAGAGGCGTTGAAGACCCGTCTCGACGGCCTTGGCTACAATGTCGTCGACGAGACTGCGCGCCAGACGGCAGTGCTCGAGGTTGCCCGCCTGGTGACGCCGCCCGACCGCAGGAGCCCCGTGAGCGTTGGCGGTGGCGGAGCAGTCGGTTCCTACGGCCAAAGCGTCGGCCTCGGCATAGGCGTGGATCTTTCCGGCCCGGCGCCCGATCGAATTTATACCGAGGTGACCGTCTACATCCGTCCGGCCGACGGAGGCGGCAATCTGTGGGAAGGACGGGCCAACTTCACCGCGACCGAAAACAGTGAATTCGCTCAGCCGGCAATGGCTGCCGACCGCGTGATGTCGGCCCTCTTCGAGGGCTTCCCGGGTCGAACGGGTGAGACTATCTCGGTCGAATGAGCGAAAATCCGATCAGCATCGATGCCGCTTTCGACAGCGGCAATGTGGAAGTGGTTTCCATCGAGGGAGCCATGGCCCGGCTGCGCATCCGCAAGGACAAGGATAGCGACTTCCTGCAGTGGTTCCATTTCCGCGTCGGCAATTGTGCCGGCCGCGAAGTGCTGCTGGAAATCGTCGATCTGGAGGCAAGCGCCTATCCGCAAGGCTGGCCCGGCTACCGCGCCTGCGTGTCGGAAGACCGTGCCTATTGGGGCCGCGCCGAGACCGGCTATGACAAGGCGTGCAATGGCGGCACGCTGACCATCCGTTATGCACCGGCCGGCGACCTTGCCTGGTTCGCCTATTTCGCCCCTTATTCGCATGAACGGCACAATGACCTCGTGGCCGAAGCGGCGTTGAGCGAGGGCGTTTCGCATCGCACGCTCGGCCATTCGCTGGACGGACGCGCAATCGACTGCCTCGATCTTGGTGAGGGCGAAAAGCACGTCTGGCTCTACGCCCGCCAGCATCCTGGCGAGAGCATGGCCGAATGGTGGATGGAAGGCGCGCTCGAAATGCTTTGCGACCAGGCCGATCCCATCGCCCGCAAGCTGCGCCAGCTTTGCAGCTTCCACGTGGTGCCTAACTGCAATCCGGACGGTTCTTTCCGAGGGCATCTGCGCACCAATGCCGTTGGCACGAACCTCAACCGCGAATGGGACAATCCGACGGCCGAACGCTCGCCCGAAGTACTCGCCATCCGCAATGCGATGGACGCGACGGGCGTGGATTTCGCGATGGACGTTCACGGGGACGAGGCGATCCCGGCCAATTTCCTCGCCGGGTTCGAAGGCATCCCGTCCTGGACCGACGAATTGGGTGCAAGCTATGAACGCTATCGCCAGATACTGAAGCGGCGCACACCCGACTTCCAGACGAAGCTGGGCTATCCGGCGGCAAGACCGGGCAAGGCCAACCTCTCGATGAGCACAAACCAGGTGGCAGAACGCTTCGGCGCCTGCGCGATGACACTGGAAATGCCTTTCAAGGACCATGACCCCATGCGCGATCCGGACCAGGGATGGAGCCCCGAGCGCTGCAAGCTGCTGGCGCGCGATTGCATGGGCGCGCTGCTGGAGTGGCTGGGCGAGTGAAGCTTGGGGGCTGACGCCGTCGGCACCAGCCCCGCAACCGAATGCGCCTAGTCGATGCGGGTTCCGGTGAGCTCGAAATTGCCCATCTGCGAGGTCACATCGGCTCTCAGGCTATTGCCGTCAACGCTGCCCTCATAGGTGAAGTCGGTCGAACCCTGTCCCTGCGAGATGCTGCGCTTGAAGGAGAAATTGGTGCCATCGACCACGACATCGGTAATCGTGCTGTCGGGCACATTGCTGGTCGTATCGCCATCGCGGTTGACGATCTCGGCAGTGTAGCTGCCGCCCGATTCCGCGATCGTGAGCTTCGCGAGATTGGTATTCCCCTGGATTTCGATTTCGGTGTTCCAGCTGCCAAGCACGGGCGAATCCTGCGCGGCGGCGGGCATGGCGATCAGGCTCGTGCCCATGGCGAGCGCAGCCAAACGAACGGTCTTCATCATGGTCCGTCTCCCGCTCTTACTCGGCGCGCGTGCCGGTGACCGGGATATCCCCGAAACCGGAGGCGACCGTTGCCGTCAGCGCATCGCCCTCGACGCTTCCCGTATAGGAAAGGTCCATCGGGCCTTGCGGCGTGGTCAGGCTGCGCTTGAAGGAAAAGGTCGAGCCATCGACAGATACATCGCTGATCGCGCTTTCCATCGGCGGACCCGCCTGGGCACCCGGGCCTTCTCCCGGAACATCGACGATCTCGACCGTGTAGCCATCGCCTTCGACGGCCACGATCATGGTCGCGGCAAAGGTGCCGAAATCGGTCACGGCTTCGGTATTCCATGTGCCGAGCACCGGCGAATCCTGTGCAGCGGCAGGCACGGCAATCAGGCTGGCGCCCATGGCGAGCGCGGCCAAACGAACTGTCTTGAACATAGAAATACCCTCCCAGATTATTCCCGGAGGGGAAGCTATGCCTCTATCCGAAAGTCGGCAAGGGCAATCGATCAAAGCTCATTTGCCGGAAAAGGCGTCGGGCAGGAGCTGCGACAAGCGCCATTCCCCTTCCGCCTCGCGTCCCTCGCTCCAGACCATCGGGTCCGAGGCATCGAGGGAGGCAAGTTCCGAGAGAACCTGACGACACCTGCCGCATGGGCTAATCCGGTCTGCTCCCGGACCGAAAACCGCCAATGCGACAAGCCCGCCGCGGCGTCCCTCGCCCATCGCCTTGGCGACGGCGACAGTCTCTGCACAAAGCGAGAGGCCATAGCTGGCATTCTCGACATTCGTCCCCGTCACCACGCCGCCATCTGCAAAGAGCAGCGCAGCACCGACGCGAAACTTCGAATAGGGTGCATAGGCCCTCTCTGCCGCGTCGCGCGCCGCCTGCATCAGGGCTTCGCGATCCGCGCTCATCGCTGTACCACCACCCAGCGCAAGGGCTGGCTGCTAGCCTCGGTCATCAGGCGCGGATTGGCGGTCCATAAGGTCCAGGGGCGACCGGCGTAATCGGGCTGGAGGAATGGCCGCTCGAGCCACAAATTGCGCTCGATCCGGCTCGCAAGGCCATAGGCCTCTTCGAAACGCGGCGAGATCTGGAGGATGGCCGGTTGCCCGGCATGGCCTTCCACCTGGTTGAGGAACGTAGTGAGTTCGCTTTCGACTGCGGCCTCAAGTACTTCGTCCTCGCAATCCTCCGCCAGCCGGTCGAGTGCGATCACCGGCGGCAGCAGGCCCGCTCCGCGCGGTACGATGGTAACGAAATTGGCTGCCTGCCGTTCCGCCGGGATACAGGGATCGTAGCTATGCACTGCACCGTAGGGCATGGATGAACGACCGATCTTGCGCAGATTGTCGCCCAGCATGGCATCGCGCCCACTGCCGCCGGCACTGGCCTCCAGATAGACGAAATCGGCGCCGATCGCGGCCAGCGCCTCGATCTCCACCACTCCATCGCTTTCGCCCAGCAACACGCCCTGGGTCGGGAATTCCTCGCGCGAGGGCCTCCAGCCCTGCGCCTCCCACCACAGCCACCCTGCGGCCACTGCCAGCAGCAGCAGGATCAGCGCGGCGAGGCGCCAGCGCCAGCTATATGATGTCTTCCGACCCAAGTGTTCCTCGCGACCTCGCCCTGCTTGCGGGCAATGATGTCAGGCCTTGATATGCAGCACGCAGATCAGCGTGAAAAGGCGCCTTGCCGTGGCGAAATCGGTAACGATCTTGCCTTCGATGATATTGAGCAGGTGCCTGGTCCCGCGATCGTGGATGGCCCTGCGCGCCATGTCGAGCGTTTCGATCTCGGGCGCGGTCGCCTTGCGCAACGCCTTGTAATAGGAATCGCAGATCGCGAAATATTCGCGGATCACACGCCTGAGGCGCGCCATGCCGAGGCCGATCGTGCCGGCATCCTTGCCATCGGCGTCAACGATATTGATCGCCAGCATCCCGTCGATCACCGACAGGTTGAGTTGCCATGGGCCGCTATGTCCCGCTGCCACCGCGCGCAGCGGACGAAATTCGTTTTCCTCAACCAGATCGCGCAACGCCACCTCGCGCTCGCACTCGACATCGGCATTGCGCGCAATGATCGTCGCTTCGTCGAGCGTGATCTTGGCAACCCGGTCTTGGGGAGAGGTGGTCAACATGGTCGCGTATTTCGCAGTTTGATTACTATTGTGCAAATGCGAAATGGGATGCCAGAATGGCCCTTGCAAGCTTTCCCCGATATCCACAGCGTCGACGTGCATCTGTTTATCTCAGACGCCTTGCGGTGGACTCAATCTGACTGCATCACGTCCCGATGCCCGATGAAGACCTGCTGATCCGCAACAGCGCCAATCCTGCCGAAGCAGCCTCTCAAGGCCGCGCCCTGCCCGCCAACCTGGAGGCCGAAGCTGCTTTCCTGGGCGCTGTGCTGATCGACAATCGCGTGCTCGAGGAGCTGACCGTTCCGCTGCATCCGGAGCATTTCTACGTGCCGCTCCATGCCCGCATATTCGAGCGGATCATGGTGCTCAACGACCGCCAGATGGTCGTCACGCCGGTCACGCTCAAACCCTATTTTGAGGGCGACGAGGCGCTCGCCGAACTCGGCGGCACGGCCTATCTCGCCCAGCTCACAGCAGATGGTCAGGGCCTGCTCGCCCCGCGTGAACTGGCGCAACAGGTATATGACCTCGCGCTGCTGCGTGAACTGGTCAGCGTTGGCCGCGACCTGGTCGAGAACGCGCTCGACACCTCGGAAGAGGTCGAACCCATGCGCCAGATCGAGACCGCCGAAGCGCGCTTATATGAAGTGGCGGAAGGCGCATCGGGCGGCAACGAGGCGGAAAGCTTTGGCGCCGCCAGCCGCGAAGCCCTCGGCCTGATCGAGATCGCGCTCAATTCGGGCGGACATGTCGCGGGCAAGACCACCGGATTCGAATCGATCAATTCGAAATGCGGCGGCCTGCATGACAGCGACCTCATCATCCTCGCCGGGCGCCCCGGTATGGGCAAATCCTCTTTGGCCATGAACATCGCCTATAATTGCGCCGCGCGATTGAAGCGCGATCGCAAGGACGGGATCGATAAATCGGTCGGCGCAGGCGTGGCCGTGTTCAGCCTCGAAATGAGCAAGGACCAGCTCGCCACGCGTATCCTGGCAGAGCAGTCGGGCATCCCGTCCGAAGCGCTACGCATGGGCAAGATCAGCCGCGACGATTTCAAGGAACTCTCCTATGCCAGCCAACGGCTGGCCGACCTACCGCTGTTCATCGACGATACGCCCGCCTTGTCGATTTCCGCCCTGCGCACGCGGGCGCGGCGCCTCAAGCGCAGGCACGATATCGGCCTGATCGTGGTCGACTACTTGCAGCTCCTGCAGGGCTCGAAGCGGAGTCAGGACAACCGCGTGAACGAGATCTCGGAAATCAGCCGCGGTCTCAAGACGCTCGCCAAGGAACTGGGCGTTCCCGTGATCGCCCTGTCGCAGCTCAGCCGCGCGGTGGAGCAGCGCGACGACAAGCGCCCCATGCTTTCGGACCTGCGCGAATCGGGCTCGATCGAGCAGGATGCCGACATGGTCTGGTTCATCTTCCGCGAAGACTATTACATCCAGTCTCGCGAGCCCAAGCGGCCGATCGAGAGCGACGATCCCAAGGTGCATGATGCCCACGCGGCATGGGTATCCGAGATGGAACGCGTCTTCGGCCTGGCAGAACTGATCGTGGCCAAGCAGAGGCATGGTTCGACCGGCAAGGTCCGGCTCAAGTTCGAAGCGAAGATCACCAAGTTCACCGATCTCGAAGAGGGC
Organism: uncultured Altererythrobacter sp.; assembly: GCA_913056125.1. Classification (GTDB taxonomy): domain Bacteria; phylum Pseudomonadota; class Alphaproteobacteria; order Sphingomonadales; family Sphingomonadaceae; genus Alteraurantiacibacter. The sequence continues at coordinate 85,788 of CAJXNC010000006.1, forward strand.
GAGTATCCTGCCGACGACTACGAGTAAGTCTCAGAAATTAGCGCCGCAGGTCCAGAAGCCTTCGATGAAAGCCTCTCCATAGACGGGCTGGGTTACGCGGATCATCGCCGGGTAAGGCGGCGATTCGCCCCGCCCCGCCGGTTCTTCCTCGGTAAGCGCCACATCGACCATCAGCCCGGCCGTATCGAAGCTGCCCCCCTTTGCAATCGCATCGGAACCGCCCGCCTCGGTGGCAAAGCCACGCGTGATCGACTCGCCATACTTGACGAGCATCTCCGCCCGGGAGTCGGGAGAATCGGCAAAGACCCTTGCCACCATTAGAGGCTCGCCAATCTGCTCGATGGAGAATGCACAACCGTAGTCACCCGCCAGGTCGTGATCAGCCAGTTCGTCTTCAGTCATCACCTGCAGGGCGAATTCGTCCATTTGGCTGGCGGATGTGAAGATATCGGTGTTGCCGCTCTGGGCCTGCGAGGCGGCATCACGCTGGCAGCCGGCCAGCGCCAGCGCGCTGCCCAGCAGGAGTGCAAGCCGCATTGTGGGCAGGAGGGATGCATTGCGGGTCATTAGGGCCATCTTAAGCACACCAATCCCTTCTAATTCCTCAAGGAAGCATAAGCCGCCGCAAAACTTCCCGCCAAGCCTGCTTCCCGCCTTCCTGGCGGGGCGGAAATCCTTGACGAAAACGGGCTCTCGGACTATTTGGTCACCTTTCCGGACAAGCTGTCTAAAAGAATTGGAGTGCCCCTATGGCGCGCGTTACCGTCGAAGATTGCGTCGACAAGGTCCCTAACCGTTTCGATCTCGTCCTGCTGGCAGCCCAGCGTGCACGTGAAATTTCGGGCGGTGCAGAGCTGACTCTCGACCGCGATCGCGACAAGAACCCGGTCGTCGCCCTGCGCGAGATCGCCGAGCAGACGATCAAGCCGAAGCAGCTGCAGGAATCGCTGGTCCAGTCGCTGCAGAACTTCCTGCCCGATGAAGAAGACGAAGCCGATGAAGTTGGTTCGTTGAGCCAGTCGGCAGAAGCCATGCGCCTGTCCGCATCGGCCCCCACCCGTTCGACCTCGATCGGCGCCGATTACGACGGCTAAGCGCGGCGAACAGCCGGGCTTGCAAGGGGCTGCGCCGCGAGGCGCGGCCCCTTTCGTATGTCCAGTCGAGGGACAGGCCATGAAATGGCAATTTGATGACATGACCGCGCTATGCTTGAATGAAGTGTTCGAACTGCGGCTAAGCCGCATTGGCAGGAGGGAGAGTTCCGGCGCATGGCCGTCATCGCGGTTTACAGTGTCAAAGGCGGCGTGGGCAAAACCACGATTTCGGCAAACCTCGCGTGGTATTCCGCGACGGTTTCCTGCCGCAAAACGCTGTTGTGGGATCTCGATGCGGCAGGAGGAGCCGGCTTCCTCTACGGCGTGGACCCGAAAAAGAAGAAACGCGCCGGCTCCATCTTCGACCGGGATGTCGAACCTGAAGCGGTCATTCGCAAGACCGGTTATGACCGGCTCGACCTGCTGCCGGCCGACGAGAGTATTCGCGAACTCGATTCCATGTTTGCCCGGCTCGGCAAGAAGAAGCGCCTCGCAAAGCTGACCGATGCCCTGGCCAAGCGCTACGATCGCATCATCCTCGACTGTCCGCCCGTCCTCAACGAGGTGAGTGCGCAGGTTGTGCGAGCGGCCGATTGCGTGATTGTGCCGCTGCCGCCGTCCCCGCTCTCGGCACGTGCCTTCGAACTGGTGACGAAAGAAATCCGCACACACGCCAAGGCGCACCCGCCGATCCTGCCCGTGCTCTCCATGCTCGACATGCGGCGCAACCTCCATCGCCAGGCCCGTGCGGACAATCCCAACTGGCCGGCCATCCCGCATGCCAGCGCGGTGGAACAATGCGCGGTCCTGCAGCGGCCCGTGGGCGATTTCGCGCCCACCAGCCCCGCCGCGCGCGGCTTCCGCCAGTTGTGGACCGCGATCGAGCGCAAGCTCGCGGTGAAATAGCGAGCCATTGTCATTCTCGACGCTGCCGACCTGCTGCGGTAGAAGCTGGATCATGGTGGGGGCATGAGCGACATTGTCGAAGGCATCGGCACAGCCACGGAGGGTGGCCTGTTCGCCCGCGTCCTCGATCCCGGCTCCGGCGCCAAGGATCGGCATGAGGGCGACCCGGAGGAATGCCTCAATTGCGGAACCAGGCTGGTCGGTGCCTATTGCCATGCCTGCGGGCAGAGCGGCCATATCCACCGCACGATTGGCGGCTTCATGCACGACTTGCTGCATGGGGCGCTGCATTTCGAAGGCAAGATGTGGCGCACGCTGCCCATGCTGGTGCTGCGACCCGGCAAGCTGACGCGCCGCTATATCGAGGGCGCGAGGGCGCGCTTCGTTTCGCCCATGGCGCTGTTCCTGTTCTCCGTCTTCCTGATGTTCGGCGTGTTCCAGGCGCTCGGGCTCAGTGCGCCGACCGATATCGGAAGCGACGAGGAGGAGCCGTCCGAATTTGTTGCCGGTACCGAAGACGGCACAGCCGACGAGGCCAACCTGCCAAACGACGAGACATTCGAAGGGTTACAGGCCGAGATCGCTCGAGACTTGGCGGATCCCGATCTGCAGGAGGTTCTCGAGCCCAGGGTCTTCAATCTGGAAGAGGACGGCAATGCCCGCATGACCGTGAGCCCCACAGGGGTCGGTTGGCTGGACGAAGGGCTGTTCAAGAAGTGGCGCGATAACCCGTCCCTGATGCTCTACAAATTGCAGGCCAATGCCTACAAATTCTCATGGCTGCTGATCCCGATCTCGCTTCCTTTCCTGTGGCTGCTCTTTGCCTGGAAGCGGCGCTTCAAGGTCTATGATCACGCGATCTTCGTGACCTATTCACTGAGCTTCATGACTCTGCTCTTCGTCACCATCTCGGTGCTCGATGCGGCCGGCATGACGGAAACCATCCTGATTCCTGCCTTCTTCCTCATCCCGCCGATCCACATCTACAAGCAGCTGCGCGGTGCCTATGAGCTGTCGCGTTTCTCCGCCTTCTGGCGGCTTCTGGTGCTTTCACTATTCATCTGGGTCGTCGCGCTGATCTTCCTGCAGGCCTTGCTACTGCTCGGCGCCTTCTGATCCCGCTAGTCAAAGATCGTCCAGCGTAGGATCGTCAGGACTGCTCCACCCATCACTGCCGCTGGCATCCATTCCATCGTCGAATGACTCCACTGCGGCCTCTTCCATCGCATCTTCGGCGTCGTCGAGATACTCAATCCCGTCATCAATAGAAGGCGGCGCAGCAACCTCGTCGGACGATTCGCCGAGCAGGTCGTCGGCAGCAGCCTCTTCCTGTGAATCAGTGCAGGCTGACAGAAGCACGACACCGCCAAGCACCAGGACAACCTTCTTCATTTCACCCCCCTATTCGCGACATTCCTCAACGGGCAGCGACAAGGACTGCGATTTCCAGAACAGCAATTCGTCCTGCCGTTCGAAGAAGCCGCTCAGCCAATCGACTTGCTTGGGCACGATTGCCGTTGCGGCGAGGACCTGTCCTTCGCTGCACGGTACGATCGCTTTGAAATAGCGCCGTTCGGTCTCACCGGATTCGATCTCTGTCGAAAGGCCGCCTTCAACCGCCGCCAGCATGGGCCACTGGTCGGTGCGGACGATGTTATACACGTCAAACTCGTTGCGCTCCCCGGCACGAAAGGCCTCGAGCAGCGTATTCACATCCTCGGCCGGACGGACGGGAAAGACCTGCCCGATCTCGAGGCGAAATGGCGCTTCGTTGTCCAATTCATATTTAACCGTACCGACATTCTCGAGCCGAACCTCGGTCCTCACCAGCAGCGCATTGCCGCGCATCGGCCAGGCCTGAATGTCCGAATGGACGTTCAGCTTGGGAATCCCGCGCCGTTCAATGAAGTACCAGTATCCCGCGAGCACAAGTGCGACACAGGACAGGAAGGCAGCTAGGCCTTCGAGGCTGTGTCGGTCATAATCCTGCCCGGCGCGCAGCGCGTTCCAGAATAGCAGCAATGCTGCCACGACCACCAGGCCCAAGCCCCAATAGCTGGGCCAGAACAGGACCAAGCCGACCGCGAAGAGCAAAAGAATTATCCAGACGACCCGTATCCGGCTCGCCAGAAAGCGCTCAATAAACTTGGCCTGTTCTTCTTTTTCCCCCGCCATGGGGAAGCTTGTACACTAGCTTGGCCTGCTTCCAAACAGACAAGGCTGGCTCACTAGGCGCCCTGCGGAGCCTCACCCGAGCCGCCGAAACGCTTGCCGGCCTTGGGCACCGAAGAACCATGAACCGGCGGCACATAGCTTGGTCCCTTCGGCTCGTCCGGGCGATCGACCTTGCCCGTTTCGAGCAGTTTGGCGATCTCGTCGCCAGTCAGCGTCTCGTATTCGAGCAGCGCCTGCGCCAGCAGGTGCAGCTGGTCCTCATGCTTGGTAAGCAATTCGGTAGCGCGCTTGTGCGAGCCTTCGACCAGGTCCTTGATCTCGGCATCGATCAGCTTGTTGGTCTCGTCGGAAGCCATGGTCCGCACGGTCTGGCCCATGCCGAGATAGCCTTCCTGGCTCGCCTCGTACTGGAGCGGCCCGAGCTTGTCGGACATGCCCCACTTGGTGACCATGTTGCGCGCCAAATCGGTGGCATACTGGATATCCGAGCTGGCGCCGGACGACACCTTGTCATGGCCGAAGATAATCTCTTCCGCCACGCGGCCGCCCATCGAGACCGAGAGGTTCGCGTGCATCTTGTCGCGGTGGTATGAGTAATTGTCACGTTCGGGCAGGCGCATGACCATGCCCAGCGCGCGGCCGCGCGGAATGATCGTGGCCTTGTGGATCGGGTCGGACGCGTCCTCATGCACGGCGACGATGGCATGACCGGCCTCGTGATAGGCGGTCATCTTCTTCTCGTCCTCGGTCATGACCATGGACTTGCGTTCCGAGCCCATCATCACCTTGTCCTTGGCGTCCTCGAACTCCTGCATGGCGACGAGGCGCTTGTTGCGCCGCGCGGCCAGCAGCGCCGCTTCGTTGACGAGGTTGGCAAGGTCTGCGCCGGAAAAGCCGGGCGTGCCGCGAGCAATCACGCGCGGGTTTACGTCGGGCGCCAGCGGCACCTTCTTCATGTGCACGGCGAGGATCTTTTCGCGCCCGTCGATATCGGGGATCGGCACCACCACCTGGCGGTCGAAACGGCCCGGGCGCAGCAGCGCGGGGTCGAGCACGTCGGGACGGTTGGTGGCGGCAATGATGATGATGCCTTCATTGGCCTCGAAGCCGTCCATCTCGACCAGCAGCTGGTTGAGCGTCTGCTCGCGCTCATCGTTGGAATTGCCGATGCCATTGCCGCGATGGCGGCCCACGGCGTCGATTTCGTCTATGAAGACGATGCAGGGCGCGTTCTTCTTGGCCTGTTCGAACATGTCGCGCACGCGGCTGGCGCCGACGCCGACGAACATTTCGACGAAGTCCGAGCCAGAAATGGTGAAGAAGGGCACGCGCGCCTCACCCGCAATGGCGCGGGCAAGTAGCGTCTTGCCGGTACCGGGCGAGCCGACCAGCAGCGCGCCTTTGGGAATCTGGCCACCAAGCTTGGAGAAGCGCTGCGGGTCCTTCAGGAATTCGACGATTTCCTGCAATTCCTCACGCGCTTCGTCGATGCCGGCGACATCCTCGAACGTGACGCGACCCTGCTTTTCGGTGAGCAGCTTGGCCTTGGACTTGCCGAAGCCCATCGCGCCGGAACCGCCGCCCTTCTGTACCTGTCGCAGGGCAAAGAAGGCGATGCCCAGGATCAGCAGGAAGGGGAGCGTCTGGATCAGGATGTAGAGAAGGACATTGCCCTCTTCCGCCTGCGCGCCGGTATACTGGACGTCGTTATCCTCCAGCAACTGCACGAGACCGGTATCCGATTCTACGGGCGTGGTGGTGAAGGGCACGTCATTGCGCAGCGTACCGGTAATCCGGTCCGGACCGATGGTTACTTCTTCGACCGTACCTTCAGCCACTCGCTCGCGGAAATCCGAATAGGTAATCTGTTGGCCGGCTGTTTCGCCCGTGCCGCCGAACATGGATACGGTGAACAGCAAAGCGAGGAAGATGCCGCCCCAGACGAGCAGGCTCTTCATCCACGGGTTGGGATTGCTTTCCGGTTCGCGATTTTCACTCATGCGCAGGAAGTCCTTTCAGGGACACAATGTAGGTGTGCCCGGGTGAATGGCAAGCTAATGCGCCGCCTAACCCCTCACACCTGACACACTGTCCAGGAGAAGGAATCGCCCCAGTGTTTCTTCGCGCGAGGAAATGGCTGAATTCCGCCGGTTTTCCAGCGCAGATATGACGAAAATGGGTGGCATGGTCATGCCTGCCCATGGCCGATCAACCGGCCTGTAGGACAATCATTCGCGCGAACGGGCGAGGATCAACCTGTCATTGAGGTCCGCTCCCTGCTGCCCGGTGATCTGGAACAGGGCCTCGAACGCATCGCCATCGGCAATGTCGGCAAGCCCTTCCGGCAACTCCTCTTCGGTAACGATATCGCCGATTCCACGAAGGCCGGTGACGCGTTCGCTGGCGATCACCGTGACCAGCGCATCGCCGGGCGCACGATATTGCGAAACATAAGCATAGTCGCGGTAGAAGGCTGGCGATGCCAGGCGGCGCGCTTCGTCGCTGGCCCAAAGCTGGCCGCTTTCGCGATCCTCGATCTCGTCATAGCTGTTGCCGATGCGCAGGCCACTGCCGGCAAAGGTCACTTCCTCGAGCAAGCCCATGCCCGAGAGCAGGCCGATATAGACGACATCGTTGTCGACCAGCATTTGCGAGGTCAGCTCGGAGGTGGCGATGATCTCCACCTGCTTGTCCTCCCCGGCAAGGATCGGGGCGATCCTCTCGAGCGCGAAGGCGGACTGGAAGGGCAGGTAATTGAGACCGACATCCTCGGCAAATCCGTAACGCTCGGGCTCGGCCTCCTGCATGCGCAGCAGGTCTTCGGCGGAATCAACACGGAAATCGCGGATCAGCCGGCCCTCATCGGGCCGCACCGGGTCGATTTCGCCAAACAGGTAATAGTCGCCAAGCACGATCAGCACTGGCCGGTCGGAATCGAGCAGGGGATCCCAGATAGGATTGGCCCCGCGACCGTTGAGCCAAGTGAACAGGCCGAACATGATCGCCATGCCTGCGATTGCCGAGAGGATGGCGATGCTTGCCGGTTTGCCCGGTGCGAGCGCGGTTCTGGCCGCCGCCTCGGGATGGGCAATCTCCGGCGTGACAAGGCGCAGTGCATAGACACCCGCAGGAAGTTCAATGATTGCGGCACCCTCTCCACCGGGATTCGCGACATAGTAATCGTCGATCTTCTTGCGCAGGCGATGGACATAGACGCGTACCGTCGCATCGTCGGCATCGGTCTCGACCTGGCCGAAAACGCTCTCCGCAATCTCTGCCTGCGAGGCCGATTGTGCATTGGGTCCGCGCTCGGCGAGGAAATCGAACAATTCGCGCAAGCGACCGGACTGGCCGACAACGCCAGCCGCCCGAAGCCTTTCGACCTCGGCCAGAAAGCTGGCGTTACTATCCCTGTCCTGTCCCAATGAAGCTGTATCCAATTGTCGCAATTGGCGCTGTAACGCCCTTGTAACGAGCCGATTACCGTAAATTACCTGTTTTGACGAGGCCTGCCGATCCAGTTGGGTTTCCAGGATCAATCACATGTCAGGTTACACCTTGTCCAGCACCTCAATTTTCCCGCTTTCCGTGTCTCCTCGCCGTGCCGCGCTCCTTGCCGGAACGGCGGCCCTCGCCTGCGCCATGTATGCTGCCCCCGCACTGGCGCAGGACGAGGGCGAAGGGGAGGCCGCGCTGGCCAGCTCCGATGTCGATGTCGATGAAAGCCAGAATATCGGGGTTGTCCGCGATACCGATACCGGCACCATCATCTACGTCTATGGTCGCGGCGAACGCCGCATCGGCGAGGCGCTGGCCGCCAGTGAAGGCGGCGTTGCCGGTGCCGACCTCGAAATCCGCCCACTGCTGCGGCCTGGCGAGATCCTCGAAGCCACGCCGGGCCTGATCGCCACCCAGCACTCTGGCGGCGGCAAGGCCAACCAGTTCTTCCTGCGCGGCTTCAACCTCGATCACGGTACCGATTACGCCGTCTATATCGACGATATGCCGATGAACTTCCGTACGCATGGACACGGTCAAGGCTATCTCGACGTCAACGGGCTGATCCCCGAAGCCGTGCAGCGGGTCGATTATCGCAAGGGCCCCTATCGCGCCGATACGGGCGATTTCAGCCTGGTCGGATCGAGCTTCATCACCACCAAGGACACGGTCGAACCCTTCGCCACGGCGGAAATCGGCTCCTATGGCTATCGCCGTTTCGCTGCGGGCCTGTCCGTGCCGGTCGGCAGCGGAGACCTGCTCGCTATTGGACAGGTCAAGCTGAATGACGGGCCGTGGGAACTGGCCGAGGATTTCGAAGGCTATATGGGCCTTCTCAAATACTCCACCCCGATCGGCGATGGCGATTTCCAGGTTTCGCTCAATATCTACGACGCAAGCTGGAACCCGACCGAGCAAATTCCCGAACGCGCTATCGGCACACCGCTTTGCGAAGACCGCTATTGCTCGCTCGACACCACTCTGACGGGCTATACCGAGCGGCAGATCCTTACCGCCAATTACGAAAGCGATAACTGGCGGATCACCGGCTACGTCCAGCATTACGACTGGAGCCTGCTGTCCAACTTCACCTTCTTCCTTGAAGACCCGGTCAATGGCGACCAGTTGCGCCAGTACGATTCGCTGTGGACCTATGGCGGACGTATCGAGCGCACCGACCAGATCACCGATCGCCTGTCGCTGCGCGTAGGCGCGGAAGGCCGGATCGACGATATCGACGAAGTCGGCCTCGATCACACGATTGCCGGCGCCATCGACTTCACCGTCGGCGCCTTTGCCGTGAACGAGCAATCGCTCGGCCTTTATGGCGAAGCGATCTGGGAGCCGGTCGACCGGCTGTTCGTCACTGCCGGCCTGCGCAATGACTGGTACGGCTTCGAAGCCGAAGGTCTGCGCGGCGCGGCAAGCTGGACGGGCGATGTCAGCGACAGCCTGCTCGCGCCCAAGATCGGCGTGAATTACGAAGTGACCGACGGCATCGCGCTCTACGCCAATTACGGCGAGGGCTTCCATTCCAACGATGCGCGCGGCGTGACCAATCCGACTGACCCCGCGCCCGGCCTGGTCAAGGGCGATTTCGAGGAAGTCGGCGTACGCCTCGAGCGCGGCGGCCTGATCTTCACCGGCGTTTACTGGTGGAGCAGCATCGATAGCGAGCTAATCTATGTCGGCGATGCAGGCGCGGTTGAACCTTCCGACCCCAGTACCCGCCACGGCTATGAACTGACAGCCTTCTGGAAACCCAATAACTGGCTGGCAGTCGATGCCGTCTGGACTGGCTCGACCGCGCATATCGTCGGCTTGCCAGACGGGCAGAACTATGTCCCCGGCGCGCTCGACAGTGCAGGCGAGCTGGGTGTCTCGGCTGCTTTCAAGGAATGGAACGCCGCAGCACGTGTGCGCTATCTCGGCCCGCACGCGCTGATCGAGGACAATTCGCAGCGCGGATCGGCCACCACCCTGGTCAATCTCCGCGCCGCGTGGACGCCGAGCAATTTCCACGGCCTCGAAATCTATGGCGAATTGCTCAACGCGCTCGACAGCGAAGGTGACGATATCGATTACTTCTACGCCACGCGCTTCCCCGGCGAGCCGGCCGAGGGCGTCGAAGGCCGCAACAGCCGCATCGTCGAACCGCGGCAGGTGCGTGTGGGTGTGACCAAGCGCTTCTAGCACACAAACAAGCTTGCGGACGGTGGCGCAATCGCGAGCGCCACCGGATCGAGGGCCCGGCTGGCACGCATGGCGTCAGTCGGGCCTTTCTCGTTGTGGCGAGAGCGTCCGCGTCAAGGTTCCTTGACATTTGCGCGAATCGTGTCTAGGTTCCTTGACATATTTTCAAGGGAGCTTGACCAATGTCCGCATCCGCCGAAAGCGAAAACCCGCCCCGCCCATGGATCTGGGCGACGCTGTTCGTGACCAATATGGCGCTGATCGCGGCAGCGGATATCTTCGACGTGATCGAGCAGCCCGTGCCACTGATCCTTATCATGCTCAACATGTGCCTGCTCGCGCCCATGATTGCAGCAGCCCGCCAAAGGCAGGAGCAGATCGGCGCGATGAGCCCGGCGCTGCGCATTTACAATAACCGCGCCCTCGCCTGCATGTTCATCTACATGGTGGCGATGATTGCGGGCGGGAATCTCTACCATGTGGTCGGGGAAGGATCGCCGCTTCTCTGGCCAATCGCCATTGTGCCGGTCCTGCCGCTGCTCGGCATGATCTGGACCATGTATCGCTATTACCAGGATGAGCAGGACGAATTCCTGCGCCATCGCGCGGTGACCGGCGCGCTGGTCGGGCTGGTATTGGTCCTCGTGACCGGGACCGTATGGGGCTTCTTTGAGATGTACGGCCTGGTGCCGCACATCTGGAACTGGTGGGTCTTCCCCGTCTGGGCGATCGGCCTTGGCCTTACCACTTGCCTAAAGCAGCGTGACGGGTCGGCGGAATGAAGAACCGCCTCAAGGTCCTTCGTGCAGAGCGCGACTGGAGCCAGCAGGATTTGGCGGACCGGGTCGGCGTAAGTCGACAGAGCGTCAACGCCATCGAGACCGGCAAATACGATCCCTCACTCCCGCTTGCCTTTACCTTCGCCGACATATTCGAAATGCCGATCGAGGAGATCTTCCTGCGCGAGTGAGGCGAAAGGGCATCTGGCCATTCCCCGTAATGCCATTACACATAGGTGGATGTCTGATCATGCGATCCTGTTTACGCCCTTCACGCTGGGCGCGACCACCTTCCACAATCGCTGGGTCATGCCCGCCATGCAGCGCGGCATGTGCAAGGACGGCAGCCCCACGCCCGAACTCGCCGCCTATTATGCGCGGCGGGCGCAGGGCGGCACTGCACTGATGATCGGTGAGAGCGCGGCAGTCGACCACCCTTCCGCCACCGTCCAGCCGACCTCCGCCCATATCAACGCCGCCGCGCGCGATGGCTGGGCGCGCTGCGTGGACGAGGTGCGCGAGGCTGGCGGCGAGATGATGCTCCAGCTGTGGCACGAAGGGGCCATGCGCAGCGACGGCCAGGCGCTGAGCGCATCGGGCCTCGCCCATCCGGGCAAGGAAAGCGGCCGCGCCGCGACGCTGGATGAGCTGGCAGAAATCCGCGACGGCTTCGTCCGCTCTGCCGTGATCGCACAGGAGATCGGCGCCTGCGGGGTCGAGGTCCACGCCGCGCATGGCTATTTCCTCGACCAGTTCCTGTGGCACGGTTCGAACATCCGAGACGATGGCTATGGCGGTCCCGACATCACCCATCGCGCGCGCTTCCCGGCAGAGATCGTGGCGGCGATCCGCGCCGAATGCGGGCCGGATTTCGTGATCTCACTGCGCTTCTCGCAATGGAAGGAAGTGGATTACGAGGCCAAGGTTGCGCCTTCGCCTGAGGATCTCGCCACCATGGCGCGCATGTTCCGCGACGCCGGCGTCGATGTGCTGCACGCCTCGACCCGCCGTTTCTGGGAGAGCGAATGGGAAGGCGATAACCGCAATCTTGCCGGATGGACCAAGGCCGGCGGAGACGGATTACCAGTCATCACCGTGGGATCGGTCGGCCTCGACACCGACGTGATGGACGTCTTCATGAAGAGCATCGATCCCAAGCCGCGCGTGGAAGTGGCGATAGACGACCTTGCCGCGCGCATGGCGGCAGGCGAATTCGACATGGTCGCAGTCGGCCGCGCGCTGATCGGCGATCCCGATTTCGTGAAGAAGGTCGCGGCCGGGGACTATGCCAGCATTCGCACCTTCAAGCGCGACGATCTGGGCAAGCTCGAATGGGACCTCTCGATTGTCGAGGAAGCTCATGCCAATGCGTAACATTTCAGGCGCAGGGAACTGAACCATGTTGCTGCCTGCCAGAAAGGTCGAAAAACCCTGGGGGCTCGACACGCTCCCTCCACCTTTCGCCACGCCCGATGGACAGCGCATTGGCGAAATCTGGTTCGAACCGCCACGGGAAATGCCCGACCTGCTGGTGAAATACCTTTTCACCAGCGAGAAGCTCTCGATCCAGTGTCACCCTTCCCATGCGCAAACCGAAGCCAAGGGTCTGGGGCGGCAGGGCAAGGAGGAATGCTGGCTGGTCGTCGATGCGGAGCCCGGCGCCACCCTGGGCATCGGCTTCACGGGCGCAATCGACGCCGAGACCATGCGCGCCGCCGCACTCGACGGATCGATCGAGCAGATGCTGACCTGGCACGAGGTCGAGGCGGGGGACTTCTTCTACCTCCCTGCCAACACTGTGCATGCCATCGGCCCGGGCTGCTCCATCATCGAGATCCAGCAAAATTCGGACATCACCTATCGCCTGTTCGATTATGGAAGACCGCGCGAACTGCACCTGGAAGAAGCGTTGGAGGTGGCCGATGGCTCACCCTACCCCGCCAAACTGCATCGCAAGATTCCGGCCGGGAAAAGTGTGACGCTGGTCGACGGGCCCTATTTCACGCTCGACCGCGTGGTCGGTCGCGCCAGCGAGGACATTGCCACGCGCTATTACGGACAATTGCTGGTCATCCCGCGCAGGGGCGACGTACTGGTTGAGGGCGAGCCCGTCTGGCCCGGCCAGTGCGCGCTGGCGGATTCGCTTGGCGAAGTAACATTCTCGAAAGATGGAGAAGCGCTGATCGCCCAGCCGCTCGGCTGAGGAGCAGTCGCGACCGCCTAGCTCAGGGTCGGGAAGCAGCTCTTGACCTGGATCTGCGCCGGGAACACCGGCACGAAACCGTCCATCACCGAATGGAAAGTGTGGGTGATGGTCACTTCGCTCGAATTGGGGAAGCCGTTGCAGGTGACATCGCTCTGCGGGACGACCCCGGCGCTGGCAAGCGTCAGTCCGTATCCCTGCGCCCGGTCGACGGCATAGCTTTCCAACGCCCCGGTTCCGTCACAGGCCGAGCTGACCGAAAGGCAGCGCGCCGAGGAATAGGCGACCGTGTCCAGAGTCTGGCGCGTCCAGGCCAGCCGCGCGCTTTCGATCGTCCCGAACAGCAGCAGGAAGAAGACCGGGGCGAGCAGCGCGAATTCCACCAGGGTCGCGCCCCCTTCGTTGCGGAGGAGGTTGCGCATCTTCCTATTCCAGCCTGATCGTCGCTTGCTGCGAGATCGTTGCCCCGGCGATCGCGCTTTGAGGCAGGATCATCGGGTCGAAGGTGCGCGTCGCATTGATGGTCAGGTAATAGCCCGCTGTGGAACCCACGGTGACGCCGGTGCCGGTGCAGATATTGCCGCAGGTCGCAGTGACATAGCTGCCATCGTTCTTGAGGCAGGCACAAACGCGGTTGAGATTGGTGCAGCTGCCCGCCACGCCATTGCAGGAGGTGGCAACCGCGGTCGAGTTCTCACCCGTCAGGCTGCGCACATAACCGGGCAGGTTGGCGAAATTCACATTGTCGGCATCGTTGAAGCTGGACACGGCGGCTGCCCCAACGGCCTCGTTCATCCTGCCGCGCTCGATATAGAAGGCCCCGAAATCCAGCGCCACCATGACCACGAAGAAGAAGGCGACCGACCACAGGGCGAATTCGACTGCGACCATGCCCTGTTCGTCACGGCGCAAGCGGTAGATGAAATCGCGCATCCCCAATTATCCCACCAGCCTGATCGATGCGGTCGAACCGCTGCCACCGCCCGAAATGGCCTCGTCCATGCGGTTGCAGGCCGTACCCGTTGCCGCACCGCCATTCACGCGGATCGTATCGGCAATTACGCTCATGCACTTGGTGCCCGATACCGTTTCATTTCCGCCGGCCATCTTCACCTGTGCATTGGGGAAGTGGACCGTGCCGGCAAAGGCATTGACCGAACCGCCCGTCCAGTTGGCATCGTCGCTGCTCTCGCTGGAAATCAGCAAGTCGGCGATTTGCGCCCCGGAGATGTCGTAATCAGGTGCCTCGAGCTTGGTCTTGGCGCCGCCCGCCAGCTTCATCACGCCGGAAAGGATGAAGGTCACATCGATCCCGACCATGTCGAAACCGGAGACGTTCTCGCCCTCCAGCCAGTCCCCATAGGTCTGTCCGTTGAGGTCGGACGTGTAGGGCCAGACCGTGCCGCCCGTCCCGTTCTCGAAATCACCATTGATGGTGTAGCGCCCTTTGCCGAACAGGACGCCGCCTTTCGGGTTGAGATCGCCATTGATGTAGTGATTCCCGGTGATCGGGAAGCGGATATAGGTGCCGCCCTGCGTGTCGATATCGCCATTGGCGCTAAAGCCGCCGTCGCCCATGAAGAAGCGTGCGGAACCGCTCATGAAGATCGCGCGATTGGCATTGCCCGGCCCGATGACCACGTCGCCATCACCAAGGGCTAGCTCCGAATCGCCGCTCATATTGACGCCCGCCCCGGCCTGGAAATCGCCCTCGCCCAGCAGCGCATCGGCACCCCCGCCGACATCGACATTGCCGCCAACCAGGTGATCGCCCTCGCCCCAGACATTGGTCGATCCGCCCCAGAAATCGAGGTCGCCGACGATGTAAACATCGCCATCGCCCTTCGAATTGGCACCCTGGAACTTGGCATCGCCTCCGACCCACAAAGCACCATCACCAATGGTCACGCCGGTGGAGCCGCTGTCGAAATCGCCCGCAACCACGATGTCGCTATCGCCGAAATCCACCGTGGTCCCGCCACCTATGTTGACATTGCCGGACACAGTGATGGTGGAACCGTCGCCGAAGGTAACGTTCATGCCGCCATCGATGGTGAGATTGCGCATCTCGTAATGGCCAGTGGGGAAGACCCAGACGCCGCTCGACACCTCATAGGGCTTCACATTGTTGCTCTCGCCATTCCACTTGATCTTGAAATCGCTGCCAGTGGCAACGCTGGGAGAGGCAATGGAAGACGGCGCAGAGTAATTTCCCAGCTTGGTATAGGCGTTGAGCAGTTCCGCATCGTTTGCCCAGGGATCGGTCAATGACGTCGGCTCGTTGATCCAGTCCTCCGGTGCCGGGACATTGTTGTTCCAACTCGGCTTGTCCAGAACTCCGGCGAAGCGAAGCGTGTTGGCATCAAGCGTACCGTAGTTGAGTTCGATGTTGTCGGAGCCGGAAATAATGTCGGCGCCCCGGATCAGCGTGCCCTTGTTCTCGACCTCGCCGATCGCCGCAACCGAACAGGTCGGCGCATTGATGGAAGCACCGCCGGTTACCGAAATCGCCGCCTTGCTGCCGTCAAGCGCAAGATAGCAGGGAGCTGCGAAATTGGGGGTACTGCCTGCCAGGCTGGCTAGCGAACTGGCAGTAACGTCATATGTGCCTGTGAAACCGAGAACGGCTGCGAGCGAGAATGGAAGTGGCCGTGTGACACTAACGCGCACGGCATCGTTTCCCGTGCTGGGAAAATCCGCCACCAGCTCGGCCGTGACCGTGGCCCCGATCAGTCCATTGGCCAGCGCGATGTCCTGTGCCACTGGTTCGACCACGCTGCCATCGGATGCATCGGCATAGGCAAGCGCCGCTGCCAGCGCGCCCATATCCGCCACGCGCTGGTTGATCACGCGCTGCTGGTATCCGCGGTTGAGATCGAAGGCCAGTCCCGCAGCACCGATCACGACCGGCAGGGCGAGCGTGGCAATCGTGGTAACGCCAGCCGTCCTGTCGCGCATGATCGCGCGGATACGGGCGGTAAGAGGGAGATTTCTGCTCATGATTGCCGAGAACTGCCGCATGTCAGCTAACAGCAATTACAGGTTCCGGGTTAACACCGATTAAAGCAAGAAGAGGGAGCGGTCACAATTCAGACATTTACTTGCCTTTGAAGCCAGGCTCCCGCTTCTCGAAAAAGGCGGCCATACCCTCCGCCTTGTCCTCGGTTCCGGCAAGCATGTGGAAGACCCGCCGCTCGTAGCGGATGCCGGCAGCGAGCGTGCTTTCGAAGGCCTCATTCACCACTTCCTTGGCGGCCTTGGCGGCCAGAGGCGGCATGGCCGCGATCTTCTCCGCAGTCTTGAGCGCCTCGGTCAGGAGCTCGTCATGCGGTACCACGCGTGCCACCAGCCCGGCGCCTTCCGCCTCCGCGGCATCCATCATCCGTCCGGTCAGGACAAGGTCCATCGCCTTGGCCTTGCCCACGGCGCGGGTCAGCCGCTGCGAGCCGCCCATGCCGGGAATGACGCCAAGCGTGATCTCGGGCTGGCCGAATTTCGCCTTGTCCGATGCGATGATGAAATCGGCCATCATCGCCAGTTCGCAACCGCCGCCGAGCGCGAAACCGTTGACCGCAGCGATCCAGGGCTTGCGCGTGGCTTCCACGAAATGGCTTTGCCAGCGGGCAAACATGTCCTCGGCGTAAAATTCGGCGAGCGGCTTTTCGGCCATTTCCTTGATGTCGGCACCCGCGGCAAAGGCCTTCTCGCCCCCGCCTGTCAGCACGGCACAACGCTGCGTGTCGTCCGCTTCGAAGGCGGCGAAAGCATCGATCAGCTCCTCGAGCACTTCGGAGTTGAGGGCATTCAGAGCCTTGGGGCGATTGAGCGTGACGAGAGTGACCCCGCCACGCTGCTCGACGATCAGGTTTTGATAGGTGGCCATGCGGCCCAGAATACGGTCAGACCACGCCGAATGCCAGCATCGCATCGGCGACCTTCTTGAAGCCCGCAATATTGGCGCCCTTCACGTAGTCGACATAGCCCCCACCGTCTTTGGCGCCCTGGTCGCCATATTCGACACACTTCTCGTGAATGCCTTCCATCAGTTCGGTCAGCATTTCGCCGAGGCGGCCGTGGTTCCAGCTGATGCGCTCGGAATTCTGGCTCATCTCGAGGCCCGAGACGGCCACGCCGCCGGCATTGGCCGCCTTGCCCGGGCCATACATTATCCTGGCATCGTGAAAGACGTGCACGCCTTCCAGCGTAGTCGGCATGTTGGCCCCTTCCGACACGGCAATGATGCCGTTCTCGACCAGCGCCTTGGCCTCTTCCTCATTGAGCTCGTTCTGCGTCGCGCAAGGCAAGGCGAGGTCCGCCTTGACCTGCCAAGGGCGCGCGCCCTCATGGAAAGTCGCATTGGGAAAGTGGTCGGCATAGTCGGAGATACGTCCACGCGTATGCGTCTTGTGATGCTTGACCCAGTCGATCTTTTCCTGGTCGATCCCGTCGGGATCGTAGATGAAGCCGCCGCTATCGGAGAGGGTCAGAACCTTGCCGCCGAGCTGGACGATCTTCTCCGCCGCATGGGTTGCGACATTGCCCGAACCGGAAATCACCGCCGTATGGCCTTCCACGTCCATGCCCTTGTGCTTGAGCATGTTCTGCAGGAAGTAGACTGCGCCGTAGCCGGTCGCCTCGGGGCGCATCTGCGAGCCACCATATTCCTGGCCCTTGCCGGTCAGCACGCCTTCCCAGCGATTGGTGATGCGCTTGTACTGGCCGAACATGTAGCCGATCTCACGCGCGCCGACGCCGATATCGCCCGCAGGAACGTCCGTATCGGGGCCGATATGGCGATAGAGCTCGGTCATGAAGCTCTGGCAGAAGCGCATGACTTCGGCATCGCTCTTGCCCTTGGGGTTGAAGTTCGCACCGCCCTTGCCCCCGCCCATGGGAAGGCCGGTCAGCGAGTTCTTGAAGGTCTGCTCGAAAGCGAGGAACTTGAGCGTTCCTTCGGTCACGCTCGGATGGAAACGGATGCCGCCCTTGTAAGGGCCGATGGCATTGTTGTTCTGCACGCGCCAGCCACGTTGCACGCGGATATTGTGGTTGTCATCCTCCCAGCAGACGCGGAAGGAGACCACCCGATCGGGCTCGGCAATGCGGCGCAGGATCTGCGCCTCGTGATATTCTTCCTTGTCCTCGATGAACTCGAAGATGTCCTGCGAAACTTCCTGCACCGCCTGCACGAATTCCGGCTGTCCCGGATTGCGCTTCTTCACGCCTTCCATGAACTGGTTGAGGTCGACGTGACGCTCGTAAACTGAAGCCATTTCCTGATCCCCCCAAGGTGATTGGCGATTGCGGCATCGTCGTGAACCAGACGAATCCGAGTCGCGAATTCCAAGAACGGCAATCAGACCATTTCAGCGTGACGAAATAAAGGCCTTCGCGAGAGCAGCAATTGTCCTTGCCTTGGCCAGCACGATGCCTCACCAAGAACCAAGACCGGGAAGCGTTCCAAAAAGGGGGGATGGAATGACAGGCCGCAGCAGGCACCGGAAGGCCCAGCGCTAATGCCCGCGCCACAATCCAAGACCATCTTCTCCGCCGGCTGGCGCAGCGTCCGCGAAGCGGGCCCGCAAAGGCTGGCGCTGACAGGCATACTCCTGCTGGCCGCGGTACTGCTTGCGCGCTTCTCCTGGACCATCTGGTTTACCGATACCGCCGAGCGCGCGCTTTACGACTACCGTGCCTATGCGCTGGCCGAACAGGTCGAGCAGGACGAACGTATCCTGATGGTCGTCTATACCGACCAGACGCTGATCGACCTCGAAAAACGCTCGCCGCTCGATCGTGGATTGCTCGCCGCAGCCCTGCGCAATCTCGACACGATGGGCGCGAAAGCGATCGGCATCGACATGCTGTTCGACCAGCCCCAGGCCGAGGATGGCGACCTGATCGAAACGCTGCGGTCGATGCAGACGCCCACGCGCGTGGGCTATGCCGAGACCGAGACCAATGAGCGCGATATCATCTGGGACCAGCAGCAATTCCTCGATGCCTTCATGGCTGAGATCGAAGGCAGCAACGCTTCCCCGGCAAGCATTCGATTGGCGGAAAATGCCGGTGTCACCCGCATGTGGCCCAGTATCGAGGAGGGCCTGCCACCCACGCTCGGACGAGCCATGCTGCAAGGAGCGGGCGATCCGGCCGTCGAGGCATTCGAAGGATATGAAGGCGCCATCAGGTTCCGCCTTCCGCGCGTCTACGGCGACCCGGAGCAGGGCGAAGAACTGCAATATAACGTTCCGATCTACACTTACCTGGACATCCCGCTTTTCGCCGATCCGGCAAATGCCGTCTGGCTCGCCCCCCTGGTGGAAGGCCGTTACGTGCTAATCGGCGGCAATATCGTCGACTATGACCGGGCGCTGACCCCGCTTTCGGCAACACATGATCCATGGATCGACCAGAAGGCGCGCTACGTAAATCCGCCGGGAATCGAAGTGCATGCCGACATGGTCGCACAGATGCTCGACGGGGCACGCCTGAAGCAGGTATCCCCTGCCTTTCTGTGGTTCTTTGCCTTCGTGGTAGTATTGACCGCCGCGCTCACCGCCTTGCTGGAAATCAGGAGCTGGAAGGTCATCCCGCTACTTGTCGGCCAGCTTGCCCTGTTCCTCGGCATCCCCTTCGCCCTGCATGCGCGCGGGGTGGATACGCTCTTCTTCCCGAGCATCGGCCCGGCGCTGGCCTGGGTCCTGGCTTTCATGGCGGTAACCTCGGCCGCGCGTGCAGCCTCGGCGGTGCAACGGCGCTTCGCCCAAGGTGCGCTGGGCAAATACTTGCCCGCCAGCATTGCCGACCAGATCATCGAACAGCCCGAGCTCTTGCAGCTTGGCGGCGCCAAGCGCGAGATCTACGTGATCTTCTCCGACCTCGAGGGCTTTACCAAGCTCAGTCACGGGCTTGAGCCGGAAATGGTCGCCACGTTGCTCAATCGCTATCTCGAAATGCTCAGCCAGGTCGTGCTCGACCATGGCGGCATCCTCGATAAGTTCGTGGGCGATGCCGTGGTGGCCTTCTGGGGCGCACCCATTTCGCAGCCCGACGATGCCGACCAGGCAGCCAAGGCCGGTTTTGCGCTGTGGCAGGCAGGAGAGGCCTTCCGCGAAGAAGTGGCGGCGAAATATCCGGATGTTCCACGCATCGGCAAGACCCGCGTCGGCATGCATTTCGGCGAGGCGGTGGTCGGCAATTTCGGTGGCGAGAACCGCATCCAGTATACGGCGCTGGGCGATTCCATGAACACGGCCGCCCGGCTGGAATCGGCCAACAAGGCGCTCAAGACTTCGGTCATGGCAAGTTCGGACATTGCCAGCCGCACCACGCTGGACTGGTGGCGGCCGATGGGCAGCGTGGTTCTCTCCGGCCGCACCCGTCCCGTCGCCCTGTGCGAGCCGGCACCGGAATTTCCCGAGCAGGACCGCGAGGAATTGCGCCGCGCGGTAGACATGCTCGCAACCGATCAAAGCGCGGCATTACAGCTGCTTGGAGAAATCTGCGCCCGTCATCCGCAAGACGAGGCTTTGCAGGCCTTGCTGGAACGCAGCAAGGATCTGAACGAAGCAGGTGCACATGTCCTCACGAGCAAGTAAGCCAAACCTGCACGCTCAAGTCACACGCAATTCATATCGAGGCCCATAAGGCCGCCAAATACCGAACCAACCCGGCTGACAAGCTACTTCAAAATTTGTTACAGCCATGCCGGATCAGAATGAGGAAGATAGCCATGTCTTGGGGTAAGGGAATCATCGCCAGCCTTTCGGCGAGTGTCGCAGGCCTTGCGCTAATGCCCGCCGCCGCGCTGGCCGGTGTCGTCGTCGCATCGAGCGGCCCCTCTGCAGGGGAGTATCCCGTCGGCAGGCAGATCGATTCCGGTGAACGGATTACACTGCGCGATGGCGATACGCTGACGGTGCTCGAGAATGGCGGAACCCGTATCCTGCGCGGCCCGGGCGTCCAGATGCTCTCCAGCAGTGGCAGCAGCCAGAGCAGCACCTTTGCCAACCTGACCCGGCAGCGCTCTCAGACAAGGGCGCGGACGGGTGCCGTGCGCGGCGCGACGGTGGTCGAGATCAGCAACCCGAACCTGTGGTATGTCGATGTCGAAACCTCGGGCAAGATCTGCTTGCCCGGCCCTGACAATGTGCAGTTCTGGCGCGCCGATACGCAGGCCGACAGCACCTATGAGATATCGGCTGACGGCATGGCCACCGAAATCAGCTTCGAGGCTGGCGAAATGCTGGCGAGCTGGAATGCCGACAATCCGCCGGCCGAGGGCACGACCTACCAGCTTGGCGCTCCGACGGGTGCGGGGGCAGTGCAAGTAGAATTCGTATTCACCGGAGAAGCACCGGAATCGCCCGAGGCGGCAGCCGAGTTGTTCATTGCCAATGGCTGCACAGTGCAGCTTGACGTGATGACCAATGCGATGATGGGCTGACAAGGAGTATCGCTGCCGGGCTTGCACCCAAGGGCGCAGGCGTGGCAGCACAGGGGTGGCACGGGGCCATCCGGCGCCATGATGGGTGAGGGTCCATCGGGTGCGAACTTGGGGGGAAAGCGATGAGCAGACGCGCGTGGCGGAGCATTCTGACAGCCGATGGCTGGCGCGCGCGTATCGTTCTTCCGCTCTCTGCAGGTGTCGTGCTGGCCGCTTCGGCCCTTCTGACCGGCTTCCCTCATGCGGAAAGCGCAACCGCGCAGAACTCCTACTCCTATACAGGCGTTGCCTCCTGCGCAGGATCGACCTGCCATGGTCGTAGCGAGGGCAATGGCGCCGTCGTCCGGCAGGACGAGATCGCCACCTGGCAGGAGCCGAGTGCGGTCAGCGGGGCTCACAGCCGCGCCTATGCGGTACTGGCGGGCCGCCGCGGCAGGCAGATCGCGCAGTCGCTAGGCTGGGAGAACGCCACTTCGCGCAGCGAATGCCTTGGATGCCATTCCACCTTCGTCCCGGTCTCCCAGCAGGGTCCGCGCTTCCACATGGAGGACGGCGTGGGCTGCGAGAGCTGCCACGGCGCGGCGGCAGGCTGGATCGCTACGCACTATGAAGTGGGCGGCACGCATCCGGCCAATGTCGCCAACGGGCTGACCCCGCTAGAACTGCCGCAGACCCGCGCTCGCATCTGCCTCGATTGCCATTATGGCAGCGCCGATGAGGGGCAATTCGTCACCCATGCGATGATGGCCGCCGGCCATCCGCGCATTTCCTTCGAGCTCGACCTGTTCAGCGCATTCCAGCAGCATCACGATGCCGATGGCGACTATCTTGAGCGCAAGGGCGGCACTGACAGCGTACAGCTGTGGGCCGTGGGCCAGGCTGAGGCTGTTGCCCGCGCGACCGACCTCTATGCCCGTCCCGATCTCGCGACAGAGGGCGTGTTCCCCGAATTCTATTTCTACGATTGCCATTCCTGCCACCGGGCGATCACCGACGGGCCAGAGCGGCGCCTGACATTCGAGACCAATCCACAGCGGCCCATCCCCTTCGGCCAGCCTCCTTTCAACGATGAGAACATCATCATGCTCGATGCCGTGGCGCAGGCGCTGGCGCCGACACGGGCCGAGGCTTTCCGTTCCGCCAGCCGCAACTTCCATGGCGCGATGCAACAAGGTCGCGCTCCCGCGCAGCAGGCCGCCATGGCGCTGCGCAGCGAGGCGGCGCGCCTGTCCGATGCCCTCGCCGCGCGCTCCTATGGCGGCAATGACGCTTTCGAAGTGATCGAAACGATCGGCGGGCGCGTCACCTCCAGCCGCTTCACCGATTACGCCGGTTCGGCCCAGGCGGTGATGGCCGTGGATACACTGCTCAACGCCCTGGTAACGCGTGGACGGATCACGGTTGGCGCGGCGGCGGGAATCCGCGCCGACATCAACCGCGCCTACCAGGCCGTGCGCACGCCGGAGAGCTACAACCCGGCGGAATTCCGCTCCGCCATAGGCAATGCGGTCAACGCGATCGGACGCCTGCGGTAATGCGCATGCGGGGGGCGACAGCATTCCTGGCGAGCGCCGCGCTGGTCCTGACCGGCTGCGGCGGAGGTGTCGACGGTGGCGCTGCTGGCGGCGGCAATGCGGGCAATGGCGGAGGCACGCCCGCTCCTGCACCAGCGCCGGACGCACCGCTCTTCACCCCGCCCGCGCTGGAATCGCTGACCGTTGCCGAAGTCCAGCAGATCATCGCCCAGGCTGCCGGCGAAGCAGCTGCGCGGGGCCTGCCCTCCTACATCGCGGTGACCGACAGGGTCGGCAATGTGCTGGCTGTCTTCAAGATGGATGGCGCGCCCGACATGACGCAGCTTTCCACGCAGCGTCTCGGCGGCAATGCCGCACCGGGCAGCGAGATCGGCCTGCAGGGCGCCATGGTTCCCGCCAGCGCTGCCGCCATCGCCAAGGCGCTGACCGGCGCCTATCTCTCGAGTGGCGGCAACGCCTTCTCCAGCCGCACGGCCAGCCAGATCGTGCAAGAGCATTTCCCGCCCGCGCCCTCCACGGCCGGCCTCGAAAGCGGACCGCTATTCGGGGTGCAGTTCAGCCAGCTGCCCTGTTCCGACCTCAGCCAGCGTTACCAGGCTGGAGGCGGCCCTGGCGCACTGATCGGGCCCAAGCGCTCACCGCTCGGCCTCGCCGCCGACCCCGGCGGTCTGCCGCTCTACAAGAATGGCGTGGTCGTTGGCGGCATCGGCATTATGGGTGACGGGGATTACGGCTTCGACACCAATATCCTCGATATCGAGAATGACGACGAAGAGGCGATTGCCCTTGCTGGAACGCAGGGTTTCACCCCGCCGACAGACATCCTTGCGGATCGCATCTTCGTGGACGGCACCGCCCTGCGCTTCAGCGATGCCACACCGCAGCAATTGGGGACGCTTTCGACGAATTTCGCCTCCGCGCCCGGCATGCTGGTGCCGGTGTCCGGTTATTCGGACGGAACGATCAGGGCCGGCGTCGCCTATGGCAGCGAGGCATCGGGCGTGCGTGCGGCCAAGCCGAGCGAGTTCTCCAATTCCAATGCCTTCGTCCTGACCGATGGCAGCGGCAATCCACGCTTCCCCATTCGCGGCGGGACCGACGGGTCGGACAATCCCTCCCCGCTGACCGAGGACGAGGTCCGCGCGATCATGGAGGAAGCCTTCGGCGTCCTGTCCCGCGCCCGCGCGCAGATCCGCCGCCCGCTCGACAGCCGCATGCAGGCAACCGTCAGCGTGGTCGATACGCACGGCGCGGTGCTCGGCATTGTCCGCTCACCCGACGGGCCGCTCTTCGGCACCGATGTGAGCCTGCAAAAGGCACGCACCGCAACCTTCTTCTCCAACCCGGTCGCGGCACAGCAATTGCTGGCAACGCCCGTCGTGCCCGATGTCGCCGATGTTCCTTCCTATGTGCAGCGCGTGCGCGACTTCCTCGATGCGCCCGATGCGCTGACCGGCACGCACGCCTTTGCCGACCGCTCGGGCGGCAATCTCTCGCGCCCCTATTTCCCCGATGGCGAAGTCGGGCAGGCGCCCGGCCCGCTTTCGGTGACCGATACGGACCTGTTCAGCCCCTTCGCCGTGGGCCTGCAGACCGATCTCGTCACGCCCAATATCGGCGCGCATGTCGCCTTCATCGCCTCCGACGGCGCGAGCGCGGACACGCCGGTAGGCTGCACGCTGGTGCCCGAAGTTGCACCGGGACAGCGGCGGCTGGCCAATGGCATCCAGATCTTCCCCGGCTCGGTGCCGATCTATCGCGGCAACCAGCTTGTCGGCGGGATCGGCGTTTCGGGTGACGGTATCGACCAGGACGACATGGTCAGCTTCCTCGGCCTGCACAATGCCGGAGTGCGCCTGGGCACGATCGGCAATGCCGACCCCGCCATCCGAGCCGACCGCATCGTGGTCAATGTCGATGGCCGGCAGGTGCGCCTGCGCTACATTAACTGCCCCTTCGCCCCCTTCCTCGACACCTCCGAGCAGAATGTCTGCGAGGGGCTGTAATGGATTCGATCTTCCTCCTCCCCCTCCTGCTGCATGCCGAGATGGCCGGGCAGGAAATTCATCCGGTTTCGCAGCCCGCCTATGAAGGCGAGGCGCCGTCCGGGGGTTTGGGAACGCAGAGTGATCCGCCCACCGAGCCTGTCGATCCCGACATCATCGATGGGCGCGAGCGGCCCGGCTATAACGAGGAACTTCCCGATCCGGTTACGCAGGACAATCCGGGCGCGGTGCGGGCACCGCCGCCGCAGGCTTTCCCGACCGACCAGATCCCCATTCCCGATCGCTGGCGCCTGATCCAGAACCTCGGCCTGGTGACCGAGGACCCGCTCGATCCCTACAACCAGAACACATACAAGGGCGACCGCCCGATCTGCGTCAATTCACCCGAAGAGCGCGAGCGGCGCGAAGCGGCCCGCAATGCGGCGGAGATCGCCGGGACCGAGCCGCCCTATGGCAGCGCCCGCTGCATCACCCCCTCCTTCCTCGGGCTGGAGGAAGGCAAATGGTTCTTCGTCCTCAATGCGATCAGCGACACGGTGTACGAGCCGCGCAGCTTCCCCATTCCCGTGGGCGTGCAGACGACCGAGGATGCCGACAGGCTCGACGTATTCGGCAATGATTTCTCGACCGTGCTTTCGCAGACCTTCATCGCCGGGTTCGCACTGCTCAAGGGCTCGACCGCCTACAAGCCGCCAGACGTCGAATACCGTGTGACGCTGGCCTACAACATCAACTATGTCGACGTGCCCGAGCGGCGCGTTCTGCATGTCGAACCGAGCAAGCCAAGCCACCGAACCGACCAGTTCTTGGGCGTGCAGGAAGCCTTCTTCGACTATCACATCCGCAACACCTCGGATCGCTACGATTTCGACAGCTTTCGCATCGGCATCCAGCCCTTCCAGGCGGATTTTCGCGGCTTCCTGTTCAACGACAACCAGCTCGGCTTCCGCCTGTTCGGCACGCGCGACAACAACCGCTTTCAGTACAATCTGGGCGCCTTCTGGCGGCTGGAAAAGGATACCAATAGCGGCCTCAACGCCGTGCTGCAGACGCCGCGCGACGATTTCGTCTTCCTCGCCAATGTCTATCGCCAGGATTTCCTGATCCCGGCGCTGACCAGCCAGGTCACCGTGGTCTACAACATAAATCGCGAAGGCGACGACTTGCAGATCGACGACAATGGCTTCCCCGTGCGCCCGGCGCTGCTCGGCACGCTGCGCGGACGCGATTACGATGTCGTCTATCTCGGCTACAATGCCGATGGCCGGATCGGCCGCATCAATGTTACCGCAAGCGCCTATTGGGCGCTGGGCGAGGACCGGAACAACTTCTTCACCGACCGCCCGGCCGATATCAACGCGCAATTCTATGCTGCCGAACTGAGCTATGACCGCGACTGGATGCGCTTCCGCCTTTCAGGCGCCTATGCCAGCGGCGACAGCGACCCGTTCGACGACAGCGAAACCGGCTTCGACGCGATTTTCGAGAACCCCGTCTTTGCCGGGGCCGATACGTCCTACTGGATCCGCCAGACGCTGCCCTTTGCCGGCGGCGGCCGCGTGATCAGCGTCAATGGCCGCAACGGGCTGCTCAATTCGCTGCGCAGCTCGAAGGAGCAGGGCCAGTCCAATTTCAACAATCCGGGCCTGATGCTGGTCGGCGCGGGTGCGGATTTCGATATCTCGCCCGAACTGCGCGTGTCGACCAATGCCAACCATCTGTGGTTCGAAGACACGACCGTGCTCGAGACATTGCGCGTCGAAGGCAGCATTCCGCGCGATATCGGCTGGGACCTGTCCGCTTCGGCGATCTGGCGCCCCAAGGCAACGCAGAACATCGTCGCGCGCCTGTCCGCGGCCGCGCTGGTATCGGGCGACGGCTTCCGCGATATCTATGACAACCTCGGGGACAGCGACACCTACTTCTCTGTCCTCGCCAATGTGACCTTGAGCTACTGATGCTTGCGAAGCGCCATCTTTCTCTGGCCCTGGGCCTGATCGCCGCCGCGGCTGCCTTGGTCGGCGGGCAGGAACTGCGTGCGGCCGGAGGCGGGGAAACGCCGGTGGAGCGCGATTACAGCCTGGTGACCGCGCCGCCTGCCCCGCAGAACCAGAGCTTCGAGCAGATGATGGCCAAGTCCGAAGGCTGCTATTCCTGTCACGTGCGCACCGATGCGCCGACCATGCACCAAAGCGACGCGGTGCGGATCGGCTGTACGGACTGCCATGGCGGCAATGCGGAGATCTTCGGCAATAGCGAGCTCGACTACGATCATCCGGACTATGTCGCCGCGCGCGAGGCGGCCCATGTGCTGCCGACCCTGCCGGAAAGCTGGCACTATCCGAGCTCGGCCAATCCGGAACGCAGCTACGCCCTGCTGAACAACGAAGCCCCCGAATTCGTAAAGTTCGTCAATCCGAGCGACTACCGCGTGGCGCGCGAGGCCTGCGGTGCCTGCCACCTGCCGGTGATCGAAGCGGCCGAACGATCGCTCATGGCATCGGGCGCCATGCTGTGGGGCGGCGCCAGCTACAATAACGGCATCCTGCCCTTCAAGAACTACGTCATCGGCGAAGCCTATACGCGCGATGGCGAACCTGCCCTGATCCAGAGCCCCGGCGCGCCCTTCGGCACCATCACTGCCGAGCAGGAGGCTCGCGGTGCCCTGGCCGCGCTCTACCCGCTGCCGACCTGGCACGTGGTCCCGCCGGCAGATGTGTTCCGCGTGTTCGAACGCGGCGGACGCAATATTGCCAGCCAGTTCCCCGAGATCGGCCTGCCCAATCCGACCGGTCTTATCCAGCGCCTCGAAGAGCCGGGTCGCCCGGACCTGCGCCAGTCGAACCGCGGCCTCGCCACGGGCCTGCGCGCCGCCATCCCGGTGCTCAACATCCACAAGACCCGCCTCAACGATCCCTTCACCTGGTTCATGGGCACGAATGACCAGCCGGGCGATTATCGCCATTCGGGCTGCTCTTCCTGCCACGTTGTCTATGCCAATGATCGCGAGCCGCGCCACTCGCTGATCTATGCGCAATATGGCCGCGACGGGCAGTCGATCACCATCGATCCGACCATCGCCGACCAGATCATGGAACTGCATGACGATGTTGCCGGCCATGGTGACGAGCACGGTTCGTCGACCGGTCACGGCGCACTCAAGGGCCCCGGCGACGAGGATCACGATGACGGCCATGGCGAGGATGCTCCCGAACGCGAGCGCGGCCACCCGCTGCAGCACGTCTTCACCCGCGCCATCCCGACCAGCCAGTGCATGAACTGCCACATGCACCAGCCCAACATCTTCCTGAATTCCTATCTCGGCTACACGATGTGGGACTATGAGAGCGATGCGCCCTTCATGTGGCCGGGGCCGGAAAATCGTACGCCGCGCCCCGAAGGCATGAGCGACGAGGAATATCGCGAGACCTTCCTCGAGCAGCGCTATCCCACCGCAGAGGAAGTGCGCGCCATCAACGATCGCAACCCCGAAGGCGCAGCCCCGCGCGGATTGTGGTCCGACATTGATTTCCTGCGCAATGTCTATGATCTCAATTCCGAGCTCGAGCACACGCAGTTCGGCGATTATCACGGCCATGGCTGGAATTTCCGCGCCATCTTCAAGCGCGACCGGGAGGGCAACCTCCTCGATGCCGATGGCAATATCGTCCCCAATGACGATCCCGAGAAATGGCGCCGCGAAGGCGAAGGCCAGTTTGTCGAGCCCGGCGTGAACCCCGGCAATGCCGTGCACATGATGAGCATCCATGCCGAGAACGGCATGCAATGTGCCGATTGCCACTTCTCGCAGGACAGCCACGGCAATGGCCTGATCTATGGCGAGGTTGCTAACGCCATCGAGATCGGCTGCAAGGACTGCCACGGCACTGCCGATGCCTATCCGACCTTGCGCACTTCCGGCCCTGCAGCACCGCCCGAAGGCCACGACCTTGCCCTGATCCGCAACCCGGACGGCCGCCGCCGCTTCGAATGGGTCGACAATGATGCCGGCAGGCGCGTGCTGATCCAGCGCTCCATCGTCGATCCCTCACTCGAATGGGAAGTTAGCCTGGTGCGCGACAGCGTCGACCCGGCAAGCCCGGGCTTCAACGCCAAGTCGGCGCGTGCCAAGCTGATGAGCCGTAGTGGCGCAGAAACGGGCAATTTCGAATTCGGCCTCGGCATCGAGCCGGATGACCGGGCGCATGGCGATGACGACATGGCCTGCTTCACCTGCCACCTTTCCTGGACCACCTCCTGCGGCGGGTGCCATCTGCCGATCGAGGCAAACTGGCAGTCCAGCGTGCACCGCTATGAAGGCGAGACGACGCGCAACTTCGCGACCTACAACCCGCAGGTCGCGCGCGACCAGATGTTCCAGCTGGGCATCCACCAGACCACCAAGGGCAACCAGATCGCCCCGGTTCGTTCATCCTCCGCGCTGGTGCTGTCCTCCACCAATATCAATCGCGAGCGTATCTACATTCAGCAGCCGCCGATCAGCTCGGTCGGCTTCTCCAGCCAGGCTTTCGCACCGCATTTCCCGCACACCGTCCGCCTGACCGAAACCAAGACCTGCAGCGACTGTCACCTGTCCGAAAACGAGGACAATAACGCCATCATGGCGCAGACCCTGCTACTCGGCACCAATTTCGTGAACTTCGTGGGCATGAATGCCTGGACCGGTCTCGAAACCGGCTTCCAGGCCACGCGCGTCACCGAATGGGACGAGCCGCAGGCCGTGATCGGTTCCTACCTGCACCGCTACGCCTATCCCGATTACTGGCGCATGCATGTCGAAGACAACGACCGCGAGTTGAAGGACTGGACTCGCGGCGACCTTGTCGACGAGGATTTGTCGGGCGAAACGCATCCCTTCGAACAGTTTGCCAACGTAGTGGAAGGCACGCGCGATGCCGTGCGCTGCCTGCAGATGCGCGGCGAATACATGTTCGTGGCAGAAGGGCGCGGCGGCTTCCGCGTCTACGATATCGCCTCGATTGCCAATAAGGGCTTCGGCGAGCGGATCATTACTGCCCCGTTCAGCCCGCTGGGTCACGATTCCCATGTCGGAACAGAGAACGCCACCTGCATGGCGATCCCGACAAACCAGGCCATCGCGCCAGACCGCAATACAGAGATGATGCGCGAGATGAACCAGGAGCAGGACTTCCTGCCGATCTACGATTACGCCGTCGTCACCGATGCGTCGGAGGGCCTGATCCTCGTCAACGTCAACACCTTCGCGGACCAGGAACTGCGCAATAACGACCTGCACCGTGCCGAGCTGGCCGGCGGCGCCTATGCCTGGAACCCCAATGGCGTGCTCGACGGCGCACGGCACATCACTCTGGCGGGCGAGATCGCCTATGTCACCGCCGATATCGGCCTGGTGGTGGTCGACCTGTCCGACCCGCTCGATCCGCAGCTCTCCGCCGTTCGCGAGATGGACGATGCCCGCGCCAGCGCGGTACAGTTCCGCTATCTCTGGGTGACCGATGCCGAAGGCCTCAAGTTGTTCGACGTCACCAATCTGCGCAATCCGGTGGCGCGGCCCGAAGGCACGGTGCCCATGGCCGACGGGCAACGCATCTATGTCGCGCGCACCTATGCCTATGTCGCCGGCAAGCAGGAGGGCCTCGTGATCGTCGACGTGACGCGGCCGCTCGCCCCGCAGGTCTACAAGCGCGAGACGCTGGGCGGCACGATGAACGATGTCGAGGATGTGGTGGTCGCCTCCACCAATGCGACGCTCTTCGCCTATGTCGCCGATGGCCGCAACGGCGTGAAAGTGCTGCAGCTGACCAGCCCGGACAGCCAGCCAAACTTCTATGGCTTCAGCCCCGCGCCCATGCCCGAGCTGATCGCCTGGGCCAGCACGCCCAGCCCCGCCCTGTCCATGTCGAAGGGCCTCGACCGTGACCGTGCAGTGGACGAAACGGGCGGCCAGATCGCCATTTTCGGCCGCGTGGGCTCGCGCCCGTTCAACCGCGAGGAGATGGAGCGGCTGTTCCTCAACGATAGCGGCATTCCCTATCGCGTGAGCGACGAGGTCGACATGACCGCCTGGGTGCCGGGCCGCGGACCGGTGCTGGCGCGCAACGGTAGCGGGGGATAATTCCCCCTTCCCGGCGCCGCACTAACCCCAAGCGACGCAGCCTGTGATAGAAACTCCCTGCTGGAGAGCGATGTCGGATTGGCCGGTGTGTCAACTGACGGAGTTGTGACATGCAGTGGCAAGTAAACGATATGGCTGTCTGCCTGGTCGGTATCTGGTTCGACAGCGACGGTTATCCGCTGATGAGCTTCCCGCCCTCGGGGCCGGACCTGGGACAGATGCTGACCGTGTCGGCGATGCGACAGCACCCCGATTACGGCTCTCTCGACCTGCGTTTCAAGGATTGGCCCGATGCCTGGTTCGACGCCGCAGGCTTCAAGAGGATCCCGCCACCGGTCCGGCGCGCAGTGCGTAAAATCTCGCTATCGACCTGAGGCTGGCCAGCCCTACCCCTCCAGCTTTTCGCGTTCCATTTCGCGGATCATCGGCTGGAGATGTGGGTTGTAGAAAGCCAGCACATCCCAGTCGCTGATCCGCTCGTAATGCGACACCAGCTTGCCATCCTCCCAGCGATGCAGCGCATAGGTTGGCGGCTCGGTGGTGATGAGCGCGCGGGCATCGGGCTTCTCGGCGGAAATGGGCCGCAAATCCAGCGCCACCAGTGGCGCCACAGAAGGCGTTACCGATAACGGGATGCCGCAGAATCCGGTCGTAATCTGGCGGTGCAGATGGCCGCAATGGATCGCCTGCACCTGCGTCATCCCCTCAAGCGCGCAGCCAAGGTTGAGAATCCACTTCTCGTCAGGCCGCGGATCCATCCAGCCGATGCCCGCCACTACGGGCGGGTGGTGCATGAAGATGACCGTCGGCATGTCGCGCTTGGCCTCCAGCGTCGCGCGCAGCCAGTCCCTCCGCTTTTCGCAGAAGGCACCACCATGGCGACCGGGCTCGAGCGTATCGAGCAAGACGATGAGCAAACCATCCTGCTCGATCGTCCATTGCACGAAACCGTCATTCATCGGCGTGTCTGGGAAAGCCGACACAAGGCCCTCGCGGCTGTCGTGATTGCCCACCATCATGTGCACAGGAAACGGGCATTCGCCGAGCAATTCCGCCGTGCGGGCAAAGCTCTCTTCATCGCCGCGATCGGTAATGTCGCCCGTGCAGATTAGCATGTCGGGCGTGTTCGGCTGGCGCAGCAGGCGGTCGAGCGTTGCCCGGAAACGCTGCCTGTTCAGCTCCTCCGGCCGAGCCTCTGGCTCGAAACCGATATGGATATCCGTCATCTGCGCGATGATCATCCCGCGCTCTCCCTGTTACAGGCCCTTTGCGGACCTCTGCAGACAAGCTCCACCTTCAAGGAAGGTTCCCGGCTATGCGCGGCGGAGCAGCAGCTGCCCCCTCTCGCGGATGGTAGCTGTGGCACATGGCACATCCCGACGGGACCTCCGCTGTGAGCGAAGCTTCGCCCTCGTGACAGTCGCGGCAGGAAAGCATGGTCGGGAGCAGCAAATCCGTCGCCGAAGCCGAAGTCCCCGCCGCATGGCAGGATGCACAATCTTCCTGCACATGGGCGGCATGGTCGAACCAGCCATGGCTGAAGAAGCGCGCCGTCTGGGTGACGGGAGCCACTTCCAGCACGCCCTCCTCGGCAGTCCCGGGCAGGTGGCATTCGCCGCATAACCCATCCTCGTCGAGCGCGGTCGAGCGCAGCACGGCCGGGGTGACATTGGTGAAATTGCCGTAATAGAGCCCATCCTCGGCAAACTCTCCGGGACGGCGGCGTCCTGTTACCACCGCGCCGCGCGGGCTGCGGTCCGCCGCCAGAAGGTCGGCCTCGACCTGCTCGACATCGCCATGGCTGAGCGTACGGAAGGTCGTGCCGACACGGTCATAGACAAGGCTGTGGCAGACCTCGCAATTCTCTTCCATGCTAACCGGCAGGAAGCGCACGCCATCCGCCGTCGGCGTGTGGCAGCTCGAACATTCGAGCATTTCGCCATAGCCCGCATCTCCGCCGAGACGCCGCGCCATCTGCGTCACGCCGCTTTCGGGATCGAGATGCACGTCATGCGGGAAGCGCAAACCGTTCCAGTCAACC
This sequence comes from uncultured Altererythrobacter sp., assembly GCA_913056125.1. GTDB lineage: Bacteria > Pseudomonadota > Alphaproteobacteria > Sphingomonadales > Sphingomonadaceae > Alteraurantiacibacter. The sequence continues at coordinate 118,785 of CAJXNC010000006.1, forward strand.
GGGTTGTTGGCCAGCGACATGCGCACCGGATCGGCACCCTGTGCCGGGCGGACCAGCGCCTTGAACTCAGGGTGGATCTCTCCGAAATCGCGCGCATTGCCGAGTGCCGTATCGGTCAATCGGGCATCGAGCGTTTCGTGACAGTCGGAACAGAATTGCTGCGCAGTAGGCTCCATCCGGCCGGCGCCTTCATGCTCGGTATGGCAATCGGTGCAGGCGCCCGGTCCCGGCTTGCCGAAGGCATGGGCTACGCTCCACAGCAGGGCATCGCCGCCGCTCGGCTCAGGCATGCCCAGCGCCATGCGTTCGTCTGCGGCATGGTCTGCAATGCCCTCATGGCAGGTCAGGCAGGTTTCGTCGCGCACAGCCTCGAAGGGCTGCACATGGCAGGCCTCGCAATTGTCCTCCAGCCCGTGATGGACCGAGGAAAGGGCGCCCGTGCTCCAACTGGCATCCATCATCACCGCGCCTTCGCCTTCAAGTTCGGGCTCGACCTCGGCGCGGGTCAAATGGGTGAAGATAGGGATGGCGAGGAAGGCCAGCAGGATGACGACCACACCGCTCCAGGCCATGACGCGCTTGCCGGGCAAGGTTTCGACCAGCGAGAAGCCGCGCAGGCGATCCTTGGCCTCGCCGGAATCAGGTTCCGCCTGTTTGACGGTAATGACCACGCAGCCATCGCCCTCGGTTGCGAAGCCGAGACGGTAGGAGCCGACGCCGAGCTCCCCGCCCTTGGACGGATCGAGCGTGGCCGAAGAGGTGCTCCGGCCATCCAGCGTGAAGCCGAGCGAACCGGAAGCCTCGAGCCTCAGAGTGCCGCTACCCGTGGGCGTGATGCGGACATGCTCCTGCTCGACCGCCAGGTCCGGCAGGTGGATGGCGTTGGTGGAGGCGCGGCCGATCCCGATCTGCTCGGCAGAAACATCGCGCTCACGCACGATCTCGCGACCGGCGGCGGTGAAATCGATGGTACGTATCCGGAAGTCCATCACCGCCTCACCAATAGTAGAAAACGCTAACGATATGCGCGGTCAGCGCTGCAAGCAGCGCGATCGTGACCGGCACATGGATATAGAGCCAGACTTCCAGCATCGCCTTGATGCGCATATGCCGGCGGATCTGGTCCAGCTGCGCCTTGCGCTTGCGTAGCAGCGAGAGCACCTTTTCCTCGTCGGGATCGGTGCCGTTTTCGGGCATGCGTTCGAGCGCGCCCTGTGTCCGGCACGAGGGATATTTGCCCGACAGGCGCGCGCGCAGGCCGAAGGAGAAGGGATCCTGCTCGAGCGCGGCAATGACAAGGTCGGTATCCTGCCGGCCAAGCGGCTGTGCCGCCGTATCGAGCTGGCGATCGATCGCCGACAGCGCTTCCAGCATTTGCGCCTGCGTCATCTCGCGGCGATTGTTCGACAGTTTCACCGGCAGGGTCGCGTAGACCGAAATACCGTAGATCCCAGACAGGATGACGATCATCATCAGCGTGTAGGCCAGCGTGTGCACGTTCCAGCCGAACTGGAAACCGGTATGCAGCGTGGCGATCACGATCAGCGCAAGGCCGAGATAGACATGCGCGCTGGTCCAGGCCTTGAGCGACCACTTGCCCGCGGTCATCTTGCGCTTGCGGATGCCGAGCAATGCCAGCCAGACGATCAGCAACGCGCCGATGGTCCCGAGCGTATAGCCATACCAGCTGCCGCCATTGGGGCGCGGCGTCACGTCGATCAGCGCATAGGCTATGATCGCCACCAGGCTAATGACGGTCGCGATCTTCAACCAGCGCATGCGCTTGTGCGCGAGGAAGCCTTCGTGATCGCTCTGCCTTTCGCGACGGCCGGTATCTTCTTCGGCGACGCTTGCCATCAATCGAGCCCCCCTTCCTGCGTGACGGAGAGGAATTTCTCCGGCGCCACACGAATGGCCGCACCGGTGGGGCAGGCCCGCACGCAGGCGGGGCCACCTTCAATGCCCGAACACATGTCGCACTTGATCGCCAGCTTGGCGCTTTCGATGCCCTGCTCCTCGGCCTTCTTCTTGCGCCACGAATAGCTGGCCTCGCCCGGGCCCGGCCCTGAACCGAAGAACAGCCATGACAACAGGCCCGGTTTCTCCGGCGGCTTGGCGTCCATGCGGATCACGCCATAAGGACAGTTACGCTGGCAATTGCCGCAGCCGATGCAGGTCTCGTTGATGACCACCTCGCCGTCAGGGCCACGCTGAATCGCGTTTGGCGGACAATCGGCCATGCAATGCGGGTGCTCGCAATGGCGGCAGGATGTCGGAACGTGGAGGTGCGCATAGGTGCGCCCGGCCTCGCGATCGAGCCGAGAAAGCCCTTCATGGCTGTCGGCGCAGGCTTTCTCGCAATTGTCGCAGCCGACGCACAGCGTCTCGTCGATCAGCAGCACGTCGGTTGCTTCGCCAAGCCCGTTATCGACGAGGAATTGCGCGGTTTCCGAATAAAGGTCCGCAGCAGAGCCGAAACTATCCTTGCGCGCCTCGACGAAAGCGGTGATTTCGCGGCGGCCCGCCATGTCCTCCAGCGCCCGTTCGCGCAGCTTCGGCTTGGCTTCGAGCAGGGCGTTGAATGCCTCGCCCGGGAAACGCACGACTTCGGACTTGATCGCAGCCTTCACGCTGGCGGTACGCTTGGACCCATCGATCACCGCCATTTCGCCGAAATAGGAACCGGCAGGCAGGTAGGAGAGGAAGACCGGCTTGCCGCCGATATCCTTCTCCACGATCATCGATCCGCGGCGAATGACGAAGAAGTCCTTGTCTTCCGCACCTTCTTGGACGACGACCTGGCCAGCGCGCACGTCCTGTACTTCAGCGGCTCCGACCAAGGATGCCACGTCCTGGGGCGTCAGGCCCGAACCGAACATCTGCAGCAATTGCCGTTCGATCGAGATGCGGTTCACCACATCGCCCGCACTGGGCACGGTTGCGATCAGCTTGAGCGCGGCCGTGCGCGACAATTCGACCACTACCAGCGGCTCTGCCGCGCGGATCGTGGCACCGCGGCGGCGCCCCGAAATCAGGCCGACTTCGCCAAAAATCGAGCCTTCACCGATCGGCACGGTGACCGATGGGTCCTCGGGATTGACCTCGACCGCCACCGAGCCCTGGGCAATGGCGAACATGGAGGACCCCGGTTCGTTGCGGGTGAAGACCACCTCGCCCGGGGCGAAAAACCGAACGTTTGAATCGAGCAGGAGCTCGCGCAATTGCAGCGGCGAGACTTCCTTGAAAATCTGCACATTGTTGCCGATCACTTCGAGCCAGCCCTCAACCGAGCGGCCGCCGGGAAGTCCCGCAAATTTCTCTTCGAGGATGGGCTGGTCGGCAGGCTTGAGCTCGGTATTCCCGTTCAGGAATTCGATCACGTCATAGCCCTGGTTCATGCAGTGCTTGATGAGCGGGTAGCCAGCCAGAGCGCCGATCACATGGATGCCGTTCTTGGTCGTCTCGAAAGTCGGCGTCAGCGAAGGAAAGGCATCGGGCGCATCGCTCGCAAAGCCGACTCCGGCTCCTTCGACGAAGGCGCGCGGCGGCTTGGAGCCCATGCGGGCAATGATCCGGTCGCAACGAATCACCTGTTCGCCATCGCGCGTGTCGAGAACCAGCTCTCCGGGGCGCACCTCATGCGGGCTTGTCTCGCGCATGACGGAGATGCGGCCATCGGCCTCCGCCTCCTCCAGCAGCTTGACATTGGCTCCCTTCGCACGGGCAAAATCGGCACGGCGATTGAGGATCGTTACATGGTTTCGCTGGGCCGCATCGGCGGCCAGGCCGAGGGCATTTTCGATGCCTGCATCGCCCGATCCGATGACCGTGATATGCTCGTCGAAATACTCGCTCGGATCGTCCAGCTGGTACTGGATTTTCGGCAGCTCGCTTTCCAGTTCGACGCCCGGAATCCGCAGCAGGTTCGGATTGCCCTGCGTGCCGATAGCGAGCACGACATTGTCCGCCTTGAGCGGAGCCGACCCTTTGATTTCAAGGGTGAAATCGCCCTTTTCACCGGTGATCGCCACGACCTCCGACTTGTACAGGACATTGACCTTCTGCTCCTCGATCTGGCGATCCCAGATGCCGAGAATTGTCTCCCGGCTGCCGGCGTCGAAATCGAGGTCGGAACGCAGCACCAGATTGTTGGGCGTAGCCATCACGTGCTTGCCCTTCTGGTACTTGAAAATCGTGTCGGAGAGGTGGTCCGTCTTCTCGATCAGGACATGGGTCATGCCGAGGTGAGCGGCATGGGCCGCGGCGCTCAGCCCAGCTGGCCCGGAACCCACAATAGCCACTGATACCCGGTCTGGACCTGACGCCATTACCGTCCCCCCAAGAACGCTTATGCCCTAAAGCACCTGCATTGAAAACACGCAGAAGCAGTGCTTTTCAATAGGCCAGAGCATCAAGGTGCAAGTCAAATCGGGGATTCCATTGAACATGAATGAGACACCAATGTGGCGCAGGCCGGCACTATTCATCGTGCTGGCGCTGGTCGTGCTTGCCGGGGCGATCGGCTGGCGGATTCAGTCGGACGAAGACCTGCAGGACGAGGCTCCATTGGTCTCGGATACGGAGCCCGATACGCCTCCATCGCTCGACGAATTGCGTGCCGCGGCGGAAGCCTCGCCGAACGATGCCCTTGCCTGGCAACAGCTGGCCTTCAGCTATTTCTCGCAGAACATGTTTGCCGAAGCCGCCGAAGCCTATGAACGCGCCACCGACGCGGAGCCGCAAACGGCAGTGCTGTGGTCCTCGCTCGGCGAGGCGCGCGTGATGGCGAGCCAGGACGAGCCCTTGCCCGAACACGCTCTCAATGCCTTCCGCCGCGCGATCGAACTCGATGCCTCGGACCCGCGGGCGCGCTATTTCCTGGCGGTCGAGAAGGATCTCGCCGAAGATCATGAAGGCGCGATTACCGACTGGCTGGCCCTGCTCGCAGACACGCCGCCCGGCGCCCCTTGGGAGACCGACCTGGTCCGCACGATCCAGCAAGTCGGGCAGCTTCACGGCATCGCAACCGAAGAGCGGATTGCGCGCGCCAGCGCGACACGAGACATCCTGCCAAGCTCCGCCATATCGGGCATCCCGGGTCCAACACAGGAACAGATGGCGGCGGCGGCCACGCTCAGCCCGGTCGAACAGCAGGACATGGCCGAAGCCATGGTGGAGCGACTGGCAAGCCGCCTCGAAAGCGATCCCGGTGATGTCGAGGGATGGATCATGCTGATGCGCAGCTATGCCACACTGGGTCGCCGCGCCGATGCACAGGATGCCTATCGCCGCGCTGTCAACGCCAATCCGCAAGCCTCCGAAACCCTGCTGCAGGCGGCCGAAACCTTCGGACTTTAGGCTCGCGCCAGCATTTTGCTGCACTGCCAAAAATGGGTCGTTGCGCGGGCGTACTTATCCCGTCATAAATGCAGGCAAAGGGGTCGCACGGTCAGCGTGCGAAAAATTGGCGAACGGAGGCCCATCGGGCCTCGTCTGCCGTTGCTTGCACGCCTCCGCCCGCTTTGGGCGCGTATGGGCCGTTGAGGGGGAATTCCCCGTCGATGTCCAAAAGGGGGAAGGACGGACAAGCAATCGTGACGTTTCACCACAATGACTCTCGTCTTCGCCGCGCGGCAGATTGCCTTCCCCGCGCCTACCCGACTTCCGCAATTGCCGTGGCCGCCGCCCTGGCAGTTGCATTGCCGATGGAAGCGCTTGCCCAGGCGAGCGCGGTTGCCCCACCAACGCGCGAGGAACTGGCCCCGCCACAAATTCGTCCCGATGAACGCCGCGCCCCGACGCTGACGATCGATGGTGACATGACGCGCACGCCCTGCGCACTCGACAATCCCGATTTCGCGGACATCAAGGTCACGCTGAGCCAGGTGAGCTTTGTCGGTGCCGAGGCTGCTTCCGACGTATCGCTGGTCGAGGCCTATGACAGCTATCTCGGACGTGAACTGCCGATCTCCGTATTGTGTGACATTCGTGCGGAAGCAACGGCCCTGCTGAGCGATGCCGGCTACCTTGCTGCGGTGGAAATCCCCGAGCAGCGCCTTGCTGGCGGCGCCGCCGAGTTCCGCGTTGTGCTCGGTCGCCTGACGGCGCTGCGCGTCCGCGGTGAGGCCGGTCCATCGGAGAAGGTCCTTGCCCGATACATGCAAAAGCTGGTCGGTCAGGAAGTCTTCAACACCAAGCAGGCCGAACGCTACCTGCTCCTTGCCGACGACATGCCCGGCCTCGATGTACGCCTGGCCCTGCGGCCGGCCGCTGGCGGTGCGCCGGGCGACCTGATTGGCGAAGTGGCTGTCCTGCGGCGCACCGAGGTACTCGATCTCAACATCCAGAATTACGGCTCCAAGGCGCTTGGCCGCTTTGGTGGATTGCTGCGCACCGAAGTCTACGACATTACCGGCATGGGCGATCGCACCACCATGTCGTTCTACAGTTCCTCCGATTTCGAGGAACAATTCACGCTCCAGCTTGGGCATGATTTCCTGATTGGCGGAGATGGCCTTTCGATGGGCGGCAGCCTCACGCTGGGCTGGACCAATCCCGGCCTCGGCCTCGCCGGTTTCGACGTTGAATCGGAAACGGTCTTCGCCTCGGTTCACGCCAGCTACCCCTTCATTCGGACGCAAAGGGCCTCTCTTTACGGTTCCACGGGGCTCGACGTTGTCGACCAGGATGTCGACATCAACACGATCAACCTGACCAAGGATCGCGTGCGCACCGCCTGGGTGCGGCTCGATTATGTCCGGACGGACCTCGATTCCATCGCGCGGCGCAATGGCTATACGCCCTTCGAACCGCGTGCACGCTGGGCGATCGGTGCGGAGCTTCGCCAAGGCCTCGATATCTTCGGCGCCAATCTCGATTGCCGATCCAACCCGGCCGCCTGCGTAGCAGCGGGCAAGATACCAAGCCGCATCGAACAGGACCCGACCCCGCTGCTGATCCGTGGCGATATCAGGGCAGAGTTCCGCCCGGTCCCGATCTTCACTGTAGCGTTCGACCTGCGAGGCCAGTTCTCGGATGATCCCTTGCCCAGCTTCGAGGAGTATTCGGGTGGCAATTACTCGATCGGGCGCGGCTATGATCCGGGCGCGATTACGGGGGATTCCGGCATCGGCGGCTCGATCGAACTGCGTTACGGTTCCCTGGTCCCCGACGGGCCGGACGCCATCGCCGCCCAACCCTACGTGTTCTTCGACCTCGCAAATGTGTGGGACAACGATCCGAGCCAGATTCCGCTCAATCCCGACAGCCTCGCATCAATCGGTGGCGGCGTGAGGGTCACGCATGGCCGCGGCCTGCAGGGCGACCTTTCCGTCGCCATCCCGCTTAGCCGGACGGACGGGCAAGCACAGAAGGGCGATGTGCGGGTTCTCTTCTCTCTTACCGGCCGCCTGCTGCCGTGGAGGTTCTGATCATGAGAAAGTACGCCCCCAACAGGACCCGCCTCTTCACCGGCTGCGCCGGCGCAGCCATTGCGGCGGGCACGCTGATGTCGGCCTCGCCCGCAAATGCCCAGGCCTTCCAGGCCACGCCCAATGTGGTTCAGGGCAGCGCGACATTCGATCGCACTACGCCCGGCGTCGAAACGATCACAGTTGTCGGCCTCGATGCGGTGATCGACTGGACGCAGGATCAGGATAATGGCGGAAATGCGCTGGGCTTCCTGCCGGCGGGTAATACGGCCACCTTTCAGGGCCAGACGGGGGACACGATCTTTGGCGTGATCAACCGCATCCTGCCGGACACCAACGGCAACATCGCGACCATCGACGGAAATATCATTTCGCAGGTCGAGCCGACCACGGGAAGCTTCCAACCCGGCGGCTTCGTGGCCTTCTATTCGACCACCGGCATACTCGTGGGCAGCACGGCCACCTTCGATATCGGCGGCTTGGTGCTCACCTCGATTTCGCCGGATATCTCCAGCTTCACGCAGTTCGTGACGGGTGGCGGTGCGATCAATTTCGTCGGCAATACCGGCGACACTTCCACCGTGCAGATCGATCCCGGCGCAAGCATCACGGGTACCGAGGAAGGCAGCGTCTTCGCCGTCGTTGCCCCGCAAATCCTGATGGGTGGCACGGCCAACATCAATGGTACGACCGCCTATGTCGCGGGCGAACAGGTCAGCCTGAGCTACTCGAACGGATTGTTCGACATCCAGATTCCGGTCGGCACGGTGGTCGATCCGGCCATCGTCCATGACGGAACGACCACCGGCCCGTCGAGCACGGGCGCGGGCGACAACCAGGTCATCTATGCCGCGATTGCGTCACAGGGGAATCCTGTTTCCGCACTGCTTGGCGGCAATCTCGGATTCCAGCCAGCCGCCAGTGCTGGCATCGTCAATGGCGAGATCATCCTTTCGGCCAACTACAATGTTTCCGGCACGCGGCTTGGTGGCGGCGATGTTCCTGGCGGCGATCCCGATTTCGAGCAAGGTGGAGAGATTGGCGGGCCTGGTACGGCCGACATCCAGATCACCAACGTCAATGCAACCAGCCGATTGACCGCGGTCGGAACCGATACCGTGCAGGTCAGTGGTGATCTCGGCACGGCATCCTTCACCGATGATGTCCAGTTGGTCGGGCGGTCGCAAGCAACGGTATATGCCGGCATTGACGGCCTGGTGACGATTGGCGGCGATCTCAAGGTCTCCGCCCGCGCTGGTGGCCCGGGCCTTGACGACGGTAGCCCTTCCTTCGCCGGCAATGCCCTGCTGTTTGCGGAAATTGGCGGCGCCATCGGTGTTGTGGGCAACACCACGGTCGTGGCCGAGGCGGCAATCAATGCCGACCTCCAGATCAGCATCGCAGGCAATGCGTTCAGCGGCCAGGCACAGGTCTTCGCGATCGATGGCCTGATAGATCTCGACGGCGACCTGACGGTCAGCACAAACGCAACCATCTTCGAAACGGTGACGCAGAGCTCCGGCGGCAATGCCACTGGCGGCACTTCGCAGATCATTGCCTCGACCAATGGTACGATCAATGTCGCCGGCAACACGGCGATCACGGCAAACGGCAGTGCACTGGAGCTGACCGGCCCGGACGATGGCGGCAATGCCGGCATCGGCAATGGCGGCTTTATCGATGTGGCTGCCGAAGATGGCGGCATATTGGCGTTCGGTGGAGATCTCTTCGCCGCCGCAAACGGTACCGGTTCCACCACCAATTTGACGACGGGAGGCAATGGCACGGGCGGCCAGGCGCTAGTCGTTTCCGATGCGGGAACGATCACAATCACGGGCGCCACCGACGTTTTGGCCCATGGCTTCGGCGGGGTGAGCAATGCCAGCGTCGGCACCGGCGGGATCGGTTTTGGCGGCGATGCCGAGATCAACGCGCTTGGCGGGGGCACGATCACGCTTGGCAATGGCGCCACCATCCTGGCGGATGCGTTCGGCGGACACGGACCTGACGGTGGAGACGCCACTGCCGGCCTCGCCTTCATGTCCGCGGATCCCGGCACCATCACGGTCACCAGCGGCAATGTTCAGATATCGGCCGGCGGCAATGGCGGCACGGCCTCGGCTGGGACAGGCGGCTTCGGTCAGGGCGGATCCGCCGGGATCAACGCGCTTGGCCTGGGAGGAACAACAGCCGGCGAAATCAATATCGCCGGAGACGCAACCGTCAGCGCCACATCGTCCGGTGGTGAAGGCCCGAGCGGCGGCGATACTCTATCGGGCAATGTCGAGATTTTCGTGGACGACACCGAAGGTCTGCTCTCGATTGGCGGCACGCTGGACGTCAACAACAATGCCTTTGGCGGTCTTGCAACTGCCGGCAATGCCGGCAGCGCCACAGGTGGACTTCTCGACGTGGTGCTGACCAACCAGGGCACGTTCACCCTGTTTGGCGGCGGCAGCATTGTATCCAATGCGCTTGGCGGCGATGCTACCGGCGGAACGGGTGGTACCGCTACCGGGGGCACGATCAGCTTCAGTGCCGACACTGGCGCCAGTTTCTCGTCGGTCAGCCAGATCATCATGAATTCCCAGGGCCTCGGCGGCGATGCCAGCACGCCCGATGCCAATGCCGGCGATGCATTTGGCGGAACAACCTCGATCACCGCCGATGGCGGAAGCACTCTCGATTTCGGCGGTTTGCAAGCCTATTCACTGGCCTTCGCCGGTACCGGGCCCGGCGCAGTCGGCGGCGATGCCGTTGCAGGTGACGTGATTGTCGCCGCGGATGGCGCAGGTTCGGCCATCACCGTGGGGAATGACCAGCGCGCCATCTTCCGTGCCGAAGCAAATGGCGGCGACAGCAATGGCGATGCCGGTATCGGCGGAAGCGCCGATGGCGGATCGGTTCAGGTCTTCCTTTCGAGTGGGGCCGCCCTCAACCTGCCCGTGCTCACCGGTGCACTGAACACGCAACCCTTCATCGGCACCGGGGCCTTTGCAGGCGACTCTTCCGTCGATGGCGGGTCTGGCGGCTTCGCCATTGCGGGATCGACACTGATCAACCTGACGACCGGCGGCACCATCGTCTCCAACATGATCCAGACGGGCAACAATTCTACGGGTGGCAGCAGCCTGCTCTCGACCGCCAATATCGATGGCGGCAATGCCCTGGCGGGCAACTTCAACCTGCAGATTTTCACAGGTGCTCTGTGGGATAGCGGAATCACGGCTTTCCAGTTTGCACAGGGCGGCGATGGCAGTGGCACCGGCACTGGTGGCGATGCCATCACCAACCCGACCAATGTAACCGTGAACAACGCGCTGTTCGATACTGTCGGCAACAGCAGGATCGTCAACTTCGCCGGGGGTGGAGCCGGATCCACCGGCGGCACCGGCGATGGCAGCAATGTGGATGTATTCGTCCTGTCGGGCGGCAATCTCGACTTCGGCGACGGTAGCTCGCTCGTGCTCGAAACGGTTGCCCAGGGCGGCGACGGCACAGTGCTGGGCGGCGACGGAAATTCCGGCCTCTCCAGACTTGAGGTCGTCGGTTCGTCATTCCAGGGCAACGACCTGGAAATGAACTCACTCGGCTTCGCTGGCGTGGTCAGCGGCACTCCTACCGCTGGCGGAACGGGGCAAGCGGGCTTCGCCTCCCTGTCGCTATCGGAGGGTTCGACCGGTACGACGGACAATATCCTCCTCCAGGCCAATACGGATGCGACCGGAGCGCAGGAAGCCAATTCCGCCATCGCTTCCGCAGAAGTCATATTGAACGGTGCCAATGGCAGCAACAGCCTGACAACGGGCACACTTACGCTCACCTCGAATGCGGTAGGCGGGCAAGTCAATACTGCCGGCGATTTCCGTGTAAGCCTGACCAATTCGACGCTCACAACGACATCGTTGGTCGGTGAGGCCCTGGGCGATACAGCCCCCTTCGAGTCCACGTTCACCGTGGATGGCGGGACGTTGCAGATCCTCGGAACTGCAGACGTGAACGTGACCGGTGACCTGTTGTTCGAAACCTATACGGGCGGCCTGATCCTGGGCGGCAACTCGCCAGTCGACCTGACTGCGACGCTGGATTTCATCGCCGGCGGCCTGATCACGATCCTTGGCGACAATGACGCCCTGACCAGTTTCGGCGGTTTGTTCATGACGCTGACTTCAAATGATATCGACGTCCAGCTCGGCGCCCGTTTCGGCGCGGAGACGCTGATCCTCGAATCCACCAACACCGCGCAAACCGCGGTCGTCGGGGGATCGCTCGATGGGCTCGGCTATACGCTTGCGCAGGACGAAGCTGCGCGTATCGAAGGCACGAATGTCAGCGTGATCGGTGCCGACACGGTCAACGAAATCGACATATCGCTGCGCGACATCACGATTTTCGGTTCCCAAGATGACGGGGTCAGCAACGTTATCGTGGAAACGCCGGGTGTCGTGAGCGTCGTCGGCGCGGTCGATTATACATTTGCCGGACCGACCGACACTTTCTCGATCTTCGCCGGCCAGCGCATCGATATCGTGCTCGATGCCGGCGGCGAGATCTTCATGTCGAACGCCGCGGGATCGATCTCCGGCCAGCTCAATTTGGATTCGCCCTTCATCGTGGCGACAGACAGCGATTCCTTGGCACTGATCACCTCCAACCCTGACGATGCGGGCCATGCCGCAATCCTCGGGAACGATGGCGGGTCCAGCGTGCCAACGGCATTCCTCTTTGCCAATCGCATCGAGATCACTGGCGAGGACTACATTCTGACACAAAACACGGGAGCCAATGGCACCTTCTCCGGGATTGTCACCGGTCCAGGTGGCCTGCTGATCCAGCAGACCCCGCTGCAAGGCACCACGACCATGCGCGTTATCGCCTATGGAGCAGAGGTCGATGCGCTTGGCGAACCAGTCAACGTCAATGACGGCTTCTTCTTCAACACCGATTTCGGCCCAGGAGCGCTGATCGAGGAATACACGGCTGGCTCGACATTGAACGACTGTGACATCGTCAACCAGACGTGCGGCGGGACACCGGCACCTACTCCGACACCCACCCCAACTCCGACACCGACACCGACACCGACGCCCACACCAACTCCAACACCGACACCTACTCCCACGCCTCCTCCGACGGACGGCCTCCCGGACCTGGAGGATCTTCCCGAATTGGTCGAGGTGATCGAGGAGGTGACGACGCCCAGCTATTCCGAACTGCCGCCGGCAGTTACCGCGCAAGCCGCGACAGTGTTTGAGGAAAGCACGACGGACGCGACCTTCGGACTCGACTTCCCGAACCTCTTCAACCCGCCAACGGTGAACGAGCAGGGAAGCGTGAATCAGCCTGTCACCAGCGGCGGTGACAGCGTCACGCTCACCGGAGGCGACGATGATAATGAGGACAACGGAGATGGTTAGGAAGACTGGGACCATGAGGAAGCACGCATTGCCTCTTTTCGCTACCCTCGGCGTGGCGCTCGCACCAGCACCGGCATTGGCGCAGCAACGGCCGGTCAGCCTGATGGACAGCGTGCCCATCGGTTCGAACGGGCTGTGCGAAGCACAGATCCAGTCTCCCCAGGCGGGCGACGGATTGTTTGACCGACGCTACCTCGTCGTGTGTCGTGACGCCGCTGCCCCGATCGGCGAACTTCGCGTCCTCGGCGAAAGCACACCGGCCGCCGCACTTGCCGATATCCAGACCCAGGGAGCGCAATGCCGCGAGGAGCAGCTGGCCGAGACGCCGCTCGGCCTGTCCGATCCGCAAGCCTTTGTCTGCACTGCCTCCAACACGGGAATCGAGCGCAAGGTGGTGGTCGGCAGCGGTCGTAGCCGGACCTACGCCGCCAGCGGCCTGGCGGTCTATGACGACGCGCTTCGCCTCGGCCTTGCCGCGCTCGCGACAGACCGCCTCGTACCCGGCATTGTCGAAGTTCCGCTGACCCAGGCCGGCGACGCGCAGGCCTTCGCCCGGGCGCAGGCAGAAGCCATCTCGGCAGAAATCGCGCTCGATGAAGCCTATCGCCGTTCCAATGCCGGCAATTTCGCCGAGGCGGCCGAGTTCTTCTCTGCTTCTGCATCGAGCCTCGAAGGCAGCAGCGCGACCGAAGCCATGCTCAACAGCGCCTTGCAGCAGTCCAATCTGGGCAATTATCTCGAAGCCGGCCGCCTGTTCATCCAAGCTGAAGGCGAAGCTGCAAACGATCCGATCCTGGCGCGCCTCTCGCGCAATTACCAGGCGATCGACGCCCTCAACCGGGATCGTCCCGGTGAAGCGCTGGAACGGCTCGATGCCCCGCTCCCCGAATTGAGCGCAAATCTGGACGCTTCGCTCCAGCTGCAAATCGACCAGGCCCTTTCCGAACGGCTTTCCGCTGAACAGGGCAATGCCATTTCTGGCGTAGGCAGCGAGTTGACCCTGCTCGAAAGGGCGACCCTGCTTGACGGGCAGGCCGACTACATCCGCGCCACTGCGCTACGCCAGCAGGGGCAGATCGATACCGCGCAAGCTGCCCTGCAACGGGCCGATGCTACGCTGATTTCGGTTCGCGACGGGCGCGTAGTGTCGATCCTGTGGCTGCGGGCGCAAATCCTTGGCGAACTCGCCGAGATCGAGGAAACCCGCGGCAATATTGCCGCCGCCGAGGCCTTGCATCTCGAGGCTGTGAACGTCCTGGAAGCCAATTACCCCGGCTCGCCCGCCTTGCTCAGTTCGCGGGCCCAGCTGGCCGGCCTGCTCGCCCGCACCGGACGCGAGGACGAGGCAATCACGCTGTACCGCGACCTTGTGGCCAATGCCGACAGCAAGCCTGCATCATCGCTGCGTGTGCTGCTGGCTCCCTATTTCGAATTGCTTGCCAGCCGTTCGGGCAGCGAAGATGCCGCGGCCGACATGTTCGCCGCCAGCCAATTGCTCTTGCGTCCCGGCCTCGCCCAGACGCAGGCTGTGCTCGCGCGAGAGCTTTCCGCCGGCAGCGACGAAGCATCGCAGCTTTTCCGCCAGGCGCTGAATCTCAACCGCGCCATCGAAATGGCGCGCGGCGATTTGGCCCAGGCGGAAACGCGGGCCAGCGAAAGCGTGCCCGGCGCCGAAGCCGATGTTGCAGCCAAGGCCAGCCAGCTCGAACTGCTGCGTGAGCGACAACTCGAAGTACAACAGCAGCTGGCCGAGTATCCGCGCTACCGCGTGGTTAATGACAGCCGCATGGTGCTTGGCGACCTCCAGGAAACGCTGCGGGGCGGAGAGGCCTATTTCAAGCTGATCATGCTGGGCGAGGATGTCTACGCCATCTACGCCGAGGCCGATGGTGCCATCGCCTACCCGATCGCTGCATCTGCAGACGATATCGCCCTGATGGTCGATACCTTGCGCGATTCCATCGCCATCGAGCAGTCGGGGCAGACGATCACCTATCCTTTCGAAATCGGTACCGCGCGAGAGCTCTACTCCGCGATCTTCGGGCCGATTGCGCCCAACCTGGGTTCGATCCAGCACCTGGTCTTCGAGCCGGACGGTGCCATGCTGCGCCTGCCGGCCAACTTGCTGGTGATGGATGACGAGAGCGTCAACGCCTATGCCCAGCGGGTAGAGGATCCCGATGCCGATCCTTACGACTTCCGCGGCACGGCATGGCTTGGCCGGGCAATGCAGGTAACCACGGCGGTTTCGCCCTCCTCCTTCCGTGACGTTCGCAGTGCGCGCGCCTCGAATGCGACGGGCCGCTATCTGGGTCTCGGCCAGAACACGCCGCTTGGCGAGCTGGTCCAGCAAGAGGGGGGAACCCGTTCGGGAGTGGGCCTGAACGACCGCTGCGCCTGGTCGCCTGCGACCTGGGGCAACCCAATCAAGGCGGACGAGCTTCGCACCGCGGGCAACATCCTCAGCGAAGATGGCTCAGGTATCGAGATCCTCACCGAAAGCGAGTTCACCGACACGCATCTCCGCGAGATGGATGAACTCGACGAATTCCGCATTCTCCACTTTGCCACACATGGCCTCGTGACTGCCCCGGCTTCGGGTTGCCCGCCGCGCCCGGCCCTGCTCACCTCTTTCGGTGACCAGGATTCGGACGGCCTGCTGACCTTTGCCGAGATCTTCGACCTTAATATCGATGCAGATCTTGTGATCCTGTCGGCTTGCAACACCGCCAGCGTGGGCGGCCTCGCCGCCTCGCGCGAGGCGGGCATCACCACAGGCGGCGACTTTGCCCTGGATGGCCTGGTGCGTGCCTTCGTCGGCGCAGGCGGGCGCACGGTTGTCGCAAGCCACTGGCCTGTGCCTGACGATTACGGAGCCACCGGACGCCTGATTACCGGCTTCTTCGAGGCCAATGAAGGCGTTGGCACGGCCGAAGCCCTGCGGCAGGCCCAGTTCGGCCTGATGGACGATGCGGATACCTCGCACCCGTTCTACTGGTCGGCCTTTGCCGTGGTGGGCGACGGAACGATCCCGGTTCGCCGCTAGGCACGAAGACGCGCCAAATAAGAAAAGGGCGGCTCCTTGCGGGGCCGCCCTCTTTCTTTTGTGCTCGCTTGGATCGCAGGGATCAGCGTCCCCAATCCTCATTGGCGCGGGCGATAATATAGGAATGGATCGCATCGACTTCGTCCTCGGTGAGGAGGTCGGAGAAGTTTGCCATGCCCTTGTCCTGATAAAGCCCTTCGAGCACGATCTGGTTGAACAGGCTGTGCTTCTCGCGGGTCAGGTGCCTGAGGTCGGCAACACCGCCCATGGCGTTCTGGCCGTGGCATACCGCGCAAGTGTTCTGGTAAAGCAACTGGCCGCGCGCAACCTCTTCTTCGGACGCAGTCAGGCGCGGAGGTTCGGGCGGTGCCGCGGCATCTTCGGGCAGCGGAGGCAGCTCCAAATCCCCGCCCAGCTTGAACACCAGCAAGCGTGCAGGCGCACGCGGCATTTCGATACCGGCACCGCGTTCGATCTGCGCGGCCCCGCCACCCCAGCCGGCATTGATGGCGATATATTGCTCGCCATCGACCATATAGGTGATCGCGCCAGCGACAGGTGCGCTCTGAGTCGGGTAAGTCCACAGGACATCGCCAGTGCGCGCATCGAAGGCGTTGAAGGTCTGGTTGGTCGTTCCCTCGAAAACGAGGTCGGAAGCCGTCACCATCACGCCGCCATTGCCGTGGCGCGGCAGTTCGACCTTCCAGGCCAGTTCCTGCTTCACGGGATCCCATGCGGCGAGCCAGGCACTTTCGATCTCGTTTGCTTCCTGCATCAGCTCACCGCGAATGCGCCCGGCCTCGCCGGTATAGCCGCCCCAGCCGCTGTTCGAGCGGAGAGGCTGCGGCTCCCAGCCAGGTTGCAGCGCATAGACGAAGGCAGACTGGTAGGCGGGGAAATAGGCCAAACCTGTACGCGGGCTGTAAGCCATGGGGAACCAGTTATGCGCCCCGCCCGGCCCCGGTGCGACCAGTTTTGGCGTCTCGTCATAGCGGACCTGCTGGCTGGTGACCGGCCGGCCATTCTCGTCGAAGCCTTCGTTCCAGTTCTGGAACACATGCGCTTCGGCGCTGATGAATTCGCCAGTCTCGCGATCGAGCACGTAGAAGAAACCGTTCTTCGGTGCCTGCATGATCACCTTGCGCTGGCGACCGTCGATCTCAAGGTCGGCACTGATCATCGAGGCCGTGCAGGTCCAGTCCCACTCCTCGCCCGGGTTCATCTGGTAGTGCCAGCGATATTCGCCGGTGGTGCCGTCGAGTGCGACGATCGAGCAAACAAAGAGGTTATCGCCCTCATTGTTCGAACGGTAATAGCGCGCATGCGGGACCGAATTGCCCGTGCCGACATAGACAAGGTTCAGATCAGGATCGTAGGCGATCGAATCCCACGGGTTCGCACCGCCGCCCAGGGTTTCCCACATGCCCTCTTCGGACCAGGTCTCACGCACCCAGGGCATGACATCGTCCGAGGCCTCGCCATCGGGGCCGTTCTCTTCGGGTGCCGGCGTCAGGTAGAATTTCCAGGCCTTTTCGCCGGTCTCGACATCGAGCGCGATGACAAAGCCGCGTACGCCGAGATCACCACCGGACTGGCCGATCACAACCTTGTCACCGAAGACGCGCGGCGCACCGGTGATCGAATAGGCAAAGCCGGTATCGAGATCGAAGGCACGGCTGGTCCAGATTTCCTCGCCCGTATTCTTGTCGAGCGCGATCAGGCGGCCATCGAGCGTGGCGATGATGACCTTGTTGCCATGCATGGCAAGACCGCGGCTGACCGGTTCGCAGCAGGCATAACGCCCGAATTCGCGCGGCGTTTGCGGATCGTAAGTCCACAACACCTCGCCCGTCTTGGCGTCATAGGCGGTGGTAATGTTCCAGGAGAGCGTGTTGTAGAGGATGCCGTCCGAATAGAGCGGCGTCGCCTCGACCCCGCGATAGGTGTCGAGATCCGCATACCAGGCAAGGCCCAGATCGCCGACATTGCCGGCATTGATCTGGGTAAGCGGGCTGTAGCGCTGTGCCGTGTAATCGCGCCCGTCGCTCAGCCATTCGCCCGCCGCCGGATTTGCAAGCGGGTCGCTTGCGGCAGCGGAAATGCTGGCAGATTCTGGCGCGCTCGCCGCGTTGCAGCTGGACAGGACGATGGCAAACCCTGCGAACAGGGCCGATTTCAATCTCATTTGTGTTTCCTCAGTCCCTGGGGGGCAGGGCAATTGGCTGTGTTCCATCCGCCTGACGGCCAACTGTCAAGCTCTCTTCCTGTTCAGGCGTGCCCGGCGGGCGATGATAGGCGCCAACCCAGCCCGTATCGGGCAGGAATGCCTCGCCCGTTACCGGGTTCGGATAGTGGAAGGGAATGATGTAATAGGCCGGATAGGTCAGGTAGACAGTGCTCGGCGGAATGTCGGGCGGCGGGTCGAACTTGTCCGGCCAGGTATTGTTGAGCGCGTTTTCGCCCCAGCCCTGCCAGTTCGTGTACATGGTGAAGGGGCCGGACAGGCGGCTCATGCGCCACACGCCATCCTCTCCCTTCTCGAACGCATCCTCGTAGAGCGGCAGGCCCCAGCCGCTGTTTGCCATCACATAGGCACGGCTGCGAATCCAACCGTTCCGGCCATCGGGCGCAACATTGACGATGGGCTGGAACTGCATGTGATTGGTTAGCAAGCCGATATTGGCGCCATCGGGGCCGAACGCGGTCTGCATATATTCGAGCACGCGGTCCTGCCCGATGAAGATGCCCTTGCCGCCGATTTCCAGCGTCGCATCTTCGGTGAACAGTTCGCTCAAATGCGTCCACTGGCCCTTGTCGACAAAATAGCCATAGGCGCGCTGGACACGCTCGATATCGTTCATGTCCTCGAGCCGCGTGATGCGGCTATCGAGCTCGTCGAGCAACGCGTCCACGCTTTGATCATCCTGCGCTATCGCGGGCGATGCAACCATCGCCAACAGGGCAAATGCAGAGGTCAGGGTTTTCATCATCATTCCCTCCCCGAGATATCGTCGCGCGGTTGCACCACCTCGATCGGTTCGCCCGTGACCGGGTGCGGATAGCTGAAAGGCGGGATGTAGTTGGACGGGAAGCTGCGATAGCGCTCGCTCATTGGCTCGTCCGGCGGGAAGAGCGCACTCATCCCGTCCATGGGGATGGCCGAACGCGCGAAACCGGCATCGTAATCGGTCAGCGCGGTCATGTAGAAATGAAGCTCGGCAATCTTCCAGACGCCGTTCTCCTTGACGTAATCGTTCTCGTACAGGCCGACGCCCCAATTGCCGTTGGCACCGGGTTCGGACAGCATGACCATGCCCTGCCAGCGCCCCGTCGCGGTCTGCCCGTCCTCGGCCACGGTAATCATGGCCTGCAATTGCATGTGGTTGTTGAGATGTCCGGGGGCGAGCCGCTCGGGACCGAAAAGCAGCATGGCACGCTCGATCCTTTCGGGCCCGATATAGACGCCGCGCGCGCCATATTCGAACCGGCCATTGCGGGAGAATAGCTGCGAAGCTTCCTCCCACATGCCTTTATCGAAGTAATAGCCGAAGGTCGTCTGCAGCACCTCGATGTCCTGCTGGTCCTCCAGCCGTTCGACCCGTTCGCGATAGGCTTCGAGCCGTTCTTCCGCGCTCTGGGCAAAAGCCGGTGTAGCGATGGCTGCCAAGGCCAGGCCGAGAATGAATTTTCTCATCGTACCGCCCTCCCCGTCACGGGATGCGGTGCCTGGAAGGGCGGGATGAAGGTTGCCGGGAAGCCGGAATAGTCCCCGGTCGGGCCGTTATCGGGCGGGAAATCGACCGAGGTCTGGCTGCGCACCAGCCCCTCGCCCTCATCCAGGCGTGCCCAGCCTTCGGCATAGGGGGCGACGAAGTTCACATAGAGGTGCAGGCTCTTGATCTTCCACACTCCGCCTTCGCGGACATAGGTATTCTCGTAAATGCCGTCGCGCCATTCGGCGTGCTCGTGATATTGGCCAAGCATGCCCAGGTCGCGCCAGCGCGCGGTCGCGGTGAGTGCATCGTCAGCCACCACGATGGCCGGCTGCAGCGTGACCCATTCATTGAGCTGGCCGTAAATCAGGCCTTCCTGCCCGCCATGGAGGCGACGGAGATATTCCTCAATCCGCTCCGGCCCGACATAGACGCCGTCCACGCCCATTTCGAAGGTGCCGTCATCCGCAAACAGGGTTGCCGCCTGCTCCCACAGACCGCGGTCGACATAATAGGCAAAGGCACGCTGCAAGTTCTTGATCGCGCGCGCACCTTCGAGCTGTTCGACGCGCGTCGTCAGTTCGGCGATTTCCGAGCGCATACGCGCCTCGGACATTTGCGCTGTTGCCGGCATCGGCATGGCCATGAGGCCGGCGGCACAAATCGCCGCCATTCCGATGCCTGGCTTGCTTCCAAACATGGTCACTGGTGCTTTCCCTCTCCGTGCCAAGACTGGCACCCCGTAAGGAACATCATAGAAAGCTAGGCGCAAGTGGAAAGACCTTGCGTGGTAACAGATCGTCGCGAAATTTAATCTCACCTGAAACCTTTACTCTTGCCGAGCGCCAGCAAGCGCGCAAGAAGGGCCGCGAATTAGGGAGAATAGACTCTATGGCCGGCATGGTACCCTTTGACTGGGCCGACCCGCTCAATCTCGACGACCAGCTTTCGGACGAGGAACGCATGATCCGCGATGCCGCGCATGGTTTCGCGCAAGACGTGCTGCAACCGCGCGTGATCGAGGATTTCCGCGAGGAGGCGGACGCCAAGGAGCTGTTCCCGCTCATGGGCGAAGCCGGCCTGCTCGGCGTGACGGTGCCTGAGGAATATGACGGCGCGGGCGCAAGCTATGTCGCCTATGGCCTGGTCGCGCGCGAGATCGAACGCGTCGATTCCGGCTATCGCTCGATGGCGAGCGTGCAGTCCAGCTTGGTCATGTACCCGATCAATGCCTACGGTTCCGAAGAGCAGAAGCAGAAATATTTGCCTCGCCTCGCCTCGGGCGAATTGATCGGCTGTTTCGGCCTGACCGAACCCGATGCCGGTTCCGATCCCGGATCGATGCGCACCGTGGCCAAGGCTGACGGAGACGGCTTCAAGCTGTCGGGCTCCAAGACCTGGATTTCCAACTCGCCCTTTGCCGATGTCTTCATCGTCTGGGCCAAGTCAGAAGCGCATGGCGGCAAGATCCGCGGCTTCATCCTCGAGAAGGGCATGGCGGGCCTGACCGCGCCAAAGATCGAGGGAAAGCTCTCGCTGCGTGCCAGCACGACCGGCATGATCATGATGGACGAGGTCGCGGTCGGTGCCGATGCGCTCCTACCCGAAGTCGAAGGCATGAAGGGACCGTTCGGCTGCCTCAACCGCGCCCGCTACGGGATTTCATGGGGCAGTTTGGGCGCGGCGGAATTCTGCATGCATGCCGCGCGAACCTACGGCCTCGAGCGCAAGCAGTTCGGCAAGCCGCTCGCTGCCAACCAGCTGTTCCAGAAGAAGCTCGCCGACATGCTGACCGAGATTTCGCTCGGCCTGCAGGCGAGTCTGCGTGTCGGGCGGCTGATGGATGAAGGCCGGTTTGCGCCCGAGATGATCTCGGTGGTCAAGCGCAACAATGTCGGCAAGGCGCTCGATGTCGCCCGCATGGCGCGCGATATGCATGGCGGCAACGGCATTTCCGAGGAATACCAGGTCATGCGCCACATGCTGAATTTGGAGACGGTCAATACCTATGAAGGAACGCATGACGTGCACGCGCTGATCCTCGGCCGCGCGATCACCGATATCGCGGCCTTCTAATCTACTTCACATATTGGGGTAGTTGGGACCGCCCCCGCCTTCCGGTGTCACCCAGGTGATATTGCCATTGGGGTCCTTGATGTCGCAGGTCTTGCAGTGGACGCAGTTCTGCGCGTTGATGACGAACTTGGGTTCGTCGCCTTCCTCGATCCACTCATAGACGCCCGCCGGGCAATAGCGGGTCGAGGGTCCGTCATAGAGGCCCAGCTCGCTCGCCTTCTGGAGGTCCATGTTTTGCACCTTGAGGTGGCAGGGCTGGTCTTCCTCGTGATTGGTGCCGCTGAAGGATACCGAGGTCAGCCGGTCGAAGCTGAGCACGCCATCGGGCTTGGGATAGGCGATCTTGGGATAAAGATCGGCGCGCCCAAGGCTGTCCGCATCCTTGTGGTGTTTCATGGTGAAGGGCAGGCGGATCTTCAGCGTGCGCAGCCACATGTCGATCCCGGCCAGCATGGTGCCGACATCCTCGCCGAACTTGGCGACGAGCGGCTGGGCATTCTTCACCTTTTGCAGCTCTTCGGCGATCCAGCTTGAACGGACCGCCGCATCATATTCAGCCAGCTCGTCCAGTTCGCGCCCACCGGCTATCGCCGCAGCGATGCTTTCGGCGGCGAGCATGCCGCTCTTCATCGCCGTATGCGTGCCCTTGATACGTGGGACATTGACGAAGCCGGCCGAGCAGCCGACCAGTGCGCCGCCGGGGAAGGCGAGCTTGGGCACAGACTGCCAGCCGCCCTCATTGATGACGCGCGCACCATAGGCGACGCGCTTGCCGCCTTCGAGCACGGAAGCGATTTCCGGATGGTGCTTCCAGCGCTGGAACTCGTGATAGGGCGAGACATGCGGGTTGGCGTAATCGAGCGCGGTGACGAAGCCCAAGGCAACCTGGCTATCCGCCTGGTGGTAGAGGAAGCCGCCGCCCCATGTGCCGCTTTCCGACAGGGGCCAGCCTTGCGTGTGCACCACCCTGCCCGGCTCGTGCTTGCCCGGGTCCACATCCCACAATTCCTTGATACCGAGGCCATAGACTTGCGGCTGGCATTCGGCCTCGAGGTCGAAGCGCGCCTTGACCTGCTTGGTCAGATGGCCACGCGCGCCCTCGGCAAAGAGCGTATATTTGGCATGCAGTTCCAGGCCCGGCTCAAATTCCGGCTTGTGCGAGCCATCGGCGGCAACGCCCATGTCCTGCGTCGCCACGCCCATGACATTGCCTGCCTCGTCATAAAGCACTTCGCTGGCCGGGAAGCCGGGAAAGACCTGCACGCCCATTTCCTCGGCGCGTTCGGCCAGCCAGCGACACAGATTGCCGAGCGAACCGGTGTAATTGCCTTTATTGGACATGAGCGGCGGCAAAGCGAGGTGCGGGATTTCCCACTTGCCCGACCGCGTAAGCAGCCAGTGATGGTTCTCCGTCACCGGGACTTCGGCCAGCGGGCAGGTCTCGCGCCACTCGGGCAGCAATTCGTCGAGCGCGCGCGGATCGATCACCGCGCCCGAGAGGATATGCGCGCCGATCTCGCTGCCCTTCTCGAGGACAACGACCTCGAGCGCCTCATCGAGCTGCTTGAGCCGGATCGCGGCGGAGAGGCCCGCAGGACCCCCGCCGACCACCACCACGTCGACGGGCATGCTCTCTCGGGTGATCTCTTCGCTCATGCTTCCGCCCTAGAGCTTGCCCGTCAGTTCGGGCACCGCCTCGAAAAGGTCCGTGGCCAGTCCGTAATCGGCGATCTGGAAAATCGGCGCGTCGGGATCCTTGTTGATCGCCACGATCACCTTGGAGTCCTTCATGCCCGCCAGGTGCTGGATCGCGCCGGAAATGCCGATGGCGATGTAGAGCTCGGGCGCAACGATCTTGCCCGTCTGGCCGACCTGGTAATCGTTGGAGATATAGCCTGCATCGACCGCCGCGCGGCTGGCGCCCACGGCCGCACCAAGCTTGTCCGCCAGAGGCGTGATCAGCTGTTCGAATGTGGCCGCATCCTTGAGTGCGCGTCCGCCCGAGACCACAACATTGGCGCTGGTCAGGTCCGGACGTTCGCTGGCCGATGCTTCAAGTGACACAAAGGAACTGAGACCGGCCTCACCGGGGCCTGAAACGGGTTCAACGGGGGCAGAACCGCCCTCGGGAGCAGCCTTGTCGAAAGTCGTGGTACGCACGGTGATGACCAGCTTGGCGTCACTGCTTTCGACCGTGGCAATGGCATTGCCGGCATAGATCGGGCGGGTGAAACTCTTCGGACCTTCGACTGAGAGAATGTCCGACACCTGCATCACGTCGAGCATGGCGGCAACGCGCGGGGCGACGTTCTTGCCCGTCGTCGTGGCAGGCGCGAGGAAAGCATCGTAGCTATCCATCAGGCCCGCGATCAGCGGCGCGACATTCTCGGCCAGCTGGTGCGCATAGGCCGCATCCGAGGCGAGCAGCACCTTCTCGACCCCTGCGACCTTGGCGGCAGCATCGGCGACGCCAGCAGCATCGTCACCACCGGCGACCAGCACATGCACAGCGCCGCCAAGCGCAGCCGCAGCCGTGACCGTGGCGAGCGTGGCGGGGTTCAGCTTGCCGCTGTCATGTTCGGCGAGGACCAGAGCGCTCATGCGACCACTCCCTTTTCCTTGAGTTTCGCCACAAGCTCATCGACCGAGCCGACCATTTCCCCGGCCTGCCGCACGGGCGGCTCCTCGACCTTGAGTGTTGTCAGGCGCGGCGCGCAATCGACGCCGTAATCGGCCGGGCTCTTCGTATCGAGCGGCTTCTTCTTCGCCTTCATGATATTGGGCAGCGAAGCATAGCGCGGCTCGTTCAGGCGCAGGTCTGTGGTGACGATCGCCGGGAGCGACAGCTTCACCGTTTCCAGCCCGCCATCCACCTCGCGGGTCACCGAAACGTTATCGCCTTCGACCTCGACCTTGGAGGCGAACGTGCCTTGCGGGCGGCCCATCAGCGCGGCGAGCATCTGCCCGGTCTGGTTGGAATCGTCGTCGATCGCCTGCTTGCCGAGCATGACGATACCCGGACCTTCTTCCTCGGCAATTGCCTTGAGGATCTTGGCAACGGCAAGCGGTTCGATATCCTCATCGGTCTCGACCAGCACGGCGCGATCGGCGCCCATGGCCAGTGCGGTCCGCAAGGTCTCCTGCGCCTTGGCCGGGCCGATACTCACGGCCACAACCTCGGTAGCGACACCCTTTTCCTTCAGCCGGATCGCCTCTTCCACGGCTATCTCGTCGAACGGGTTCATGCTCATCTTGGTATTGGCGAGATCGATACCCGACCCGTCCGGCTTCACGCGCGGCTTCAGATTATAGTCGATCACCCGTTTCACGGGCACGAGGATTTTCATTCCTCACTCCTGCTTATGTTTCTATCTCGAGTATGACCTCGTCAGCGGCGAGGCTTTCCCCTTCGCCGACAAGAATCTTGCGAACCACGCCCGCTTTAGCCGCTCGCAGCGTGTTTTCCATCTTCATTGCCTCAATGGTGGCGAGCGATTGCCCGCTTTCAACCTTTTCGCCCTCGGCAATGTGCAGTTTCACCAGCAAACCGGGCATGGGGCTGATGAGGAAACGCGACAAATCGGGAGGCTGCTTGATTTTCATGTGCTGGGTCAGCCCCGCGAGATAGGCGGGAAGGACGCGCGTTTCGTGGGTGCGGCCATGCGTGGTGAGCGTCCAGCGATTGCGCTGCCGCGAAACCTTGATGCCGAGTTGCTCCTCCTCACCCGTCGCATGGGCGATGCTCATGCCCGGATGCCAGTCGCAGTGCCCCTCGACCAAATGCCCGTCGACCACGGCATGGCCCTCGCCCAAGGTCACGTGGAACTGCTTGCCCGCATTCCACACCACCCAGTCATTGGTCACTTGCGGCGGGCCGTTCAGCTGGCCCGAAACACTGTTGGATCGCACCTGGCGGGTGAATTCCATCCCCGCCGCGCAGGCCGCGATCACCCGCAAACGTTCATCGCTGGCGGGAGCACCGGCAAAGCCCTCGGGATATTCCTCGGCGATGAAGCCGGTCGACAGGTTCCCGCTGCGGAAGCGCGGATGCTGCATCAGCGCGGAGAGGAAATCGACATTGTGCCCCGGCCCCTCGATCCAGAAGTGATCGAGCGCCTTTATCTGCAGGTCTGCGGCACCATCGCGCGTGGGCGCCCAGGTCACCAGCTTGGCGATCATCGGGTCGTAGAACATGGAGACTTCGCCGCCCTCGGCCACGCCGTCATCGACCCGGATCGTACCGTGCTCGTCGCCCTGTCCACGCAGGCCCCCGCTCCATGACGGAACCGATGGGCGATAACGCGACAGCCGCCCGATGCTCGGCAGGAAATTGCGATAGGGATCCTCGGCATAGATTCGGGTTTCGATCGCATGGCCGTCCACGCCGATATCCTCTTGCGTGAAACCCAGCTTCTCGCCTGCCGCGACGCGGATCATCTGCTCGACCAGATCGACACCGGTCACCGCCTCGGTCACCGGATGCTCGACCTGCAGGCGGGTATTCATTTCGAGGAAGTAGAAGTTCTCGCCGCTCGCATCCGAGCCATCGACAATCAGCTCGACCGTACCCGCCGAGAAATATCCCACGGCCTTGCCCAAAGCTATCGCTTGCGCGCCCATCCGCGCGCGCATTTCCGTCGTCACGAAGGGCGAAGGCGATTCCTCGACAACCTTCTGGTTGCGCCGCTGGATCGAACATTCGCGCTCATTGAGATGGAGGAGGGTGCCATGCTTGTCGCCCAGCACCTGGATCTCGATATGGCGCGGGCTCTCGATGAACTTCTCGATGAAGACGCGGTCATCGCCAAAGCTGTTGAGCCCCTCGCGTTTGGTCGCCTCGAAGCCCTCGCGCACATCCTCTTCGGACCAGGCGAGGCGCATGCCCTTGCCCCCGCCCCCGGCGCTGGCTTTCATCATCACCGGATAGCCGATCTCGCCGGCGATCTTCACCGCATGCTCGGTATCCGCGATCTCGCCGACATAGCCGGGCACGACATTGACGCCCGCTTCCCTGGCCAGCTTCTTGCTCTCGATCTTGTCGCCCATGGCGGCGATGGCCTTGGGCGGCGGGCCGATGAAAGCGATACCCTCGGCTTCCAGAGCTTCCACGAAAGAGGCGCGTTCGGACAGGAAGCCGTAGCCCGGATGCACCGCCTCGGCGCCGGTCTCCCTGCAGGCGGCGATGATCTTTTCGGCGACGAGGTAGCTTTCGGCAGCGGGCGCGGGGCCGATATGCACCGCCTCGTCCGCCATCTGCACATGCGGACTGCGCGCATCGGCATCCGAATAGACCGCCACGGTCGCGATCCCCATGCGCCGCGCCGTGGTGATGATGCGGCAGGCGATTTCGCCCCTGTTTGCTATGAGGATCTTGGAGAACATCAGAGTCCCAATCCACTCAATCCGACATCATAGTTCTCAACGAAGATCATTATTCCCTCGGGATCATCAATGGCGCCTTGTGAGACATCAATCTTGGCGCGCTGATTCAGGGACGGACGCCAATCCCAGCCTTGATCGTGTGGAACGACCGAAGTCAGTCGCGTCAGCTCCATTGCCGTTTCTGATAGATCAGGCGCGAATTCCCTTGAGACACCTAAACTGCATACCCTGAAACCTTGGTCGAAATGCGGTGAGCGGATTATCGTGACGCCGTCCGATTCCCACACTTCGAGGGACAAGGAGTTTGAAGGGTCACCTCGCTGCGTTCTGCGAAAGGTCCATCCACTCCTAGACAATGCGGTTCCAAAAGCAGATTCCTCTGCCATCCCGCGCACGCAGAATTGGTCGGCCAGTTCGACAACCACTGAGGCGTTGCCTTCTCCTCCGGCAACCAACGGCGCAATTTCCCCAAAGTCGGCCGCGTTGTCGCACCCAGCGAGCAAGGAGAATCCGACCAGGATTACGAGACCTTCCCGTTTCACCCCGCCGCCTCCTGCTCGTCCAAAGGCGGCATGTTGTGCCCCAGCAGCTTGAGCACATCGGCAGCCGCCTCGACCACATTAGTGCCAGGCCCGTAAATCCCCTGCACCCCTGCAGCTTTCAGGAAATCATAGTCCTGCGGCGGGATCACCCCGCCCGCTACCACCTTGATATCGGCGCGCCCGGCATCGCGAAGCTGCTGGATCAGTTCGGGGATGAGGGTCTTGTGCCCGGCAGCGAGCGAGCTAGCGCCGACCACGTCCACGCCTTCTGCCAGCGCCATCGCCGCACACTCCTGGGGAGTCTGGAACAGCGGCCCGGCAACCACGTCAAAGCCCATTCCGGCAAAGGCCCCGGCAATGACATTGGCACCGCGATCATGCCCGTCCTGCCCCATCTTGGCGACCATCAGCTTCGGCGCACGGCCCAGCCGCGCAGCCACCGCCTCGACCCCTGCGACCACCGCCGCATAGCCAGCATCGCCATCATAGGCCGCGCGATAGACGCCGGAGATTGGCTTTGGCATCGTGTCATAGCGTCCGAACACCTCCTCCATCGCGGCGGAAATCTCGCCCAGAGTCGCATCGGCCCGCGCGCATTCCACGGCCAGTGCAAGCAGGTTGCCGTCACCCTTCGCGCCCTGTGTCAAAGCCGACAGAGCCGCCCGGCACTTCGCCTCGTCACGCGCCTCGCGCACCCGCTCGATCCGCGCGATCTGGCCCTGTCGCACGGCGAAATTGTCGATATCGAGCGTGTCGATCAGCGGCTCCTCGTCGGGCTTGTACTTGTTGACGCCGACCACCAAGTCCTCGCCCCTGTCGACGCGCGCCTGCCGCGCCGCGGCCGCTTCCTCGATCTGGCGCTTGGGCGCTCCGCTTTCGACATAGGCGGTCATCCCGCCCGCCGCATCCACCTCGGCGATCAGCGCGCGCGCCTTGTCCGCCAGTTCGGCGGTCAGCGCCTCGACATACCAGGACCCGCCCAGCGGATCGATCACATTGGTCAGCCCCGCCTCTTCCTGCAGCACCAGCTGGGTGTTGCGGGCAATGCGCGCCGAGGCATCGGTCGGCAGCGCCAAAGCCTCATCGAAACTATTGGTGTGGAGGCTCTGCGTCCCGCCAAGCACCGCCGCCAAGGCTTCCACCGTGGTACGGATGACATTGTTGTACGGGTCCTGCTCCTGCAGCGAGACGCCGCTGGTCTGGCAATGGGTGCGCAGCATCTTGGACTTGGGGTTCTGGGCGCCAAGCCCCTCCATCACCTCGCACCAGAGCAGCCGTGCGGCGCGCAATTTGGCGACTTCCATGAACAGGTTCATGCCGATGCCGAAGAAGAAGGACAGCCGCGGCGCGAAGTGGTCGATGTGCTGGCCCGCAGCCATGGCGCGGCGAACATATTCCTTGCCGTCGGCAATGGTGAAGGCGAGCTCCTGCACCGCCGTCGCCCCTGCCTCGAGCATGTGATAGCCGCTGATCGAGATCGAGTTGAAGCGCGGCATTTCCGCCGAGCAATAGGCGATGATGTCGGAAACGATCCGCATGCTCGGCTCGGGCGGGTAGATATAGGTGTTGCGGACCATGAACTCCTTGAGGATGTCGTTCTGGATGGTCCCGCTGAGCTTGTCGGCGCTGACGCCCTGCCGCTCTGCCGCAACGATATAGAAGGCCATGACCGGGATCACCGCACCGTTCATGGTCATGGACACGCTCATCGCATCGAGCGGAATGCCCTCGAACAGGATCTCCATGTCGCGCACCGTGTCGATCGCGACGCCCGCCTTGCCGACATCGCCGACAACTCGGCTGTGGTCGGAATCGTAGCCGCGATGGGTGGCAAGGTCGAAGGCGACCGAGAGGCCCTTCTGCCCGCCGGCCAGGTTGCGGCGGTAAAAGGCATTCGATTCCTCGGCGGTCGAGAATCCCGAATATTGCCGGATCGTCCACGCCCGGCCGGTATACATGCTGGCATAGGGACCGCGGGTGAAAGGCTCGAAGCCCGGAAGGCCGGGATCGGCGGCCGCATCGTCCGCGGTATAGAGCGCATGCACCGCAATGCCTTCCGGCGTTTGCCAGGCAAACTCGCGGCCCTTGGTCTCTTTCGCCGCCTTGTCCTGCCAGTCAGCCTTCTTGGCCATGCACTCTCCCCGAAGGCCTCGCCTGTGCCTGCACTCAGGCCTTAGGCGTTTCCATGATCTCTGTCAGTATTCCGCCCATATCCTTGGGGTGGACGAAGAATATCGGCGTGCCATGCGCCCCGATCCGCGTGGGGCCGAGAATGCGCCTGCCCTGCCCCTCGAACTCCGCGCGCGCCACTTCGATATCGGGCACTTCGAAGCAGAGGTGATGCTGCCCGCCTTTGGGGTTCTTTTCGAGGAAGGCGCTGATCGGCGATTCCGCGTGCAAAGGCTCGAGCAGTTCGATCTGCGCATTGGGCGTATCGACGAAGCAGACGCGCACGCCCTGCTCTTCCATCTCGAAGGGATCATGCACGGTCGTCGCGCCCATCACCTCGCGCCAGAAGGCGACGCTGTCGGGGATGGAAGGCGTTGCCACGCCGACATGGTTGAGACGTCCGAGTTTCATTTCAGCTTCCTCAAGGCAAGGTTCCGAACACGGCCATACCGCCGCCCATAACACCTATGATGACAGCAAATCCGAGTTCGCTCCACGAATGGAAGGCAAGCTGCTTGCTGTCGGGATCGATGTGCCAATTGTCCGGATCGCGCCAGGACTTGCGCGCGAACCACGCCGCACTGACGGCGAGCAAGCCCATCGCGACGGGAAAGAGATAGGTGAAGACCAGCCGCATCACTTGGTGGCGTTGCTCATCTTCCCGTCATTCCCGCGAAGGCGGGAATCCACGCCACGCAAAGCCGCGAAGACGCCAAGGTCTTGCACAAGATCTTCGTGCCTTTGCGCCTTTGCGCCTTTGCGCCTTTGCGCCTTTGCGTGAGAAAGAAGGAAGCTGGACCCCGGATCAAGTCCGGGGTGACGATGGGGGGATGGCATCGCGCTGGTAAGGTTGAGACGTCCGAATTTCATTCAAATCCCCGAAAATAGATCACCCCAAACGTTATGAAAGGGATCAGAAGGCAAAGCTTCCACCACCCACTGATTAGCCGATCAAACTTCTCCGGGTTCTCCTCTCGACCCATCACAGGCTTATTCTTCAAGAGAAACCTGTAGTCATTGATCGTCCCGGTTCGTTCGGCGCGACGAATATACCAGATCATGAAAGCCTCACCCGCAACGGTAGCCAAAATCCAGTAAAGCCAAGGAAAACTATCCATCATAGCGGCAAATTGTCGTGCTTCTTCCACGGGTTCTCCAGCCGCTTGTTCCTGAGCTTCCTCAGCCCCAGCGCGATGCGGCGGCGGGTCGAATGCGGGTAGATCACCTCGTCCACATAGCCGCGCTGCGCGGCGACGAAAGGATTGGCGAAGCGGTCCTCATATTCCCTGGTGCGCTCGGCAATCGAGTCCGGATCGTCCTTCTCGTGGCGGAAGATGATCTCCACCGCGCCCTTGGCGCCCATCACCGCGATTTCCGCGGTCGGCCAGGCATAGTTCAAATCCCCGCGCAAATGCTTTGAGGCCATGACGTCATAGGCCCCGCCATAGGCCTTGCGGGTGATGACGGTGATCTTGGGCACGGTCGCCTCGGCATAGGCGAAGAGCAGTTTGGCCCCGTGCTTGATGATGCCGTTATGCTCCTGGTCGGTACCGGGCAGGAAGCCGGGCACGTCGACAAAGGTGACGATCGGGATCTCGAAGGCATCGCAAAAGCGCACGAAGCGCGCGGCCTTGCGGCTGGCATCGATATCAAGGCAGCCGGCCAGCACCATGGGCTGGTTGGCGACCACGCCGACCGTGCGCCCCTCCACCCGTCCGAAGCCGGTGAGGATATTGCCGCCATGATCGGGCGCGACCTCGAAGAACTCGCCCTCGTCCAGCACCTTGGTCACCAGCTCCTTCATGTCATAGGGCTGGTTGGCATTGGCGGGCACCAGCGTGTCGAGGCTGTCTTCCAACCGGTCGAACGGGTCGTGGCTCGGCATTTGCGGCACGCCGTCACGGTTGTTTTCGGGCAGGTAGGAGGCGAATTCGCGCACCGCCATCAGCGCCTCGATATCATTGTCGAAGGCGTTGTCGGCCACGCCGGTCAGCCTCGTGTGGGTGGAGGCACCGCCCAGCTCTTCCTGCGTGACCACCTCATTGGTCACCGTCTTTACCACTTCGGGGCCGGTGACGAACATGTAGGAGCTGTCGCGCACCATGAAGATGAAATCGGTCATGGCCGGCGAGTAGACCGCCCCGCCCGCGCATGGCCCCATGATCACGCTGATCTGCGGGATCACGCCGCTGGCGAGCACGTTGCGCTGGAACACTTCGGCATAGCCGCCCAATGAGGCGACGCCTTCCTGGATGCGCGCGCCGCCTGAATCGTTGAGGCCGATGAGGGGCGCGCCGACCTTCATCGCCATGTCCATCACCTTGCAGATCTTCTCCGCATGGCGCTTACTGAGCGATCCTCCAAGGACGGTGAAATCCTGGCTGAAGACGAAGACCAGGCGCCCGTGGATCGTGCCAGAACCGGTGACCACGCCGTCACCCGGCACCTTGTTCTCCTGCATGCCGAAATCCACGCAGTCATGCTCGACATAGGTATCGAGCTCCTCGAACGAGCCTTCGTCAAGCAGCACGTCGAGCCGCTCACGCGCGGTCAGCTTGCCCTTGGCATGTTGCGCCTCGATCCGCTTTTCGCCCCCGCCCATTTTCGATGCCGCGCGGCGGCGCTCCATTTCCTCGATATTGGCGGACATCGGCGCTCCTCATTTCCCTTGAGGAGAGGATGGAACCAGCGCGCGCGCATGTCCAGCTACGAGGCTGCGCTGATGATCGGAAATGCCGGTGAAATGGTGCCAGAAGAGGCGCCGAATTTTCTATCTAGCTAACTGATATATAAACTAATTCTAGTTTCGAATTGAGATTCTGCCCCCAAATATGCCCCCTTTCTGCAACGACAACGGGGCGGACCTAGCTGGGACAACGTCGACCGATCCGAAATCCTGGTGGTCGACAGCGTGATTTGGTTCGACCCGTGAATCTAGCGGTCTGGTTGTCTATAACGCGCCTTCACGTGCTGCGCAGTCTCTTGGATACTGGGATAGACCGTCGTGGCATTGATATTGAGGGCATCAAGCTGATCAAGAATCCTTTGCTTGTCCATGACAGTGATACGCGAGACCTCGAGACCATCCTGGCCAGATTCCGGCAAGATCGCCTCATGGCCAAACAGCAAGAATGCGCCCGACTGCGACTTGATCCGAGTGTTTGTTCGCTTCGCCTTCACGCAGACGATCGAGCCAAGGTCATCAGGCACGATCCTGGCTTCGAAGAAGCCTTTCTCTGACTTGATGTGATGCAACAGCTTCCCCGTGACCTGCTCCTTGTTGAACTCTTCTTGGTCTAGCGAGAGATCGATATCGCTCTTCTGCTCATAGCTCAACTTGGACAAGTTGGAGATGCAGCTCACCTTGTCAGAATCGTAATATTTCACTTGGTCTTCCGGCAGCCGGAAAATGATGACTTCTCCCTGCCCATCTATCGGGCCTTGATCGCTATAACAGGCGAAGAACAGCGCAACCAATGGGTTGCCCGAGATATCGAGGAGCCGTGTCGGTAACCCGTAATGCTGCATGCGCACCAGCTGGTCAAAACAATACTGGTCGCCCTCAAATTCGTCGTAGTGGGCAATGAGGAGTTCTTTGCAAAGCCGATCCTCGTTCGGCATGAACTTCCAACCACCGGCAGCCGACTTCCGAAGCAGCGAAGGCGTAAGCTCAAACGTGACGTCCTCGTGCCCCCGGTAGAAGGTTTCGTCGCCGTCCTTTGGCGGATGCTCCTGCAGCACTGCAAGAAACTCTTCAACACTATCGACAGCCCCGATGATGTTCTTTTGCTTTTCTGGAGGTTGGACATCTAGCGATGCTTCTCCTTCACCAAGCAATTGTGCGACCGCTTCCGCAAATTCTTCCTTTCGTTCGGCCAAGGCTTGCAGGATTGGCCCCGTCGCGCCTTCACGCACGGCCCAGTGCGTTCGGTAAAGCTGAAATCCATCTGCACCGAAGAGATCGGTTGCCTGGTCAACGTTTTCGAACTCAACCTTGCCGAAATCCAATATCGGTTCGAAGTCGGCCGTGACTTCCCTCTTTCCGGCCGAGAGGTTTGAAACGCGTCCGAACCGAACGATCATCCAGGGATTTTCCGTCGAACGGTCGACCTCGCTACATAGGAAGGCTGGTAGTTTCTCTAGGAATTCAAGGGACGGCTGACCGAGGTCCTCCAAGCCCTTCGCCAGTTCGGTCGGGGTATACTCGAACATGCGGCCCCGGCTCATGCCGATATCGTCGACGCCTTCGACGTAATCGGGATTGCCGAATGATATGTAGTTGAAGTTGTCGGCCATGGAGCTGCGCGTTAGACCTTGTCGTAGTTGATCGGAACATTCTTCCTCTAAGGAGTATTCGTCTCGTTTCTAGTTTCCAACGCACATCTTTGAGAATCCGCACAGACAAGAACAGGCAAACCTCGTCGGGATTGTCTTCAAGCAGTGCCTCGCGTTCGACCAAGTCACGGTAAGGGACGACACGACATCTCGTCCGCTAAAAAAGCTCGTCTCCAAGGTCTCCAAATTTGGCCTTCATGGCCGCATAGCATTGCTCATCCAATTCGCGATAGCGACGCTCATATTCGGCAAATGTTCGCTTCCACATTCCCTTAGGGCGGAGTATCGGCCTTTCCCAACCGCGCTCGCAGCCCAACCGCTCCTGCAAATTGAAAAGGGCTTCAAATGGCCTGTCATGCTCGCCTATGCGTTGCGAGTAATAGCTAATGCCATAAGCCTCCCGGCTGGCGAACTTTTCGGCTCCGGCCGGGCAATAGAGCTTGCCTACGCGCTCGCCATTGAAGGGACAGCGCATCCACCAACGCTTTCCACCAAAATGCGGTCGAGTAAATGTCAGCGGCACGCGCTGGACGTGGCTACGCTTCTCGCCGGTCGAGCGCTTAGTCGTATCGAATCTCAATGTAAGCAGCGCACCGTCAGGCTTAGAAATATCGCATTCATAACCGATAGTCCCACTCGGCTGGCCTCCCCAGGTCCAACTTAGCGAACCGGTAATCAGTTTTCCTTCAACGGCCCTTCCCGTCCTCGCCATCCAAGCAATATCGATAGTTAGGGCCTCATTGGCGAGAGGCCGCCCATTTTGCCTCCCTGATCCGTATCCACCCATAATAACTACTGGTCCAATCTTTGATCATCCGGCCTAGTGCGATCCCAAAGATCCAACAGTTGTTGCCGGTGCTTCTTAATCACTTTAAGCGCTCCTACCAATCCCCGCACATTACGAACGGGTGTAAGTGGCAGCGGCTCATCATCTAGACTGATGTTCACAGCAACGCCTTTGATCGTCACTTTGACATGTGGTCGCCCCGGATGCTTGCTTTCGTTGTGAAACATTTCAACTCGGTATTCTGCGATTCCGGGCACGAGAAATTCTGGTAAAAACTCGGCCGTTTCGGCGTCGAGTTGCCACTCGCGCTCCAAGTCAGATGCCAATTCTTGGGCCAGTCTTTCAGGAAACTCGATGGTTGGACCTGTCTGACCAAAATTCAGCATAGAGCCAAAGAACTTCAGATGCTCCTGGAACTGGTCCTCGTCGATCTCTGCATCAAGATCTGCACAACGGATCTTGAGAAAGCCGTAAGCCCAAAGTATCCCGCAAATATCCCCTTCAAGCTCTCGTGAAACTCGGAAATCATTCTCTTTATTGAGATAAGGCTTTGCCGCCTGGCAGGCCAAAGCGATCATTCTCTCACGCACGTCTTCGATATTTATTTCAGACATCGGAAGAATTCTGCGCACTGCCCGAGTTTTTTGGTAATTGTCCTGAGATTAACTTCGACAACGCTTCATAACTAGCTCGTGCTGAAGCTACCAACTTCTCAATCGACTTGATCTCGTGGCTATTCTCTCTTCGCCACTCCTGGTATTCGGCCTGCCAAGATCTAAGTGTGTGGGTGGCAAATGCATCGTCGATACGACTTCGATGAAATCCGCGTGCAGAACACGCCAAATATAGCGATTGTTGATAGGCGCGCAGCCGATCCATGCCTCGCTGACGGAAAAGGTGCCTAGCCCCCTTCTTAACGCGGCTCATCATTTCGAAGGTTAGTAGCCCAGCATAATGATTGCGGTCAGATTGCTCATCTACTGCTCCATCGGCCCACATTTGGCGACAGAGTGGATACCAGAGACCATCAGGCATCTCATAGAACTCGACAGGCTTGAGGACGAAGTCATCCGGAGAGCCGGAGATGGAAATCTCGAAATGTGCTTTGTCCCTTCCATAGCAATCGAGCCAATAAATTGAGAGTGCCTGAATTTGTGTGTCGTCGAAGTATAGGCCGTCTGGCCCCTTGAGTGCGTCGGAGATCGCTTTGGAGTAATTGTCAACATCAGCTGTTTCATCCGTCTCAAGGATGGTTTGCACATCCAGGTAGAGGACAATGTCGAGGCGAATCTCGTTACTGTAGAAGAACTTGTTACTAAGTTCAGCCTGGATCGCTTCGCGAAAGGCACGACGCGCCTCTCCACCCTTTGAGTAGGGGACCGGAGCAAAATGAAAGCGTTGCTGCCAATCGCCAAACATCGGATTTAGTCCCGCATCCGCCCCTTTCCTCTCTTGATCGAATGGCTCATCGGAATGCACTGCTAATCTCAATCCTGGCTGTTCGTGGGCTTGGCATTCCATCCATGACAATCCCCTAGATTCATCGGCTCAGCTCAGCAGCCTTGCATAGCTGTGAGCCTCGGCGTCTGTTCCTTTGATCAACTCATAGGTCATGCCAGAAGCTACTGCCATTTGCTCCGCAAACTCTCGCTTCGCCTGAACAACCGGATCATTGATCTGATGGTCGCCCTTAACTTCGACAATCACCATTTTACCATCTGCGCGCTCGAAGAGGAAATCTGGATAGTAGGTGCGGACGGTCTTCGAGTCAGGGTCGATATACTGAATGAAGAAGTCTGACTGGCCGTGCGTTAGCATGCCGGTGAAGTAAATTTTCTTCACCTTCCCCTCTCGTATCAGATCCCAAAACAACGTCTGTTCCGGGTTGGAGTCGAAGCAGTAAGTGTCGAGGTGGAAGCTCTTCGCGGCAACAGGCTGCGCGGGAGCGTCGGTCTCGCGGACAATTTTATCCTTGGCCGCCGTTACACGGTAGAAGCCTTCGGCTGGTATTTTGACAAGCTCCACCTCATACTCCTCTGCGGCCTCCGCCGGGTTGAGGTTGTAAAGGTGCGAGAAAAGCCTCGGTATGATCAGATCATGCAGGATCTCGTTGAACGTGTTGACTGCCTCGAGCGCCGCCGGGAGACCTTGCTTCGAGGCTGTGAGGATCTGTTCCACCTCGAACGGACTTCGGTTCAGATAGCGCGCCACCTCCGCGACGAGCATCAGCGGCGAGTATTCGATCTTGCTACGGCGAGATGTGAGATCAGTTGTCGGGTCGCTGGCCTTCGCCGGCCCTAGCTCGGTGCGTTGGGTCGCGAGCAAGCGATATTCGTCCGTAAGGTCAGCCCAGGCAGCTTTGTCAGCCATATTGAAGCCGAGGTCGGCACCATCAACCAGCGCTTTTTCTTCAAGGTGGAAGCTGCGCCTGACGCGCTTGATCTTGATCTTCACTGGATCATTTACCCGCACTTCGACGGTCTCTTTGTCGCTTGCAGCGCTCTTGAGATCCTCGATGGTCATGCGGAAGTTCTGATCTAGCTCGTTATCGAGGATAGCGAGGTTCTTGTCCGACAGGTAAATGTGCCCGGTGTGTTGGACATCGCCGATGGCACGCAGGCAGCGCATTGAAGCCTGGAGGACAAAAACCTTTGAGTTTGGTTCGCGGTAAAGAGCGACCCCGAAAAGCGAGCGACAATTCCAGCCCTCGCGGCCCTTGTTGACGAGGATGATGAACTGCTTGTCGCTCTCTGGATAGTCGAGGCGACGAAATGCGCGTTCATCATCATTAGTCGTATGTTTCGCGTCTCCCACGTTCACCAGGATGCGGCTGGTTGGAATGCCCCGCCCGGTAAGCGCCTCCTCCACGGCTGGTTTCAGTTCATTAACTGCCTCGTCGATCGTCGCCGCGAAGAAAGCCATCTTTGGAAGTAGACCTTCGGGCTGAAGGCCGTCTGTTTGATCGCAAAAATCGTCGATAGCGATTTTCACGAACTCCGCAGAGCGTGAGTTGGTGTAACCTTTCAGATCGACCTTCTTGAGGTATTCGTTGCTGATCGCGTCCTTCAAACCATAGGCGTAGACCACCTCTGGAAGCACGACGCGGCCGACATACGGCGTGCCGGTGTAGTTGAAGCAGGCGACGACCTTGGTGCCTGCAGCACGCAACTTCGCGGCGAGCTTGTCGATCGTGGTGCGAAGGCTTGTGTCCGTAGGCTTGGCTCCAATTCCCATGTCCTTCGCCAGCGCCTTGCCAAACGCATGGTGGGCTTCATCGACGTAGATGCCCAACTGACCAAGTCGGGTGAGCTTCTCGAAGCGCTGATTGGTGGTCAGTTCGGCGTCGTCTTCAGGCTCGTCGAAGCCGTAGAGATCGGCCGCGTCAGCATAAACACTACCCTCTTCCTTGAAGGCGTCCGGCGTCGATCGGAAGAGCGAGTCAATCGCCGTGTCCTGCTTGTGCTTCTTCTTGAGGATGATCTTCTGCACGTTGGAGACAATCACGTTAAAGCGTGACTGGTCGAGCGTATCGAGCGAGGTGCCGGCCTCTTCCAAGTAGTGGAAGCGAATGTGCGTCGTGAGGAAGTTCACGTATTCCGGCGGCACCACTCGCTCCAGAGGGAACGTCTCAATCTCGCGCAATGACTGAAGCACGGTCTTGTCCGGCGAGCACACCAGCGCGTTGTGGCAGTATTTTTCGTCCTTCGGCCATTTTTTGGCGAGGATGAACTCGTAGAAGATGCAGGTCGCCATGAGGATGGTCTTCCCTGTCCCCATGGTCAGCGCGAAGATGTAGTTCGGATAGGTGCGCTTGTTGCGCTTCATCATCTCGAACGCGAGTTTGTATTGTTCTCTCGTCACCTCCTCGAACAGAGGAACCTGGCCCTGCTTGTTTGCGACACCTCCGTCGGCTCGTTCGGCAAATTTGCCGGCCCGATCGAACCAGTCCTTGAAGATCTGCTCGACGCGCCTGTTGTCGAGGAACTCCTTGAGGAAGACGTAGACCTCAAGTGCCTCAAATTGCGGAACGCGAAGGTAAGCCTTGGGGTTGTGGTCAGGGTCGTTAAAGTCGAGGAACTTTTTGGTGAGGTCTCGATATTCGCGGCGGATCGAACCCCGGTTTTGACGATAGAACGACCATAGGAAGTTGAAGAAGGCGAATTCGCCTAGCACAGCCTGCTGGGTTGCAGCTTTGGGCGCCCTAGCCATTGATCTCGCCTTCCCAGCTTTCTGAAAGCAGATCGGTGATTTTTACAAGTATCGTTCCGGCATCGTGAGGCACCTTGTAGCGACCACTGACAAATTCGTCCTTGTCAGGAACATCGACAACGGCAGGCGAGAAGATGGCGCCGTCGTAGTTCCAATCGACCATGACGCTGTCCACCAATTCGCGCCACTCACCCACCTCTTCTTGTTGCAGCGAGAGCTTCTGCAAGAGGTTCATCGGGTAGAAGTTCGCGATGACCAGCTCGCCGTCATCAATTTTGAGCTTGGCTTCAGAATCTCGTTTGAATTCGAGCTGAGACTTGTCACGAAGTATGTCTACGACCTCGACATCGATCTTGAAAGGCTTTGCTTGGAGTTCAAGTTCTGCCTTCAGGTCTGGCTCATGACCCATGCAAACCAGCAGGATCTTCTCGACCGGCTGGTTAGGTTTTTCATCTTGCCTTCGCTGGAACGCCTTTTGGTCGAATCCCGCCACTATCTCGCCGAGGTCTGCTTTTGTAGCAAGGCGATTGACCGGCATGATCTTGACCATGCGGCCGTCCTTTTCGCCATCGAATACCCCATGTGATTCCAATGGCTGAAGTTCCAGCGCGTCCGCCAAGAGTGGCTTGGCTTCAGCTGGATTGCGAAAAACGTCATAGTTATTGACGTTGTTGACCTCTAAGCCCGTAGGGCTGCCAACTGCGAGTAAGCGCTTAGTCATCGTTTGGATTGCGCCCAGGTTGATGTCGGCTCCGATAAAGCGCCGCCCTGTTTTCGCTGCTACAGCTAGAAGGCTTCCTGACCCTGCAAATGCATCGAAGACTAGGCTACCTTTTGGTGCCGCAGCCTCCAAGATGCGTTCCATTAGGGCTTCCGGCTTCTGAGTCGGGTATCCAGTAGGCTCGACCTTGTCGGCAGGCTGAAGCATGGACATACGCCATACGTCGTCGATGGTTTTGTGAGTGGACTCAATATAAATAACGTTGCCGTTTTCGTCGCGAGCATTCACCAGTGATTTGGTCTCCGGATTCCACTCGCGCTTGATTTGCGTGACCGGTTTTTCGCGCTCCTCCTTGACCTTCTCAAAGTGGAATGACTCCCCTTTTCGATACCAGAGAATGTTGTCATGGTTGGAGGCGAAGCGATTAATGTTTCCTTGCATCTTATTGTAATAGTGCCAGACTATTTCGTTGATGAAGTTGGACGGTCCGAATATCTCGTCCATGATGCAGCGAATATGATGCGCTTTGTGCCAATCCAGATGAACCATTATAGTCGCGTCTGGCGCCATCAATTCGCGAATGATTACCAGCCGCTCGAACATGAATTGCAGATATTCGTCGTTCGTCCAGATGTCTGCATACTGTTTTTCCTCGAAGTTCGTCTGCTCTGTCATCATTCGCTTCGAGCGAATGCGAATGGTCTTCGAGTAATCCGCTTTGGAGTCGAACGGTGGATCGATGTAGACAAAATCAATGGCGCCACGATGTTCACGTAGTAGGTGGCTCATGACCTGAAGGTTGTCGCCCCAGAAAATCTTATTGCGCCACCCATCAACTTCCTCTCCATGCATTTCCTTGATCTGAGCGGGAAAGAATTGGGTCGAATTGAACGGACGCTTCCCGCGCCAATTGAGCATGGGATAGCCCCTGATCGGCTCGAACTTGTATTCTTCGACGCGTTCGGCCTTTTGCTCATCGAGACCGAGGCTCTCCTGTTTGTCACTCACTCGCCGTTATCCTTCCAGGAATTTCCAATTTTTCATGTCGCAGTAGAACCGCGCGTCACAGTTCTCGCATAGCTTACCCGGACGCGACTTCATCCGATAATCGCGATCCTCGATCCGGCTGACCGTCTTGTCGAAGTCGGCGATGGTGCGGTCAATCGACTTGCTGTCCTTGTCCCAGCTGATGAACGGGTTTCCGCTCTCCTCGCCGGTGTAATACAGATGCGTGCGGCTGACCTTTTCGCCGGTGCGTTCTTCGACAAGGTGCGCATAGACCTCCAGCTGCCGCCGATATTGCTGTATCCTCTCGCGGTCGCGCACCATGTCGGGCTTCTTCTCGGCCTTGAAGTCGATCAGCTCAACGGTATCACCCTCTCCGCGAATAAGGTCCACAGAGCCGTGGAGGATGTAGGTGTCCTTCACCATTGATATATCGACCTCGGCTTCTTTCAGGCGGTCGAAGTTCTTGCGCTCGCGACTGACATACCGATCAACTTGGCGAAGCGCAGCGCGCCTTGCGAGCTGGTTGAGATACTGACGCTCACGGCGAGAGAGGTAGTGGTAGTTGGTCTCGAACCACTCCTCGACCTGATCCTTGGTGACGACATGCTCCTCGCCCCGCAGCACGGCCTTGTGCACGTCCTCAATCGTTTGGTGCACCAAGGTGCCGAAC
Organism: uncultured Altererythrobacter sp.; assembly: GCA_913056125.1. Lineage (GTDB taxonomy): Bacteria > Pseudomonadota > Alphaproteobacteria > Sphingomonadales > Sphingomonadaceae > Alteraurantiacibacter. Next base: position 160,290 of record CAJXNC010000006.1, read on the forward strand.
AGCTGCGCGCTGGCACGCACCGGGGTGAACTCCAGCTCTCGAAAGAACCGATACTGCTCGGCGCAGGTCTCGAAGAGCGCGATGTGTGAGGTAAAGCTGTATTGGCGCTTGAGGTTGATCTCCTTGACTTCGTCGAACTCGATCAGGCCTGGGCGAAACACCTCGTCGCGCCAGCTCGGCAGCAGCTCCCAGATGTCCGCGAAATACTTCGACGGTGATCGGCCGCGCCCTGTCCGCTCCTCTGTCGCAAGCACGAGTAAGTTCTGTGCCCGCGAGAACGCAGTGTAATAGAGGCGCTTGAAGTCGAAGAACTTGATACGATCGAGTGGCTCGAAAGGGGGCTTGGCGAGATACGGCTCCATGGCGACGTCGATGTCAGTCCACTGCTTTCGCGGGACGGCCTCAAGTGACCCACAAACCACGACGGGGAACTCCAGCCCTTTCGACTGGTGAATGGTCAGGAATGACACGCATCCACTGGGTGCATACTCGCTGTCGTCCTCATACTCGTCGATGCCGCCTTCATAGAGAAAGCGGAGAAACTGGTTGAACAGATTCAGCAGGTCGCGATCGATGAACTCTGGGTTCACAACGGTGATGTGGTGGAGATACTCAAACTTAGTCAGGAGCTGTGAGAGTAGGGCGATATTGCGAGAAGCGCGGCCTTTATCGACACCATCCATCAGATCCTCGTCGAGGCACCGGCTGAAGAGCGGAAACTGAAGAAGCTGATAAAAGAGACCAGTGAGACCGTAGTCGGCTGGTTCGCTCATCGCGCGGTGATGCTTGGCTAGGGGACGGACAAAGGCAAGCAAACTGGCGTTCTCTGGCTTGCGCAGTTCAGCGGCGAAGGTGGCGAAACATTGCCGGTCGTAGTAGTCCCAGATGTCGAGTTTCATACCCTCGCGAGTCTGTCTGATGTCCGGGAACTGCGGAAATAGGAAGATCAGCGCACCGACTACCAGCCGCACCTCTTCACGCTCGAAGAAAAGATTGGAGCGCGGCGAGTAAACGGGGATGCCATTCGCCTCCAAGTGCCTCGCGAGGGTCAGCACGCGATCATTCTTCACAGAGCGGAATAGGAAGGCCACCTGGTTCCAATCGGTCAGGCCGTTGTCGCGAAGAGCATGTAGAAAGCAGACGACCTCATCATTGAACTCGGCGTCGTCAGCTTGCGTTAGCTTTACGACCGAGGCGCTATCAGGGAACTCAGATTCACACGGCGTGATTGTCTTATCGAAACGGAACGATTTCCCGCCTTCCCGCCAGTCCTCGTCAGCAATCCAGCGGTTGTAGAAGTCAATAATGTCCGGTGTGGAACGATAATTGATTGCGAGCTGCTGCTGCATGCATGCGCCAGGCTCAAACTTGTCGGGGAACTCCAGAATATTCCGAATGGTCGCGCCACGGAATCGATAAAGCCCTTGGTCGTCGTCACCGACAACACAGATGTTCTGTCGATCGCCTGCGAGAAGAAAAAGGAGGCGCTCTTGAATTGTGTTCGTGTCTTGGAACTCGTCCACCATGATGTGCGTGAGCTGCGCTCGGACCTCTTCTAGGACCGCTGGTTGATCTTGCAGTAGGCGTAGCGCCTCCGCCTGGATGCCGGCGAAGTCGAGCGCATTCTGCTCTCGCATAAGTTCTTGGTAGAGAACTGCGGCGTGCCCCAAGGCGATGATAGCCGGGTCGTCGCCGGAAACTAGCGCCTGCACATCGAGAGCCTCTTCTGCGACTTTGTTCAGCCAGCTCATCAGCTGTGTCGCGCGGTGCCAGCGACCCGATTGCGGGGCGCCAATTACTAACTCAATGTCGTCTATCTCATCAAAGCGGTTCAGGCGCTGATACAGGAAATACTGCTGGTCGAACTGATCGAACAGCGAGAAGTTGCGCTTCAGTCGCGTGAACTCCCGGTGGTCCTTAAGCATACGCAAGCAGATCGAGTGGAATGTCCCTATATACATTTCGTTCATGTTGAACGAGATCCCAAGCTCAATCAGCCGGTTCGAGATGCGCGTGATTAGCTCGCGCGCGGCCTTCTCCGTAAAGGTCACCACCAAGAGCTGTTCGGGATCGACGCCCTCGACATCGATAAGGCGGACAATGCGCTCAACTAGTGTGAATGTTTTTCCTGACCCAGGGCCGGCGATAATTAGGAGTGGGCCAGAAGTAGCATCAATCGCCGCTTGTTGGTTTTGATTCGGACCAGGCATTCCAATACATTATTCATCTACGTCTTCATTGGCCACGATTGCATGTGGCGTCGCATAAGAGCTGCGTCGCTTCTCGTGGCGGGGGTTACACTACGCAGCCCTTTGCAAGTGTGGTCCCGTCGGATTTTCCGAAATCAATTGCCGATTTTTCGAACGTGGGCACCGAGAAGCGCCGAGGGCCTATGGCTTAGATGTATATGTGTCAGGCTCTTCCGGACCGAAAACTCGTCAATTCGGGTGCTTCAGGTCCGGAATTTCCGGACCAAAACGGTCCCTAACAAAGTCGCTGTCCGGATTTGCAGGACCAAAGAACAGATTTTTCCGGACCGCGATTTATCCCGGCTTCCAACCCATAAACTCTCGGGTGGGAAGCTTTTCATTCACTCGTTCCCATGTAAGTGCCCACTCAGTCGCTCGGCTGGCGGTCGCATCCTTCATGTTGAAGCCACCGAGCTTGGTCGACTTGATCAGCCCGACTTCGCGCAGCTGGTTGAGATACCGCAAGGCCGTATCCTTGTCCGAGATGTTGATGGCAGAGCAAGCCTGCCGCGCGCTCATTATGATTTGGCCATTGTTACGTCCGTTGTATCTGCGGATCAGTTCCATGAGGAGCGCACGCGGGCCGGGCTTCAAGCTGCGATATGCCACGCTGTCCTGAACCCAATGAGGCAAGCGGGAAAAGGTCGGCTCGTTGCGCCCTTTCCTGTTGATCTTCCTCTTTTTGTTAGCCACGGGGCTGCCAATCTATGTCGGCTCAGCGTGCAGGGAGCAGCTCGAACCATTTCTGCGCATCGCTCTCAGCGATCCGGGTCGCACGTCCAACCTTGCGGAATGGAAGGCGGCCGGCCTGGTTTTCACGATAGGCCGTGGAGCGGCCCACGCCGAAGCGTTCGCAGAATTCATTGATGGTGATTAGCTTGTCCATTGGTGCCTCCATGTTCGTGGATGCAGCCTGACTAAGCTCATCGTTCCTCGTCGTTCTAAGGGGAATTTTGGGCGAGGAATCTATGAAAGAGATTTACCCCAGCTTGCCGCAACCGAGAGCTAAGCCAATTCAATTGTTCGGTAGCAAACTCCAAATCCTGCTTGTTGCGAATTCCGGTCTGCTCCACACACTTCTCATCCAGCCGCTTGCGACGGGCGGCCTTTAGCAGCCCCTCCAAATTCGGGACCTTGTCAATCTGCAATGCCATGCAGGCTATGCGATCAAAGAAATCAGCCCATGGCCCTAGCCGAGGCTGCCCATGATCATCTGGCCAACTATTGATCGTAGCGTCGCGGCCATAAGCCTCTTCAAAAATGACCGCCAGAGAGTTCGCAAAGCGCAAGCGACGCTTTCGCTTTTCCGTATCACGCCAACGGGGCGGATCGTCGCGAGAACACAATTCCTCAGACGCAGTCCTCATATAAGCTTCCAGTTCAAGCATCCCGCATGCCATCTCGCGAAATTTGCGCCAGTCTGACGATCCAGTCGCTATCTGGTTGCTGCTTTCGACCCACCATCCATCTTTGCCTTCATCCAGCCGGTCTAAAGCGTCCGGGTCCTTCTCAACTGGTGCTTCCCAGTCCGGCAAATTATCCCAATCGTCAAATTTGCTGTAGCGGCGGAAAACGCTTTCGGCCCATGCGCTTCGATTGGCGAAAAGCTGTTTCGCTACGGCGATCGCATCGGCAATAGCTTCGATTTCTCGCCTGACAGTCAGCTGGCCTGGATACTCGTCGATCTCATCTTCTGTGCCCACCGTGCAGAAGTATGCTTGCCGAATCTTTGCGGCCAGCCAGCGGTTAGTCTTGGCCGTTGGAAGTTCAAAATCGCAAAGTGCTTTCTCGACCGAAACTTCCGTAATGTGCGCGAACCAATCAAGTTGGTTCGCGAGCCAAACATCGGAATCGTCCGCGCCTCTCAAGCTCCGTCCCTCTGCTTCCTGAAGCGAACTACCTCTCCCCCCTGTTTGAGCTGATCTAGATGATCGCTCCACCATTGCGCCATCTTGACCCGCTCGTCCCAGTAGTTGCCGCGACTGTAGGCTCCACGGACTGCATCGCTATCGCCATGAGCAAGCGCCCGTTCGATAGCATCGGGGTTCCATTTCCCACTTTCGTTCAGCAAGGTCGATGCCGTCGCCCTCAACCCATGGGCAGTAACTTCATCTTTGGAGAAACCCATGCGTCGGAAGGCGGCATTGATGGTGTTCTCACTCATCGGTCGCTTGGCAGTGTAGAACGATGGGAAGACAAAGGCTCCATTGGCCGAGAGCTGATGTAGCTCGCGCAAATGCGAAAGCACTTGGCGGGAAAGCGGAACAGCATGTGGCCGCCGTGCCTTCATCTTTCCTGCCGGAATGCGCCAAATCGCGGCATCCAGATCAAATTCGCCCCATTCGGCATGGCGCAGCTCGCCTGGTCGCACAAATATGTGCGGCGCAATCAGTAGGGCAAACTTTGTGACGGGATGACCGTCATAACTTTCGATGGCCCGTAGCAGAGCACCCAACTTGGTCGGCTCAAGGATGGCTGCGTAGTGCTTGGCTTTCGGCGTCACCAACGCCCCTCGCAACGTCGATGCGGGATCATGCTCACCTCGGCCTGTCCAAATGGCATACCGAAAGACGCGGCTGGCAAAGCTTCGGCACTTCTTGGCTGTCTCGTAGTTGCCTTTGGCTTCTAGCTTCCGGAGGACAGCCAAAAGCATTTGGGGATCGACATCGGTAATCGGCATCTTGCCGATCGCTGGCTTCAGCAAGTCCAAGAACCAGCGCGCCTTCTTCAATGTCCCCTCGGCGCGACCATCTCCGACCATCTTCTTTTCGATGTATTCAGCGCCAATCGCGCCGAAGGTATTTGCAGCTTCAAACTGGGCTGTCGCCTTTGCCTTCTTGCGTTGAAGCGAAGGATCAATCCCCTCGCTTAATTGTCGTCTCGCTGCATCTCGCAGGTCACGGGCCTCGGACAGGCTGACTTCCGGCCACGCCCCCAACGCCAGCCGCTTTTCCTTGTTGGCGATTCGGTATTTCCACCGCCAAAGCTTCGAGCCGTTCGCGAAAACTTCGAGATAAAGCCCCTTGGCGTCAGCTCGCTTGTAGGGCTTCGAGCCAGGCTTGAACGCCTTAATCTCGGCTACGGTCAGCGTCATTTGGGGGCATGACCCTTGGCCAAATGGGGCCACATGAAGAGAGATGCCCCCGCCAATGCCCCCATCAGGAGCGGGTTTTGGGGGCATGACCTGAATTGCCCAGAACCGATCATGGATTGCAAATGCCCTGTTTTCCGGGCTTTTGCAAGCAATCTGGGATGTTGAGGAATGTTGAAATGGTGCCCAGAAGAGGACTCGAACCTCCACGCCCTTGCGAGCGCCGCCACCTGAAGACGGTGCGTCTACCAATTCCGCCATCTGGGCACCGGAGCAGCGCGGATCATACACGTCCATGCTGCGTGGTAGGCGCGCGCCACTAGCGAAGGGCAGGCCCGTTTGTCAACGCGGATCGCACAGCCAATGCGCTTTTCCCAGCTCCACAGCACGCCAAGACGCAAAGTGGGCATTGCAGCGCACAAGCCGAGCGTGCAAAGGGCATGGGCATAGCACCTGGCAGATGGCAGTATTCGAATATGGCGCAGCGCAATCCCCTCGAAGACAAGCTTGTCGTGATGATCGGCGGCAGCGGATTCATCGGCACACATGTGGCGCAGGATTTGCTGGACCGCGGTGCGCGCCTGCGCATCTGCTCGCGCCATCCGGAAAAGGCTTTCAAGCTCAAGCCGCTCGCCAATCTCGGCCAGCTGCAATTCGCACGCTGCAACGCCGCCAGCAAGGACAGCCTCGCCGCCTGCATCAAGGGCGCTGATGCCGTGGTCTACCTGGTGGGTACATTCGGCAAGGACCAGAAGGCCTTGCAAGCAGAGGGCGCGGGCCATGCCGCCGCTGCTGCGCAGGCCGAAGGGGCGGACGCATTCGTCTATCTCTCTTCCATCGGTGCCGATGCCGCGGATGAGGAAAGCGGCTATGCCAGCACCAAGGGCATGGGCGAGGAAGCCGTGCTTGGCGCCTTTCCCAAGGCGACCGTGCTGCGCCCCTCCGTCGTGTTTGGCGAGGATGACGATTTCATCAACATGTTCGCCGGCCTGATCCAGGCCCTGCCCGCCGTCCCTGTTTTCGGACCGGATGCGAAGCTCCAGCCGGTCTGGGTCGATGACGTGGCCGAAGCGCTGGGGAATGCGCTGGCCGATCCCGGCAAGCATGGTGGCAAGACCTATGAACTGGCTGGCCCCGAAGTGCTCACGATGATGGACCTGCACGAGCGGATTGCCGCCGGCCAGGGCCGCAATCCTGGCCTGATCCCGGTTCCCGACGTGCTGAGCGGGATTTTCGCCGCACTGCCGGGCACGCCGATGAATGCCGACCAATGGCGCCTGCTCAAGCGCGGCAGCGTAGCCAGCGGCGACTATCCTACGGCCGAGAAGCTGGGCGTTTCGCCCAAGCCGCTTTCCCTGTTCCTAGACAAGTGGATGGTCCGCTACCGCAAGCACGGACGCTTCACCGTTCAATCTGCCTGAGGAGAGGGCTCCCCGCCCTTATCGGCAATCAGCGTTGCGAGCGGTTCGACCAATAGAGCCGAACCCTCGCTGCCAACCACGCGGATGCGTTCGCCCAGCGCAATGTCGGGCCCGCGCGCAATCCAGTCGCTATCGCCGATATGGACGCGCCCGCTGCCATGCTCGATCGCCTCGGTGACGGTACCGGTCTGACCTACCATGCGCGCACCGCGCCGGTTGAGCAGCGGGTCCGCACTCTCGATCGGGCTGACATTGATCCAGCGACGGGCAGAGAACACCGCAATCAGGGAAAGCGAGGCAAAGTTGAGGATCTGTAGCGGAACGGAGATATCGACCACTGCGGTCAGGACGCCGGTGAGAATGGCCGCAACCGCCAGCCAGATCAGGTAGACGCCCGGAACCAGCATTTCGAGTGCGCCGAGCAACAGGCCCAGCGTGATCCAGACCCAGTGCGCGCCAATGCCGTCCAGGTAGTCCATCTTTGCTTCCGCCCTATTCGCCGCGCGAGCGCGGAACCCCTGATCGCGACCGCTTGTCGAGTTCGAGCTGCGTCGTGACATTGCCGGCCTTGCTGTCGCCCAGCACTTCCTTGGCCAGCTCGCCAATCCCGCCGAGAGTGCCAATCAGCTGGGTCGCCTCGACCGGGAACAGGATGGTCTTGGCATTCGGGCTGTCGGCGAACTTGGCTACCGCCTTGGTATATTCCTGCGCCACGAAATAGTTGATCGCCTGGCTGCCCGACTGGGCGATCGCGTTCGAGACCATCTCGGTCGCCCTGGCTTCCGCCTCGGCCGCACGTTCGCGCGCCTCCGCCTGGCGGAACTCCGCCTCGCGTCGCCCTTCCGCCTTGAGGATGGCACTCTGCTTGTCGCCTTCGGCACGCAGGATGGCGCTGGTCTTGTCGCCTTCCGCCTCGAGGATCTCGGCGCGTTTGAGGCGCTCGGCCTTCATCTGCCGGGCCATGGCCTCGGAAATGTCCAGCGGCGGACGGATATCCTTGATCTCGACGCGGGTGATCTTCACGCCCCAGGGCGAAGTCGCATGGTCGACCACGGCCAGCAGGCGGGCATTGATCTCGTCACGCTTCGACAGCGTCTCGTCGAGGTCCATCGAGCCCATCACCGTGCGCAGATTGGTGGTGGTGAGCGCCATGATGGCGGAATAGAGATTGGACACTTCGTAGGCCGCCTTCGGCGCTTCCAGCACCTGGAAGAAGACCACGGCGTCCACGCCGACCATGGCATTGTCCCGCGTGATGATTTCCTGTCCGGGAATGTCGAGCACCTGCTCCATCACGTTTACCTTGTGACCGACGCGGTCGATGAAGGGATAGATGATGTGCAGGCCGGGTTCGGCCGCCTTGGTGAACTTGCCGAAGCGCTCGATCGTGTAGACGTAGCCCTGCTTGACGACGCGCACGCCGAGCATGATGAAGACGAGCACCAGGAAAACCAGCGCGCCCAGTCCGTATTCCATCACTTTTCTCCCCGCAATAGTCCCGCGCGCATGGTAACGCAGCGGGAACGGGTAGCAAGCGAAAGCGGTAGCCTACTGGCGCGACGCCTCGCGCGCATCGGCCTCCTCATCCAGGATCCGCAGCTGGCGATTGACGCCGGTGATCTTGGTCATGGCCGGCAGGTTGGGAAGCCAATCGTAAAGCGAGCGCAGGAAGGCCCGATCGAAAAGCGTCAATTGTTGCGGGGGCGCTTCCTCGTCGAACAAGGTGAGGATCGAATCCATCGCTGCATCATCGCTTGGGCGGGTCTGGGCAAGGCCGCGCATCACGGCATAATCGGCCAGCTGGATCAGCGATTTCCCGCGCACCGCGCCCTGATCGAACATCACGATGGTCGATGTAATGTCATGGCGCACGGCAGTGTAGATACGCGAATGCGCCATCCAGCTCGAGAGCGTGGGCACCGAAGCACGATTGCTGGTTTGCGCAATCGGCAGACCGTCGCGTGTGTGCGGCTGGGTCCAGGTCCAGACGCGAGCCGGACCGGGCTCCAGCAGTTCGCGCTTTTCACCTGCATCGTGGAACTCGAACAGCCAGGGCTGGCGCTCCATCATCTCGGCCATGGCCGCCTGGCTATCGGGCACGAACATGATGATGAAATTGGCATCGCATCCGTCTTCATGCAGGCGAATGCCGAAATCATACGCATTGTCGCGAATGCGATCGATCATCAGCGAGGCCTGATCCGCGGCCAGGCCCATGATGCCGGGGCAAAGATAATCCTCAAAGCGGGCGAGCGGCTGGTCGTAGACATCGCCTTCGACGGTGATGCTGCGAGCCTGCCGCTGGATTTCGCCCCGGCTAACGCCTTCCGGCCTTCCGCCCTGCACAATGATCACGTCCTCGTCGGGCACACGCGAGGGATCGCGCAAGGCCTCGTCCCCGGATGCGTCGGCTGCCTCTTGCACGGCATCCTGTGCCGCGACCGGCACATGCACGATCGGGGCCGCGGCGAAGGCGGCTACAAGAGCAATTCCTGACAAACACTTGCGCATGACGAATGGATCCTTTCCAACGCCATATCCATTACTTCAAGCCGTACTGCAACGCAGCGGCCAAATTCGTAACAGTTTGTCGCGTTTCGCGTTTATTCGAGGAAGATGCCCGATTGCGGCAAGCCCTCAAGCAGCGCCGTTGCCGGAAGATTGGGCGGCAGCGTGTAAAGCCGGTTGAGGAAGGCACGGTCCACCGCCGTCAGCGCCGTGGAACCTTCCGTACCGTCTTCGAACAGCGTCTGGATGCTATCTACGTCTCCGCCAAAGGCCGGAACTCTCTCGCTCAGACCGTAGAGCGTGGCGTAATCGGCGATCTGGCCAATCGTGAGTCCTTCTGCCGCTTCACGGTCGATGAGGATGGTCGCCCGCGAAATATCCCGCCGCGTGGGCACGTAGATACGCGAGTGGGCCGACCACATGCGGGCATTGGGCACCTCGACCAGGTTCTCGCGCACACCAACCGGAATTCCATCCCGCGTAACCTGCGCGGTCTGGATCCACACGCGAGCAGGGCCAGGCTGCGACATCAGCTTGGTCCGTTCGGAACGGGTCAGCGGATCGAACAGGTAACCCTGCTCACGCTCGACACGATCGAGATATTCCTGCCCATCCGCGACAACCGCGATGATCAGGTTGGCCTCGCAAGCGCCATCAGGGGCAAGACGGATATCCAGCTCCTCGAGGTTGCGCCGCACGCGGTCGATCATGACCCCGGCGGATTCGCGCGCGAGGCCGAATACGCCCGGGCAGACCGGAGCGGAGAAGCGAGCCAGCGGATCGTTGCGAATGCCGTCAGCACTTGCCGGAGCGGCGGAAAAGGCGATCGCCAGGCCGGTGAGACCGGCCAGGGCGCGACGGAAGATATGTTTCATCACTTCGTCTCCCAAGTCATCAACATGCCCCTTGGATGTCATATAGCACGATTTTTCGGAAAGACAGCAATTCAGGCTACCCAGGCGATTTGGCCTCGCAATGCCGGCAATTCCACGCCGAGGGTTAATCCCGCCACACATTTGCGTTAGAGGGGCCGCAATCGATCGGGCGGGCACGATTCTGCCGCGCTTTACAGGAGCATCCAATGTCCAAGCATATCCTTGAAAAACTGGCGGAAACCAATCCGGAAGCGGAGATCTGGTGGGATTCATCCCCGCTCATCTATCCGAGCTGGAAGGAAGACACGCTGGCCAAGGCGCCCGAGGGCAAGCTGGAAGAATGGAAAAAACAGCTCACCCGCCTCTACGACAATGGAACGATCCACGATAAGGGCACGATGGGCTTCCGCGGTGTCACCACCAACCCGCCGCTTTCACTGCAGGCGATCCAGCTCGCCCCCGAATTGTGGCGCGCGGAAATCAAGAAGATCGCCAAGGACAATCCCGGCATGGATGTCGAAGGCGTGTACTGGGCGATGTATCTCGACTTGGTGAAGAAGGGCGCCAGCGCCATCCACCGCGTCTATGAGACCAGCGGCGGCAAGTACGGCTTCCTCTCGGGCCAGGTCGATCCGCGCTTCGTCACCGATGGCGACCGCATGCTGGCGCAGGGCCTCTCCATCGCCGAGATGGGCGAGAACGTGATGGTCAAGCTGCCCGGCTCCAAGGAAGGATACGAGGTGCTCGAAGAGCTGACCGCACGCGGCATCTCCACCAACAACACCACCAGCTTCACCGTGGCGCAGTACTCCAAGTGCATGGCCGCGGTGACCGCCGGCCTCCAGCGCGCCCGTGCGGCAGGTGTCGACCTTTCAAAGTTCCGCAGCGTCATCACCCATATGTCGAGCCGTCTGGCGCAGCTCGGCGACTGGCAGAAGGAAGCCAAGGCGCGCGGCATCGACCTGTCGATGATGGAATTGCGTGATGGCGAGGAAGCCGTGCTCAAGCGCGCTTACTGGTACGGCAAGGAAATCGGCCACCCGTCCAAGATGCTGCAGTGCTCGATGCGCGTGGAGAAGGACGACAATGGCAAGACCGTGTCGCGCCACATCCAGGACTTCGCCGGTTCGGACATGGTCTACACCTGCCCGCCGAGCTACATCAAAGGCCTGATGGACGTCGAAGACGAGCTTGGCGAATTCGATCCCAAGGCAATCGAGCGCGAGCCCAACCCGAAGAGCCTCGAAAAGCTGCTCAAGCTGCCGAGCTTCCGCCAGGCCTACGAGTTCGAAGGCATGAAACCGGAAGAATTCAGCCGCTATGGTTCGTTCCAGGCCACCGCGACTGAGTTCGCCGCTGCCACCCGCCAGACGGTCGATTTCGTCCGCATGGTGGTTGAGGAAGGCTAAACCTGCCTCTTCGCGCTTGCCTGCCAATCCCTTCCGCCTATGCTGCCCCAAGGTAGCTGGGCGCGTTGGGAGAAGCAGGCTTGGCCGACACGATCGAAATCACCGTCAATGGTGAGCGGCACTCCGTAGAAGCAGATGCCGCCACTCCGCTGCTTTATGTCCTTTCCGACAATCTCGGGCTGAAAGGCGCTCGCTTCGGCTGCGGCCTGGCACAATGCGGGGCCTGCTCGGTCTTGGTCGACGGGCGCGAAATTCGCAGCTGCGTCACTCCGGTCGGCACTCTCACCGGGGCGAAGATCACCACCGCGGAAGGTCTCTCCGCCGCCAATGGTAATCCGCATCCGCTACAGGAAGAGCTGATTGCCGCACAGGCACCGCAATGCGGCTATTGCTATGGTGGCATGATGGTGAAGGCAGCCGAACTGCTTGCCACCAACCCGAATCCCAGCCGCGACGAGATCGTCGCCCATATGGACGGACATATCTGCCGCTGCGGGACCTATCCGCGCCTGCTTACGGCCATTGAAAAGGCAGCGGCGCGCATGCGGGGAAATGCCTGATGGCATCGCTCTCCTCCCCCGCAGAACTTTCCCGCCGTGGCCTGCTCAAGGCCGGCGGAGCGCTGCTGATCGGCTTCTCGCTTGCAGGCAAGGCCGTGGCACAGTTCGGCCCGCCGCAAGGCCCCGATTTGCAACAGATCGACAGCTGGATCGCCGTTCACGCAGACAATACCGCCACGATCCTGATCGGCTTTGTCGAGCTGGGCCAGGGGGCAACCACATCGCTGCCGCAGGTCGCCGCCGAAGAGCTCGACCTCGGCATGGACCAGGTCAGGACCGTCGCACATGAGACCGAGGTCACGCCATCGCAGGGCGGCACCTATTCCTCCAGCGCCATCGCCAATGGCCGCCCGCAGGTCCAGCGTGCCGCAGCCGAAGCGCGCGCCGAATTGCTGCGCCGGGCTGCGGCACACCTCGCAGCGCCGATCGGCGCCCTGACGGTCGAACGCGGCGTCGTGAGCGTGGCGGACGAGCCGGCAAGACAAGTGACTTATGGCGAGCTGGTCGGCGACCGGAAATTCGCCATGGCCATGACCGGCGAAGCCGTGGCGAAGGACCCGTCGCAATACCGGCTGGTCGGCCAGCGCGCGCCGCGGCGCGATCTCGAAGCCAAGGTCATGGGGACGTTCGAATATGTGCAGCAGAAGCGCCTGCCCGGCATGCTGCATGCCCGTGTAATCCGCCCGCGCGGACAGGGCGCCTTCGGCTCGCCACCGCACATCGTCTCGGTCGAAGCCAATGGCGTGCTCGACAATCCGCGCGTGCGCGGGCTGGTGCAGGAAGGCGATTTCCTCGCCGTGTTTGCCGAGCGCGAATGGGATGCAATTGCGGCCGCTCGGCAGGTGCAGGTCGAATGGGATATCCCTGCCTCACTGCCAGACAGCGAGGATCTCTATGCCGCCATGCGCGACAAGGTGGTGGAGACCAATGTCGTGCTTGAGGAAGGCGAGCCCGGCCCGGCCCTGCTCCAGGCCAGCTTTGCCGCCCAAACACCCTACCAGGCGCATGCGACCATGGCACCCAATTGTGCGCTGGCCGATGTCGGCAATGGCAAGGCCCGTGTCTGGGCATCGAGCCAGGACATCTATTCGCTGCGCGGGACGCTGGCCGGGATACTTGGCCTTGCCCCGACAGACATCACGGTAACCTATGCCGAGGGTTCGGGCACCTATGGCCACAGCCTGTATGACGATGTCGCTATCGGCGCAGCGCTGCTTTCGCAGAAGCTGGGCGCGCCCGTGCGCCTGCAATATTCACGCGAAGACGAGCATGGCTGGGACACGTTTGGCCCGGCGCATATCGGCGAAGTCTCGCTCACCTGCGACGAGGAAGGTCGGCTGACCAACTACGCCTATGATGGCTGGCAACACAGCTGGGCCTTTGTCGAGACGAACGACCAATTGGCGCGTGGCACGCCGGCACGCGGCTGGCCCATGGGCGCATCGCGCGGGGTCAACCCGGCAGTATGCGGCGGCATGTACAAGATCGCACATCGCAAGCTGACCGACCATGTACTCGCCGCCGAGGACTGGTTGCGCGGTGCGTGGCTTCGTTCCCCTCTCGACCTGTCCTTCGCCTTCACCAGCGAACAGGCGGTCGACATACTCGCGGCAAGCTATGGCAGCGACCCGGTCGATTTCCGCCGCCGCAATATCAGGGATGAGCGCTGGCAGGGCGTACTCGATGCCGCTGCCGAAGCAGCCAACTGGGATGGCCCACAACTTGCCTCAAGCGATGGCAAGCTGCACGGGCGCGGCGTCGGACTCGGCACGCATTTGCGCGGTTGGGGCGGCGCCGTGGCCGAAGTCGAAGTCGATCCTGAAACCGGCAAGGTTCGCGTGTCCCATCTATGGGGCGCGCTCGATGCCGGCTGCGCGGTCAATCCCGATATCGTCGAGGCGCAAATTACCGGACAGCTGGTCCAGACGGTTAGCCGCATGCTCTATGAGGAAGTGCATTTCACGCCCGAGGGCGTCACCACGCTCGACTGGAATTCCTATCCGGTTGCGCGCTTCTCCGACTGTCCGGAAATCACGCCCGTCGTGGTCCAGCGGATCGACCAACCCTCATCGGGTGCGGGCGAGGAAGTGATGGCAGCGGCGGCTGCGGCCATCGCCAATGCCTTCCACGCCGCGACCGGCAAGCGGATGGCGACCTTCCCCTTCACACCCGAGCGGGTAAAGGCCGTGCTGACCTGAAAAATCCAGAAAAGGCCGGGCTTTCGCCTGACAAGCGCGCCGGGGCCTGATAAGAGACGCGGAACCAGCAGACATCCAGGACAACGGGCAATTGCGCCCGGACCCGTTTCGGGTCGATGTCCTTTTTTGTGCCGCCAACAGGGGAGAAGGCAGACATCTCAAATAACAGCGATTCGATTTTCGCACCTGAAGACAAGCAGGATTACGGGGAAGACCCCACCAAGGTCCGCGAGACGGACAAATATACGTCGGAATATATCCGCGGGTTCGTCGACAAATGGGACGAGCTGATCGACTGGGACTCGCGCGCCGAAAGCGAAGGCCGGTTCTTCATCGACATGCTCAAGGCGCGCGGCAAGACGACAGTTCTCGACGTCGCAACCGGGACCGGTTTCCACTCGGTCCAACTCCTCAAGGCAGGCTTTGACGTCTATTCCGCCGACGGTTCGGCCGAAATGCTGGCCAAGGCTTTCGAGAACGGCCGGCAACGCGATGTCGTCCTCAAGACCATTCACGCTGACTGGCGCTGGCTCAACCGCGACGTTCACGGCAAGTACGATGCGATCATCTGCCTCGGCAACAGCTTCACGCATATCTTCGATGAGGCCGACCGCCGCCGAGCGTTGGCGGAATTCTATGCCGCCCTCAAGCATGACGGCATTCTGATCCTCGACCAGCGCAATTACGATGCGATCCTCGACGAAGGATTCTCGACCAAGCACAAATACTATTATTGCGGTGACCAGGTTAGCGCCGAACCGATCCATGTCGATGATGGCCTGGCACGCTTCCAGTACAGCTTCCCGGACGGATCGCAGCACACGCTCAACATGTTCCCACTGCGCAAGAAGTACACGCGCGAACTTCTGCACGAGGCAGGCTTCCGCGACATCAAGACCTTTGGCGACTTCCAGGAGGAGGGCGAGGAAACCCGCCCGGACTTCTTCATCCATGTGGCGGAGAAGCATTATGACTGAAGTTGCTGAAGGCGTTGCCGTCGCGCGCGACTATTACGACAGCGAGGAAGCGGACAGCTTCTACTCCGCAATCTGGGGTGGCGAGGACATACATGTAGGCCTGTACGACACTACGGCCGATATTCGCACCGCAAGCAAGCTGACGGTCGATCGCATGGCCTCCAAGCTGGGTGCCATTTCCGGCAGGAAGGTGATTGACCTCGGCGCAGGCTATGGCGGCGCAGCGCGCGTGCTCGCGGAAGAGCATCAGGCCCTGGTCACCTGCCTGAATCTCTCCTCGGTCGAAAATGAGCGCAACCGCAAGCTAACCGAGGCGGCAGGGCTGTCCGAACGGATCAGCGTGGTCGATGGCAGTTATGACGCGATGCCGTTCGAGGATGAGAGCTTCGATATCGCCTGGAGCCAGGACGCCATCCTGCACGCGCCGGATCGGCTTGCCGTGATGGACGAGGTCGCCCGCGTACTAAAGCCGGGCGGGCTGTTCGTTTTCACCGACCCGATGCAGGCGGACGGTCTCACCGACCTGTCCGCGCTGCAGCCGATCTATGACCGGATCCACCTGCCCGACCTTGCCTCGATAGGCTTCTACCGTACCGCACTGACCGAGCGCGGCTTCGAAGTGGTCGAGATCGAGGAGCTTACCGGACAGCTGGGAAAGCATTATGCCCGCGTTCGCGAGGAACTCCTCTCCCGAAAGGGCGAACTTGGATTGCCTGATGCCTTTGCTGACCGGATGGCGGCCGGCCTCTCCCACTGGGTCGAGGGCGCCAAGGCCGGGCAGCTGAGCTGGGCCATCATGCTGTACCGGAAGCTGGCTTAAGCCTGTGGCATCGTCGGCGCCAATCAGGCCTGGGACATTCAATCCGACGGTGTTCTACGGCGCCATCGGGCTGATCGCGGCCTTGCTCGCCTTTGCCCTGCTCAATCGCACGGGCGCGGAAGACCTTTTCGGTGCCCTGCAACGCTCGGCGAGCAGCAATTTCGGCTGGTTCTTCGTCCTGACGGTAAACCTGTTGCTGCTTACCTGCGCCTATCTGGCGATAACCAAGCTAGGCAAGCTCCGGCTCGGCGGGCAGGACGCCGAGCCCGAATTCAGCAGGACTGCGTGGTTTTCCATGCTGTTCAGCGCGGGCATGGGTATCGGCCTCGTCTTCTATGGCGTTGCCGAACCGATCATGCATTTTGGCAGTCCGCCGATTTCGAGCATGTCGACGCCCGATGCCGAGAACGCGCGGCTGGTGGCCAACAATGCCCAGCACGCCATGGGCCTGACCTACTTGCATTGGGGCCTGCACGCCTGGGGCATTTACGCGATGATCGGCCTGGCGCTGGGCTATGTCTCTTTCAATCGCGGCACCACGCTGAGCCTCGGCCCTTTCCTGCAACAGCTGTGGCCCAAGCTGCCGCAAGTCGTGGTCGACCTGGTCGATATCGTCGCCATCGTGGCAACGGTTTGTGGCGTCGCCACCTCGCTCGGCTTCGGCGCCTCGCAGATCAATGCCGGACTCGCCAGCATCTTCGGCACCGAAGACACCTTGACGGCCAAGACCGTGATCATCGTGGTGGTCACAGCCATGGCCACACTGTCGGTGGCCTTCGGTCTGGAGAAGGGAATCAAACGGCTTTCGGAAGGCAATATGATGCTGGCCGTGGCACTGGCGGGATTCATCTTCATTGCCGGGCCGACCGTCTTCCTGCTCGACAGCTTCATCCAGAACCTTGGCTATTACGCCCAGCGTTTCCTTTACCTCTCAACCTGGACAGAGAGCTATACGGGCGAGACCTGGCAGCTCGACTGGACGATCTTCTATTATGCCTGGTGGATCAGCTGGTCGCCCTTTGTCGGTATCTTCATTGCGCGCATTTCCTATGGCCGCACGGTCCGCGAATTCATCGCCGGGACGCTGCTGGTGCCGACATTGTTCACCTTCGCCTGGATGACGGTTTTCGGCGACAGCGCGCTCTACATCGAACTGTTCGGCAATGGCGGATTGCAGGAAGCCGTTTCCGCCTCCATGCCCGACGCGCTGTTCGCGTTCTTTGGCCAATATCCGCTCACCACGGTCCTTTCAGGAGCGGCGGTGATCGTGATCGCGACCTTCTTCGTCACCTCCGCCGACAGCGGAGCGCTGGTGGTGACCATGATCGCGTCGGGCGGCCATAGCGAGGCGGGCTTCGCCCCGCGTGTCACCTGGGCCATCACCATGGGCGTGCTGGCGGGCGGGCTGCTTTATGCAGGCGGACTGACCGCATTGCAGACCGCCGCGATCGTCACCGGCCTGCCCTTTGCGGCAGTGCTCCTTGTCATGGCGTGGGGCACCATCCGGCTCTTGAGCGAAGACTATGACAAGCTGGAAAAGGCCGGGAAGATTAGCGGCTAGTCATTCCAATAAAGCGCGTTGGGATTGGCGACGAGGAGCATGTGCTGCAGCTCTTCGGTCGGCGCGATGCGCGGGATCATGTCGACGATATGCCCGTCATCGGGAATCTCGTCCTGCATGTTGGGATGCGGCCAGTCCGTGCCCCAGATGCAGCGATCCGAATAGTCTGCGACCAGTGGAGCCACGGCTGAAGCAAAGGCATCCCAAGGGTCGCCCTTGCCGCCTTCCTTGATCGCATCGAGGCGGTCCGGGCAGGTCGGCTTGAACCAGATGTCCTCACGAGAATCGAGCAGGCGGCGGAAGGCCTTCATGTCCGGCCCGTCCGGCCCCTGCGTCACATCGGGGCGTCCCATATGGTCAACCACGATCGGCACGGGGATAGCATCCATGAAGGGGCGTAGCTCCTCAAGGATATCGGCCTCGAAATAGATCACCACGTGCCAGCCGGTCGGCAGGCGGCCAGCGACCTCCAGGAACTTGTCCTTGGGTGCATTGTCGACCAGCCGCTTGAGGAAATTGAAGCGGATGCCGCGCATGCCCCCATCGTGGAGCGACGCCAATTCCTCTTCCGAGATCGCCGGATCGACTACGGCCACGCCGCGCGCCCTGCCCTGCGATTTGGCGATGGCGTCGAGCGTCGCGGCATTGTCCGTGCCGTGGCAGGAGGCCTGGACGATCACGTTCTTGGAGAAGCCCAAATGGTCGCGCAGCGCGAACAGCTTGTCCGGCCCGGCATCGGCGGGCAGGTACTTCGCCTTGGGCGAGAAGCCGAACGGGTCCATGGGCCCGAAGACGTGGCAATGCGCATCGACCGCACCTGGCGGCGGAGTGAATTTCGGCTTGCTCGGACTGGCGTGCCAGGAGGTTATGCGATCACTCATACGAAAACCACTCCGTCCATCAACTTGCGGGCGGTGCGCAGAAGCGCGGCGGTTTCGACCTCTCCGTCATCACCCATGCTCATGACGCAGCTCATTTCGCCCGAGGGATGCTCGATGCTGAGCGTCTTGGTCTGCCCCTCGGGAATCTCAGCCACTTCGGCGGCGGGAGAGCCTTCGACGAGGCAGGCGGTCGCCGCAGTAACGGCGCCGAGTACGCCGATACTGGCATGGGCCCGGTGCGGGATGAAGACGCGGGTCGTCACGGCGCCACCATGCACGGGCGGCGCGACAAGCGTCATCTTGGGCACGCTCTTTTCGGTCACGTCTCCAAGATTCATCAGCGGCCCCGCTGCAAGGCGGATCTTCTCGATCTTGGCGCGGATGGCGGCGAAGCCATCGGCTTCCATTTCCTCGCGCGTCTCGTAGCCCGTCGCGCCGACATCCTCCGCCTTGAAGACGATACAGGGCATGCCGTTATCGATCAGCGTGCACTTGACGCCCTCGATCTCGTCATAGGCATTGCCCGTGGGCAGCAGTGCCCCGCAGGAGGAACCGGCGGTGTCGCGGAATTCGAGCGGGATCGGCGCATGGCTGCCGGGAACGCCGTCGATCTTCGCCTCGCCCGAATAGTTCACCGCGCGCTTGCCGATCTCGTCAGCGGGCGTCTGGATCGTGGCGATGGCGACCTGTCCGGTATTCTCCATGAAGATCGCGACATCGGTCTCGTCGCCCGTCGGCTCGACCAGCCCGCGCTCGATCGCGAAGGGTCCGACGCCTGCAAGGATATTGCCGCAATTCTGCGCATCGGTGACGATCGCCTGGTCGACGAAGACCTGCAGGAACAGGTAATCGACATCAATCCCCGGCCGCTCCGACTTCTTCACCACCGCGACCTTGCTGGTCAGCGGATCGGCGCCGCCCATGCCATCGATCTGGCGCGGATCGGGCGAGCCCATCACGCCAAGCAGGAAGGCTGCGCGCTCGGCTTCATCCGAAGGAATCTCGTCGGCGAGGAAATAGCCCCCCTTGGAGGTTCCCCCGCGCATCCACATGACCGGTGCCTGGTTCATTTGAGTACCCGCTCGGCTCCCTTCAGACCCACTTGAGGCCCATATCGGTGAGCTTCTGGCGGAAGCCGTACATGTCGAGGCCGAGCACGCCGTCAGCCAGCTGCTGGCGCTTGCTTTCTTCGTTCGCCTCCCGTGCCTGCGCCTTCTCCAGTACCTTTTCGGCATCCTCGCGCTTGACCACGCAAACACCGTCATCGTCGGCAACGATGATGTCGCCGGGACGGATGAAGGCACCGGCGCAGACCACGTCGACATTCACGCTGCCGAGCGAAGCCTTGATCGTGCCCTGCGCGAAAACGCGCTTGGACCAGACGGGGAAGTCCATTTCCTTGAGATCGCGAATATCGCGCACACCGGCATCGATGATCAGGCCCTTCACGCCGCGCGCCTGCGCGGAGGTTGCGAGCAAATCGCCGAAATAGCCGTCTTCGCAGGGAGAGGTCGGCGCGATCACCAGCACGTCGCCATCCTGGCACTGTTCGATCGCGGCATGGACCATGTAATTGTCGCCCGGAGGTACGGAGATCGTCACCGCCGAAGCGCCTATGCGCGCGCCCGAATAGATCGGACGCATATAGCTGGCGAGTAGGCCGGTGCGGCCTTGCGATTCATGTACGGTAGCGACCCCGCATTTACCCAGTGCCTCGACAACTTCCTTGTCTGCTCGCTGGATATTCTGGACGACGATTCCGGACATGTGTGATTCTCCTGTCAGATTTGTGCGCGCGCTCCGGTTGACCCCAGCATGGGCGCGCGTCAAGGGCAATGCAAACTGCCCCGAAAGAGGGCCTCTCGCAAACTTGTAAGTAATACATACATTCTGTAGATCGCGCGCCAGAAGGATGCCAGACTCGCAAGACCCCTCGACTGCCCCAAGCGTGGCACTGATCGGCTTCGGTGAAGCCGGATCGACCTTTGCCGATGCAGGTGGGTGGGAAAGCGCTGCGAAAGCCTGGGACGTGGATCCCTCGCGCAAGGCGGTGATGGAAGCGTGCGGCGTAATTGCTGCAGCCAATGCTGCAGACGCACTGCAACATGCCGACATCATCCTCTCGCTGGTGACCGCCGACCAGGCGGTGCCCGCAGCGGAAGAATATGCACCGTTGATGCCCAAGGGCGCCTTCTGGTGCGACATGAACTCGGTCGCGCCGGACACCAAGCGCAAAGCCGCCAAGGCCGTGAATGCTGCAGGCGGGCGCTATCTCGATGTGGCGGTGATGGCACCGGTCGATCCTGCGCGCCTCAACGTGCCGCTGCTCTTTGCTGGCGAAGGCGCGCTCGATGCCATGATGCTGATGCGCGAACTCGGCTTTGCCAAGACCCGCGTGGTCGGAGATGCCATCGGCCAAGCCAGCGCGATCAAGCTGTGCCGCTCGATCATGGTCAAGGGGCTCGAAGCGCTGAGCGCCGAGATGGTGTTGGCCGCCAGCAGCGCGGGCGTGCTCGACGAAGTACTCGCCTCGCTCGATGCCAGCGAAAAACACATTAGCTGGCGCGAGCGGGCGGACTACAATCTCGACCGCATGTTGCTCCATGGCCGCCGCCGCTCTGCCGAAATGGCAGAATCGCGCGACATGATCCGCCATCTTGGCATTACGCCGCGGATGACCGAAAACACCGTCGACTGGCAGCAAGGCCTTGGCGAGCTGGGCATCGCCCCGCTACCCGAAGGGCTCGAAGCAAAATTGGCCGCGATCAAGGCGGCACCGCAATTCAAGGGAGATATCTGACCCCATGTCACTGATCATCGATTGTCACGGCCACTACACCGTGCTCCCCAAGGGGCACGATGCCTGGCGCGAGGAGCAGAAGGCCGCCTACAAGAACGGCACCGAATGCCCGCCCTACCCCGAGATTTCGGATGACGAGATTGTCGAGACGATCACCAACAACCAGTTGAAGCTGATCAAGGAACGCGGCGCGGACTTCACCATCTTTTCCCCGCGCGCATCGGCCATGGCTCCGCATGTCGGCGACCAGGCGGTGGCGAGCGAATGGGCGCGCCGCTGCAACGACCTTATATACCGGGTGACGCAGCTCTTCCCCGACACCTTTATCGGTGGCTGCATGCTGCCGCAGAGCCCGAAGTCGGACCTGTCGGAAAGCGTGCGCGAGCTGCGCCGCTGCGCCGAGGAACTGAACTTCGTCGTCTGCAACCTCAATCCCGATCCGGGCGGTGGCCACTTCACCCATCCGCCGCTGACCGACGAATACTGGTTCCCGATCTACGAGGCGATGGAAGAGCTGGAAATGCCCGGCATGATCCACGTTTCGGGCAGCTGCAACCCGGCCATGCACGCCACGGGCGGCTATTACCTGGCGGCCGACACGGTTGCCTTCATGCAGCTGCTGCAGGGCGATTTGTTCAGCCGCTTCCCCAAATTGAAGTTGATCATCCCGCATGGCGGCGGCGCGGTGCCCTATCACTGGGGACGCTATCGCGGGCTTGCCGACATGCTCAAGCAGCCGAGCCTGGACGAGCTGCTGATGAACAACGTCTTCTTCGACACTTGCGTCTACCACCAGCCGGGTATCAACCTGCTGGCCGACGTGATCGAGAACAAGAACATTCTGTTCGGGTCCGAAATGGTCGGCGCCGTGCGCGGCATCGACCCGACCACCGGCCATTATTTCGACGATACCAAGCGCTATATCGACGCGCTCGATATCTCTGACGAAGAGAAACATGCCATCTTCGAAGGCAATGCGCGTAAGGTCTATCCGCGCCTCGACAGGATTCTGAAGGAAAAGGGACTTTGAGCCAGACCGATGCCTCTGTGACTGCAACCGGCTTCGCCAAGTGCGAGAAGCCCGAGCGTTACATCCAGCAGCTCGTCAGCCACTGGAGCCACAAGATGGCGACCAGCTATGACGAGGGCGACGGCATGGGCCTGTTCCCTTTCAACGAGCATGAGAATGCCGTGATGATGGCCCGCCCCGGCGGCATCGCCATCACGCTGACCACCGGAGAGAAGGACCGCAACGTGCACCTTCGCGGTGTGATCGAACGCCATATCGACCGCTTCGCCTTCCGCGAGGCACCGCTTGAATATGAATGGAAAGAACAATGACCGAGAAGAAGAAGGAGCGGATCAACATCCATGAATATCTCGCCGAGTTCGACGATATTCCGGGTACCCGTGTTTTCACCGCGCAGCGCGCGCGCAAGGGCTACTGGCTGAACCAGTTCGCCATGAGCCTGATGAAGGAAGAGAACCGCCAGAAGTTCAAGGAGGACAATGCCGCCTACCTTGAAGACTGGAACCTCACCGATGCGCAGAAGAAGGCCGTGCTTGCGCGTGACTACAATGCGATGATCGACGAAGGCGGCAACGTCTACTTCCTCTCCAAGCTGTTCTCCGCCGACGGGCAGAGCTTCCAGAAAGCTGCCGGTTCGATGACCGGCATGACCGAACAGGAATATGCCGAGATGATGATTGCAGGCGGTCGTTCACCCGAAGGCGTCCGCTCGAAGAAGGGAGGCTATTGAGATGGCCCGCGTAACCACAGGTATCACCTCCAGCCACATCCCGGCGCTCGGCGCCGCGCTGCAGACCGGAACCAGCCAGAACGAATATTGGGGCCCGGTCTTCAAGGGCTACCAGCCGATCATGGACTGGATCTACGGCGACGATAACATGCCCGATGTCATCGTGCTGGTTTACAACGACCACGCGACCGCCTTCGACATGAACGTCATCCCGACCTTCTCGATCGGCTGCGCCGAAAAGTTCGAACCGGCAGACGAAGGCTGGGGCCCGCGCCCCGTTCCCGACGTGATCGGCCATCCGGACCTCGCCTGGCATATCGCCCAGAGCCTGATCCTCGACGATTTCGACATGTGCATCTTCAACGACATGAAGGTCGACCATGGCTGTACCGTACCGCTGTCGATGATCTTCGGCGAACCGGACGAATGGCCCTGCAAGGTCATTCCCTTCCCGGTCAATGTCGTGACCTATCCGCCACCCTCGGGCGCGCGCTGCTTCGCGCTTGGCGACAGCATCAAGGCTGCCGTGGAAAGCTTCCCCGAAGATCTCAACGTGCATGTCTGGGGCACGGGCGGCATGAGCCACCAGCTGCAGGGACCGCGTGCCGGCCTGATCAACAAGGAGTTCGACCTGAACTTCATCGACAAGCTGATCAACGACCCCGAGACGCTCTCCAAGATGCCGCATATCGAGTATCTGCGCGAAAGCGGCTCGGAAGGCATCGAGCTGGTCATGTGGCTGATCATGCGCGGTGCGCTGGGCGACAAGGTGAAGGACCTCTACACCTTCTACCATATCCCCGCTTCCAACACCGCGCTGGGCGCTTTGCTGCTGCAGCCCGAGGATATCGCCAAGGAACCGCTCGACCCGCGCGTCGTGCATTCGGGCCACAGCCTCGAACCGGCCGAGTAAACGCAAACAGGGGGCGCCCCTCGTGGAACATTTCCGCCGGGCGCCCTTTGATAATTCAGACATACCATTCACCTCTCGACAGGGAGAATCTCCATGAGAATCGCACTCGCCGGTGGCGGCGCATTTGGTGAAAAGCACCTCGACGGACTCAAGAAGATCGACGGCGTGGAAGTAACCGCGCTGGTCGGTCGCCGTCAGGAACCGACCCAGGCCATGGCCGACAAATATGGCGTCGGCTTTGCCACGACCGATTACGAAGCCATGCTCGAGCGTGACGATGTCGACGCGGTGATCCTGTGCACGCCCACCCAGATGCATGCCGACCAGGCGATCAAGGCAATGGATGCGGGCAAGCATGTCGAAGTCGAGATCCCGCTGGCCGATAGTTGGGCCGATGCCGAGGCCGTTGCCAAGAAGCAGCAGGAAACCGGTCTGGTCTGCATGGCCGGGCATACGCGCCGCTTCAATCCGAGCCACCAATACGTCAAGCAGCAGATCGAAGCTGGCAAGTTCAACGTGCTGGCAATGGATGTGGAGACCTTCTTCTTCCGCCGCACCAACATGAACGCCAAGGGCGAGCCGCGCAGCTGGACCGACCATTTGCTGTGGCATCACTCGGCGCATACGATCGACATCTTCCAGTACATGACCGGATCGAAGGTGAAGACGGCCAATGTGATCCAGGGTCCGAAGCATCCCGAGCTCGGCATCGCCATGGACATGTCGATCCAGCTCAAGACCGAGAACGAGCAGATCCTGACGCTCGCCCTGTCCTTCAATAATGACGGGCCGCTGGGGACCTTCTTCCGCTATATCGGCGACACGGCGACCTATATCGCCCGCTATGACGACCTCGTCACGGGCAAGGAAGAACCCGTCGACCTGACTGGCGTTGCCGTCTCCAATAACGGCATCGAGCTGCAGGACCGCGAGTTCATCGCCGCGATCCGCGAGGGCCGCGAGCCCAACAGCTCGGTCCACGGCGTGATCGAATGCTACCGCACGATCGGCCAACTTGCCGCGAGCCTGGAGGAACAGGACGGCTGGTCCTGATCCGGCATTGCCGCAAGGCACGTTTATGACGGAAAGGCGCGCGCCCTCGCGGGTGACGCGCCTTTCTCTTGCGGCTGCCATGGTTACGGCATTCGAGCTCCGGCATCCGTGCCATCCCTTATGGCGCCGAGTGCCCTTCGCGAGATAGAATTGCTGGCGAAGGCGGCAAACGCCTCATCCCCTTTCCAACCAGGTCGCTCGAACTTTCCTGCCCCGGCAGCACCAGAGTGGAACCCGGCCCATGTCCATCTGCAATGTCCTCGACCGATTGGAGACAATTTACCGGCAGCTCGTCGCTTCCGCGCTGTCAGGCACACGGACCGATGTGAATGCGGTCATCGAACTGCGCCAGCAATTCGCCCTCGAATATGGCAATTTCCTCAAGTCGCTGGGGGAAGAGGTGGACGTGATCGAACACCGCGCCCTGTTCGAGAAGCTGCAGGAGGAAATGGAAACGATGCGCGGGAGGCTGATGTCCTACCAGTTCCAGTGGCAGCCCGCGCAAATGGCGCGGGATCCGGAGGGCTATCTCAAGGCAGCCCGTGCCGTTGCCGCCATGGTCGAGACCTTTATCAAAGACACCAGGTCGAGCCTTGAGGCGAATGACATTTGCCAACCCGCCGAAACGCCGGCGACTTCCAGCCAGGCCTGAGATTCCGGTACCAAGGCAATTGCATTCGCCCCTCTGCCTTGTGTAACGCTTCGCCAGTTTCCGAAGCCGAGCAGGAGAGGCATCATCCCCGTTCCCAAGAGAGAAATCGCTGGCCGTGCACTTCATCCGGTCGGGCTGGGCTGCATGAATGTTTCCTGGGCCTATGGCTCACCGCCGCCGCATGAGGATTGCGTCAAGTTGCTGCAGCATGCGCTCGATATCGGCTACGATCATTTCGACACGGCGCGCATCTATGGCGCGGGCAAGAACGAGGCGCTGATTGCCGAGGCGCTTAAAGGCCGCCGCAACGAATATTTCCTCGCCTCCAAATGCGGCATCGTCGTTGATGGCCCCAAGCGCGGCGTGGATTGTTCGCCCGAGAAGATCGCCAGCGATATCGAAACCAGCCTGGGACTCCTGGAGACCGATCATATCGATCTCTATTACATGCACCGCTTCGATCCGAAGGTTCCCATTGCGGACAGCGTCGGCGCGATGGCCCGCGCGATCGAACAGGGCAAGATCGGCGCTTATGGCGTTTCCGAATGGAGCGCCGCCCATATCCGCGAGGCCCATGCCGTTCATCCGGTCGGCGCGGCGCAGCCCGAATATTCACTGTGGACCCGCAATGTCGAATTGGGCGTGCTGGATACCTGCAAGGAGCTGGGCATACCGCTCGTCGCTTTCAGCCCGGTTGGCCGCGGCGCGCTGGGCGGCGTGTTGCGCGATCCGTCCTCGCTCGAGGAAACCGATCTGCGGACCAAGATGCCGCGCTTCAATGCCGAGAACTGGCCGAAGAACCTCAAGATGATCGAAAAGTTCGAAGCCCTGGCCAGGGATGTTGGCGTCACGCCCGCCCAGCTCGCCAATCGTTGGGTCCTCGAGCAAGGAGAGAATTGCCACGTGATTCCCGGCACGACCTCGATCGCGCACCTGGAAGAGAATTTCGCCGCGGCGAATGTCGACATTCCGGCCGATGCGATTGGCAAGGCCGGCGAGATCGTCAACCATGCCAACGTCTCGGGCCATCGCTATCACGATGCGATCAGGCCGACCATCGACACGGAGGAATTCGAAGACGCCTAAAGGGCGCTTCGCCGGGGAGAGGACAGAGCAATGAAGGCCGCAATCGGCTATTCGGAACGGACCGGAAAGAAGCCCTTCTTCTATGCCAATGCGCATGAAAAGGACTACGTTCCGCTCAAGCCTGCCCAGGTGGAAATCCACGATGCGCGCGGGCTGGATTGCAGCCTCGATGTAGAAGGCTTCACCCTTGTCGAACACACAAGCGCGGTCGACGACCTGTCCGACCTGGAGCAGGTCGCAGCGGTCCATTCTGGCGAAATCGTCGACCTGCTCAAGCAGCTGACCGGCTGCGACCATGTGCAGATGACACCGTTTGGTATCTTGCGCTTTTCCGAACGCGCAGGTGAGAACGAGGCGCATGACAATTCGCACCCAGCGCGCTTCGTCCATGTCGACATGGCCAAGGAAGCCGCTGCCAGCGCACGCGCGCAGACTGCACCAAAGGGCAAGGAAATCCTCCGCAGCGCGCAGTACAATGTCTGGCGCGTCCTGTCCGATCCGCCGCAGGATGTGCCGCTGGGCCTTTGCTCCTATGACAGCCTGTCAGATGGCGATTTGATCGATTGCGACGCGATTTTCGACCCGCTCGACGGCTCGCCTGAATGGGGCTTTCCCAACTACCTGCTCGAATACAATCCGCAGCATCGCTGGTATTATTATTCGAACATGACACGGGACGAGGCGATCGTGTTCAAGACATCGGAAAGCGATCCCACGCGCGCGCAACTGATGCCGCATGGCGCTTTCGACAATCCGCTTGCCCCTGCCGACGCGCCGCCGCGCATGAGCCTGGAGATGCGCGGCACCGCCTACTGGTTCGCCTGATCGCCACATAAGAAAAGGGCGCCCGAATGGGACGCCCTTCTCGTTTGGTCGAAACCTTGCGCTTCAGAGCATGGTCACCGTGATAGCGTCATCGCCATCCTGGGCAGTGAAGCTGCCATCTTCGCCGATTTCTCCGGTGGGCTCGCCGCAGGTTTCAGGCTCGTCGCCATAGGTCGTGCAACGCTGCGTGCCTTCGGCGCGCCATGTACCACTGACCACTTCCTCGCCGAGATAGCTCAGCCCGTCCTCGGTCCAGACGACCAATACCGGCGCATCCTCATCTGGAAGTTCGACAAGGTAGGAACCGGGTGCCACCTGGTCCTCGGCCGAAGCTGCCGGTGCATCCAGCCGAGTCATCGTGGCAGGTTCGCCTTCTTCGCCTTCGACCGAAACGGACCAGCTGCCATCCTCGCCGATCTCGCCCATTATAAGGCAGATCGTGTTGGCCGGCTGCGTTTCCGGTCCTTCGGGACCTTCGGGTACGTCTACGCAAAGCTGGCCGTCGGTCACCGTGTAGGTTGCGGGCGGCCCAGGCATGGTTCCGGTATATTCGGAGCCGTCCGCGCCAGCATAGGCAAGCGACATCGTGCCATCCGCATAAGCGACCGTATAAGGTCCGGTTCCAGCCGCCAGTTCTTCCAGCGGATTAGCCTCTTCGACTGCTGCAGGCTCCTCCGACTCGGCGCAAGCAGACAGGGCCAGAAGCGGAATTG
Organism: uncultured Altererythrobacter sp.; assembly: GCA_913056125.1. Taxonomy (GTDB): domain Bacteria; phylum Pseudomonadota; class Alphaproteobacteria; order Sphingomonadales; family Sphingomonadaceae; genus Alteraurantiacibacter. The sequence goes on from CAJXNC010000006.1 coordinate 188,642, forward strand.
CCGCAATAAGCATCTGTTTTTTCATGATACATCCCCCAAGGGGGTTAATCCCCCTACGGGAGTGGGCGCTTATTCGGCCTCGGAGTCAAATTTTTGCAACAATGAAACTGGCCGCCAGACGCGCAAGCGGCACCGGCGCAACCCCGCATCCTCTTGGGACGAAACGGGCGTCGTGCCGATGCCGCAACCTTGGCCGTGGCGGAATTTTGCCCCCGCTTATTCCGCTTCGGCCACGGGTTCTTCTACTGCCTCTTCCGCAGGCGCCATCGCCACGTTGAATGCGGAAACGATCTTCCAGGTGGAGCCGGTGTCGCGCGCCCAGGTCGTGGTGCTGTAAAGCGGCATGGTGACAGGCTCACCGGTTTCGGGGTCGGTCGTGGTGAAATCGACATGCGAGGTCACGACGGCGAGATCGTCTGCGGTTGAAGCCCAGCCTTCCAGCGGCTCCGTGGTCAGTGCGAAATTGGGATCCTGCAGCAGCGCGTCATATTCCTCGACGATCGCAACGCCGCCCTCGAGCACGGTGCCATCGGGCCTGACCAGCTTGGCATCATCGGCATAGAGGCGAGCAATGCCCACGAGGTCACCCGAGGCAATCGAGTCGAGCTGCGACTGTTCGGTATGCCTGATGGCCGCGACGGACTCCTCCGGATCGGCGCCACCACAACCGGCCAGCAGGACCATGGGTGCGAGCGACGCGAGTAAAACCTTCTTCATGACTTCATCCCCCAACAACAAGAATTGGCCGTGACTGGCCGCGAGGTAGGGCCGGGATAGGGATGAGCGATTCGGCCCGCCTTGATTTGACGCAATTTCCCCGACGGCCTCTCCTCAAGGCACGAAAACTATTGCGCGAAGGCCCGAAGTAAGGCCTGCCGCTCCGTCAAACACCAACCGCCAGGGCCTCGCTTCAAAGCGTCGAGTAAAGCTCCAGCAACATATCCGTGGCCCGCAGTTCCTCGTCGAAATCGTAGACGGGGCTGTCGAGAACGGTCCAGCCGTGATCGCCGGCAAAGACCTCGATCGTGGCATCGATCCCCGCTGCGTCTGCCGCTGCGCGCAGGGCATCCTTGTCGCCCGGTGCATTGGCATCGTCATTGCGGGCAATGCCGATCAGGAGCTTGCAGTCGGAAGCAACGCTGGCGATCAGGTTCACGGGAGAATCGGGCGCATCGCCCACCAGCCCGCCACCATGGAAGCTGGCCGCTGCCTTGATCCGCTCCGGAACGGCAGCCGCACCGCGAATGGTCCAGCCGCCGGTCATGCAATAGCCCTGCGTGCCGATACCGCGCGACGTATCGACCGAATCCTCGGCATCGAGCCATTCGACGACAGCGGCATAGGTTTCGGCGATCGCCGCAGGGGTGTTTTCCTGCATCCAGGGACCGACCTTCTGGAAACCGCCATCGTCACGGAATTCCTCGAAATCGGCGAATTGCTGTCCTTCGACGCTGCGATAATAGGGATTGGCGAGCAACACAGCATAGCCTTCGCGCGCAAGGCCGCGGGCCATGGAAATCTTCGCGTCGCGAACGCCGGCGATGTCGGGCCACATGATGATGGCCGGGTGCCTGCCCGAAGCCGGGCGCAGGAACATGCCGTCCAGACGGCCGCCGGGAGCATCGAAACTGACCTCCGATGCATCGAGTTCGGTCTGTGCGCTGGCATTGCTCGAATTGCAGGCCATCAGCGTGCCCGCACCTGCCACCATGCCCATGCGGCCGAAATCGCGCCGGTTGACGCGCGGCATCTTCGCTACGAGGTCCTGGTCACACATAATTGCCTCCCACTCTCATCTCTTCTCCGGAGGCAAGAATATCACAGGCAGTGCTGGCGTCTAGGGGCAGGCGGGCGACATGTCCGCACAAGCTCCCGCGATCCGTCGACCAACGGGAGACGGCAAGGCCGACGGGCCGTCCGCAGGTGCCCCGCAGTGACGCGAAGCAGTGCGGAGGGAACAGCACCGAGGACGTCCAGCCGGATGGCTGGACGCACTCAAGTAAGCCGGTCTAGGTCGATCAGCAACCCGGCCTCGGCATCGGCCATGGCCTGGCGACGCAATGCCTCGATATGTGCACGGCCCGGCGGGCATTCCTCGAGCGGCAGCGCCTTCACCTGCTTGGCATACTCCTCGAGGAAGTCGGGACCGTGCTCGGGATGGGTCAGGATCAACCCGTCCTGGTTGCTCATGCCGCGCAGGATCTTGGTGCCGACCTCGTAAGGATCCATGCCTTCCTCGAAAGCCGTGCCGAACTGTTCGAGCGCGCCTTCGGGCACGTCGGGGAATCCGCTTTCACCGAAACCTTCCGGCCGTTTCTGCGCACTTTTCCAGGCATTGGTACGGGTCAGCGCGGGGCAGCACAGCGAGCAACCGATGCCGTGCGGCGCGAGATTGTAGCGCAAGCTATCGGTCAAGCCGCGGACGGCGAACTTGCTGGCAGTGTAGATTCCCGCCTGCGGTCCGGGCAGGAACGCCGCCATGCTGGCAATGTTCACCACGTGCCTGCGTCCCTGGCTGCCCTTGATCTTGGGCAGGAAGCTGACGACACCGTTGACCACGCCGCCGAAATTGACGCCCATGATCCAGTCGTAATCGTCATAGCTCGCCTCGTCGGTCGGCCCGAAGACCGAGACACCGGCATTGTTCACCAGCACATGCACTTCGCCATAGCGATCTATCACACGGTCGGCAGCAGCAGCGAAGGCCCCGCGATCGGTCACGTCGAGCTTGATGAAGAGCGGCTGGTCGTACCCCTTGTCGGCAAACCACTGCTCGGTCGCCTCCTTGTCGTCCTCGTTGCGGTAGCTCAGGGCCAGCTTCATATCGGCATCGGCAAAAGCCTGCGCCACGCCCAGCCCGATTCCCGTGACCGCGCCGGTGATGAATGCGACACGGCCTTCCCAGCCGCTCGGTTGGTCGCTCATTGTGAAAAAATCCTCTCGCCAAGATCGTATCGTTCGTTAGGGTTGATACAAAGATTTCTGGGAGAGTCGACAATGAGTAATACCGAAGCCCGCCTCGAGGCGCTGGAAAACCGCGTTCGCGAGCTTGAGGACATGGCTGCCATCCGCCGCCTGCACTGGGCCTATGGCTATTACATCGATTTCAACCGCCCCGACGAGGTGGCAGAGCTTTTTGCAGAGGATGGTTGCGTGGTCTTCCTTTCCGGCGAGTATGTCGGCCATGCGGGCGTCAAGCGCCTCTATGGCGACTGGATTGCCGGACGCTTCACCGGCGGCAAGCCGGGTCCCGTCAACGGCCTGCTGCTCGACCATTTCCAGATGCAGGACATCGTCACCGTCGCGCCCGACGGCATGACCGCCAAGGGCCGCTTCCACGGCATATTGCTGGGTGGCTGGCATGACGATTTCATGGACACCAAGGAAGAGATGATGCCCCAGCAGTTCATGGAAGCGGGCATTTACGAGAACGATTACGTCAAGGTCCCGAATGAGAACGGGGACCTCGTGTGGAAGATCAAGCGCCTGGACTACATGATGCAGTGGCAGGGCGATTACGAAAGCGGCTGGGCGCACACGACGGCGCACCTGCAGCCGGCGACAAAGACCTTCCCGGAAGATCCGCTCGGCCCCGACCGTCTGCTGACCGAAGACCAGCATCGCCAGACCTGGCCCTATCGTCAGGATGTGCCGATGCACTTTGCGCATCCGAAGTTCGGCATCGCTTTCGCCAATCAAGGCAAGTGACATGCGCGCGCTGGCGCTGGCGCTGATCCTCGCTCTTGCCGGCTGCGGCGGGACTCCAGGTGAGGGCGGCAATGGAGAGTCTTCCATTGCCGTGAACACAAGCGATGTGGGCTGCATTCGCGATGTCGCGGAGGGATTCAAGGCGCTGTTCTACGATCAGGGCAAGGTGCGCGAAGCCTACGAGACCTTTGTCGCGGAGGACTACAAGCAGCACAATCCGATGGCGCAGGACGGGCGCGACGCAGCGATCGCCTTCCTCGAGCCGATCTACGAGGACAACCCGCAGCACCGCATGACCGTACATCGCATGATCGTGGAGGAACCCTATATCGTGGTGCATCTCCACGGCCAGTCCTCGCCGGATGACCTCGGCGCGGCGGCGGTCGACATATTGCGGGTCGAGGACTGCAAGATCGTCGAGCATTGGGACGTCACGCAAAGCGTGCCGGCCGAAACGGTCAATGGCAACGGGATGTTCTGACCATGCTTCCGGCCAAAGGCGTATTGCCCTGGAATCCGGAGGATCCGCCCTTCGATCCTTGTGACACTTCGGGCCGCGAAATGCTTTCCACCCGCGAAGTGGCAGAGCGCTTCATCCAGCTCTTTTATGTCGAGGACAACCCGACAGACGCTTTCACCTGCTGGATGCATCCCGACTATATCCAGCATAACCCGAATGCGCCGACCGGGCGCGATGCGACATTGGCCATGATGCAGGCGAGCATGAAGCGCCTGCCCGACCTGACGCATGAGGTAAAGCGGGTCGTCTGGGGCAGCGACGATCTCGTGGCGGTGCATTTCCATTTCATGCGCGAGACAGGCACGCGCGGCCACGCCATTGTCGACATATTGCGCGTCAAGGACGGCTTCATCGTCGAGCATTGGGACGTGATGCAGGAAGTGCCCGATCCGGCGACATGCAAGAACAGTAACGGCATGTTCTGAGCAACAGGACAGTCGAGGGGGAGAGGACATGGCTAAGCTCGAAGACGGCAGCGAAAAGGGGCTGAAGGGCCATTTCAAGGAAGACTTCTCGCACCGAACGCGCGTCGGCCTGGCACCACGCGCCGGCCATGTGGACCGCGATGCACCCTACCAGCGTATCGCCACGGAGGAGGCATGGACCTTCCCTGCGCTGGTCAAGGCGCAGATGGACTATCTCGAAAGCGGCGCGGCGAGCGATGACGATTCGCTCAAGATGGCCGGGCTGTTCGCGCGCATGCCGAGCCTGCAGGAGATGCTGCAAGACCTCGGCGATCTGCGTATTTCGCACATGGACGAGATGGGCATCGACCGGCAGCTCCTGCTGCTGACAGCTCCGGGCGTGCAGGTTGTGAAGCCTGGCGATGGCACTGCACTCTCCCGCGAAGCGAACGACATCGCCGCCGAAGCATGCCGCAAATATCCCGACCGCTTTTCCGCCTGCGCCGCCTTCGACCCGCGCGATGTTGAGGGGAGCGTAAAGGAGCTCGAAAGGGCCTCAAGGGAGCTGAAGCTCAACGGGGCGGTGCTCAACTCGCATTTCCAGGGGCACTATCTGGACGAGCCGGCATATTGGCCGATCCTCGAGGCGCTCGAGGCAAACGACCTCGCGCTCTACATCCATCCGACCGCACCCTATAACGCGCCACATTACGAGCAGCGCGGCTTCTTCGGCGCGCTGGCCGGTTTCCCGCACGATGTCTGGCTGCACACGATGGGGCTGGTCTTTTCGGGCGCCTTCGATCGCTTCCCCAAGCTGCGCCTCGTCATCGGCCATATGGGCGAATGCCTGCCGCTACATCTCTATCGCTTCGACTGGATGCAGGGGAATGCCGACGGGCGGGCGCGGCCGCTGATCGACAGGGGCGAGCCAATCAGGCTCAAGCACCCGATCAGCTACTACTTCCACAACAATATCTGGATCACCACCAGCGGCGTCGCCTGGGAACCGGCGATCAAGTTCTGCCAGCAAGTGCTCGGCCCGGAGCGGATACTCTACGCAATGGATTACCCTTACCAGCAGAGCTACGACGAGGTCGCTGCCTATGACCGGATGGACATGAGCGCCGAGGAAAAGAAGCTGCTGATGGAAGACAATGCCCGGAGCGTCTTCCGCATTACCGGTTGAGCGGTAGGGAGTTTACGCCGCAGCGCGGCCCAATTGCTCGACCACGACCGGATGAAGCTGGCCGAAAAAGCCGATCTTCACCCGCCGGCCCTTGCGCCACAGTATGCGGCCATTGATGTCGATGCTGTCGGCGATACGCAGATGGACAAACTCGCCCTTGCCGCGCCAGTCCCGATCGGTTTCGGCACTGCATCCGTCGCAGCTAATGTCGGAAATCGACATTGCAAAGGAACGTCGCTCGCAATCGCATTGCGCGCCAATTGAAACGAACTTCCTACCCGGCATGCTTTTCGCCATGGCAAACTCCGCCTTCAAACCAATTCCGCAAGTCTACGGATTGATGGTTAACATGCGGTTGTCCGGCGGTTCAGGAGCGGTTTAGCCCGCATAGCAAAGGGGCGGTCCCGCAATGCGGAGCCGCCCCTTCAAGCAAGGGCTGGAATGGCCTCAGGCGTCGGCCGGAACCCTGCCCCAGACCTCTTCGGCCACCTCGATACACAGGCCGATCTTGTCTGCCTGTTGCTGGGTAGAAATGTCGTTGCCGTGCACCGTGCTGGCAAAGCCGCATTGCGGACTGAGCGCGAGCTGGTCGAGATCGGCAAACTTGCAGGCCTCGTCGATGCGGCGCTTGATCTCGTCCTTGGTTTCGAGGTCGCCCAGCTTGGTGGTGACCAGGCCGAGCACGACCGTCTTGCCCTTGGGCAGGAAGCGCAGCGGCGCGAAATCACCCGAGCGCGGATCGTCATATTCGAGGAAGAAGGCGTCGATCTCCAGCTCGTTGAACATGATGTCGGCCACCGGCTCATAGCCGCCTTCAGCCGCATAGCTGGACCGGAAATTGCCGCGGCACAAATGGATCGCGCGGATCATGTCGTCAGGCGCGCTGGCGAAACTGTCATTGATCAGCTTGGCATATTGGCGCGTTGTCGCATCGGGATCCATGCCGCGCTTGGCCGCGTCGGCGCGCTGCTCGTCATCGCACAGATAGGCAAGGTTGGTATCGTCCATCTGCAGATAGCGGCACCCCGCATCGGCAAGCTGCGTCACCTCCTCGCGATAGGCGGCGGCCACATCAGCATAGAAATCCTCCATCTTCGGATAGACGTCCTCCGGAATTCCCGAGCGACCGGCGCGGAAGTGCAGCATGGAGGGCGAAGGGATCGCCACCTTGGCCATGCAGTCCTTGCTCACCTGGCTGGCGAGGTAATTGTAGTCGGCCAGTTGGATCGGCTTTTCGTGGGCGATCTTGTCGGTCACCACCATCACCGGAGGGGCAAAGGAAACATCCTTGCCCTGATCGTTCTTGAAGGCCTTCTTCAGGCCGCCGCGCTCCTCGACACCCGATAGCTTGAGCAGGAAATCGGTGTGGAAGAAGTAGCGACGGAATTCGCCATCGGTGATTGCCTTGAGGCCGAGGCCCTCCTGCCATTTGACGAGTTCGGCGATAGCCTCATCCTCGATCTGGCGCAGGTCCTCATAGGAAATATTGTTCGCGGCACGGTGCTGGCGCGCTTCAATCACCGATTGCGGGCGAAGAAACGAACCGACGTGGTCGGCACGCAGGGGCAGTTTGGTGGTCATTGGATTTGTCCTGTCTAAGCAATGATTTGGTTAGACCAGGGTCATGACGCGGGCTCGCGCTCGACTGGACGGTCCCTCCCTACGCCCAATCGGCGGCACCATGCAACGGACAATATTGCAACTGCGAAGTTCTCATTCGCCACGCGGATAGGGCCAAAAGGCCCTTGAAAGCACGGTTTTGGGCTTTATGCCTCGCTGCAAAGGAGCCGGTCGCAAACCGCCGCTCACGGGAGAGAGAAAACATGAATATCCGGAGTTTCGTGGTCGCAACCACTGCCGCCTTCCTGCTGGCCAGCTGCGGAGACAGCGGGCCCGAGGCTTCGGCACCCGCCACCAGCGGCGTTACCGATGCGATGATCGCTGCCGCTCCCGAGGAGGAATGGCTGACCTATGGTCGCGACTATGCCGAACGGCGCTTCTCCCCGCTCGACGATATCAATGCCGGCAATGTCGGCCAGCTGGGCCTGGCCTGGTTTGCCGATCTCGACACCGCGCGCGGCCAGGAAGCTACTCCGCTGATGCATGATGGCGTGCTCTATGTCTCGACCGCGTGGAGCAAGGTGCAGGCCCATGATGCAATGACCGGCGAACTGCTTTGGTCCTACGATCCCGAGGTTCCGCGCGAGACGCTGGCCGTTGCCTGCTGTGACGCGGTGAATCGCGGCGTCGCGCTCTATGGCGACAAGGTCTATGTCGCCACGCTCGATGGCGACCTCGTTGCGCTCAACCAGTCGGACGGTTCGGTCGCCTGGCGCTCGCAGGTCGTCCCCGATCGCGAGAATTACACGATCACCGGGGCACCGCGCATCGCCAAGGGCAAGGTCTTGATCGGATCAGGCGGCGCCGAATACAAGGCGCGCGGTTTCCTGGCAGCCTTTGACTGGCAGACCGGCGAAGAGCTGTGGCGTTTCCACACCGTGCCGGGCAATCCGGCAGACGGCTTCGAGAACGACGCGATGGAAGCAGCCGCAGCGACCTGGGGCGGAAACTGGTGGGAATTGGGCGGTGGCGGCACCGTGTGGGATTCGATCACCTATGATCCCACGACCAATCTCGTCCTGTTCGGCACCGCAAATGCGGAACCGTGGAACCCCGGCGTGAACGATCGCATGGGCTCGAGCGAGGACGGGACGTTCGGAGACAATCTCTATACCTCCTCCATCGTCGCGGTGGACCTCGATACGGGTGAATATGCGTGGCACTTCCAGCAGACGCCGGAAGATCGATGGGACTATGATTCCAACGCGCAGATCACGATTGCCGACCTCGAGATCGACGGCGAGATGCGCCATGTGGCGATCCACGTTCCCAAGAACGGCTATGTCTATGTGATCGATGCGGCGACAGGCGAGTTCCTTTCGGGAACCGGATGGCACCCGATCAACTGGTCGCTCGGCCTCGATCCGGAGACCGGTCGTCCGGAGATCAATCCGGAAGCACGTTACGAACTGACCGGCGAATTGTGGGTCTCGCTGCCCGGTGCGGGCGGCGCGCATAGCTGGCATCCGCAAAGCTACGACCCGACAACGGGCATGCTCTACATCCCGGCCAATAATGGCGGCTTTCCCTATGTGGCCGACAACGACTTCGAGGCAGGCGAAATCGGTTTCTCGACCGGGCTCGACAATGCCGCCACGGCCATGCCGGCGATCCCCGAAGTGCGCCAGTCCAACCTCGATGCCACTACCGGCGCACTGGTCGCCTGGGACGTTGCGGCGGGCAAGGAAGCATGGCGTGTCGACTATACCGGACCGTGGAACGGCGGCACGCTGGCAACTGCCGGCAGGCTGGTTTTCCAGGGCACGGCGGATGAGCGTTTCGTCGCCTATGACTCGGCTGACGGCAGCGAATTGTGGAGCTTCGCCACGCAAAGCGGCGTGATCGCCGCGCCGATGACCTATTCCATCGCCGGAGACCAGTATGTGGCGATCATGGTCGGCTGGGGTGGTGTGTGGGATATCGCGCCGGGCATCCTGACCGCCAAGTCAGGTACGCCGCGCAATATCAGCCGCCTGATGGTGTTCAAGCTGGGTGCAGACGGGCAGCTGCCCGAAGCACCGGCACTGGTCGAACGTCCGCTCGATCCGCCGCCCTTCACCGGTACCGACGAACAGGTCACAGCGGGTGCATCGCTCTATGGTCGCTATTGCTCTATCTGCCATGGCGATGCGGCAATTGCCGGCGTGCTCAACCCCGACCTTCGCCATTCCGGCGCAATCAACATCCCGGGGTCCATGAATGCGATCGTCCTCGATGGTGCATTCAGCCATAACGGCATGGTCAGCTTTGCCGAAGCGCTGGACGAGGGGAATGTCGAAGAAATCCGCCAGTACGTCATCTTCCGCGCCAATGAAGACAAGGCGCTGGAGGCGGCGGGCGGCTGATCGTAACGATCGTTAGCTTGATTGCAGGACGATAGGCAGCCATATCCCCGTCTGGTAAACAGGACGGCACAGGGATTCGTTCGGAGAGAGGACTGAACAGATGAATGAAGTAACCACCATCGATCGCACGCAGCGCGAATATTCGGATGCCGTCAAAAAGGCCCTCGCGCGCAAGCCGCAGCTCTACATCAATGGCGAGTGGGTCGACTCCTCGGGCGACCAGACGATCGACGTGGAAGACCCGTCGACCGGCAAGGTGATCTCCAGCTTCGTCGAAGCGACCGACAAGGATATCGACCGTGCCGTGGCCGCAGCCCGCGCCGCATTCGACGATCGTCGCTGGCGCGGCATGCCGCCGGTAGCGCGCGAAAAGATCATGCACAAGATTGCCGACCTGATCGAGGCGAATGCAGACGAGCTGGCCGAACTCGAAGCGATCGACGTGGGCAAGCCCAAGGGCATGGCCGCCGTGGTCGACGTGCCCGGTGCCGCTGCCCACTTCCGCTACATGGCTGGCTGGGCCGGCAAGGCCGGTGGCGAAACGCAGTCGCCCTATTCCATGCCCGATGGCATGATGTTCGCCTACACGCTGAAGGAGCCGGTTGGCGTCTGCGCCCAGATCGTGCCGTGGAACTTCCCGCTGCTGATGGGCTGCCTGAAGATTGCCCCGGTGCTGGCTTCGGGTTGCACCACTATCCTCAAGCCGGCCGAGCAGACTTCGCTCACAGCCTTGCGCCTGGCAGACCTGATCCACGAAGCCGGCGTTCCCGCAGGCGTGGTCAACATCGTCACCGGCTATGGCCACACGGGCGGTGACCGCCTGGTCAAGCACCCCGATGTCGACAAGGTCGCCTTCACCGGCTCGACCGAGATCGGCAAGCTGATCAACCGCAACGCCACAGACACGCTCAAGCACGTCACCCTCGAGCTGGGCGGCAAGAGCCCGGTCGTGGTCATGCCCGATGTCGATGTCGCCGAAACCGCCCCGGGCGTTTCGCAGGCGATCTTCTTCAATTCGGGCCAGGTCTGCGTCGCCGGTTCGCGCCTCTATGCGCACAAGTCGGTGTTCGACAAGGTTGTCGAAGGCATGGCCGAAACCAAGGACTTCTGGGCTCCGCGTGCCTCGCTCGACCCCGAAGGCCATATGGGGCCGCTGGTCTCGGCCGAACAGCACGAACGCGTGCTCGGCTATATCGATGCCGGCAAGCGCGATGGCGCATCGGTGCTGATGGGCGGCGACGTTCCCAGCAGCGATGGCGGCTATTACGTCAACCCGACCATCCTCACCGATGTGAACCCGCAAATGAGCGTCGTTCGCGAGGAAATCTTCGGTCCGGTCGTCGTCGCCCAGCGTTTCGAAGACCTCGACGAAGTGGTGAAGGACGCCAATGACACGCAGTACGGCCTCGCCGCCGGTGTGTGGACCAAGGACGTTGCCGCCGCGCACAAGATCGCCGCCCGCCTCCAGGCCGGTACGGTGTGGGTCAACTGCCACGCCATGATCGACCCGGCGCTGCCCTTCGGCGGCTACAAGGAATCGGGCGTCGGCCACGAACAGGGCCGCCTCGGCCTCGAAGCCTATTTCGAAACCAAGTCGGTCATCATGAAGCTGTGATCGGCTGACTTATCGCTTAGCGAGGCCCGCTTCGGCATTGCCGTGGCGGGCCTTGTCGTGTTTAGGCACGGCAAACACACCAGCAGGAAAAACCAATGCCCATCGACCTGAACAAGATCCGCGCCATCGACGTGCACGTCCACGCCGAGATTTCCTGCCACGATCCGGAAGACCCGGTCATGGGCAAGTTCTTCGATGCTGCCAGCGCCTATTTCAAGGCGCCGCGCGAACGGCCGAAAATGCCCGAGATCTGCGAGCTTTACCGCGAGGCGAACATCGCCTTCTGCATGTTCACAGTCGATTGCGAGAGCGGCATGGGCGCCAAGCGCGTCTCGAACTACGAAGTGGCCGAAGTTGCCGCCAAGAACGATGACGTGTGCATCCCCTTCGCCAGCATCGACCCGCGCAAGGGCAAGTATGGCGCGCGCGAGGCGGAGGACCTGATCAAGAATTATGGCGTGAAGGGCTTCAAGTTCCATGGCATCGCGCAGGATTGCCACCCGGCGGACAAGGTCGGCTATCCGATCTACGAGGTGATCAACGAGTACAAGCTGCCCGCCATCTTCCACACCGGCCACTCAGGAATGGGTACGGGCATGCGCGGCGGCGGCGGCATGCGCTTGAAATATGGCGAACCGATGCTGGTGGACGACCTTGCGGTGGACTTCCCCGACATGAAGATCATCCTCGCCCACCCCAGCTGGCCGTGGGTCGACCAGAGCCTGTCCATGGCGCTGCACAAGACCAATGTCTTCATCGACCTGTCGGGCTGGAGCCCGAAATACTTCCCCAAGCAGGTAATCCAGTACGCCAACACCCAGCTGAAGAAGAAGATGCTGTTCGGCACCGACTTCCCGCTCATCCACCCGGACAAGTGGATGGCCGCCGCGGCAGAGGTCGGCTTCAAGGACGAGGTCATGCCCGGCATCATGAAGGACAATGCAGCCAAGGTGCTGGGCCTGGCCTGATCGGCGCCGGTGTGAGCACTGACCCGGAATACATTCGCAATTGGCTGCGCATTTCCGACAGCATCACGACTTCCGGCAGGCTTACGCCCGGCGATCCTGAAAGGCTCTCCGAAATTGGCGTGCAGCGCGTCATCAATCTTGCGCTGGATGATCATGCGGATGCCCTGCCCGATGCGGCAGGGCTGATGGAAGCTGCGGGTCTGGACTATGTTCACATCCCGGTGCCTTTCGATACGCCGTGCGATGAGCATTACCGCGCCTTTGCCGATGCGCTGGAAGCTTCTGACGCGCCGGTCCATGTCCATTGCATCATGAACTTCCGCGTCTCCGCCTTCCTCTACCGCTACCATGTCGAGGCTTGCGGGATGGCCGAGCCTGCGGCACGTGAGGTGATGGAGAAAATCTGGTCCCCGCACAGGACGGACCATATGGAAGTGCCCGCATGGCGCGCTTTCGTGGAGAGGGTAGGACAATAATGGATTTCAACGGCAAGCATATCGTCGTCACCGGCGCATCTTCAGGCATTGGACTGGTCGCTGCCAAGATGCTGGCGGAACGCGGCGCGCGCGTCAGCCTGATCGCGCGGCGCAAGGAAGTGCTCGACGAGGTCTGTGCCGGGATCGGCGACAATGCTGCAGGTTTTGCCGCCGATGTGGGCGACAAGCAGCAGCTTGAAGACGCGCTCGATGCCGCTGCGGGTCATTTCGGACCCGTTGAGGCGCTGTTCGCCAATGCCGGGCTGACGGGCGGCTTCACGCCCTTCACCGCCTTCGATCCGGACATGTTTGCCGAGACGATCAAGGTCAACCTTACCAGTGTCTTCTGGGCAGCGCAGAAGGTCATCCCCGCGATGATCGAGGCCGGCAAGGGCGCCATCCTCGTCACCGGGTCGATGGGCTCCAAGCGCGGCATGGCGATGAACCCGGCCTATGTCAGCTCCAAGCATGGCGTGCTCGGCCTTACCCGCGCCATCGCGGTGGAGATGGCGCCGCACAATATTCGCGCCAATTGCATCATCCCCGGCTTTATCCGCACTGAGGCCTTGGACCGTATTCCCCCGGAACAGCAGGGCAAGATAGAAGCCCGCGTCCCCCAGCGCCGCATGGGCAGCCCCGAAGAACTGGCCGAAGTGGCCTGCTTCCTGCTGTCCGATGCCGCCAGCCATGTCACCGGACAGGACTGGGCGGTCGATGGCGGTGTGCTGGAATCGATCGAAGTTTAAGGAGAAAACATAATGCGCGCATGGCAATTGCCCGCCGGGTCCGACGGTTTCGACAAGCTCTTTCTTGCCGAGCTGCCCGATCCGGTAGCAGGTCCTGGCGAGGTGCTGATCGCCCCCAAGGCATGGTCGATCAATTATCGCGACTTCGCCGTTGCGGCCGGCAAGTATTTCGGCGGCGCGCTCAAGGAAGCCGCCATCCCCCTTTCCGACGGTGCGGGCGAAGTGCTGGCCGTGGGCGAAGGCGTGACCGATTTCGCGCCGGGCGACCGCGTACAGGGCAGCTTCTTCCTCGACTGGATCGACGGACCGCAGGTCATGGGCCGCGCTTTGGGCGACGGCTTTGCCCCCGGCATGCTGGCCGAGAAGGTGGTCCTGCCCGCGCAGGGCGTAGTGAAGATCGCCGACAGCCTCGACTACGCGCAGGCTGCATGCATGCCTTGCGCCGGCGTTACGGCGTGGAACGCGCTGTTCGAAGGCGGTCGTCCGATCGAAAAGGGCAGTCGCGTGCTCGTGCTCGGCACGGGCGGCGTCTCGATGATCGCGCTCGAACTGGCCAAGGCCGCCGGGGCCGAAGTTATCGCCACCTCCTCCTCCGACGAGAAGCTCGAGCGGGTGAAGGAAATGGGCGCCGCACACACGGTCAATTACACAACCACGCCCGAATGGGGGCCTTATATCGCCAAGGAATTCGGCGGCGCGCACAAGGTGGTCGAAGTCGGCGGCGTCGGCACCTTGCCGCAAAGCATGGCCGCACTGGCCAGCGAAGGCGAAGTCGCGCTGATCGGTGTTCTGTCCGAAGGCGAACCGCCCCATCCGCGCCAGCTGATGATGACCGGCGGATCGATCCGCGGCATCTTTGTCGGCTCAGTGGCAATGGCGCAGAAGCTCAACAGGTTCGTCGATGCGAACTCGGTCGAGCCGCCCATCGGCGCACGCTTTGAATTCGACGATGCCCCGCTCGCCTATGGCCATGCATGGGGGCCGGAAAGCTTCGGCAAGACGGTGATCACGCTGGATTGATTGGCATCAAGGCGCACTTCTCGCTATCCGGGCTCAACAGGACAAAAGATCCGGAAGAGGAACAATCGCCATGTGGCAAGTGCGGGTCAGCCCCTGCGGGGACTTCGACAACCATCCGTTCAAGTCGAACCATTTCGAATGCGCGCCCTTGGCCGCCGCGATGGGCGCAGAGGTCAAGGGCGTGCGCCTGCCCGAATTGTCGGACGAAGGTGTCGCCTCGCTCAAGCAGGCGCTGTGGCATCACAAGATGCTTTACCTCGCCGACCAGGATCTGAGCCATGCAGAGCACGAGGAGTTTGCCGCGCGTCTCGGCCCCTTCGCTGTGGACGCCTACACGCAAGGCGTGGAGGGGCATCGGGAGGTCCATCCGATCATCAAGGAAGCTGACGAGGTCACGCCCAGCCTGTTCGGCGGTGGCTGGCACACGGACAGTCCCTTCCTTGCCGAACCGCCCAGCATCACCTTCCTGCGGCAGGTCGAGGGACCGCCCTATGGCGGCGACACGACATGGGCCAATTGCGCGCTCGCCTTCCGCCATCTGAGCAAGACTTATCAGGACATGCTGCGCCCGCTGCGCGTGCATATGAGTGCGCGCAACAACTTCGCCACCCAGAACCTGCTGCGCGACGGCGGCGCGATCCAGTTCGGCGACCAGGCCAAGCACGAGCAGGGCATCAAGGGCAGCTTCCACCCGCTGGTGCGCAGTCATCCCGAAACCGGAGAGCCCTCGCTCTATATCTGCGACACCTATGCCGTTGGCATCGAGGGTATGACCACACATGAGGCGCGGCCGCTCATCGAATATCTTGTCTGGCATGCCACACAACACGCCTTCACCTGTCGCCTGCGCTGGAAACCGGGCATGGTGGCGATGTGGGACAATGCCGCGACCATGCATCTGGGTCCGAACGATTATGACGGGTTCCGGCGGGAAATGTACCGCACGACCACGGCCGGCGGCGTGCCTGTCTAGTATCCGTCGACTGAAGGAGGGGAAGAAATGAAGATCAGCAAGCTCACCGCAGGGGTATCCTTGTGCATGCTCGCGCTGGCCGCCTGTGCGGGCGGGGATGAGACCACAAACGAACCCGTGATCGGTGCGCCAGTGGAAACTCAGGACAAGAATGCGCCCGATCAGGTGCCGGCCTTCCCCGAACAGACGCGCGCTCCTTCGATGACTTCGAATGTCGATTTCGATGTCGAAACGGTGGCGGAAGGGCTGGTCGAGATGTGGGGCATGGCCTTCATGCCCGATGGCCGCCTGCTAGTGACCGAGCGCGATGGTCGTCTGCGCATCGTCGATAATGGCAGGCTCTCACCGCCCATCGAAGGCGTACCGGAAGTCACGAGGCAGGAAATCTCCGGCCTCGCCGATGTGATCCTTGATCCCGGCTTTGCCGAAAACAAGCGCATCTATCTCAGCTATATCGAGGGTCGGCCCGAGGGGAACATGCTCTCAGTGGCCCGCGCCACGCTGGTCGATGTCACACAGCCCAGGCTCGAAGATGTCGAGGTAATCTACCGCCAGCTGCCGAGCCTGCCTTCCGAGCACGGCAATTTCGGGGCCCGCCTGCTATTCGACGACGAAGGCTATCTGTTCGTCACGCTGGGCGACCTAGCCTCCACGCCGCTGCGCCCTTACATTCAGGACCTTGGCACGGGCATCGGCAAGATCGTGCGCATCGACACCGATGGCAATCCAGCGCCTGGCGGTCCTTTTGCAGACACGGAAGGCGCGCTACCGGAACTTTGGGCAGCCGGATTCCGCAATCCGATCGGCCTTGCCTTCCGCCCCGGTACGGACGAGTTGTGGGGAATCGATATCGGCCCGCGCGGCGGCGACGAGATCAACCTGATCAAGGCTGGCAAGAATTACGGCTGGCCGGTAATCAGCTATGGTCTCGAATATAGCGGCGAGGTGGTTGGCGAAGGGCCGGTCGCCGAGGGCTACGAGCAGCCGGTCTATTACTGGGACCCGGTGATCTCTCCCTCCAGCCTGACCTTCTATACCGGCGACATGTTCCCGGAATGGCAGGGCAACCTCTTTGCCACCTCCCTTACCCAGATGCATCTCGTGCGACTGGTGCTCGAAGGCGACCGCGTTGTCGGCGAAGAGCGGCTGCTCGAGGACCTGGGCGAGCGGCTGAGGCTGGTCAAGCAGGCGCCCGATGGCTCGATCTACGTTCTGACGGACAACACGGATGGCAGGATCCTGCGGCTGGTGCCTGCGGAGTAGCGACTAGTCCACCCGACGCTTTGTGACAGTTTTGTTACAAAGCGTCGGGTTTCGTGGTATGCAGTCCGAGCGGGAGGGTTGTTGGAGAGGAGGCTGCCATGCGCAGACTGGCATTCCTTGCAACCGCGATAGCGCTTGCGTCTTGTTCGGGCGAACAGGCGGAACAGTTCGGAGAGCCTGCAACAGCGATACCATTCGTCACAGCAAACGGTTCACCTGCCGGTACTTACGAGGTTTCTGCAAGCGACGGCACCATGTCGATCGTGACGCTGAATTCCGATGGTACCTATTCGCAGGTGACGCCGGAGGGAACCGATGCGGCCCAAGGCACGCTGGAAGTAGTCGATGGGAAGACGTGCTTCAGGGTACGAAGTCCCGGCGCCGAGCCGCTCTGCTATACCGAGACTGCGGCGGCGGCGGATGGCTCTTACACGGCCACGCCCGATGGTGGAGAACCGCTGACAGTCAGGCCGATGCCTGCGACAGCGGAAATCGGCTGAACTTCGCGATCGCTGGCGGCCTGTCCGCCTAGCGTCCTGCCAGTTTGTGCAGCGCGTCGCCGCTGACGCGCTGGATGCGCCATTCGTCCATGCCGACGGCGCCGATCTTGCGGTAGACGTCGATGGCGCGCTGGTTCCAGTCGAGCACCGCCCATTCGAAACGGCCGCAATCGCGATCAAGCGCAATGCCTGCGATATGCTGCAACAGCGCGGTGGCGACGCCCTGCCCGCGCGCTTCGGGTGTGACATAGAGGTCCTCGAGATAGATCCCCTTCTTGCCCGTCCAGGTCGAGAAATTGTGGAAGTAGAGCGCGAAGGCGACGGGCTTGCCGTCGATTTCTGCCATCAGTGCCTCGGCCGACTTCTCGCCGAACAACGCGTGTTCGATCATCGCCTCTGTCGCGACGACCGATTCGGGCTCCTTCTCGAAAGTGGCGAGGTCACGCACGAATTGCAGGATCTGGGGAACGTCCGCAGGCGTGGCGGGCCTGATATCGATCATCGAAGCTGCAGCCTCACTCGCCGAAGAAGTTCAGCTCGAGCAGGATATTGTTCGGATCGGCGGTGAAGATCTGCCTGAGGCCGATCGCCTCGACCAAATTCTCCTGGTAATCGGCCCCGCGCGCATCGAGCCGCGCCTTCATGTCCTCATAGCCCACCAGCCGCAGCGCCACGTGGTGCAGCGCTCCGGTCAAATCGCCCGGCGTGATCTCGCGGTCATAGGCGCGGATGCAGTCGAGCGAGTTGATGTGAATGATCGCGCGGTCTTCGGCATCGAACATCCAGGTCGCGGTTTCGGGTGTCAGCGGCGGCGGGGCATCGCGCCGCTCGAGACCGAGAAGGCCGGAATAGAACTCTGCCGTGCCGTCCAGATCATCGGTGATGATGTTGATATGATCGAGAGCTTCGACTTTCATGCACAACCTCCTGGCGCTTTCCTATCCTTATCGCTTGCACCTGTAGCCTAGTATTGTATGTGCCACATACAAATTTCGCATATATGATTCTTTCACACACATGAGAGGAAGTGGAATGGCTCAGAACCTCAATGAAGTGCTTGCGAAGGCAAATGGCGACATCGTCGGCCAGCTTCGCAACAACAAGATCGGTGCCTATGTGTATCCGGTCGTTGCTCCCGAATTCTCCAACTGGCGCGACGAACAGTGGGCATGGCAGCACAGCGCCGTCCTGTTCGACCAGTCGCACCACATGTTCGACCTGTACATCAACGGTCCGGACGCCGGTAAGCTGCTGTCCGACACCATGGTCAACTCGTCCAAGGGCTGGGAAGTCAACAAGGCCAAGCAGTACGTTCCGACGACTCCTTACGGCCACGTGATCGGCGACGGCATCATCTTCCGCCTCGCCGAAGAAGAATATGTCTATGTCGGCCGCGCACCTGCTGCCAACTGGCTCATGTTCCAGGCCGAAAAGGGCGGCTACAACGTTGACATCATCAACGATCCGCGTTCGCCTTCGCGTCCGATGGGCAAGCCCGTCACGCGTATCTCCTGGCGCTTCCAGATCCAGGGCCCGCGCGCCTGGGACGTAATCGAGAAGCTCAACGGTGCTCCGCTCGACAAGCTGAAGTTCTTCAACATGTCGACCATGAAGATCGGCGACAAGACGATCCGCACCCTGCGTCACGGCATGGCCGGCTCGCCGGGCCTCGAAATCTGGGGTCCGTATGAAGAGCAGGAATATGTTCGCGAGAAGATCCTCGAAGCCGGTGAAGAATTCGGCCTCATCCCGGTCGGTTCGCGCGCCTATCCGTCGAACACGCTGGAATCCGGCTGGATCCCCAGCCCGCTGCCTCCGATCTACTCGGGTGACGAGCTCGAAGATTACCGCAACTGGCTGCCGGCCAATGGCTACGAAGCCACCGGTTCGATCGCTGGTTCGTTCGTCTCCGACAACATCGAAGACTACTACACCAACCCGTACCAGCTGGGTTACGGCCCGTTCGTCAAGTTCGACCACGACTTCATCGGTGCCGACGCACTGAAGAAGATGGAAGAAGACGGCACCAAGGAGCGTTACAAGAAGGTGACGTTCGAATGGAATGCCGACGACATGAAGAAGATCCAGGGCTCCATGTTCGATCCGGAAGGTGAGCAGTACAAGTTCTTCGACCTGCCGCTGGCCAATTACGGCAACTCGAGCTTCGACGCTGTGAAGGATGCCGACGGCACCGTGATCGGCAAGTCGATGTTCACCGGCTACTCCTGGAACGAGAAGAAGGCCCTGTCGCTCGGCTATGTCGATGCCGACGTTCCGCTGGGCACCGAGCTCGCTCTGACCTGGGGTGAAGAAAACGGCGGCACCGAGAAGACTACTGTCGAGCCGCACAAGCAGCTGGACGTCAAGGTCATCGTTTCGCCGGTGCCCTACGGCAAGATGGCTGCCGACACCTA